>VOPR01000002.1 GCA_009594995.1 Nitrospira sp. | reverse complement strand
ATGCGAGACTCCCTGCGTCGCGACGGTCATTTCAACCTAGCTGTTTCCCGTCGTACTCCGCTACACTTCTTCAATTCATACGAGATTGACTATGCAACAGGACCGCACCACCAACTATTACGCCATCCTGGAACTTCCTTCCAACGCGACGGAGGCGGAGATCAAACGTGCCTGGCATGAGCATATGCAGGTGTGGCATCCCGACCGCTTCGTGCATTCGCCCACGCTGCATCGCAAAGCCGAAGCCCGCACCCAACTGATCAACCAGGCGTATCAAACCCTCAGCGACCCGGCAGCACGCGCCCGCTACGACGCCGGGAGACAACATCCCTCTGCGCCGAGCCCGCCTCCGCGCCCCTCTCCGCCGCCTCGCCCGCAACCGGCCCCGCGTCCGCGCCAGGAGCTGCGCGGACCACAAACGATGCTGAACGTTACCCGCTTCAGTCATCCGAAAATCATGGTGCCCGCCATCCATTTGCTGGTCGATACGCGCGAAACTCTGCCCTATCAATTCAAGGGACTCGTGCGGATTGCCGGAACCATCACACAAACCCTCCCGGCCGGAGACTATGCCATCGCGGAAGCACCGGATATTTTTTGCGTGGAGCGCCGCCGCGTGGAAGAATTCAACACCATCTTCTCGAATCCCTCCGATAACCGACCACGTTTTCTCCGCGAACTCGAACCCCTGCTGACCGTCCCCCACCGGTTTCTGCTGATCGAAGGCACGATCCAATACCCCAGCGGCGGAGGACGATTGGGGCAGTACCACCGCAACGGAATGGTGGATTTCCTGGATTCACTGACCGCGCGATTCGGCCTGCAGATCATTTATGCGGACAGTCGCGACGAAGCCGAAGAGCGGGTCGCGAATTTGGCAGCCATCCACTACGCCTATCACCTTGCCGAACAACAGGGCCTCGGTCGCTGCCTCACGGAGAACGACGCCTAAGCCGGACAGCCGGCATTTCAGGGTCTCCCGATCTGTGCCTGCCACCTTCCATCTGCGATCGACCAGTGCACCACAATCGCCCCTTTTCTTGGTGAGGTGTGAGGCCCGTGGTAGCATGTCACTCCTATGGCCCTCACAACGACCGTACACGATCTCCGCACCCTGATCCGCTCTTGTCACCCGCTCATCGTCATTGAGACCGTGGAAGAAGACCGGGTCCTGGCCCTGCTGCAATCCGTGGCAGCTCAGGAACGGATGCCGCTCTTCGAATGGTCGATCACCAGAGGGCTCACCAGACAAGACGAGGGACAGACGATCAGCAAACTGACGGCGACTCCCCTGGCTGTGCTTCAACATCTCAACGGGCTGACCGTCGAAGGCATCTTCTGGCTCAAGGATCTTGCGCCGCACCTACAGGATGCAGCCGTAGCACGCCAACTGCGCGAGGTCAGCCATCGTTTCAGCCGCTCGCGCGCAACCTGCCTGTTGACCGGCCACCCGATTGCCCTGCCACCCGACATCGATCAGATCGCGGTCCGGCTCGACCTGCAATTGCCGGATCGTAATGAGTTGCAGGCCATGCTCCAGAGCGTTCTGCAATCATTAGGGACGAGAACCTCGCCGCGTCGCCCGACGTCGACGACCGTCGTGCAGAGCCTTCTCAACTCCATGACCGACTCCAAGCCGACAAGCACTGGCCCCACGGCACAGGAACGTGATGCCATTCTCCGCGCCTTACAAGGGCTGACCCTCCACCAGGCCCGCCAGGTGATCACTCAATGCATCGTCGAAGACGGCGTCCTCTCCGCCGATGATGTCCAAACGATCCTCACACGCAAGGTCCAGGCGATCAAGGATGGCGGCCTGCTGGAATATTATCCACTGGAGGACAACCGGTTCGAATTGGGCGGGTTTGTGAATTTGAAGTCCTGGCTGGAGCGGGCGAAGGTGGGGTTCACGGCGGAAGCCAAAGCCCTCAATCTGACACCGCCGCGCGGCATTATGCTGGTGGGGGTGCCCGGCTGCGGCAAATCGCTGGCCGCCAAAGCGATCGCCCGCGAATGGCAACTCCCGCTCCTCAAGCTCGATGCAGGCCGGCTGTTCGACAAATTCATCGGCGAGTCCGAGAAAAATTTCCGCAAGGCCATCGAAATGGCAGAGTCACTGTCCCCGATCGTGCTCTGGATCGATGAAATTGAAAAGGCGATGGCGACGGGCGGCGGCAGCGGTGATGCCGATGCGGGCCTGAGCCGACGGCTTTTCGGCGCCTTCCTCACCTGGTTGCAGGAAAAGAAGCAGGAAGTGTTCGTCGTGGCGACGGCGAACAATCTCACGTCCCTGCCGCCCGAGTTATTGCGCAAAGGCCGGTTCGATGAAATCTTCTTTGTCGACCTGCCGGATGAGGGCGAACGCGCCGCCATCTGGAACATCCACCTTGGCCTCCGGAAGCAAGACAACACGAAATTCGATCTTTCCAAAATTGTGACCGCCAGCCACGGATTCAGCGGCTCTGAAATCGAGCAGGCCGTGGTCGCCGCCCTCTATCGCGCGCTGCACCACAAGCAACCGTTAACGACCGACCTCCTGATCGAAGAACTCACCCACACCGTGCCGTTGTCCGTCACCCGGAGCGAGGACATCAACCAACTGCGGGCCATGGCTCAAGGCCGGTTCGTCAACGTACGGTGAGCCGATTCGACTCCTCTTTATTGTGACGTCAACGATCCTCATAACACTCGTCGGCTGAGGCAGCCGCTGTCCAGTCACGCATCCGGTGGCCGGCTGGAACACAGCCAGGCTGGCGACCTCGCAGAAACGCGCATTCATACAGTAAGATAAAGTCTTTCCTGCTCGCTTCCTGAGGAAGCGAATCCTTCGGTCGTACCATGCCTCTAATCGAAGACCAGGATGGAAGTACCCTTCATTGTCACGAGAGACACCCACCATGATCATACAGAGATGGGTCACTAGCTCCGTTCGAGACGCTGCGATAGATGCCTGGCCTCGTCGCCTTAGAATATTCTCGTATCTCTTTTTGATGGTGATGGGGGCCCAAGCCGTAGCCTTGGCAAGCGAGTCGACGCTCCGCTCGGAAAGCCAGGTCGCCCAACATGCCAAAACGGCCTGGGAGCAGGGCACAATAGATTTGGCCCTCGGCATTCTTGAGCAGGGCATCCAGGACCATCCCCAGTCCCTTGCGCTCTATCATCTCCGCGGCGACATGTTAGCCACATCGCGGCACACCGAAGCCGCCCTTGAATCCTACAACACCGTCCTGGCGCGTATTCCCGCCGCGCTGGATGTGCGATGGGCCAAATGGAGCGTGCTGGTGCGATCCGGACAGGTTGAAGAGGCGGTCACGGAACTGCAACGCATTGCCGCTATTGATCCGGACAACCCCCTGATCCATTTGCGGTTGGCGCGAGAGCTCCGGAAACTTGACCGTCTAGAGGAATCGTTCGAGGCCTATAAACAGGCCGTGACACTCGGGCCGGATATGCTCAACTGGCGATTGGCGATGGCCCGGGCGCGTTTTGATCTTCTGGACTACGAAGGCGCGGAACGCGACGTCCACTTCGTGTTGGAACGGGTCACGCCTGGGTCACCGCTCGACCTGTCGGCCAAGAATCTGCTCACCGTGTTCTTTGGGTCGACGGAGCGGGGCCGACGCTTTGCCCCGGTCATGACGCCGGATGCCAGCCCGAAACAACTCCGCGACTGGTCGATGATTCGTGCAGAGGGATATCGACTCTTCGAGGCGGGGCGATTTCAGGAAGCTGAACCGATCTATCGGGAACTCTTGCGCCTCAATCCGATGGATCCACTTGCGGGTCGGCACTTGAGCTTGATCCTTATGGGACTTGGCCGCTGCAAAGAAGCGGTCGCGCTATCACAAACGGGATCGGAGTTTGACCCGACCGATGAAGAGCACACCACCACGGCGTTTCGCATGGGTCAATGCCTGGTTGAGCTGGAACGCTGGGAAGACGCCTACATCCAATTCAAAACCCTCTACGACGCGACGGTGGAGTTTGAAAAATCGACGAAAGAAATTCAACTCCCGTCCGGAACCCGGGTACTGAATAAAGCCGCGCTGACGCAGTGGCTGGAGAGGATTCGTTCGCACGTTCCAGAATTTGCGAAGCAGGTCGAGGCTGAAGCCGAAGCTGCGGCCCATGCTGCTCCTGCCAAGTCCGCCGCTCCGACGCGCTCCTCGGAGGCTGAATTGGCTGCCAAGGCCGTTGAGGCCCTCAAGCCGCAGAACACATTAGACGCAGCGGCTTCACTGGTCGGCCGGGATGCAGATTTTGCCTGGTTCCGATTCGTCATTCCGGCCAAGAAAGTCATGCGGGATGATTCACCCACCGGCGCCCATGACTTCATTCCGCTGGATCCGGGAATCACCTTCACCAGCACACAGGACGTCTACCTGGTCTTCAGCCTAGTCACCGCCTCGTACGATGAGGTGCCGCTGACCGCACGCTGTTTCAAAGAGACCGCCGAGCTGGCCGGGGCGCAGGCAGCCGTGGCGCAGGACCACCTCATCATGTCCACGAATGATCAATCCGGCTATTTCGTCCTCCCACGGCCGGCCGATGGATGGGCGACCGGCCTCTATCGATGCGGGCTGTTCGCAGGCGAAGAGACGTCGGCCTATACCCAGGTCGATGAGGTACGCTTTCGCATCATTGAATCGACGACTGCGTCGTAACGGTGAAAGCAGGGTCTCGAGGCCATGCTGAGAACGGAGCCATGGAAATCAGAGGCGGGACTCGTCAGCTCGTGTGGCTGCTCACCCTGTAGCGGCCGGTAAACGTCTCATCCGGGAGCAGTCGTGTTAAGCCCCATTCCGGGTGGTTGAAGGCATCCGTTGCGCAGGTCATCGGCTCAATCGCCAAAGCCCGGCGAGGGGCATCCGCGATCGCATCGCCGGTGTAGACCACGATCGCTGAAAAGGCGCGATCCATCACCACTTCAATGAGACGGCCACTCTCCTGATGGCGGAGTGACGCCGTGGCCATTCCCGCCGCATCACGATCCAACTCAACATAACAGTGGTTGAAGCGGCGTTCGCCGACGAGGCGAAAGTCCCGGTAGTCCAACGCGGTTCCCTTCACCGGCATAACCCTGCCGGTCGGCGCAAGCCGCTCGTTGAACTCAAGGTACCCGGCGGCAGGAATTTTTGCCTCTGCCTCATCGACGAGATGGGTCCCGACGGTGAAGTAGGGATGGAAGCCGACCCCGACCGGCGCCGCTTGCCGGCCGACATTCAGCACGGAGAACATGCAGGTCAGCCCCTGCGCATCCAGACTATACGTGACACGAATCGCGAGTGAGAAGGGATAGCCGCGCGGCCCATAAGCGGCAGCATTCAGACGAACCTCAAAGACAACCCGGTTGGAGTCGAGCTCCAGCACAGACCATGGCAAAGTGCGGACAAAGCCATGGATCGCATTCGGCCCTTCCTTATCGTTTCGCTCGAGCTGCAACGTCTGCCCGTCAAACGAGTAGCGCCCCTCCGCTACTCGTCCAGGAAAGGGAATCAGCACATCGCCCTGCCCGCCCTTCTTTTGCGCGCCGCCCGAATAGCCCCAGACCAGATCGTGTTCCCCGCCACCGCCTTCCACCAGAAAGTAGCGGCGCAATGAGGCCCCCCAAGGCGACAGCACCGCGCGTTGGTTCTCAAAGGCGAGCGAGATTTCCGTATCAGGCGTCGCGCGAGGTGTCATACTCAACTATCTCTGAGCCCTGTGGGCCGATGATCGGGTGCACCGCTGCCTTACACATCTTTCCCCATCAGATACTCGAATCGCGTGCGAAAATCGTCCGAAGCCAGCCCTGCTGCGGTCGCGAGACGCACCACCTCTTGCGGCTGACTCAGATCCTCGGGAGAGAGTCGAATCATGTATCGGCGAGCAATGGTGTAAGACTCCGACTCGATATCCACCATGCGCACGCGGGTGCGGCCCGTGGCAGGATCCAGAATCTCGCCGAACGGGATCGGTATAAACCGGCCGTTTTGGATCGACACCATCGCCGCAGTCCCACCGTCCAGGAGAAACTGCGCCGCGCAATAACCGAGATCCCTCGTATATTCCATATCGAAGGAAATCGGGTCCGCGCACCGCAGTTCATACCCGATGTTTTTCTCAACGATGGTGGTCTTCACGCCGAAGGTACGCAGCTCCTTTTCCACGGCTCGCTTCAACAGGACGCCGAAGTTGACCTCGGCCAGGCGCACATGCCCGTGCTGGTCACGCTCGACATCCTCCAATCCGTTCAAGTCCTGTTGGTCGAGAAATTCGACCAGCCCTTCCGCAAGGACCGCCACACCGTCGGAGCGGCCCGCCGCGAGCCGCTTGATGAAGGCCGCCACCAGAATATCAACCAGGGTCTTCAGACGAATGGGCTTGTGGCGGAACTCCTCGGGAATGATCGTCAAGGTCGCCCCGGCGGCTTTGCCGATTCCGAGGGCCAGGTGTCCCGCCTTGCGCCCCATCGTCACCACGAAATACCAACGCGAGGTGGTCTCCGCATCGACCATCAGACTTTTGACGAGCTCGACGCCGATATGGCGGGCCGTCTGGAATCCGAACGTGGGAATTCCGTGCGGCAGATCGAGGTCGTTGTCGATGGTCTTGGGCACATGCACCACTTGCAGCCGTCCGTTGGCCCGTTGCTCCAACTTCAGCGCAGAAAACGCCGTATCATCCCCGCCGATCGTAATCAGCCTGGTCACACCCAGCTTCTGGAGACTCGCCAGGCAGGCATCGAGATGCTCGGTCTTCTGCGTGGGATTGGCGCGCGCCGTGCCGAGACAGGAGCCCCCGCTGAAGTGGATGCGGCTGATGTCCTCGATCGACAAGCGACGGACCTTACTCGTGTTGCCGTCCATGATCCACTTAAATCCGTCCTGAATGCCGATGACCTCGCAGCCGCCGAGGATGCTGCGGATCGTCGCTGCTCCGATCACGCTGTTGATACCAGGCGCCGGCCCTCCGCCGACAAGAATTCCCACCACCGGTCGTTGTTCACTCGTCCCCATGTTCTCCCCTGCTCCTCTGGACTCTCAACAGTCTCCTGCGATGTCCGATCTGCCAAGACTTCCACCGTCATAGGTCTCGGTTCCCCGCCAACGCTGCGTTTCGTGCGACCCTACACGGAGACGGGAAGTGCGTCAAGGAGAGGCTGGCCACCTATCATCGGGCAACTTCCACAATATCGTTCGCGGAATTCTTGACTTGTGCTAGCCTGAAACCTGCAGCTTTCAGCTTCACCGACGGAGGTGCTTCGTGATCGACATTCTCGTCGTGGATGACAATCTGCAGTTGAGAGACACGTTACGAGCGATCTTGAACAAGCGGCAGGGCTTTCGCGTCACCGGCGAAGCAGGCGATGGCATCGCCGCCGCACAGATGGCGCAGACCCTTCGGCCCCACGTGGTCCTGATGGATGTCGGCATGGCACGAATGGACGGGGTTGAGGCGACTCGCCGAATTCGAGCCCTATTGCCGGAGACCGTCGTGATCGGCATGTCCTGCCATACCAGCAGAGAGGTCGAGGGGGCACTGCTCGCGGTCGGTGCAAACGCCTTCCTTCCCAAAGAACTGGTCGCCGACAAAATCTTCGACGTCATTGCGCAAGAATTGATGCAGGACAAGACCACCCACTAACTACGAGGCGCGTTCCCCGTTCACTCGTGCTGACAGCATCACGCTAGCCTACTCATCTCCCCGGTTACGACTCACTTTTTGTCGCTTCGACGATTGCCCGGCACAGCTGGCCCCCGGCGCTCTCCTTGGTAAGATACCCCCAGGCTCCCGCCTGTCTCATACGCTCCACGATGTCAGGAGAGTTGTGCATGGAGAGCGCCAGGATTTTCATCTCCGGGAATTCTTCCTTGATGCGCTTCGTCGCCATGACCCCATCGCACCGGGGCATATTGACATCCATCACCACGACGTCCGGCTTAAAGACACGGGCCAATTCGATGGCTTCCAAACCATCGCCAGCCTCGCCGACGACCTCCAGCCGTGGATGTCCGTTCACAATCGTTCGAAGGCCCTGGCGCAACATCTGATGATCATCCACCAGCAAGACCCGGATCTTCGGAGACGAATGAAGTGAGGGACCGCGAACCAATTCCGACAATCCCGGTTCGATTGGTCCCGATACCGCCTCATCAGGCTCGCTCCCCACTCCAGGTTGGCCGGTCCGCTCCGCAGGCATGCCGCCCTGATGCTCGAGCGGCAACTGCAGAATGGCCGTCGTCCCCTCCCCTGGAGCGGAATGCATTTCGAAGCCTCCACCAAGTGCCTTCATGCGTTCGCGAATGCTGAAAATCCCGAAACCCGGCTCTAGTCTCGCTTCCGCCGCTACTGGATCGTAGCCGGTTCCCGGATCCGAGACGGTGATGCGAAGGACCCCTCCGGACTGGGACACCGCAATTCGAGCCTCAGCCGTGCCCGCGTGTTTTACAATATTCATCAGCAGTTCGCGGACCGATTGGAACAGCAGCACCGACTGTTCTTCGGATAACGGCAACACCTCAGTCTCCAAGTCCAATGACACGGTGAGCTGACGCTGCATTTGGTCGGCCAACCACCGCAAGGCCATGAGGAGCCCGAATTCATTCAAAATGGGCGGACTGAGTTGTGCCACCAGGGTCCGTGTATAGGCCAGTGCTTGATCCATGACCTCTTGGACCTCCGTCATCGCCTGCGCCGCCGCAGGCGTGACGTCTTCCAATTTGGCCTGTCCCAGCTTAAGACGACTTAGAACCAGGAGCTGCGCGAGATAGTCGTGCAGATCAGTCGCAAGTTGTTTCCGGATGCGATGCTCCGTCAGATTCAAGTCGGTCGTCAGCGCTCTCAGTTTGTCCTGCGAGTCGGCCAGTTCTCTGGTCCGCTCTTCGACACGCCGCTCCAGATCGTCGGCGAACTGCCGCAATTGTGCTTGCGCTTCTTTACGGCTCTGGATGTTCTGAACGATCGAAATGAAATGTTCCGCGCGGCCCTGCGCGTCGCGCAATAACGACACGGTCAGATGCCCCCAGATCGGCGTACCGTCTTTCCGGATATAGCGCTTTTCGATGGAAAAGGTCTCAATCTCGCCGGCCACCAACCGGCGGACGGCAGACCAATCGGGTTCGACATCGTCGGGGTGGGTAATTTCCATAAAGGTCTTGGTCAGCAGTTCTTCGCGGGAGTATCCGGTAAGAGCGCACAGGGCGTCATTGCATCGTAGCCACCGGCCGTCAAGCCCCACATGCGCAATGCCGACCGCCGCGTTATCGAAAGTCGCCCGATGCTGCGCCTCGCTTTCCCGGAGCGCATCCTCGGCAACCTTGCCCGCCGTGATATCCTCGGCAAAAATGATGATGCCGCCGATGCCGCCGACCTTGTCACGCCAGGGGCGGATCTCCCACCGCAGCCAGCGCACCGTCCCGTCTGTTCGTTCGAAACAATCTTCTTCGGCCCGTGCGACGATACCCGCCAGTCCCTGCTGATGCGCTGCCCGCCACCGCTCAGGCACCTCGGGAAATAGAGCGTAGTGAGACTGCCCAAGGATGTCTTCCGGTAACCCATAATCGGCCAGCCAGCGCCGACTCACCGCCACATACCGCATCTCTCGATCAAACATCGCAATGGCCGCCGGCGCATGTTCAATAAACAGCTGCAGCCGTTCCTCGCTCTCACGCAATGCGGCCTCGGCCCGCTTGCGCTCAGTGATGTCATGGGCAACTTTTGAGACCCCGACGATCTGTCCCTCGTCGTTGCGTATGGCCGACACCGTCAGGGCAATATCAATGAGCGTGCCGTCCTTGCGCCGCCGCACCGTTTCATATTGCGGAACGGCCTCCCCTCGCCTGATCTGCTCGAGAATAGGCGCCTCTCCGTCGAGCCGTTCTTCAGGGATCACCAATGTCACCGATCGGCCGACCGCTTCTTGCCGGCTGTACCCGTACAATCGTTCGGCCCCTCGATTCCAGCTGGTAATGACCCCGTTCAGGTCTTTGCTGACGATGGCATCCTCCGAGGATTCGACGATGGCGGCCAGCGTGGCCCTTGCCTGCTCGGCCTGCTTGCGCTCGGTAATGTCGCTGATGGCCGCAATGAACCCCGTCACGGCTCCACGCTCGTCGAACTCCGGCGCGTAAGCGACTTGCAGCAAGCGTCCCGCAGAAGCCGAGCCTGGTAAATGCTGATCAAACTTCACCCGCCGCCCGGAGAGCGCCTCTTTCATGAACGGCGCCGCATGCTTGTAGGCTTCGGGTCTCAACACATCTCGAGGATGGCGACCGACGAGATCTTCGGGTGTCCGTCCCAGGAGCGCGGCATATTGCTGATTCACAAACCGGTACCGGCCATCGGTACCGCACTGAGCGATGAGCACCGGCGCATGGTCCGTCACAAACTGCATCTGCCGCTCGCTGGCCCGCACCCGCTCTTCCGCCTTGGCTCGCGCTTCCATTTCCAAACGCAACTGATGTTCCTCGGCGCGCACCATTGATGTCTCCGCCTGCGCGCGAAGACGTGCCCGCGTCACGGCTTCAGACAAGGAGACGATAATGAGGTTGGCCGCGATGAACAGCGCCAGGGCCATTTCTTGTTCACGAGGCGTGGATTCCTCCTTGAAAAAGAGGACGGCCGACAACACCGACGACATCAGCGTCGCGCCGATGCCATGGCGCCAGCCATTGGCCACCGAAATGAACATAATGGCGGGGTAGTAGGTGATGAAGGTATATCCTGATCCCCATATGGGCGTCAGGGCCATGCGTAACCCGGTCGCCACCGCGAGTGCGGCCACCGTCAGCAGCGTGGGATTCCATTCGGCAAGTCGGGACCACCAGGTAAGCGCCCCCGGAGGGGCCTGATTCGGTGGTATCGGATCTGACGGGAGCGGATCGGAAGCCATAGGCTCCATCGGCGAGCGATGAATTGGCTCTCTAGAAAACAGAGCGCCCTTGCGCACGAGGCGCCGTACCTTCTACTAAGGCGCGTAGTGTACAGGAATGTCCCGTGATACACCACCATCCGGTTTGTCGATGCTCCAGAACCGGCCGCGAGGGTGAAGACGCGACGGTAACCCCCTTACCCAATGGCAGATGTTGGTGAATCGGAAACCGGCGAACCGGATGTCGTACTGAAATAAGACGGAAGGATTCACATCTGAAGGGTGAGGAACGGCTAATTATCCTGGCGAGGCGAGTCTGAAGAGTGACTGTGGCGATGGCGTTGCTCCAGCCATTCAATCAATTCAATTCGCAATCGATGATTCAGTCGCTGTTGAGTCTCAACCGGCACGCGCACAAACTCCACGCCGAATTGATTGCCCTTCACCCACTTAATGGTGCCCAGCTCAACCGGCAGGGCCGGCGGCTCATGATTCAGGAGCATACTCACTCGTACCTCACTGCCACAAAGCACCTCCCGATCGCAGGTCACCGAGCAGCCCTTCAATGATAGGTTGCTCAGGACACCTTCGCCGACAAAAGGCGCTCCGCCGAAAATGACAGGATAGTTGAGGGGAAACCGGTAGTAGGTCCGAACATACCGACGAGGCGCCACCACAACCTCCGTGTGGGCGGATCCTACCTAGCCGGCAGGGCAAGCGGTATCCTACCTTGGGAGGGGGACGGGAATGTGCCCGCATTGTATTGCGACGGCTATCTGAGTAAGGTTCGATCCTGACTTGTTCAAGAAAGGACCATTGTATGCGGCAAACTTTCTCCACGATACTCTCCATCACCGCGGTCTTCGCGCTCCACGGTTGCGTCGGACTCGGCGCCTGGACGCTCGGCACCCGCACCGAATCCAGCGACCACCCGAAGATCGACCAGGCCAGAGGCGCAATCGACCTACCCAAAGCAGGGACGGAAACAGATCTCAAGACGGCCAAAGAGCTCCGAACGCAATGGGGTGAGCCGGACCATATCGAATCCCGCGAGGACGGAAAAGAAGAATGGATCTACAAGACCGGCGGCCTACGATGGTCCGGGATGGTGTTGTATCTCGTCATTGTCCCCCTGCCGGCGATGGTTCCGGTCGGCACGCAATATGTTTCATTTCTTGTTCATGACGGCCGGATCGAGCAGGCCACGCGTCGAGACTGGGCCTTCAAAGCTGGAGCTTACTGTGGCTTCTTCGGGATGATGTATGGAGGTTTAGGCTGCGGCACGGGCACCTTTGAGGAGAAGCAGAGCTCAGCTGCCGGATTAGAAAAGTAACCCCTTCCAATCCGACAACCTCGCCTCTAGTGCAAAGAATCTTAGAGCAGCATTCCGATAATTACCCTTTCGCGCCTTAATGACCCGCGCCGGATTTCTCGGGATGGACGTCGATGATGCTCCCGGCTTCGTTCAACTCGGCCCGGACCCGCGTGCCATCCTTGATGGAGGACGACAGGTCCTGCTTCTCCATCGCAAACTTTTGTTCCCCTTTGGCTGTCTTCAACGTGATCTCGTGTTGCATGACTCCGATGGAGACGACTTCGCCGGTCACAAACCGATGCTTCCCTTCCGTCCCCTTCGGATGCACTTCGAGCACCATATTGTTTTCATCGATCACGACCGTCACTTCCTCTCCTACCTTGGGCATGGCATGGCCATGGCGCTCAGAACGGTTCTCATTGAGTTGATAGGTGCTGCCGCTGGGGACTTTCACCGCAAGTGTTCCCGCTTTGTCGATGACGACACCCTGTAAATGCTGGTGATGGCTTTTCGCGGATCCTTCATCAGCCCCGGCGAACTGACCACTCGACCCGACTACCGCCAAGACGATTAGTGCATGGATGAAAAACTTTGACATGTTCGCCCCTCCTGTTGATCGGATTTTTCGCAAGATGTCCTTACGACGGACCCATTACAATTGAGCATACCCCTGCCCGGCGAACCGATGGACTAGGAGAAGCCCTGGACAGGAGGATCACAGCTAGTCGACGGAGTGCCGGAATCCAGCCGTAGTACTCACTTTCCCATGGTGGTGTTGCTCCCGAATCCAATCCAGTCAATGCAATCGAGACGTCTGAGTATCTACATGGATACGGGACAGTATCGCTTTTGATACTCGGAAACGGGTTGCGAGTTGCAGGCACCTCTCAAATAGCCTGAAATCACAACCAGCAGAGACGGCAGGAGTTTTGCTTACTTCTGAACGTAGTTGGACGTGAGCTGGGCTCCGTAGTTATTCTCAGGCAAAGCGTATTCCGTTGCCAGGCACTCTCATCATCGTCCGGATGGGCTTTACCATGAGAAGTTGAGAACTCACGAGATGCGAGTGCCCGCTCACTGTCAATGAAACCGCCTTTGGGACTGGCAGTGCCGATACAGTTCTAAAGACCCGGCGCAGCAGGACAAGAGAGAATTTGCATATTTGTAAGTAAGAGTACGACTCGCGCCATCGTTTCAACTCTTGCCCGGGTTCAGTGCACGTGAACTCCCGCGAAAAGGGTACAGCTCTCAATCGGTTATCATTAATTTCAGGAGGACAACTGCCATGGCCACAAAGAAGACTTCCGCACGGCAAACGCATCGCATCTGCAATGTCGTTCCGTCCCGCAACACCGAGAGAGACTGGAAATTTGAGAATGCCGTACATGCCGGAATGCTGGGTGCAGTAGCGGCTCCTCCCCCTAGCAAGGACTTGCGGGCCGCCTGGTGGAAGATCGGTGATCAGGGGTCGACGGGGTCTTGTGTAGGATGGGGTTCGACCGACGGGGTCATGCGCTACCACTTAGTGAAAGCCGGCAAACTGGCACAGAATGAGCTGCTCTCTCCACGCTTCACCTGGATGGCTTCGAAAGAAACCGATGAATTTATTACCCGACCGGAAACCTTTATCGAGGAGGCAGGCACGAGTCTGAAAGCCGCATTGGATATCTGCCGCAAGTACGGGGTGGTGCTGGATTCGTTGCTTCCGTTTAACCTGCAAACGAAGATGTACACGGGAAGCGAGAATACATTTTACGCCGCCGCCTCAACGCGCAAATGTGCGAACTACGTCAATATGCTGAAGAATTTCACTCAATGGCGAGCCTGGCTCGCATCCAACGGGCCCGTCCTCGTGGCGCTGAATGTCGATGCCTCCTGGGATCATGCGTCGCAGACACAGGGTAAGATTGACAACTTCCAGTCAAACACCGTGCGGGGAGGCCATTGCGTCTGCCTGGTTGGATATCGCACCGACGGCCGATTCATCGTTCGCAACAGTTGGGGAACCGGCTGGGGCGACCAAGGCTTTGGTTACCCCAGTGAGGCATACATTACGGCCGCGTTCTTCAACGAAAGCTACGGCATTACTCTCTAGCTCACTACTGAATACTCTCTCTGCAAACAGGAAGTTCAAAAGGCCAACAACGAAACCGCAACAGTTGGAAGGTTGACTTACTCAGGAATACGGTGGGGCTGAAGGAGACGCAAACGCCGTCGGCAGCATGTCTCAGACTTCTTTCCGAAACCGTGGGAGGCTTGTCCTGTCCGAGATTAGAGGAAGACCTGCATGGTCACCCTGATCTTCCACTCCAGAGCATACCTTGGGAGTGTCTATTGAGCGGGTGATGGCAATCAAAGAGCACTGAGACCATTGTGCATGAGGCGGGATCGGAGTAACCTGTGCTACTTACACTTCCTTTCCCGCCTCTGCCATTTTTGCATCACCAATCCTCTGCCCAAACCAGGCCGTGCCCATAGCCAAAAGGAAAATCACCCCGCCGATGCCGATCATGCTGGCGACTGATCCGAACGATTCCGTCATCCACCCGAACACGCTCATGCCGGCCATAGAGGTGGCGGTCGCCATGGCAGTGTAGACCGCCATCACGCGGCCCACCATGCCCGATGGAGCAAGTTCCTGAATAATGCCCCAGGCAATGGGAGTCCAGGCACCGAAGCCGATTCCGATACAGGTCACACAGACAGCAGCTATGCGAAAATCATTCGTCCATGTCAGGCCGACCAGGGCTAGTCCCGCGAGCACGCAGGAGACCGTGATCGCGACGAGGCGCCGATTGAGATCCCACTCACTCAGTCGGATCAGCCCCAGCGATGACAACAGCAACCCCACGCCTAACCACGACCAGAGATATCCGACTTCGACCGGGCCGAGACCCAGCAATTGGCGCCCGAATACAGGAAACAGTGTGGTGAAAGCACCGCTACCGAATGTGTAGATCGACGCGAGGACGATCAGGATTAGTAACGTGCGATGGGTCAGAAACGCATATCGCAGGCCTTCGAGCAGATGTCGGATGAAAGGTTTCCAACCGACGCCAGCATCCGCCACCTCTTCCGTCGCCCGCAACCGGATCGGCAACAGGCAGGCAGCGGATGCGAAGTAGGTCAGCGCATTCAGGCAGAGCACATCCTGCGATCCGGAAAAGGCAATCCCAAGTCCGCTCACGGCCGGTCCGATAATAATGCCGAGGCTGGTCGTGCTCTGCAGGAGCGCATTCGCCGCCGTAAATTGCGGGCGGGCGACCATGAAGGGAACGGCCGACGACAGTGTCGGCACAAAGACGGCCGTGGCGACACCAAAGAGGAAGGTCAATACGTAGAGTGATCCAACGGTGAAATTTTCAATCGATACCAGGCAAGGAATCAGGCCGATCAACAACCCTCGCGCGACATCGCTCCCGATGAGAATGGCTTTCTTGGGAAGGCGATCGACAATGACCCCGATGAATGGCCCGAACAGAATCGGCGGCAGCGTTTGGAGAAGGCCGATAACGGTCGTCTTCAGCGGCGATCCGGTCACGGCATAGACGAACCACAGTAAGGCCAGCTTACTGATGCCTTCAGCCACCTGAGACAACACCTGGCTCCACCACATCAGACTGAAGTCGCGTGTGAGCAGCCACCGATGGGCTTGAGCCATACCTCAGTATAAACGTTTGCCGCAGGAGAAGGATCAAGCGGAATGGAAGGCGCCAAGAATTGTTCCACGCATCGTCCTTCCTCTCGCACGAGTCATGATGCTTGCGCTACAGGAATTGGACAGGCCCAGCGAGCACAAGGCAGCGCCACCGCCGCAGTGAGTAGCAACACGAGGCCCAGATCCATCATACTCGCAGCGGGACCAATTGCATCGGCCACCCAGCCAAAACCTGTCATGCCTGCCATAGCCGACGCCATCGACTCCACACTGAACATGGTAAGTACGCGACCGATCAAATGAGACGCCACCCGCGACTAGGCGTTGGATCTGATTCACGGGCTAACCATCCTCTGGAATTTTTCCTTCTCCACTCTGGAATTTCTCCCTAAGCATCCCCGCGTCGAGCGCGCCTCCCCCCTCCTCCTTTGCGCAAGACGTACATCGCAACTCATTCATACTTAACACTATTCATCCACCGCCAACTCTTCATGGTGCATCCGGCATATTCCCTGCTTTACTACTGAACATGCCAAACGCTTCCTCCATTCTGTTGATTGATGACAGCCCCGGCGAATGTGAATTGTTTCGCCAGGCGCTCACCCAGGCCGGCTACAGTGGCCGCCTGGATATCGCTGAAAACAGCCGCGTGGCCACCGCATATCTTAATGATCACTTACAGAATGATGAGCCGGCATTGATTCTGCTCGATCTCAAATTGCGGGGCGAACGAGGCGTGGAGATCCTGAAGCAACTGAAACAGGATGCGCGCGTGGCGCATATTCCGGTGGTGATCCTGACCAGCTCCGACGATGCCTTGGATGTCCGTGCCTGCTACCAGGCCGGCGCCAACGGCTATGTGGTGAAACCCGGACAGTTCGACGACCTCGTGACCCTATCCCTCCACATCTGGAAATTCTGGCTGGAACATAACTGCACGCAACGAATGGCCGCCCAATGTTGACCCGCGCCGCGCTCAAGAATCCTTACGCCGTCTTCGCGCTCTGCATGATCGCATTGATTCTTGGCGGCGTGTCGTATCAGAAGATGCGCGTGGACATCTTTCCCGAAATCAAGCTGCCCTCGATTCTGGTCACGACCTTCTATCGCGGCATGAGCCCGAGCGAGATGGAAGGGGCGATCACCCTCAAGATGGAACAGCGGTTTGTGGAAGCGAGTTATGTCGAACATATCGAGTCACAATCGCTCGCCGGCATGAGCTACATCAAGGTCTTCTTTCAGCCGGACTACGGCATCGATGCGGCGCAATCCGAGTTGACCAGCCTCGCCTATAGCATCATTCGCCTGCTGCCGCCCGGGGTGTACCCGCCTTCGGTCTATAAGTTCGGCGTCTCCAGTCTGCCGGTCGGCTACCTCTCCATTGCCAGCGATACACTCGGGCCCAAGGAAATTCGCGACCTGGCCTACTTTAATGTGCGTCAGCAGATCGCCACCATTCCCGGAATTTCCTTCGGCCCTCCGCTTGGCGGCAAGGTCCGGCAGATCACTGTGTTTCTCGATCAGCAACGACTCCTCGCGCGGGGCATTTCACCCTCCGACGTCGTCAATGCACTCAACCAGCAAAGCGCCATCATCCCGGCTGGCGATATCAAGATCGGCGACCTCGACTACTACGTGTACTCCAACAGCCTCGTGGACGTAGTGGAGAAGATCAACGACTTGCCGATCAAAATCATCAACGGCACGCCGGTTTTGATTCGTGACATCGGCACTGCCGCCGACAGTGCCGCCGTACAGACCTCCATCGTGCGCGTGAATGGCCGCGAGGCGACCTATATTCCCATCACCAGACAGGAAGGCGCCAACACGCTGGAAGTCACGGATGGCATTCGCGCCAAACTGCACACACTCACCGAGATTCCCGCCGGGACGGCCGTGAAGTTTCTCTACGACCAGTCGCTCTACATTCGCCAATCCATCGCCAATCTGCAAAAAGAGGGGTTGCTTGGCGCGGGACTGGCCGGGTTGATGATTTTCATTTTCCTCGCGAGCGTGAAAGCCGCACTGGTGGTCGGCCTGGCCATTCCCCTCTCGCTCACCGTCGCGTTGGTCGCGCTCTACCTCACCGGTCAAAGCGTAAACATCATGACCTTGGGCGGATTAGCGTTGGTGATCGGCACCCTGCTGGACAACAACATTGTGGTGCAGGAAAACCTGCATCGGCATTTGGAAATGGGCAAGGACGGCCGCTCGGCGGCGGAAGACAGCGCGATGGAGCTGACACTCCCGATTCTCGTCGCGACGGTGTGCATCCTGATCGTGTACCTGCCGATTATGTTTTTTACCGGCATCATCAAGTACCTGTTCGTGCCGCTGGCCATGACGGTCGCCTTTGCCATGCTGGCCGACTATGTGGTCTCCATGTCGGTGACGCCGGTCGTCCTGGCCTGGCTCTATCAGACCGGGCACGGCAAGTCTCCCGAACATGACGCCTCGGCCGACGAGGGCTGGTTCCGCTATGTGCTCGCCATCTACGAACCACTGCTGAGGAGCGGTTTGCGGTTCAAACCGATAGTGATCGGGATCGCCGCCCTCGCGCTCCTCGGCACCGGTGCGTTTTTGATTCCGCGGCTCCACACCGAATTCTTCCCGAAGGTCGACGCGGGGAACTTCACCATGCTGGTCACCGCTCCGGAAGGATCGCGAATTGAAAAGACCACGGCCATCGTGGCGCAGATCGAACAACTGGTGCACGACACGATTCCGAAAACGGATTTGGAGGAAGTGATCTCGAACACCGGCCTCTATTTCGGTGATGCCGCACGGTTTGCGCCGAACACCGGTAACCATACCGCGTTCGTGCTCGTGAATCTGATCACGGGCCACGAAGGCCATACAGAAGATTACATTGCGCTCTTGCGCAGTAAGCTCAAGGCTTCGCTGCCTGGCGTGGAGGTCGCGTTTCGAACCGGCGGTATCATCAGCGACGTCTTGAACTTCGGCCTGAAGGCGCCGATCGACATTCAGGTCAAAGGGCCGAACCTCGACGTAATCAGGCCGGTGGCGGAACAGATCCAGCAACAGATTGCCCAGGTGCCCGACACGGTCGATGTACGCATCAAGCAGGGCAAGAGTTACCCCGAGCTACATATCGATGTGGATCGCACCAAAGCCGCCTACTACGGGATCAATCAGAATCGTGTCGTCGTGGACGTGATCACCGGTATCAGCTCAAATTTAGCACTCTCGCCGAATTACTGGCTGGACCCCAAAACCGCCAACGGGTATTTCCTGCTGGCGCAGTACCCGGAGCAATCACTCACCACGACAGAAGATCTGCTGAACATTCCGATCATCGGCGCACGCACGCCCCTGCTGCCGACCTCCAGCCTCACAGGGGGCGGCATGCAAGGCTCAACGCTCGCGCTGCAAAACACGCCGTTCGCCGGGCGGCAGATGGAGCTCACGAGTGGCTATTACGCCTCCGGCGATGACCGGCGTGGGCCGCCCGTGCTGCTGCGCGACCTGGCCCAGCTCAAGTTCAAGACCGGTCCCGATTCGGTGGACCATTACGACCTCTCGCGCTTGATCAACGTATTGGTCACCCCGGTCGGGAACGACCTCGGCCACGTCGCCAAAGACATCGAACAGGTGCTGGCCGGCATCCAGCTGCCGAAAGACGTCACCGTACAACTGCGCGGCGAAGTGGCCAACATGCGGGGGGCGATTCAGAATTTCGCGCTTGCCCTGCCATTGGCCGTGGTGCTGATTTACCTCGTGATGGTCGCCCTGTTTCGTTCGTTCATCGATCCGCTCATCATTCTGGTGGCCGTGCCTCTCGGCTGGATCGGCACGGTGCTGACCCTGCATCTGACGAACACGTCGGTGAATGTGGAATCGATGATCGGCACGCTCATGATGATGGGCATCGTGGTATCGAACAGTATTCTGCTGGTCGATTTTGCCAACCGCATGGTGCGCAATGGATCAACTGCCGAACATGCCGTGATCGAAGCCGGCCGCCGGCGCATCCGGCCCATTCTCATGACGGCCCTCGCGACGATTCTAGGCCTGCTGCCGCTTGCACTCGGCTTCGGCGAAGGTAATGAAACGATGGTGCCCCTGGCCCGCGCGGTGGTCGGCGGATTGGCAGTCAGCACGATCATGACACTGCTGGTCGTGCCCGTGATGCACAGCCTGGTACTGATCCGACGGGAACGTGCGCCCATCTCGACCACCGCTCCCGCGACTCCGGAGGACATTTAATGGACGAAACGTCAACGACTCTCCGTCCCGTCAGGGCCACGCGTCGGAAAACCCGCTGGGTCGCAATGGCGATTGTGCTCGTGCTGATCATCGGGGGCCTGCTCTATTGGCGCGACATTCACGAAGTCGGCCAACCGGTTCCCCCTGCATCACCCGCAGCGGCCACCGCACCTCCGCCATCCGAGGATACGCTGGCTGTGCCGGATAGTGCGCCGGTCGATGTCCAGGTGACGAAGCCGACCAAACGCGACCTTGTGTACACCGTCAAGCTTCCCGCCAACGTGTCTCCGCTCTATCAAACAACACTTTACGCCAAGGTCTCCGGCTACCTGAAATGGATCGGGCCGGACAAGGGCGATGCCGTGAAGAAGAATCAAATCGTGGCCGTGATCGATGCGCCGGAAGTGGAAGAGCAATACCAGCAGGCGGTGTCGGATTACAAAATCAAAAAGCTGACCTATGAGCGGCTCGCCAAGGTGTGGAAAGAATCGCCGGACGTCATCGCCAAGCAGGACGTGGATGTGGCCGAAGCCACCTATCAAGGCGCCCGGCATCTCATGGAACAGCGCGTCGTTATGCGCGACTACACCAAAGTTCGCGCGCCCTACGACGGCATCGTCACTGCGCGATTCGCCGATCCCGGCTCGCTGATTCAAATCGCCACCTCCTCGGCGACCAGCGCGATTCCACTCTTTACGATCATGGATCTCAACACCGTCCGCATCTATGCCAACGTGCCGCAGGATGACAGCCCGTGGATCGTTCCCGGCAAAACCACGGCAACCATCAAGGTGACCGAACTGCCGAGCCGCTCGTTTACCGGTGTCGTGACGCGTTCCACCATGGCGCTCGATCCGGCGACACGCAGCCTCTTAATCGAAATCGATTTGCCCAACGCAGACCATGCGCTTCGTCCCGGCACGTTCGCTGAGGTGGCGCTCGGCCTGCGCGAGATTCCGCAGGCCCTCGTCGTTCCGCCGCAGGCGGTGATCAGCACACCCAAAGGAAAGTCGGTCTTTATCATCGAAGAAGGCAAGGCCAAGCCGGTCGCGGTCCAGACCGGCATCAGCGACGGCCGATGGATCGAAATCACCTCCGGGTTACGAGGCGACGAAGATGTGGTCGCGGTGGGCAAGCGGCGGTTGCTGGAAGGCATGCCGGTCGTGGCCTCGCCGTTCAACCTGCCGGACGCCAAACTGTCTCAGCAGAAATTTGAACGGCGCGCGCCGGGGGGCACGCCGCCCCTGCCGACAGCCGCGCCGGCATCGAACGGAACTCCTCAGAAACAGGGAGATCGCCCATGAGACATCTATGGCCTCACACAACAGTCATGATGCTGGCTGCGTTGTCGTTGGCAGCATCCCCGCTCGCACGCGCAGCCGAGACGGAGCAGCCAATATCATTGTCCCGAGGCAGTTTTCTCGGCGTGCAACAGGCCGTGGAGATTGCCGTGAAGAATCACCCGATGCTGATCGAAGGCCAGGCCAATTTGAAGGCATCGGAAGCGCGCACCGAACAGGCCCGCTCGTTGTACTATCCCCAGGTCTATGCGAATGCCAACACGGTCGCTGGCGCCGGGGTCAGCAATCCGCGCTTCCTGATCGGCGGCGGATTGTTGCGCGAAAACCAGACCACTTTTACCGGCGGCGTGATCGCCAACCAACGCATCTACGACTTCGGTTACACGAGCAATTTGGTGGAATCGAGCAAGCTGGCCGAACGCGCGCAGGGACAGGATGTCAGCGCCAGGCGAGCGTTGGTGCTGCTCTATGTGCAGCGGGCCTATCTGAACAGCCTGAAGCGGCATCGGTTGGTGCAGATTGCGGAAGAGACGGTGCGGGAACGCGGGATCATCGCCGGGCAGATCGAAACCCTCTATCGCCAACAATTGAAATCCAAGCTCGATTTCGACCTCGCCCATGTGGAGCTGGTCAATGCGCAATCGCTTTTGGTACGAAGCCGGAACGACCTGAAAGGGAGCTTTGCCGATCTGAACCGGACGATGGGCATTGCCGGAGCCGACGACTACGTACTGGAGGATATTTCAGTGGCCGTGCGTCCGCAGAAAACGCTGGAGACCCTGATCAACGAAAGCCTCTCGCATCCGGAGGTGAAGCGAGCGAAGGAACAGACTGCTTCCGCTGATGCGCGACTGACCGCAACCAAACGCCAGTACATGCCCACCGTCTCGGCGATTGCCAGCGGCGGCACCTTCGATCCCTTTGATCCGCGTCAGAACCAGCAGACCGGGGGATGGTGGATGGCGGGTGCCATGGTTTCCATGCCGCTGTTCACGGGATTCCTGATCGAAAACCAGGTGGTGGAGGCTAACGCCAACCGGCAGGCCGCCTCCGCGGCGACCAGCAACATCGAACAGGCGTTGACCCAGCAGGTGACCAATGCCTATCTCGACACCCTCACCTTCGCGCAACAGATCACCCTGGCGGAAGAGCAGGTCAGGACGGCACAGGAAGCGCTCCAACTCTCCAAACAGCGCTATAAGCTCGGATTGGGAACGGTGGTGGAAGTGACGCAGTCGGAGGTGGCGCTCACCGCGGCGCAAACGCGCTTGGCGGAGACTCAGTACGATTATAAAATCGCGGAAGTCACGCTGGCCTATACCTCGCAAGGCGACGACACAGGCCGGATTCTCTTGATGAGCCGCGCTTCCACCAGCCCCCGTCCTCCTGACACAGCAAACCAACCGGAAGGCCCGCGAGCAGCGTACTAGCAGACATGACGCAGCATTTCGAGAGACGAGTCACTAGCGACGGCGAGGTCAGATAGGCTGGCCGGGAAAGACGATGGCGAGGTCGATCACGAGTTCATCTTTGGAGTTGGCCAGGAGCCAATCCCAAATGCTGGTGGATTGATGCACCCGCGCCTGATCGAGGTCGAAAAACAAATCGAACCCTTTCGAGATGATCGGATTCATCGGGTACCGTCGATCGTAGATCATCCCATAGGCCGGAATGCCGTAGACGGTCTGCCAGTTCCCCAAAATGAAATGGAGTTCGGTGCCCCGGACATAGAGCCCGCCCGACGTGATAGTACGTTTCACCGAGGTCTGAGGCTGGCTCAGATAGTAGGTGACCCGCTCATTCTCCCGCGCTAACCGCAACGCTTCGACCAATTGCGGCACCAGGATCATGATCTCCGCATCGCGGAACATGGGCAGCCGTCGTGATTCGCCCGCGATCCAGCGCTGGAGCGACGTCTGATGTTCCTGCACCGTAAGGCCCATCAACACCCGCCGCACCTGTTCGTGGGAAAACTGAGCCGGATGCGTGAAATGCCCCGGCGGCCATTCCGGCAGCACGTTGGCATCCAACTCAAGCCGCACGAAATTCACCGGGTCTTCGTAGACGGTCCGCGACGGGACCTGGGGAATGGCGCAGCCCGCAGCGGCGAACGCCGCTGCGGCCAACACGACAGACACACAGTAATACGTGAAAGGTCGGCGGACCCGCCGCGCCCTCTTTGAACCTTCTCCCTTCACGTGTGACTTGTCACGTTGTACGTTTCTCGCCCATCACTCTGCGATAGTGACGGTCATCTCGATGCGCTCCAGCGGATTGTCCCGCCCGTCGCGCTTGGACCCGACGACCTTATCCACCACATCGAGCCCGCTCTGCACTTCGCCGAACACCGTATATTGCAAGTCCAGAAAATTGGCGTCGTTGACGCAGATGAAGAACTGCGATCCCGCGCTGTCCGGATCGTTGGCCCGCGCCATGGACAGGGTGCCCCGCTTGTGCGGCTTGCTGTTGAACTCGGCTTTCACATTGTGGCCGGGACCGCCCATGCCGTGCGACGCACGGTCGGGATTCTTGCTGTTGGGATCGCCGCCCTGAATCATGAAACCTGGAATCACGCGGTGAAACGTGGTGCCGTTGTAGAAACCCTTCTTCGCCAGATCTACGAAATTTTTCACGTGATTGGGTGCGACGTCGGGGAAAAATCGAAGCACGATCTGGCCCCAGGGCTCATTCTTGGATGTCACGGTAATTGTTGCTTGTGGCGAACCGGTTTGTGCCGTCATCTCATATCCTTTCCTACTCAGTTAAACTTGAAGGGCGCGACGCTCTCGCCTTCCAATCCCTGGCTGACTGCCGTCCAGGTAAGGCCGTCGTCATCGCTGCGAAACACCCCGGAACTCGTTCCGGCGTAGAAGCCACCCTTGTCACCCTCGATCAACACTTGCACCGACAGATTGCTGAGCCCTTTGTTCAACGGCATCCATTGCCGCCCCTTATCGATGGTCTTGAAAATGCCCCGCCCCGTGGCGACATAGACGCCGCGCTCGTTGCTGATGAGGCCGCGAATCGAATCGTTCGGCAAGGCCCGGCTGATCGGCAGCCAGGTTTTACCGCCGTCGCCGCTGCGGAAGACTCCGCCGTCGAACGTGCCCGCGTAGACACCCTGCTCCTTATCGACGGCCAGCACGCGAATAAAATTCTCCACCAAGCCTTCGTGGTCTTTCAGTCCCTGCTGCAGGCGGGTCCATCCCGGCGAGCGCTCCTTGTAACTATGCACGCCTTTGCCGGAAGTTCCCGCGTATAACGTGCCATCATTCGTCCGGGCCAACGCGTGCACCAGAATCTCGTCCAGCCCGGTGGTCACGACCTTCCACTGATCCTGAGCCGCATTCAACAGGTACACACCGTCGCCGGTCCCGGCATACAGTCCCTTGGCGTCCATCATCAGCACTTTGATCTCGAGCCGCTTCAGGCCCTTATTGAGTGCCTGCCACGTCTTGCCCGCATCGCGGGAACGGAACACCCCGCCGCGGAACGTGCCGGCATAAATCGCTCCGTCCTTGGCAGTGGTGAGACAGAGCACGAAGGGATCAGTCAATCCCTCGTTGGCCGATGTCCAGGTGCCGCCACGATCGCTGCTTCGAAAAATCCCCATACCGAAGGATCCCGCATAGATCACGCCTCCGGCTCCAGCCGCCAAGGCTTGAATGCTCGTATTGCCGATATCGGCCGGCGTGGACGGGTCTTGCCCTGGGTGGCCCTGTTCGAGTTTCAGCTGCCCGCCGTTTTCATTTCCAACCGGGAAGGATTCGGCCTGGGCATATCCCTGCAGACTGCCGACCGTCAGCGCCGTCAACACCACCATATGACGTAGCATAGCTTGATCACCCTTCTAAAATTGTGAACGCCGATTATCGAACGCGATGACCGGCGGTACCGATGGGGATATCAGGATCGAGAGGCAGATTCATGTCAGGTGCCGGCCCCGCGGACCGCCCGAAGATCTTTGCGCCAATGATGCCGATCTCATAGAGTACCATGAGCGGGACCGCCATCAGCAACATGGTGAACAGCGTGGCGTCAGGCGTCACAATGGCCGAAATGATCAACGCCGCCATGATGGCATGTTTGCGGTAGTGGGCCAGCACAGCCGCCGACACGACACCCACCCGCGACAACAGGGTCAGTACCAGAGGCAGTTCAAAGGCACACCCGAAGATCAGCAGGAATTTCACGTTAAAGTCGATATAGGTTCCCACCCCCAGCGCTGGAGTAATGTCACGATCCATACCGAAACTCACGAAGAAGTCGATGACGAGCGGCAGGATGACCAGATTGCAAAAGATCAGCCCTAACGCAAACAGCAGCGCGGCCAGCAGGAGAATCGGAATTGCCCAGCGCTGCTCCTGAGGGAGCAACGCCGGTTCGATAAACTTCCAGCACTGGTAGAACACGATCGGCAGGCTCAAAATGATGCCTGCCAGAAACGACACTTTGATGGAGGCGAACAAGGCCTCGGTCGGTCCGTAGAACACCAGCTGATTGGGGAAGGGGCGATTGAGCCAGGCAACCATCTCGGTCGAGTAGGCGAACGCCGTCGCAAACGCGACCCCCAAGGTCACCGCGATGATCAGCAGCCGCTTCTTGAGCGACTGAATATGGGCGGCCAGTGGTGCGAGCATTCCCTGTCTGAACCAACGCCGAGATACTCCGCCCGCTCAGCCTTGCCCTGCCCGGCGGGGCCGGCAAGACAAGCCTGGCACGGAGCCCCATCGATCCTCGTCAGCGCGAGGTTCGAATAAACTCGGCGATCTTATCCTTCGTGGCCAGTTTCTCTTTTTGCAGTTGTTTCTTCAGCACTTCTTCCGCCGGCGTGAGCACATGCCGGCGTTGTAAATCTGCCAGCTCCGCATCGAGGCGATGGTGAGATTCTTCAAGGGCCCGGAATTCTGTGTTGGATCGCCGTAACCGCTCAGTGATCGCCGTCTCCGTCTGCATGTCGCACCTCCTGGTTGACTACATACGTTCGTGGATGACCGTCGTGTTACCCGTTTCCCGATACTGATGCCCCAGGCTGACCGCACAACGCACTGACTTGTAGCGGTGCCATCTCCATGAGCACCGCATCTTCCTCAGGGTTCACATAATACCGTGCCCGCGTCGCCGTCTGACGAAACCCCAAGCGTTCATAAAGACTCCGCGCCTCCTGATTGGAAGCACGGACCTCCAACATCGCCCGACTCGCCCCGCGCTGCAACCCGGTTCGCAATGCCGTGCAGACCAGCCTGGTCGCCACGCCCTGCCGGCGAAACGGAGCCAGCACCGCCAGGTTCATCAACCGCACTTCCTCAAAAACGACCCAAAAACAAAAATAGCCAGCCACAGCAAGGGATCCCGACCGGGGGTCAGGACACTTTGCGATCAGAAAGTGCGCAAATTGATTGCCGGACAGTTCGGCTGCCAACATTTTGCGCGTCCAGGGGGCCGAGAAGCAAGCCTGTTCGATGGCCAACACTTCATCCAACACCTCGGCCGTCGCCGGCTCAATGATCACCGAATCTGGCGGCATTTTAGAGCGAACTCTCCATCAATTGCCTACTTGCCTGCCCGCGGATCGGCGCCTTTTGAGCTGGCTCGCCTGCGCCCTTGTGCCAGCTTGGTTGCGACACGCTGTCGCCGCCGCTCGAGCGCCGACACACCCTGGAGTTCATCGAACTTCACTTCCGCTTCAGTGCGTTGTACGTACCGCGGAACCAATTCCTCGCCCGGCCCCTGATTCGTTTCCAAGCGCATTCTTCCGGCAAGACCGATACTGATGGCCGACGGACGCTGTTGTTCGGGCGCGACCTCTTTCACCTGTCCAACAACGGCCTCAATGGCCTGCCGAATGGCCTGTCCATAGGCTTGCCATCCGTCACCAAAGACTGTGCAGGCACCACCAGCCTGTATGGCCCTGGCCACTGACGACGGAGGCCCCACCTGCTCGACCATGCGGGTCTGCAAGCCCGACCCGGGCAGCCACTCGTACGCAGCCCAATACACTTCGTTGTGCCGACTTTTCAGGATTGGCACCAACAGGCCCTTCGCATCGCGCAGATTCCAGGCCATGGCCTCCAGTGTCGGCACCGTGGCGATCGGGGTACCCAGTACCGCGCGAAATCCCAACATGGTGGCAAGCCCCACGCGGAGTCCGGTGAACGATCCAGGACCGATCGAAACCGCCAGGCCCTGGAGGTCCTTCAGCGAAAGGCTACTCTCCCGCAAGACACGATCGATGGCCCCCATCAGCGAGCGCGCGTGTGACCCGTCGGCATCCTGCTCGACCAGGGCCAGCACGCGCTCGCCTCGCAGCAACGCGACGCTCTGCCAGGCCGTGGCGGTATCGATCGCCAACACATATTGATCCGGATGCGCCTTCATACTCGTCCAAGTTCACCCGGCTTGATGGGCTCATTCGGCACCAATTCATGAAACGTGACCTGCAGGCTCCCGGAGCCTTGCCCGTCGGTCATGCGAATGGCAAACGGCCGCATGATCCGCTTATCGGCCGCAGAGGCCTGTCCGTTTGAAGCGGGTATGCCATCAACGCCCCCGACTGCCCGGTAGTCGTCGAACTGCATCGTCGCCTCAATCTCGCCCGTCGGCGACAAACGCTCTTCTTGCACCACCAGGAGATTACGACGATCAAACCAGATCCGCCGGCTTACAAACGGAGCCGTGCCGTTCATGCCAGAGGCGGTCATCACCTCCAGCCGATAGCGGTTGCCTTCTTCCGCCAATCGCACCTGCTCGTTTGTTCCGACCACCCGTGTGCCGATAATGCCGCTCATCGCCCAGACGCTCAGTTGAAAGGGGCGCGTGAGCTGACCAAGCTGATCGGCCTCGGACGGTCGTCCCGTGACTTCACGTCCCATGGTCGGAAGCCGGAGCTTGAATTGATCCTCAATTTGTACAAATTCAAATATCTCACTCCCGACCGCTGAGAAGCCGCGCAGCCTGATGGCATTGGGACGTTCATAAAAGACGGTGCCCTGGATGCGCTGGCCGATCGGCAGGATGCCGCCGGTGATCTTTGCGCTGAAGAGCCCCTTGATGGTGCGGACCTCGTCAGCCTGCTCCTGCAGCAACGCCATCAACTGTTCAGCGGTCGCCTCTTTCAGTGGAACGGTATCAGTTGGACCAAAGAGCGCGCAGCCCGAAAAGAAGACGGACAACAGCAGAAAGAAGGAAATCAGATAGCTCGTTCGTTTCACGTGATTCTTACGACCGCCGACGACTTTCACGCCAGCACCGCATCCAGCGCATCGCCGACTTCACGAATGCCGATCAATTCAATGCCGTCCACCGGATCGAGCTTCGCCACGTTCCGCTCGGGCAACAGACAACGCTTGAAGCCCATCTTCGCCGCTTCGCGGATACGTAACTCAGCCTGGCTGATCGCCCGCACCTCGCCGCCAAGCCCGACTTCCCCCATCAACAGCGTGCTGAAATCGATGGGGCTCTCGCGCAGACTCGAGGTCACGGCAGCCACGATGCCCAAGTCGATGGCTGGTTCGTCGATGTGGATGCCACCGACCACATTCACATAGACATCCTGGCCGGAGAGGTGCATGCCCAGGCGTTTTTCCATCACTGCGAGCAATAGCGAGAGACGGTTCGCTTCCACGCCATTGGCCATCCGCTTGGGCATGGGATAATTGGTGCTCGACACCAGCGCCTGCAGCTCGACCAGAATCGGCCGCGTTCCCTCCAGACTGGACACCACCACGGAACCGGTGCTGCGTTGAGGACGTTCGGCAAGAAACAATTCGGAAGGGTTACTGACTTCCTCCAGCCCGCCGTCTTTCATTTCAAACACGCCGATTTCATTCGTCGACCCAAACCGGTTTTTCACAGCCCGCAAAATTCTAAAACTGTGGCTCTTGTCGCCTTCGAAATAGAGCACCGTATCGACGATATGTTCCAACAAGCGCGGGCCGGCGATGGCGCCTTCCTTCGTGACATGCCCGATGATGAACACCGGCACGTTGCTCCGCTTGGCGAACCACATCAACTGGCCGGCCACTTCCTGCACCTGGCTGATACTGCCCGGCGCGGAGGTGAGTTGCTCCGTATAAACCGTTTGAATGGAATCCACCACCACTGCCACCGGTTGAATCTCCTGAATCGCTTTCAAAATCTGTTCGAGCGACGTCTCGCCAAGGATCAACAGGTGTTTGCCGTCGATCCCGAGACGCTGTCCCCGCATCTTGATCTGCCGGGGCGACTCCTCGCCGGAAACATAGAGCACCTGTTCGCCCGGTGCAGCGAGCAGCGGGAGCGCTTGCAACAGGAGGGTCGTCTTCCCGATGCCTGGATCGCCGCCGATCAACATGACCGAACCGGGTACCACCCCTCCGCCCAGCACTCGGTCAAATTCGCCCATGCCTGTGCTGTGCCTGGGCTCACCGACGATTTCGATCTCGGAAATCGGAGTCGCAACCGCCATGGCCGTTTTGGGCATGGCCTGGCGGCCTTTTGGAGCCGCCGGCAACCGCTCTTCCTTGAGGGTGTTCCAACCACCGCAATCGGGGCAACGGCCGAGCCATCGCAGAGCCTGATGCCCGCACGCTTGGCAATGAAACGTCGTCTTCGCCTTCATCCGTCCTCGTCTTAGATCAGAGCACCACGTCTCAAGGCATCGTAAAGGAAATGGAAGAGAAAAAGGAAGGAGTCGCAGTGCCCGACGCCTTGCAGCAGTCGGGAATTTTCGAAGAGGCGTTGCTCAGAACATCAGCAGGCCCCGAACCGGCCGCGGGCTTAACTCTGAGCGGTTTCGGTCGGCAGTCCTGAGAGATGGAAGAGGGCAATCGCGGCAGCGGTCGCGGCATTGAGAGATTCGACCCCCGGTTTGAGAGGGATAGTAAAGCGCAGCGTGGCAGCGTTGAGCACAGCTTCCGACAAGCCCCGACTTTCGCTCCCGATCGCCACGATGGTTCGTGCCGGAATGGCCTGAATCGATCGTATGGGAACCGTGTCGGCGCTGGTCTCCACATCAGCCGCCATGATGGTGCACCCTGAACTGAGCAGACTTTCAATGCTGGTCTGAGAAAAGATCGGAAGCTGAAAGAGGCTGCCGGCGGTCGCCCGCACGACTTTCGGATTAAACACATCGACGGAATGTGGTGCCATCCACAAGGCACTGACATTGAGTCCCGCTGCGGTTCGAATGATCGTCCCGATATTCGCCGGGTCCTGCAGCATGTCGCCATACAAGCCGAAAATCCGGGGTTGCGCCAATATGGCGGATTGGTCCCAGGTGGGTTGATGCACGATAGCCAGTGCGCCGCTGGACGTGTCGAGATGGGACAACTGGGCCAGCGTTTCATCCGGACAGCTATACACGGTACAGCCACTGCTCAGTAAGAGATCCTTGATCTCCGGTGGTTGACGCTCGAAAAAACCTGGAGAGACCACGATGCAAACCAACTGATTGGGAGACGACTGCAAGAGTTCCACAATCGGCTTCGTTCCCTCGAGCACGAACACCCGCTCGCGGTCACGCGTGCGTTTGGTCTTGATCACATCCCGTATGTGCGAGAGGAAGTTGCGGGAGACGGTGCGAAGTGTGGAGGTCAAAGTAACTCAGAAAGGAGGCGAACGTGCCAGGGGGCCCCGCTGAATCAGCCGGACCCCCTCGACATCTACCTATTTGCGTTTCTTGCCAGAAGCAGCTTCCGCCGCACGGATACGTTGCGCGCGCACCTTGGCTCGCTTGAGAGCCGACAGCTTGCCGCGCGTGCGATCGCGCTCGGCTTTCAGTCGCTCCAATTGAGCACGGAGGTGAACGCGTTCCTCTTTGTAAATACTGGCACATTCCGCAGGAGAGAGGTTTGTCCAATCTCCCGTTCCACGTGCCCGCTTGATCCGCGCTTCCAAGGATTCACGCAGCAGCCTCTCCCGCATCGACATCAACGACTGCAAGGCTTCCTGCCGTCGCTGGACTTCTTCCTCTTCGGCCATAATGCCGCGAATGTCGGTTCCTAACATCGGCTGATCCTCCTCGCTGGGGATATCAATAAGAACGCCTCATTCTACCCGATTTGGACGCCTTTGTTCTACCTAGGAGAATGGATCGTAACATGTTGATGTTGCAGACAAGTATGTAAGGAAGCTCAAAAAAGTCACGTTGCAGTGCCGGAAAGGGATACAGTATTATCGCACCATGCCACACATCGGAAGCCTGGTTCGAGCATGGCGGGTGTCTCAAAAATGTTCTGAACAGGCCTGTGCAGAACGAGCCGGAATCGCTACCTCTCTCCTGGAATCGCTGGAGTCGGAACAGGCTGATCCCAGTGCCTCGACCCTGGAAGCCCTGGCCGGCGCCCTGAAGATCCCCCTCCCCTGGCTCTTCATCCACCCCACGGAATTCGACCTGCTCTGCAAGGACGACGACGAAGAACCGGCCCCCCTTTCTACCCTGACCGGAGGCGATCCGGTCCTGGAGAGAGTGCTGCTGGCAGCCGGGCACGACCGAACCCTCTACGTGCTCCTCACCGCCCTCTTGCAGAGCGGAGAGCCAAAACTCCTGCGTGCGGCGGAGGTGAGCCTACGGAGTCTCGTGAAACAGTCCAAACAGGCCACGGTGCCCTGGCAATCCCGCCCGCCGGGACATTTTGAGCCGCCCAGCGACTAACGCCACCTCACGATCACTGCACGCCGCCTCACTCTCCGTTCAGAGACCTACGAGCAGCCACGGCGCCAGCTGTTGATTGAGCCGAGCGCACGAGCAACAGGCCCACAAGTATGAGCGCTGCGAGCCCGGGCCAGCCGCCCATTGGCGGAACGGCAAACAGCTGGAAGGGATCTCCCGCCAGCGAGGGCCAGACAGAACTCAGCGCAATCGGAAGTGCCAGTAGAATACCGACCAGCGCTTCACCAGTGACCAATCCGGCGGCATAAAGAAGACCTCCGTCCTCCGTGGAGGTCTCCGAAGATGGTCGGCGCCTTCGCACGTACTCGGCCAGCACCCCGCCGAAGAAGACAGCCGCCGACAATTTGAGAGGCAGGTACATACCCAGCGCCACGGCTAACACAGGAAAACGAAGGGCGGACTGCCGTCGCGCCTGCCTCGCATCCAGTCCGATCACCACCACACCCAGCACCATGCCGACCCCGACCAGGTGCCAGGGCAATGAACCTCCGAATACTCCGTTGGCAAGGTTCGCCATGAGCGTCGCCTGGGGCGCGCTGAGGGGATGGGGATGCCCGGCTGTGACTTCGCCGATTCCATACTTCGCCTGCAAAAGAGACAGCACCGGCACGATGACCACGGCTCCGGTCGCCACACCGATGACCTGCATCACCTGCTGCTTCCAAGGCGTAGCGCCCACCAGATGTCCGGTTTTCAAATCCTGAAGATTGTCACCGCCCATCGCGGCAGCACAACAGACCACCGCCCCCACCAGCAATGCGGCAGCCGGACCGGCCGGATTTCCCTGCCCCAATATTCCCAACAGGAGCAGCGCCGCGAGCATAATGGTGGCAATCGTGACACCCGAGACCGGATTGCTCGAACTGCCGACCAGGCCGGCCATATATCCGGCGACGGCAGAAAAGAGAAAGGCCGTCACGACCATCAGAAACGTCAACCCCACCGCACCGAATAGGTTCTGACCCAACAGACTTTGGTACAGCAGCACCATAGGAATCAGGGAGGCCCCAGTGAGACCGATGAGCCAGGCAACACCCGCGTCACGCTCAGTGCGCAACAGCGCCGAACCCGAGCGAGCGTCATGGCGAGTGCCATAGATCGCCACTAACTGCCGAAGACTCTGCAGGATCGGTCCTCGAACCTGAATCAGGGTCCACACTCCGCCCACCAGCATCGCGCCGATGCCGATGTAGCGGATCTGCCCGCTCCACGTGGTCTTCGCCGCCGCCACACCGGTCACGGCATCCGGCGCGGCAACGAGCACCTGATACAACGGCAGGAGCACCAGCCAGCCGACTGCACCGCCGAGAAATACGACCAGCGCCGTGTTGAGGCCGATGATGTATCCGACGGCGACCAAGGCGGGAGAAAGATTCAGCCCTCCGTAGAATGTCGAACGGCCGAGCTGCAGCACCCCTTCTAACGACTCACTCCAGAGCTTCAACCCTCCCTCGGCAAATTTACACCCGCCCCCGAGCGCCGCCGCGCCTAACAAAAGGCGAACCCTGCCGCCCGCTTGTTTCTCGGAGGATGCGCCGACTTTCAACACCTCCGCCGTCGCCACCCCTTCCGGAAAACGCAGTCGCGCATGGATGATCAATGCTCGGCGCAAGGGAATCGTGAACAACACGCCCAGTACCCCGCCGACAAGCGACACCGTGAACGTTTGCCAATAGTCGAAGGTGGACCAATAGCCGATGAGGACCAACCCCGGAATGGTAAAGATGACGCCGGCCGCCAACGCCTCACCAGAGGAGGCGGCGGTTTGCACGATATTGTTTTCGAGAATATTGGAGTGACGGAAGAGCCGCAGCACCGCCATGGAGACGACGGCGGCTGGGATCGACGCAGACACCGTCATACCGGCGAACAGGCCCAGATAGGCATTGGCTCCCGCGAGAACGGCAGCCAGCAGGATCGACAGAACCACCGCTTTCGGCGTGATCTCCGGCAGCGACACGGAAGCCGGAACCAGCGGCGCGTCCACGGGCTCCGTCGGGGCGTCCTGGTCGCGCATCATTGCCTCAGAACACCTGCACGATGAAACATTTCAGGTATCGCGTTTCCGGCATCCCCGCGAGCACCGGATGGTCGGGCCCCTGCCCGCGCTGTTCCAGCAAACGGATCTGCCGGTTGGCATCCCGTGCCGCAGCCTGGAGCATCATCCAGAAATCGTGATCGCTGATCGGCTGCGAGCAGGAACAGGTCACCAGCACGCCCCCTGGCTGAAGGAGACGAAGGCCGCGCAGGTTCACGTCCTTGTATCCGGCCAGAGCATGAGGCACCGCCTTCTTGCTGCGGGCAAAAGCCGGTGGGTCGAGAATCACCAGGTCATACCGTTGATTATTTCGTTCAAGCGCCCGCAACTCCTCGAAAGCATCGGCCTGCCGATACTGACAGCTCGCAGCCACCTGATTCTGCTCGGCATGCGCCTGAGCCAGCGCCACGGCCGCCGCACTCACATCCAACCCTTCCACCGATTGCGCGCCCGCCAGCGCCGCCTGCATACCGAACGCGCCCGTATGGCAGAACGCTTCCAACACGCGCTTCCCCTTGGCATAGACTGCCGCAGCCAGCCGGTTCTCGCGCTGATCGCAAAACCATCCGGTCTTCTGTCCCTCCGCAATGTCGACCGTAAACTGGGCCTTCCCCTCGTGAATGCTGACTCTCGTGGCCCCGTCACCGCGCAGAAACCCTTTGGACAGCGCGAGACCTTCCAGCGTCCGGCTCTTGGCGTCGTTACGCAAAAAGACCGTCTTCACGCCCGCTTCCTGCACCAACAACTCTCCCAACAACTCTTTTCGCAGATCCATGCCGTACCCGAGCGTTTGCATCACCGCCACATCTGCAAACCGATCCACGACCAGACCAGGGAGGAGATCACTTTCGCCGTGCACGAGACGACAGGCATTGGTATGAGTGGCGACGGTCTGCCGCAGAGCCGCAGCGGCGCGGACTCGTCTGGCAAAAAAATCGTCGTCGACCGGTTCATCCTGAAAGGTCAGCAGACGAATGCGGATTTTTGAATGGGGGTTGTACAGGCCGCGGCCGAAAAATCGTTTCTGATGGGTGTAGACATCGACGAGGTCGCCGGCAGCGGGGGTGCCGAGCACCTCGGCCACATTGCTGTCGAACACCCAAAGATGGCCGTAATACCGCGGGCCTTCTCGTTCGGCAGTCAGACGGACTCTTGCGGTGGAACCGGTCGCAGGCTGTGTCATGTTTGTTATCAATCCAGGGTCACGGTGTTGACTGACATGGTAGTGAGGCAATGCAAAGGCTCACGAGGGTGCCTGAAATCACGCCACGAAGCAACCGTGCGTCACGATCATGCGCGCGCTTGACCTTCCCGGACACCTATGGTTTGCTGCGAGAAGACCGCAACGCGACCGGCGACACACAACGGAGCAGCTGAGACCTATGACCACACACACCATTGGAACGGCAGTCTTGGATCGGCTTCATCGCCTGGGAGTCCGCCACATCTTCGGCATTCCCGGCGACTACGTTCTAGGCTTGTACAAACTGATGGAATCCTCGCCTATTCAACATGTGGCTACCACCCGTGAGGATTGCGCCGGCTTCGCCGCCGACGCCTATGCGCGCATCAACGGCATCGGCGCCCTCTGCGTCACGTACTGTGTCGGCGGGCTGAATACGGTCAACGCCATCGCCTGCGCCTATGCGGAACGGTCACCGGTCGTGTTGCTGACAGGATCGCCTGGTTTGTCGGAGCGAGCCCGCAACCCGTACCTTCATCACATGGTGCGTGAGTTCTCGACGCAACGGGAAGTGTTCGAAAAAATGACGGTCGCAGCAGTGAGCCTCGAAGACCCGGTCACGGCGGAGCGTGAAATGGATCGCGCCTTCGCGGCATTGTTGCGGTATCGACGCCCCATCTATCTCGAAATCCCGCGCGACATGGTGCATGTGCCATTGGCCTATACGTCGCACAAGCACAGCGCCGTCGACGAACCTACCGACCGTGCCGCGTTGAGCGAAGCCCTGACTGAAGTGCGCACGATGTTGGAGTCGGCCAAACGTCCGGTGATTTTAGCGGGCGCTGAAGTGGGACGCTTCGGCCTCCACGACGAACTGACAAAGCTCGTCGAACGGTTGAACGTGCCGATCGCCTCGACCCTGCTCGGCAAATCGATCATCCGCGAAGACCATCCGCTCTATGTCGGCGTGTATAGCGGGTTGGTGGCCCGCGACGAAGTGAAGGAGTTCGTCAACCAGACTGATTGCCTGCTGATCCTCGGCTCGATCCTGTCGGACGTGGAGGACTTGGACGCCCGCAGCGCCCTGTTTTCGGATGGCCATACCATTCATGCCACGGCGGATCGCGTCGCCATCAAGCACCACCGGTACGACTCCATTCTGTTCGAGGATTTCGTGAAGGGCCTCGCCAATGCGCCGCTACCTTCATTCCCCACCCCGCAGCTGCCGGCGCCGCTGAAACCGGAGGACCCCATGCCCCCAGCGCAGGCCTCCGTCAGCCTGCAGGGTGTATTCCGTCACCTGGACACAGTGTTGCAGGAAAAAACGCTCGTCATCGCCGATGTGGGCGAGTCACTCTTCGCCTCCGTCGACCTCCACGTCCACCGCCGCTTTGAGTTTCTATCACCCGCCTACTATACGTCGATGGGCTTTGCCGTCCCTGCGGCCATTGGTGCCGGCTTTGCCGATTCGACCCTCCGACCGATTGTCCTCGTGGGAGACGGCGCCTTTCAGATGACTGGCTCAGAATTGTCTACCGCCGTTCGATACCGCCAGGCCCCGGTGGTTATTGTCTTGAATAACCACGGTTATTCCACCGAACGCGAGATCCTCGAAGGCCCCTTCAACGACATTCACGAATGGCGATACGAACGGATCTGCGAACTGATCGGCGGTGGACAGGGCTCCCGGGTGGCCACCCATGGGGAATTCGTCGAGACCCTGGCCAAGGCCTTGGCTGATCCCAGCCAACCCTACGTCATCAACGTCTTACTGGACCCGGCAGACCGCTCCCCGGCTATGATGCGACTGGCAAAACGGTTGGCCAAACGGCTCTCAACCGATCGTCCCTAACCGGGGTTAGGCAGCTACCTCAGCAGTTCCGGCATCCCCGCTCACACGCTCAGTCCGGCTTCGGCCATAGGCCTGTTTCACCCTGATACAGTGCGGGTTTAGGCCTTTCCCCCCATTGACCCCCCATAGACAAATGTGGTCTTCTAGAAGCGGACTTGTCGAATTGTCATTTGCTGGGGAATTCGCCACTATGTCGACTAAGATGCCGGATGGAAAGACGATGCGGGACGGCCAGATTTTTTCTGCACGACTCAACAATGTCGTGACCACGGAACGCGAGTTTGATGAGCTGGTCACGAAATCGCTGCCGGAATTGCTGGATCGCGCGACGAGTCAAACCAAGCGATTCCTTCGTGAAACGAATCAATGGGGCGACGACATCACGCATGAAAAGCTGGCGCTTCGTTGGGGCTATGAGTTGGTGGAGCGATTTGTGGTCTTCGGTCGCACCGAAGTGCCCTGCCGCCCGTTCTTTCTCCTGGACAGTTTGATCGCCAAATCATTCAGTCAGCCGGACCCCTTGTGCTACCACAAGGAGTTGCTGACACCGGTGGGGCGGTTTCTCGACGGGTTGGCTTCTCGCGCGGTCGTCAGCCGCGATGCCCTGATCGCCCTGTTTTATCACTTCTATGGGTTCAGCCAGGCCCATGTGGTGAAGCTCCTGGGCTTCGGACAGGCCGAAAGTCAGCGGGTCTATAAGAACTTCGAGCGGTGGCGCCAATCTGGCTGGCAACGCACGATGAACGAAACCGGGTTAAGCGTATCTGAAATAGAAGTGCTGGAGCAGGAATTACGCACCAGGCCCGATCATCTCAACCATGAGGTCGATCGGCTGATGCCCGTGCTGCAGTCGCACTATCGCAAGAGTGAACCGGAACATTACCCCTGCTTGTCCGAACAGAAGTGGGGGCAACTCTTTCACGATGACTACGGCCACGACTATCGCGTCTGGCATCTGGCATTCTGCCGTGATTGTTTTCTGGAAGTCGCAGATCACCGGCAAGCCGAGGTCAGCAGCGGGTTGAAGCCGCAAGTCAATCTCCATATACATCCGCTGAAAAAGGGAGGCGTCTTAGCTCTCTTTGGAGGCGATCGGGGAGGACGGAACCATGGAAGCACCAGAGCTCAACGACTATCGCGCACATCTGCTTGACGCCCTGGATGACCAACCTCGACGCGCGGCGGAAGAACGCCCCGGGTTTCTCCAGGTTCTGGTCAACCACGAGCGCATCGGCACGCTGAACTGCGCGCAGAGCGATCCGTCCTTCGCCTACACCGCCCGCGAGCGGAGCATTCAACACCTCGAACTCCGAAGCGAGTCCGGTGTGCTGATCGGAGGCTGTGTGGCCCCCGAAGCCGGCCAGAAGAGCGTGCGGGTCCCCGTCGGCAAGGGCAGCCTGACCCTCCATGTTCAGAACCATTTCGACGGCGGTTCTCTCCGAGTGCAATATGAGACCACCCCTGGCTGGTGGTCCCAGATGGCCACGGCGATCGGCTTTCCGGCAGGAACGGCCGTGGTTTCGACACAGGGCAGCCCGGTGTGGAGTGTGACCACTGCCTTTGCGCAAGTCGTCCTGGCCGTAGGAGTCATTGCGCTGCTGGCTGAACGGATCCCCAGTTGGATCGGGTCGGAGGATCGCGCCCATCAGCTTGAAGAAGAACTGGCCGCGCGGCAATCGACACAGGACCAGATCGATCAGGTGCATCAACAGCTCGCCCAGTTGGTGGAAGCCCAGACGGCAGCCGTGGCCGTCTCGCGCTCCGAGCAGGATCGAATCGCGCAATTGAATGCGCTGATCGATACCGTCGCCCATACGCAGCAAAAGCTTAATGCCCAGGTCGTCGCCGTGCAGGAAGACCTCAAGACCGTGAAGACCGACGTCGCGCAGGAAGTGCAAACAGGGATGAAGGTCGCCGTCAACGCGGTGGAGGCGGATCGCGAACTGGTGCGGCAGGATCTGCAGTCGGTGAAATCGGTGAATGAAACGTTGATCAAGCAAGTCGCGCTGCTGGAAAGCCGCAATCGGGAGTTGCACGCCCGCCTGGCGCTGACCTCCCTCGAAGTCGCCAAGGCCAATGCGTCATCCAAGTCGACGGTCCTGGCGAAGAGCGACGCGCCGAAGGAGACGCCTGCGCCGACCGTAGTCCCCGTTGCTGACGGGCTTCGTGAAGCAGACCGCCAGGCCTTCATGTTCTGGGTCGCATTTCAGGACGGCACCACCGAGAAGAGCATCGAGGATTTGGTTCAGGAACTGAACGGTATCAAGAAGGGACCGATGAAGTCGGGCTGGTATTCCGTTGAAGTGAACTTGCCGAATCCGGAGCCTCCGGATCGCTTTCTGGAGTCCGTGAAACGAGCCAAGATCGTGAAGTCGGTCGTGACGAGCAAAGCCATGCCTCCGGCTCAGTAGCAGCGACCTCCTCTCAACAGATTCATCTACCAGCCCGGTCGGTGTCCGCATCCAGCGATGGAATCGTTCCCTGCCGCGCTGGATATTGGCTATCAACCATCCTCTCCAGCCCTTTACAGGAGGGAACATGTCGGATTTTCATCAAAACGGTCTCGTGACCGTCCTGCATCGCCTGGGCAACTCCAATCTCGAGCAACTGGAGAAGGAGTTGGAACGGCATGCGGCCTCAAACCCGATCGCCCTCGTCCTCCCCTCGCTGTACTCCGAGTTGGAAAACCCTGCACTGAAACACATCGTCCAGGTCCTGAAAGACATCCGCTACGTCAATGAGATCGTCATCTCCCTGGACCGCGCCTCGGCGCTGGAGTTTCGTTTGGCGAAACAGTTTTTTTCTGTGCTGCCGCAACGGGTCCGAATCGTCTGGAACGACGGAGCGGGTATTCAGGACATTCTCAAACTATTGGCCCATGCCGAACTCGACACCGGACTCCAAGGCAAAGGGCGAGGCTGCTGGATGGCCTTCGGCTACGTGCTGGCGCGCGGAGAAAGCAACGTCATCGCGCTCCATGACTGTGACATCCTCAGCTACAACCGGGAATATCTCGCGAGACTCTGCTACCCCATCGTCAACACCAATCTTGGCTACGAATTCTGCAAGGGCTACTACAGCCGGGTCACCAATCGCCTGCACGGCCGGGTGACACGACTGTATTTCACTCCGCTGATCCGAAGTCTCCAGCAAGTGGCCGGCGCCCATCCATTGCTCACTTTTCTCGACAGCTTCCGGTACCCGCTGGCCGGCGAATTTGCGATGGTGCGCGACCTTGCCTGGATCAACCGTGTGCCCGGCGATTGGGGATTGGAAGTCGGCGTGCTGTCCGAGATCTACCGCAACTGCGCGCTCAGGCGGATTTGTCAGGCCGATATCGCCGACGCCTACGAACATAAGCACCAGGGGTTGTCGGCGGACAATGCCGAACAGGGGCTTCAGAAAATGTGCGTGGACATCACGAAGTCGCTGTTTCGAAATTTGGCCAGCGAAGGCGTGGTGCTGTCGGAAGCCGTACTCAAAACCTTGCGGGCAACCTATCTACAGTCGGCCCAGGAAGCCATCACGCGGTATCAGAACGATGCCGCCATCAACAGCTTGCAGTTCGACCGGCATGCGGAACGGATGGCCGTCGAGGTATTTCTGAAGGGCATGAAAATCGCCACCGAGGCGTTTCTCGAAGACCCGCTCGGCGTGCCGATGATCTCGAACTGGAGCCGGGTCACGGGCGCGATTCCGGATATTTTCGAACGCTTGATCGGCGCCGTGGAACGGGATCACGAATGGGACCCGATCGGAGACCGGGTGTAAGTGGTGAGGCCTGCTCTTCTTCCGGTCGTCTATTCTCACCCGTCTGCCTGACAATCACTTCTTCATAAGATCCAAGACGATTCTTCGCCATCAGTCGCTATCCGAATGACCCAGCTCGGTACATTGTCCCGGTTCTTGGAATGCCAGGAATCCATGGAACCGCTGGTGGGAGATCAACCTCGTTCCAACCCTCCTTGGAGGCGGCGAACGGCTGTTCGATGGTCTTGGCGGAAACCTGCACACCTCGACCTGGTGCGAGCGCTCGCCGCGCAACAAGTGATTCATCTCAAGTTCGTGAGACGCGGAGGAATGTGACAGGCGATGGGTTCACCGAAGGAGCCTCACGTCACGGCTAACCGGGAAGCACATCCGCCGCCTTCTTCGCTCCCAACACCAGGAGCACCAACGAACGATCCGTGAGCAAGTACTGCTCTCCCATCTGAAAGGTTTGATCCTGTAGACCTTCCGGCAGGTTGGTATCAAGCAGGAGTGACCATTCTGACGCACCGACACAGCTGGGCAGCGTAAATTGAACAGGCTCATGGTGGCCGTTGATGAGTACCAGCACGGTCACATCTTTCCCCAGTTGGCGGAGCCCGGTCGTCGGAGCCCGGCCGTCCAATAACATCCCAAAACAATGGATCGTCGTATCGGTCCAGTGCTGCTCCTCCATCGGCCCGCCATTGGCGTTAATCCAGGTCACGTCCCGAACGTCGGAATCCTCGGCAGGCTGCCCTGTCAAAAAAAGATTGCGCCGCAAAATCGGATAATGGTGACGGAAGGCAATCAGTTGCTGGACGAATCGAAACAGGGATGAGCGTGTGTCGAGCAGAGACCAATCCACCCAGCTGATCTCGTTGTCCTGGCAATAGGCATTATTGTTGCCGCCTTGGGTGCGGCCAAATTCATCGCCCGCCAGCACCATGGGCGTTCCTTGAGAGAGCAGTAACGTCGCCATGAGGTTACGCATTTGGCGGTCACGCAACACGTTGATCGCCGCATCTTCCGTCGGCCCTTCGGCGCCACAATTCCATGACCGATTGGTGGAAGAGCCGTCCTGGTTCTCCTCCCCGTTCGCTTCGTTATGCTTGTCGTTAAAGGACACCACGTCGTGCAGCGTGAAACCATCGTGCGCTGTGACGAAGTTGACGCAGGACCATGGCCGCCGGCCTTGATGATTGAAGACAGACGCCGACGCACAGAGCCGATCCGCCAGATTTGTGGCAGCCAGCTCGCCGCGCCAAAAATCGCGCACATCATCTCGAAACTTGTCGTTCCACTCGGCCCACCCAGGAGGAAATCCCCCCACTTGATACCCCCCGGGACCGCAATCCCAAGGCTCGGCGATCAGTTTCACCGTGGCCAGCACGGGGTCCTGACTACACACCTTCAAAAACCCGCTTCGATTGTCGAAGCCGTTCGGCTCGCGTGCCAGAATTGTCCCGAGATCGAAACGGAACCCGTCCACGTGCATCTGTTGCACGGCATACCGCAAGCTATCGGTTACCAATTGAATGACGCGGGGATGGCTCAAATTTAAGGTATTTCCGGTCCCCGTATCGTTAATGTAATAGCGGTTTTGCTCGGACTGGAGACGGTAATAGCTGGCATTGTCGATGCCTTTGAAGGACAGCGTGGGACCGAGTTCGTTGCCCTCGGCGGTATGGTTGTAAACCACGTCCAGAATAACTTCGAGGCCCGCGTCATGCAGGCGGGCAATCATTTCTTTGCATTCTCGAACGCTATCAGGCCGATTCGCGGCATACCGCGGATCCGGCGCGAAAAAGCCAATACTGTTATACCCCCAGTAATTAGTCAGCCCCTTGTCCAGCAGGTGACTGTCATTCACAAAGGTGTGGATCGGCAGCAGCTCAATGGAGGTGACCCCCAGCGCTTGCAGATACGTCAGAACCTCCTTGGTCGCCAGGCCTTCATAGGTGCCTTGGAGAGCAGGCGGCACCGCCGGGTGGCGTTTCGTAAAACCCCGCACATGCATTTCGTAGATGATGGTGTCATCCCACGGAACGGCCTTGCGATCTCGCGGACCCGACCAATCGAAGTTCTGATCGACCACCGTACACTTGGGCATGAACGGCGCACTATCACGCTCATCGAACGTTCGATCATCACCGGACTCCATCTGATAGCCGAACAGCGCCGGATTCCACTGCAGCTCGCCCATATGGGCATAGGCATAAGGATCGAGCAGCAATTTATTTGGATTAAAGCGATGCCCGGCGGCAGGCTCATAGGGACCATGGACCCGATACCCATAGGGCGTCCCCGGACGGACGCCGGGCAGATAGCCGTGCCAAATCTGATCGGTGTATTCGGGCAAAGACACACGTTCGATTTCCTTTTCCCCGGTCGCGTCGAAAATACACACCTCGACTTTCGTCGCGTGAGCGGAGAACAGGCTGAAATTGGTTCCCTGCCCGTCCCATGTGGCACCGCGTGGCGTGGGGCGCCCCTCAAGCACTTCCGTCATGATGCCAGATTCCATGGTGCTGTACTCCTCCAACGCCCACCTATGGCCTATGCCCAGGAAAGGCCCGTCCACGAGTCGCTCGGATTTCACGCGTCGATTCGAAAATGTGCGAAGAGCTCGAGAGCAGCTGCGCAATTCTGCGCCTCATCTGCGGGGTGACAACCCGAACTCCGCACGACTGGTCTCACCTAGCTTTTCAGGACGCCTCGTCTTCCACTGAGCGCGAGGACGAGTACGATCAAAAGGAGAAGGCCCAGGCCACCTGATGGATAGTAACCCCAGCCACTGCTATAGGGCCACGTGGGCAGCGTACCCAGAAGCAACAGGACGAGAATGACCAAGACGATGTTATTCATACAGCTCTCCTTTCCCCAAATACCTGTCACAATGTACAGGGAGACCGGAGAGTAAGAGACTAGGGATCTCCCTTGTGGAGGCGTTAATCTACCCAAGAGACGTATAACGATTGTTGCGCTAACTGAGACTATCGAGGGTGGGAGCAGGAACGCACCATTGCGGTCTTACGCTGGACTACTGACAGTGCCGAGTGGTGTGACCGGGCCTTTCATTGCAGCCTGAATCGCACCATAGAGTTGATCCCCTGCGGCTTCTTTAGGCAGCAGAGTAGACGCACCGGCCGTTCGCATGGCTTCTTGATTATCGGCTGAGGCGTTGACCGACATACCAATCACGATGGTCTCCGGGAGCGAGGCTCGGATCAGCGCAGTGGCCTCAATTCCGTTCATCAACGGCATATTGATATCGATGACGACCACCGAGGGTTTAAGTTTCTTCGCCAACTCGAAGGCTTCTTGTCCATTGGATGCCTCAGCAATGACTTCAATATCCGCACAGGCACCCAGCATCAGACAGAGTCCTTGTCGAACCATCGCATGATCATCGGCAACAAGCACTCGATAGGGGCCCGACTTACGCCCACCGAAACTTGAGACCCCTCCTCCATCTTCAGGCGGCAAGACCTTTGGCAAAGAACTATGTTTCGCCTGTTCCACGGGGTTTGATAACGGCAACATCAGGGTCGCTCTGGTTCCCTCACCGGGTTTTGAATACAACTCTAAGCGTCCCCCCAACGCCTCCATCCGCTGTCGAATACTGAACAAGCCGAATTTGGAAGACATCGCAGCCGACCGTTGCGATGTCAACGTGATCGGATCGAATCCTACACCTGTGTCAGCCACGACAATTTTGAGCAGTCCTTCTCCAGCCGCTGCGATGACCGAAGCTCTCTTGGACCCGGCGTGTTTCACCGCATTCAGGAGCAGTTCTCGAACGGATTGAAAGACGAGCACGGCCTGATTTTCAGGCAACCTCAGTTCGTCCGGCGCATCGATGCGCACTGCGACATTCAGGTGGTAGCGCTGCATCTGCTCGCCGAGCCAGCGCAACGCGGTAAACAGTCCGAATTCATGGAGAACCGGCGGACTGAGTTCCGCCACCAGATTTCGCGTGTAGGTCAGGGATTCATTCACCACGTCTTCGGCTTGCTTGATCATTTGGATGGAATGCGCGAGGGGTCCGACTTTGGCCTGCCCCAACCGCAACCGCACCAGGACCAACATTTGAGCCAGATGATCATGGAGTTCGGCAGCCAGCCTCGTCCGCTCCCGTTGTTCGGCGAGATTCAACTGCGTGGCCAGTGCTCGCAGCTGCTCTTGAGAATAGACCAACTCATGCGTGCGCTCAAAAACCTTTCGCTCCAGTTCTTCAGCAAACTGCTCGAGTCGCACCTGCGACGCTTTCCGTTGCGTGATGTCGTTAAACAGGACCGCCACTCTTCGTTGCGATGGGGAGCCGATATGCCAGGCATAGATCTCGTAATGGCGGCCTAGCTCCTTCGCCTCTTTCTCGAACCGCAATGGCTCCCCTGTGGTGGCGATCTTCCCGTAAATCTGAAACCAATGTTCCTCATGTTTGGGAACGATTTCCTTGATACGCCGACCCACCACCCCTTGAAGACCTGTCTGCCCGGCAAACGCCGCATTGACGAGGAGGAAGCGGTAATCGTTGGGCTGAGCATGCTCATCAAACAGCACTTCGATCGTGCAGAACCCCTGGTCGATCGACTCGAAAAGAGTTCGATATTCTTGTTCCGATTCACGAAGCTGATTCTGGGAGAGGGATTGTTGCTCGAGTAGATCTCGCACCTGATATTGACGCCGTCGCGACCGCAGGCCCACTTCGATGGAGCGTATCAGGGTAGACTCCCCTATCGGCCGTTCAAGCAAGGTGATACTGCCGGCCGCCTCAGCGACCAGATCAAGCAGACGCGCCAATCGAGATTCCCCTCCTCGAGTCAACACGATCATCGGCAACTCACTCCACGGGGGTTGCGTCTTCAGATGCTTGAGCAAAATGGAAATCTGGGGTAGCTCCAGCGATTCTTCTGTCACCACCAGGACGGCACCCCCCATCTCCAGTTGATGGCAGGTGTCCAGGGGCGTGCCACACACCACGGCGTTCAATCCTTGCGAGGTGAGCAACGAGGCCATGGCCGGAGCATCCTGACCGATGGGCGCGAGGATAAGGATGCGCTCCTCGACCTTATTTCGCACCATTGGGGTGCTCCATGATCTCCTCGATGGCACCAAAAAAGGTGGGGGTTCCGGTCAGGACGCCTTGAAATTGTTTCAGCGGTGCGCCGATGCGCAACCCGCCGTCTGACACCAACTGATACTCTCGAATGGTTTTTTCATGACGACCACTCCGTTTTTTGATCACCGAGAGAGCCTGTCTGACTGCCCCGGCTGCTTCGAAAAATCGCACACTCACCACCGTGTCAGCGAGATAGCTGAGATTCAACGGGGCCTCAGCCTGACCAACGAGCCCGAATTGGGCCAGAATGAGAATGGTCACGACGCCCTTTTGGTTGAGGAACGAGGACATTTCATGCAGCTGGTTGATGAGATACTTATCACCAGGCATGGCGTTTAGATATCCATTGAGGCTGTCGATGATGACGAGCTTACACCCATCTTCCACGGCCCGACGGATGCGCATGCCGAACTCCCCGGGGGAGAGTTCAGCGGGGTCCACCTGCTGCACATCGATGCGGCCCGTCTCAACATGCCGCGCGATGTCCAACCCGACCGCTGTGGCGCGTGCCAGGACGATGCCTCGAATCTCGTCGAACGCAAACAGGATGCTCGATTCACCTTGATGCGCCATTTGTGCCGCATATTGGATGGCGAGCGTGGACTTTCCGGTTCCGGCTGGACCCATGATGAGGGTTGTGGTGCCGCGATCGAGCCCGCCGCCGAGAAGATCGTCGAACTCATGGTTGCCGCTCGAAACAGCGTGGGGCGAAAAATCAACGCGATGATCTGAGGCGATAATCCGAGGAAACACGCGCAACCCGCCCGTCTCGATACTGTAATCATGATACCCTTCACGGAATCGCATCCCGCGCATCTTCAGGACACGCAGCCTTCGCCGGGACCGGCCGTAGTCAGGCGACAACTGTTCCATTTCAATCACGCCATGCGTCAGACTCAGCACATGAGGGTCTCCGCTGATCTGGCTATTGTCCATCCGGTCATCCAATAGCAGAGCGGTGGTGTTGTGCTTCATCAGCTCCTGCTTCAGGTTCATCAGCTGCCGCCGATACCGCAATGCAGTTTCAGCCATCAGCCGAAACTCGGACAGTGAATCGAAGACGATCCGCGTCGGCTGAATGCGCCGAATTTCTTCCAGCAAGAGTTCGCTCACTTTTGTCAGCTCAATTTCCGAAGGGTGGAAAACCGTGGTTCGCGCTTCCGGCCGAATGAGAGAGTCAATCGCCGACAATTCGAATAATGCGATGGCGTCCAGTGACCACCCATGCGAACGAGCGACCTTCAGCAATTCTTCTTTGGTCTCTGAGAGGGTGATATAGAGGGTGGGTTCCCCGCGACGCACACCTTCGAGAAGAAATTGAAGCGCTAATGTCGTCTTGCCCGATCCCGGGTCGCCCTGCACCAAATACAAACAGTTGGACGGTAAACCCTGGCCGAGGATCTCATTCAACCCATCTATTCCCGTTGCACAATGTTTGTCGAACTGCATGGAGCGATCAGTCATGGTCCGGCCTCAAATGAGTGAGTTATACATTGGTCAAGAACTGGAGCAGGGAACTGTTCTAAACCGTAGTATAGCTTGAGAAATTACGGATCAGACTAGAAGAACCCCTAGTTGCCCTGTCGATGGTAGATGGTAGCTGGGCGTCCATAGGAGGCCAGAGAGAGCCAATTCGTTTCTCTTCGTGAAAGATCAGTCATGTTCTCTGGTTGGTGGACAGAGCAGCACCACACTTCTCAGAACGTCTCAGACAGTTGACGCGCGAGTTGCGGCCTCCGCAACGAAAAGAGGATAATCACTTTTCTATGCGTCCCCCACCCCACAGATTTCTACTCCTCACGATTATTCTCCTGGGTGTCTGTCTCTTCGTCTTGGATCTCTACCTCCCGCTAGGTGTGGGTAACGGCGTGTTGTATGGCGGTCTCGTGGTGCTGTCCTTATCCTTGCCGGGGCGAAACACTCCCCTGATTGCAGCCAGTATCTGTTCCGTTCTGGCCCTGATCGATATCTTCCTGGGCCCTACCTTCCCCAATCTACCTGTCTGGGTAGGTATCGGCGGTCGATTACTTTCGCTCACCGCCATTTGGGGCCCGGTTGCCTATTTTCTGCAACACCGGAAGAACCAGGAGGCGCTCCGAAAAGCCCATGATGAGCTGGAGGTCCGTGTGCAAGAACGCACGTACGAACTCGCACTGGTCAATGAGGCGCTCGTTGAAGAGATCGGCGAACGGCGAGAGACCGAGAGATCGCTACGAGAAAGCGAAATCTCGCTTCGAGCGAGGAAAGCAGAGCTACGACGGAGTCAGGAGGAACTGCGGGCGCTCGCAGGGCAACTTCTCACGGCTCAAGAAGAGGACCGCCGCCGGATTGCGCGCGACCTGCACGATGACGTCAATCAGCGCTTGGCGATGCTGGCAATGGATCTCCGGCGGATTGAAAAAGATGCGATGAGCGATCTACCGGCCATTTGGGATATGACACGGTCCATCACCCAACGCTTGGGCAAGGTCTCGGATGATGTCCGGCAATTAGCGTATCGATTCCATCCCTCAATTTTGGACGACCTGGGATTGATAAAAGCGGTGCGACGGCTGGTGGATGATTTTTCTGCGAGTACGGGTCTGGAAGCGCTCTACGTTCATCAGGATCCGGTCAATTGCCTACCTCCCGACCTCTCAACCTGTGTCTATCGGATCGCACAAGAAAGTTTGAACAATGTCGCGCGGTATGCTCAAGCCACTGAAGTGGAGGTGGAACTGATTTGCGAGGAGGAGATGATCAGTCTGTCGATACGTGACAACGGTCTGGGGTTCGATCTCGAGCATATCGAACAATCGCGGCCACGCCTCGGGTTGGTGAGCATGAGAGAACGGTTGCGGCTGGTCCACGGAACGCTTGAGGTCGTCACGGCGCCGGGGCAAGGCACCCATATCCAGATTCAGATTCCTCTGCAAGGGGTGGCGCATGCCTAAACCGCGCGTACTCCTGGCCGATGATCATTCACTAGTGCTCGAAGGATTCCGGCGCATTCTTGAGCATCAATGCAACCTCGTCGGGATGGTCGAAGACGGGCGAGCGCTGATTGAGGCTGCGAAACAGACCCAACCCGATATCGTCATTCTGGATGTGTCGATGCCGTTACTGAACGGAATCGATGCCGCGCTACAACTCAAAAAGCTGCTGCCTTCGATCAAGGTTATTTTCGTCACGATGCACGCCGATGTCGAATATGTACGCTCGGCGTTTGAAGCCGGCGCATCAGGTTATTTGCTGAAACGGTCGGCCGTCGATGAGCTGGAGCAGGCGATCAAGTCCGTGTGGGCAGGCCACACGTACATCACTCCGCTGATCGCGAGTGACCTCATTGAGACCCTGCTCGCTACCGGGTCGAATCAACCAAGACGCAAAAAACCTCTCACCTTTCGCCAGCGCGAGGTGTTGCAACTACTAGCCGAGGGCCGGACGGTGAAGGAGATTGCGGGGCGACTCAAGATTTCCACGCGAACCGTGGAGTTTCACAAAGCCCATACCATGGACCAACTTGGGCTGCGGACCACTGCAGACCTGATCAAATATGCACTCACGCACGGAATGTTAGCACCCTCCTAGTCAGCGTTCATCACGACAGCAGTCTTTTCTTTTCCCTCGTTATTCCCTGGTAATTTATCGACACAAACATTCGGGGTTTACGAGTTCCCCCTTTCAGCTCTATGAACTATAAAGACGCATACGTGAGCCTGGGAATCTTCGAAGTCTATGAAATGACTTAGACGATGGCGAAGAGGCGCGTGGTTAACCGGGGTTCATACTAGGCTCCGCGTTTCAAAATGCGGATATCCTTGAGGGAGTAGGCCGGATGCCTCGTTCTGCAGGATCAGCGTTCCGTCGGTTTTATAAAATGAACGTACTACAAGCGACCATTGCTTGACTAACAGATGACTTCAACTTTTTGGCATGGAAAAACCGTGTTGGTGGCAGGAGCAACCGGCTTCCTCGGCGGGTGGCTTGTACGTCGCCTAGTAGATGATGGTGCCCACGTCGTCGCACTGGTACGTTCGCCCAAACCGGAATCGCAGTTTTTCAAGGAAGCCTTGGATGTCCGCGTCTCGATCGAATGGGGCAGTGTGGCCGATGAGGCCGTGATTCAATCCATCTTCGAGCGCTATCCGATCGACTTCTTTTTTCATGCAGCCTACGGGGCGGATGTCGGCCGTGTCCTTGAAGAACCGTTGGAGTGCTTTAAATCGTCCGCCCTCAGTACATGGCAGATCCTGGAGTTTCTTAGAAAGCAGCGCCCACACTGCGTCTCTGTCATCAGTTCGACCGATAAGGTGTATGGCAGCCAGCCCGTGCCCTACCGCGAAGACATGCCGTTGAAGCCCCTACATCCCTACGAAACGGCAAAGGCGTCTCAGGATTTCGCAGCCCAATCGTATGGGAAAATTTTCAACCTGCCCGTCGCGATTACCCGGTGCGGAAACTATTTTGGCGGCTACGACTTCAATTTTACCCGCCTCATTCCCGGCGTCGTGCAAAGCATCATGCAGGGAGAGGCTCCGACTCTACGATCAAACGGGCAATTTACACGCGATTTTCTGTACATCGAGGATGCCGTCGACGTGCAATTGCTCCTTGCTCAAAAGTTGTCGGCCGATGCCAACCTTTCAGGAGAGGCATTCAATTTCTCATATGGCGAGCGCGTGAAGGTATTGGACATCGTTCGTCAGATCTGTCGACTCCTTGATGCGCCTTTTGAACCGATCGTGAATGAAAACAGCCGAGCTGAAATCCCGCATATCGAGCTTTCATCGGACAAGGCGAAGCAAATGCTCGATTGGCAACCGACGCACGGCTTTGTAACAGGTCTTAAACGTACCGTGGCCTGGTATCGACAGTATTTTGAAGAACAAGCAGAACCTGCGAAGTATTTGGAAGAAGAAGCCTCCCGGTCGAGAACACGCCACCCGTTTAGGTCTCAAACGGCCAGCCGGCCCTTTGTTCCTTCACCTGGATTCGGAACGCCCCCCAAAGCGAAAACAAAGATCTGTGAAGTTCCTACCCTTTTGCCTTTTGCGCAAACACGGTGGCATCACAGGCGATGTACTTAATCTGCTTCATCGGCACAATGATAACCTCTTTGGCCGAATCTACTTCCAGCACTTCCATGTCCTCGCTGATAGTATGGCGAATCGCATCCTTCACCAGCAGTTCTTGATTGTCGGCAAACACGACTTTCACCCAATATTGCACGAGACGTACTCCTTGTTAGAGATGATGGCTCTCCGACTTCCCCAATTCCGCTGATCGCTCTGTGGCTGCTTCCACGGCCGAAATTAAAGTCGCCCGCAGTCGCCCCTGCTCCAATTGATAGAGCCCCGCAATCGTGGTGCCACCCGGCGAGGCGACCCGGTCTTTCAACAGACCCGGATGCTCTCCCTGATCGATGATCATGCGAGCCGCGCCGGCCAGCGTTTGCGCCGCCAACACCTGCGCGGTGGACCGGGGCAACCCCACCAATACGCCCCCGTCTGCCAGGGCTTCGATCATGGCGAAGACGTAGGCTGGCCCGCTTCCACTCAGCCCCGTCACCGCATCCATCAACCGTTCTTCCACCAGAACCACCTTGCCGACGGATTCAAACAGACACCGCGCCCGATCGGAATCTTCAGGCGAAAGCCCCTGCGTCAGGCTCAGCGCCGTCACACCCTCGCCGATCATCGTGGGCGTATTCGGCATGGCACGGACCAATCTGTTCACGGACTTGAGATGGTCACGCATACGAGAGATGGGATAGCCAGCCGCGACCGACATCACGAGCGGATTCGACTGGAGAGCCGGCGCAAGCTCTTCGAGCACGGCATCGAGGACCTGCGGCTCGACACAGAGCACAATGATATCCGCTCCTTGCACCCCAGTCCGGTTGTCGGCTGTGACCGTCACGCCGAATCGTTCGACAAGGAGATTCCGCCGCACGGGGTGAGGATCACTGACGATGAGCTGCTCGCGAGTAGCCAGCCCCTGACGCTGCAGCCCGGCCAACAAGGCCTCCGCCATGTTGCCGCCGCCGATAAACGCCATCTGTGTTCCTGTGAACATGGCGCGATTATACGGATGGCCCTGGAGCCGGCGCAACTTGCAACCGCCGGAACTGGTTGTATAGAGTGACGCCAGGCGTTGCAATCATCGTCCTTTCATCAGAACGGAGCCGACATGAGATGCCTCCTTTCGTTCGTCACCCTCGGACTGTTGCTCGTGCTGAGCGACCCGAGTTGGGCTCGCCGCGAATCCCTGACCGTGGAACAAAAAAATCAGCTGGAACACATCGACCGTGTGTTGATTACGGTCCTCGCCCTCTCGGACAAGGGGAACATCGATGCCGGTCCGCTGGCCGATGTCGTCGCGACTCGCATGAAAGAGTTCGATTACACCCCCGTTACCGACCCTACACAACCACACGATGCTGAGCTGAAGATCAAATGCGAACAACGAAAGACCTGGGAAGGCACCACGACAATGGGGAGCGATGCCGACCTTCCCGATGCGCCGTCCAGAATCTGGAAGGGACCGGCCTGTCAGCTTGGGTATCTGCTCAATGGGAAAAAGATGGCCTGGCGCAAGGAAGTTCGCACGGAGTTCGACGACGCTCAAGCAGCCGCGGCGCTCGCCAAAGCCGGCGACCCGACGACGTTTGCTATGGCCAAGTTGCAGTCCCGCCTCGAGGAGTACGATTTTCCGGCCCTCATCACGGCGGAATGGGGACAGGAAGCGCGGCTGTTCCGTCTCTACGACGATCCGAAGACCCCCATCGCGCGTAAGGTGAAACTGGTAGCCTTGTTCGGGGAACTGTTTTCCGTGAAGGCGATTCCGCGGTTGTTGGACGGACTGAACGGGCCCGATCGCAGCATCGCCAAAGCCTCAGCGCTGGCGCTCGGTAACATCGGTCAAAAGGATACGATTCCAGTCCTGATCAAGACGATGAAAAGCGGCGCGCCGGATTTACGCGCCCCGGCTGCCAAAGCCCTGGGGATTGTCGGCGCGCTGCACGGCGACTTTACCATCGTGGATCCCCTGCTGGAGACGCTGAATACTGATGATGTGGCGGTGAAAACAGAAGTCGCCTGGGCGCTTGGAAAACTGCCGGACATGCGAGCCTATGAACCGCTGTTCACGCTTCAGAAATCCCTCTACCGCGTGCATGAAAACGATTCCGACCCGAACCTCGTGAAATTGAAGGAAGCCGTCAATTGGAGCATCAAGCAAATCGATACCTGGGAGCACGTGCAGTAGGCGACACCTCTCGTCGCGCCTGCATCGGCACCCAGGCCAGTCCCTGGAACGTCGCTTTATTCCAGGCCCTGACACTCGCGCTGCTGCTCTGTGTCGCGGGGACCGGACAGGCTCAAGTGCTGGGGGAAGAAGCGGAGCTCGACCGCCTTCGCACGAAAGCGGAGGAAGCTATGGGGAATGACGACGCTGAAGGGGCTGCGATGAGCATGGGACGTGCGGCGCTCATGGCGGCGCAACTTGCGAAGCGACAGACAGAGGCGGCCCCGCGACGGACGTTCAAGACGACAGAACATCTCTATCGCTCGCAGGAACATGGATACCGGGCCGTCGCGCTGTTCCGTCGAGCCGGAGGGGAACTCCCCGCGTCAGCCGGCGTCTGCGGGAGTCTTCAGCTAGCCCACCTCGAACTGCAACACGCTCAAGACGCCCTCGCCGAAACACCGCCTACGGATCGACCTGACAGCGCCTCGCCTCGACTGACCGCCATCCGGCAGACGACCGATGACTGGGCCATTGTGTTGGCGTCAATGATGGGCGAGTTCCACTGCCCAGACTAGCAGGCCGTTGAAAAAGGCCGCCAGCTTCGTTCTCGCATCGCTCCAAGGCTCACCCGCATGAGCACCCTGCGAGAGCAAACATTTCGCCCGCAGGATGCGCAAACAGTCTGTCCGGCAAGGCCGCAGCTATGCGAGAAGGCGAGGCGTACCCTTGCGGTACGTTGAGCTCTCTGAGCGATGCGAGAACGCCGGCGGCGGGCTGTTTCCGCATCCTGCCCGGCTAGTCGTCTTCCGGATTGATGATGTGCAACCCGGCGGGACGGCAGGCTGCCAACAGCTGTTTATCCGCACTGACGACCGTCAGCCGAAGCGGTTTCAGTTCCAGGGCTAAGGCCAGGTGTAGAAGCTGCGGCGAACGCAGCGCCGGGTAGTCCAGGATCAATTCCTTCGCCGCGAGATAGGTATCCATCGTCGGAGAAATAAACTGAAAAAGTCCCTGCGAGGCTTCCATCTCGAACTTGTATAACACCGAATAGCAATCGTCCCGGGTAATTTCCCCCTGCTGTGCGCGGACGGACAAGGCCGAATAAAAATCCGTGACGCTCCACATGGGAAGAATGGCCACCTTGCCGCGCTTCACCATGAGTTTGTTGACCACACGAGTGCCGCGTTCCATGCTGTAGCGCTTGACCAGTGCCGTGGAATCAAAATAGTAATAGGGCATCCTATACCCTCCCCTTCAAGAGACTGTCGGCCAGCGGCGACTGGAGTTTGGAAAGGCGATCCTGCAACTCATCCAGCGGCAATTCCTCGTAGTAGCCCTGCTTGCGAAAAATGCTTACGATGTCGCTCGTCAGCACCTGCTGCGTATCTGTGCTCAGCCGCTCGCGCAACCGTTTTTTCATTGCCTGGCTCGATAGCCGGCGTCCGCCGCCGGCTGGTTCGCCCGCCTTCCGGGTCCCTGTTTTACGCATCCCCGCTCCTCTCTCCTGTGGTTGATTGCAGCTGCTAACGACTAGGCGGCTGGGCCGCCTCTCTTGGACAACCGGACGGCGCAGCGGTCGACACCGATAGTTCAGTCTCCCCATACACATGCGCCGCCACAGCATGGGCCAGATCGGACGAAAATTCCTGCTGCATGACGCGAACGGCTTTGGCCGCAGCCTCGCGTTCCGTCACATGCCCTTCTTTCCCGCCTTTCGATACCGCGCCGATGACACGGTGGGTCGACATCTCTTCAATCACTGCGTCCGTGCACCATCGAACATACCGGAACTGGGGATCAGGCACCTCGATCGGCCACATCCGCACGGTTCCTTTGATGAACAACTCTGCCGGAGAGGCACCGGCGCCGCGGCCATGACCCACAACGGAGAACCCTTCCTGCGTGAGGCCATCCATGAGTGCCCGCTCAAGCGGCTCCGCCTGCTCGCCCGCTACTTCTACCGCCATCCCCATGTTCGCGGCTAGAAACTGTTCCAGTTCAGCGATCAAATCAGCCACTCGATAGGCAGCCGCATTGCCCTGCCCGCTCGATCGAATCGTGCGCAGATCGGCATTGTAGGCTTCGCGGAGAACCAGATTCTTGGCGGCCCGTTTCAGATTACGCACGTGTGAAAGCTTATCCTGAGTCTGATGCGCTTCGGTCACTTCCGTTTGAATCGTCCGATCGAGCTCCGTGAGGCGTTCAACCATCGCTGATTCCGCTTGCGCCCGGTTCATGCCTGCCAGAGCATAGTACTGTCGCGCCTTTTGGTCAAACCAAGTATCCAGAACCTGCACATTTTCCAGCACCTTGTCCGTGGTCACACGCGTGACATTGTCGAGAGTCAACCGGCGTTCCGTGTTCGTGTGCCCGCGTGTTTCCACCACCAGGTACGATTCCCAATCCTTCGCCTGCGCCGTGATCTCCGCCTTGAAAATTCTCGAGACGGCCGCATAGGCCTGTTCCGTGGCTTGAGGGCGCGAATCCGCCTGGCCCACGCCCACGAGATATTGCGTAGAAGGGAACTGGGTGCTGTTGCCGTCGATCCAGGACGGACGGGATGATCCGCCCAACCATCCGCATCCGGCACACACCAGCAAGGCCAGTGCAACCAGACCGGCTCGTCCCCCTCGATCCGTCAGGATGCGCATGAATGACCTCATAACATCACTCGTTCGATCAGGAAGATCGTTTGCCCCGCGCGCAGGACCAATGGATGCGAGGGACCTGTCTGCAGCGCGCCGCCTTGTCGCGTCACGGCCTGAATGCGGCTTTCATATTCACCGGGCGGCACCCAGAGGCGGGAAATCTGAATCTCATCCGGCAACGTGCGCCAGCTTCTGGTATCGGCAACTTCCGACGCGATGGCCAGCCCATGCGCGAGCACTCCCACCAGCAACCCGACCCACGGTGCGTCGCCCTTGTTGACCGCATGTTGCGACCCACGTGTGGCAGCCTCAGCTGCCGCAAATTTCACCGCGGCGCGGGCGAGCGCTTTCGTGGTGATGCCCGGCAGCCGATCTGACAGAGACCGTTCCGCCAGCGCCGTCCCGTTGTAGACCAACTCAGATTTGGCGGAGATCGGCGCGCCTTCTCGAGGCACCAGAGTCACCGCCTCATGCATGATCTGCGTTTTTTGCGGCACCAATTTGGGCAACGCGACACGCACAACACGTCCGTTCAGGCCATACAGCACACTGTCCGCCGCGCGGCGCTCCTGGCGATTCGACGCATGGATGACACCCCGATTCAACAGCACCAACTGTAGTGCGCTCAGACTGATCGGGATGTCGAGGAAGGCTTCTTCCTTGCGCGGCGCGCGGCCATTATAGCCGATCACTACCACCTGGGCGAGGTTCGGCTGCTCCTCCCGGGGCACCCAATGCGTCTCAGGAAACTGGCGCCGGTACTCCTCAAACTCGGTCGTCATATGCAGGGCATTCGTCGTCCGCAGGAGATCCTCACGAAGCATCGGCGGCATGGGCGTGCGCGCCCAGCCCTTCGTCGCCTCGTAAATTTCGAAGGCCTTCCGATAGGCAATGAAGGCATTGTTGAGATCGCCGGTTGATTCGTACAACAGGCCGGTCAGGTAACGAGCAAACGCATCCTCGCGATACCCGTCTTTTTCTTTTGCGCTGTCGGACAACACGTTCAGCCGGTGATCGATCTGCCGCGCCTCGACGACGGCCTCCATCAACTGCCCCATGGCCGCATAGTTCAGCGCCTTGATGATGTTGATCATCACATGTTCATACGGGTCGCCTTCGTACGGCAGCATGTTGTCATTGGTCAGAAACGCGGCGGTTTCCGTCCTGATCGTGCGCGTGTACAGTCGTTCGACTTCCTGTGCCGCCAGCTCAAGCTGTGAATTGCTCTGTACGTACTCGCCGGCCAGATGGAGGGTCATCCCCCGGTCCATGCTGTACAGGAGGCGATTGCGTGATCCGTATTCGGACTCCGCTTGCGCCATGATGGCATCTGCCTGGCGAGGGTCGTGTGCGACCAGACTCTGGTCGATGAGAAGGTAATGGTTGCCGGACAACCCGCAGCCGGACAGCAGCCATAACAAGCCCCAACACATGGCTGCCAGGGCGGGGCGAGAAATGAAACGGCCTCCCTGAGGGGAGGCCGTGGTCGATGGGAGATGGGGTCTCAACAGAATACGTCGGGCTAAAAAATCGTTCGTTTCTTTTCGACGACTTTCTTGATCTTCTTCTGTCCGAACCAGGCCTTCACGTTGTTTTCCATATCCACCATTTCCAGATCGATCTGGTAGAAGACCGCCTTGGCGCCATCCTGCTCGTCGAGGATGGTGGCGATGCTCCCGCGCATCATGTAGTCGGCGCCGACTTCCTTGCCGGGCGCCTTTTGCGTGTCTTCGCGAGCATGGACGGCCTGTTCACGGCGCTCTTCACGCACCTCGTCGCGTTCCCCTTTGGCAGCGACAAAGGTCACTTTCTGAGAATTGGTCAATTCACGTTCCAGATCATTCACGAACGTCTGCACATTGATATGTTCGTGACTCTTGTTGAGCACCGTCCCGACGATGACGACAGGCTGACGATTCTTGCCTTTGGTGAAGTTGCCGAGCCAGGGATTGCCTAAGGCTTCCTTGACCATGGCCTCGGCCACCATTTGGGAGTCCGTATCGTTCCAACGCCCGCTGAGGTCGGTAACCACGCCCGTATCGACGCGCGTCACTTTGGTCTCATGGCCACACCCGCTGACGGCGGCGGCACATCCAACCAACAGCATCGTCGCAACTGTTCGGCTCAAAGAATGATTCCGCCACTCAATCATGCTCGCTCCTCCTGACAACTGCCCCGACCATGCCGTGATTACTTCGTCGCCCGCTTGTCTTCTTCCTTCTCCAGACGGTCGAACAACCGGTCGGCATTCTTTCGCACAAAGTCCCGGACCTGGCTATTGAGTTCTTTCGCCTGTTCCAGGTTGTTTTTCATATCTTCGAGACTGAGCTTGGTGAGTACGTAGTAGGTGCCGGATTTCTCGTCTTTGTACCGATCCATCGGCTTGACGCCGTTGAGAGTCACCGCAGAGAACGTCTTCACCGCCCGCTCGATATTCTGTTCTTCACTGTTGCGGGAAAAATCGCCGGCCGTCGTCGAGGCCGCGTAATCGCGCATCAAATAAGCGGTATAGGTTTCGAAGGTCTTGGCAATTTCCGCGCGGCTCCGGTTCTCCGCCGTGTCCCAGGCTAACGGTTCATTGCGGACACCGACCACCGAACCAACCCCGTAGAAGGACTTATCGCTTTTCTCGTTGAACGCCCCGGATCCCTTCTTCACCCAGTTCGGAGGACCACCGCATGCAGTCAGTCCGATGAGGAGTACGAGCGCCAGTGCGCTCCCGGTGAACTTCGACAAAGCCCCCTCCACTCTACTCATACGATTCCTCCTTGGTATGACCCCTGTGAGAGCTGATGGCTCGACTGTACGCGGCAAGATATTGGAAGATCGACGTGTGTGGTTCAATTGGTGACGAGACACAATTGCGCGAAAAAACCAGGTTTTATGCTAACATGCACCCCTAACACTGTCAACGCGGAACCTGCTTTTCGGTTGACGACATCGCTCGCGACGAGAGCGTTTTACACAGTATTCCATGAAGGAGACGAAACACATGGCAGACGTTCAGATTGAAGACGGCATTATCCGGGTCGTCCAACTCGACATTCAGGACCCGAAGGCCGCCGCCGTGCTGGCGGAATATCCGCAGGTGCGTTGGCCCGAGATTACCCGTCGGGCATTGAAGATCGGACTGGGATATCTGAAAGGAGGAGGAAAGGACTAAGGAGCGGGTTTTTCACCGGGGGCAGAGTTACCTTGAACGGCGTGAGTCGCGCGTTCGCTTTGACCGCCCAACTCCAGATACCGACGGAACGCGTCGACGGACTTCTGCGGCTCGTTCAACCGGTCGGCGTAGAGGATGCCCAGAGAGAAGTACACATCAGTATAGGCGGGGTTCACAGCCAGCGCCTGCTGCATGGCCCGCTCAGCCTCCTGGTACTGGCCCTTCTTCTCAAGGGCCAGTGCCAACGAGTAATGGGAATCCGGATTCTGCGGCGCATGTTGTACCGCCGCGCGAGCCGCCGCCAGTGCCTCTTCCAGGTCGGGCAGCACTTCCAACCGGATGTAACTCTTCAGCACATAGGCGTCTCCGAAGGACGGATCGTACGTAATTGCGCGATTGAGGCGTTCCAGGGCTTCTTCTGCAGACTTCTGCTGCTGCAACAACGCGAATGCCTGCTCGTATTGCACGCGGGCTTCCTTCATCCGGTCTGCTTCCGTGCTCGGTTCCTTCCCGAGCAGAAACAGTTCCTTGCGCCCTTCGACGAGGATGACGTCTCCATCGCCTTCGAGTTGAATGAACTGCGGATGTTGTGCGCCGTTGGTCTCGCGCTCCACGTCCTGCTTCACCTGGGCCGCCAATTCGCTGGCCATCACCCAGCCGTTCTTGTTGAGATCCGCCGCACCCTTCAAGCCGGCAACCAGCGCCGTGACAAATGGACTCTGCCCGGGAGCGCGGCCCACCGTTTCCTCTTTTTCAGCGGCGGTGAGCACTTGGACGGATCGCTTTTCAGTATCGTTTTCCGGCGATAAGCGTCCTTCTAACGACAGCGGTTGCGGAGCCGTCACGTCCCAGCCGCGCAGGTTGGCATCGAACAGCAGCAGAATATGTTTGGAGGCAGACCGCCGGCTGAACTCTTTGAGCTGATCCAAGGAAATGGCTTTGGCCGGATTATTGAGCTGAGCATCCCAGGGCACCACAAAGCCCAGATCTTTGGATTGAGAGTCCTGCGTCACCCCGGCATGCCCGGCAAAAAAGAACACCACACGATCCTGGCGCCCCACTTTGCGCGGGAGATAGTCGTTAAGAATCTGAAGCAGGCGTCTCGAACTGGCTTCCTTATCCTGCAATTCGATGACTTCGTCGAAGCCGAGTCCACGCAATACCGCGGCCACCGCATGCGAGCTCTCCAACGCGCCGGGCACTTTCGGCGCGACGAGATAGTTCTCCACCCCGACCACGACCGCCCACGACTTGTAATAGAGCCCCTCCGGCTTTCCCGCCTGGGCATGGGCAGGCGAAGAATCAGTGGAGAGTCCGACGGCGCAGAGGGCCACCAGGCAGGCAATCATCCGCGGGAAACGGGGTGCGATCGGCGAGTACATCAAGGCGATGATCCAGTGAAATGCAGCGCTCAGCCTACCCTCGCTCCATCCCGACTGTCAAGAAAGGCGCCCCGCGTCCGACCTTGTCCCATGCGGCCAATGCCCGCTTTTCGACGGGACCTCGGCGCAGCCTGAAGGGTTGCAGTTCCTCCTCCCCATCCGCATAATGCCGTAGACGATTGAACCGCGCGCCGGAAGGCCCGCGTTTTGTGGAGGCATGGGACCCATGAGCGACAAGATCGATACCCTACTCAAAGAAGGACGTGTCATTCAGCCATCCGCGCGCACCAAGGCGGCGGCTCATATTCAGGATTATGACGAGGCCTACAAGGCCTCCATTGCCGATCCGGAAGCGTTCTGGGGCAACGTGGCCAAGGAACTGGATTGGTTCTCGCCGTGGAGCCGGGTGCTCGAATGGAATTACCCCTGGGCAAAATGGTTCGTCGGCGCGACCTGCAATATTGCCTACAACTGCTTGGACCGCCACGCGAACAGCTGGCGCCGCAACAAGGTCGCCATCATCTGGGTCGGCGAGAACGGCGAAGAACGCATCTTCACGTATGGAGAACTGTTACGCCAGGTCAACCGTTGCGCCAATGCGCTCAAAGCCATGGGACTGAAGAAGGGCGACCGGGTCACCATTTATCTACCCAAAATTCCCGAGCAGGTCGTCGCCATGCTGGCCTGCGCGCGCATCGGCGTGATCCATAGCGTGGTCTACTCAGGATTCAGCGCACCCGCCCTTGCGAGCCGTATCCAGGATGCGGAAGCGCGTCTCGTCATCACCGCCGACGTGGGCTATGACCGCGGCAAAACAATTCCACTCAAGCCTGTGGTCGACGCGGCCGTGCAAACCTGTCCCTCCGTGGAAAAAGTCGTGGTGGTGCGGCGGGATGCCCTCGGGGTCGCGCTCACCGCGCCGAAAGAAGTCGATTGGGCCGACTGGCTGAAAGAGCAGAGCGCCGTCTGCGCAGCAGAACCGCTTGACGCCGAAACACCGCTCTATATTTTGTACACCTCCGGCACCACCGGAAAACCCAAGGGCGTCGTCCACGTTCATGGCGGCTATATGGTCGGCACCTACATCACGACGAAATATGTGTTCGACCTGAAGGAAGACGACGTCTATTTCTGCGTCGCCGATCCCGGGTGGGTGACGGGACACAGTTACATCGTCTATGGGCCGTTGCTGAACGGCGCGACGATTCTCATGGCCGAGGGCAAGCCTGATTACCCCAACCCCGGACGCTGGTGGGATCTCATCGCCCGCTATGGCGTCTCGATTTTCTACACGACACCGACGGCCGTCCGGCTGTTGATGAAGTACGGGGAAGACTGGCCCAAGAAATACGATCTCTCGACCCTGCGTATTCTCGGCAGCGTCGGTGAACCGATCAACCCGGAAGCTTGGGAATGGTTCTATCGCGTGACCGGCAGCGACAAACCCATCATGGATACCTGGTGGCAGACCGAAACCGGTTCCATCCTGGTCACCCCCCTGCCCTCCGTTCCGCTCAAGCCCGGTTCGGCCACCAGGCCGTTTCTCGGCATTGAAGCCGACGTGGTGGACAAGGAAGGGAACAGTTTGCCGAGCAATGCCGGCGGCTTTGCCGTAATCAAGAAACCCTGGCCGTCGATGATGCGCACCATTTACAAGGATCCAGATCGGTATAAGGTCTACTGGAATACCATTCCCAATTGTTACACGGCGGGCGATGTCTGCCGGAAAGACAACGACGGGTACATGTGGTTCATGGGGCGCGCGGACGACGTGATCAAGGTCGCGGGCAACCGCATCGGGACGGCGGAAGTCGAAAGCGCGTTGGTCAGTCACGATGCCGTGGCGGAAGCCGCGGTGATCGGCAAGCCGCACCGCACCGCCGGTGAAGCAATCAAGGCCTTTGTCATTTTGAAGCAGGGCTATCAGGACTCGAAAGAGCTGGTGCAATCGCTCAAAGACCATGTGCTGAAAGAGTTGGGGAAAATCGCCGTGCCGCAGGAAATCGATATCGTGCCATCGTTGCCGAAAACACGCTCCGGCAAGATCATGCGCCGGGTGCTCAAAGCGAAGGAGTTGGGACAGGACGTGGGCGATATCTCCACGATTGAAGACTGAGCCGATTCGAGCTCAGTCGTAACGTCATCTATTATTGTGTGCATGGAGGCCGGTCATGCAAAGGCAGAGTGAAACGCAAGGTGTTCTGTGGTCCACGATCATGGGACTCATGCTGCTGGGGGGTGTTGCTCCCGCCATAGCAGCGGACGAGGTCAAGAAACCGGCAGACCAGACTTCCGCCCCGGCGGCAAAAAAAGCGCCGGAGAAAAAGTCGGTCGCGAAGAGCGGAGGCCAGAAGGCGGCATCCGCAAGCTCCAAAGGCCCGGCGCCCAAATATGCTTCGGCGGAAACCGCCGCGAAGGCCCAAGCCTGTTTCGGCGAGGCCCCCAAGATTCAATCGGTCACACCGGATGAAGGCAAGGCCGGCGAGAAAGTGACGATCTCCGGCAAGGGCTTCGGTCCGGCCGGCTGCCTGCGATCACTGTCCTTCGGTCCCGGTTACCCCGCAACCTTCACATTCGTCAACGATACGCAGATCACGGCGACCGTGCCGACCGGCAGACGCAAAGGCATGGCCATGATGACCGTCACGACAGCTTCCGGCGAGGACTCCAAGGGATTTCTGGTGAAGTAGGCGGGGAACCCGCAGATCCTAGAGTGCCTTGACCGTTCACAACACAGGCTGCTTAAAAGGCTGTCCTGGCAGGCCGCACCAAGTGAAGGATCGACGGGTATCCTTCGAGCTACGAAAAGAGTCTGCGCGATGCGAGAAGGCCGCTGGCGAGCTTTCTCAGCATCCTGTCAGATCAATCCCCGACGCTGCAGAAAATCTTTGTCGATGACCGGCGTGGGCTTCGGGGGAAGGAGTCCACGCTCCTGTAATAGCCTTTCAACGTACTTGCCGATCAGGTCCGACTCCAGGTTGACCTTGTCGCCCACCTGTTTCAGCCCGAGCGTCGTCACTTTCGCCGTGTGCGGGATGATTGCAACGAGGAAGGAGCGTTCGGTCACCTCATTGATCGTCAGGCTGATGCCGTCCACGGTGATCGATCCCTTCCCGACGCACAGGCGCAGAATATCTTTCGGCGCCTCAATTTCCAGGACCAACGCATTCCCGTCCTGATGCCGGCTGCGGAGGGCGCCGATGCCATCCACATGCCCGGACACCATGTGCCCGCCGATGCGCTCGTTCAATTTCATCGCGCGTTCTAAATTCACCGGCGAGCCGGAAATGAGGCTGCCGAGGGTCGTGACGGAGAGCGTTTCCGGCGAGACATCGACCGAGAAATCGTGATCGCTCCTGGTGACAGCTGTGAGGCAGACGCCGTTCACGCTCACGCTGGCGCCGATGGTCAGATCACTCATGATCGTCGAGGCAATGATGGTGAGCCGCGTGCCGGCCAAGCCCTTATTCAGAACCGAGACCGCGCCCATCTCTTCCACAATGCCGCTGAACATGGCTTATGCCCCCTTGTGCGTCTTCAGGAGATAGAGACAAAACCCGAGGAGTCCGACCCCGCCCACGATGGCAATTCCGCGCTGAAGTGTTTCAATAAAGTCCGTATCCATCCTTCGCTGCTTCCTTGTGAAAAATGTACTGTGCTCCCGTCAGGAAAAGGCGGCGGCATTATACACTACCGCGCGATGGTTCTCATCGTCGCCCAGAAGGCGACGGCCGCAAGAATCTGAAGCCCGGCGATGACCGCAAACGCCCCCTGGTAGCTGGCGTGGGCGATCAAAAAACCGGCCAAGAGCGGACCGCTGGCATGCCCGATGTCCATGACCGTCCCCTGCATCCCCATCCCCGCACCCAGCCGTTTGAACTCGGAGCTGTCGGCAACCAGCGCAGCCGATGAGGACGAGACCACCGCCTCCCCGAACCCGAAGCCGGAGGATAGCAACAACAGGATGGCAAACGATCCGACGTGGGGCATGGAAATGAATGTCGCCGCGCAAATGACCAGGCCGGTCACAATCAACGGCTGCCGTCCGATCCGATCCGACACCCGGCCCATAACCGGCTTGGACAGAAACGACGTGACCGCCTGTACGCTGAACAATAAACCTACCTCACCGGCGTTCAACCCGACAGACAAGCCATAGAGCGGCAAGAACGCCATCAGCGCACCGTTGGCAATCATCTTGGCGGCATCGGTAGAACTGGTGATCAGCACTTTCCGGTTTCGTGCGACCGCGAGAAAGCCTTTCCCCATTTCCGCCATCACCGGCGCGAGCCCCTTCTCGCGCACACGCGGGGGCGGCTCGTCCAGGTGGAGGCTGAAGAAAATCAGGATCGCGATGCACCCGAACACTCCGGCCGTCACAAACGCAGTGGAAAACCCGGCTGCATGGGCCAGCCACCCGCCCAGAAACGGGCCTAGGAGAGAGCCGGACTGGGTGCAGGCCGTGTAGGTTCCCATCGCCGCACCGCGCCGCTCTTTGTAGAGATCAGCCACAGTGGCTAAGGCACTCGGGGCGAAAATAGCCGTCGCCAGGCCATGCACAAAGCGCAAGGCCGTCAAGGCATTGAGATCGGATATGAACGGGTAAATGAAGGGAGGCAGTCCGAACGCCACCACACCGATTCGCAACAGCATCTTCCGCCCGTAGATATCCGAGAGGGCACCGGAAGGTAATTTCAGCAACACGCCGGTAATCGTCGACACGGACACGATCAACCCGATCCGCTCCGGCCCTGCGCCAAGAGATTCCGCGAAGAGGGCCAGGACCGGCATGCGCACGAGGTTGTAGCTGATGAAACAGAACACGCCGAGGGTACAGAGATAAAAAAAACTACGCGACGTCGTCATGAGCCTCTCATTGTGGCGCGGGCTGGGGTGCCCGAGAGTGATTGTGCAGGCCGGCGATCGCGCCTTTCAAGAAGGCGACCTCCTCGTCCGGGAGGCCCGGCGGATCCGTCGCCTCGAAGAGGACTTGCTCGGGATGTTCCCGCATCGCACCGCCCAGGCGGCGGGCTGCATCAAACGCTTTGATGATTTGCCGGTTCACCACATTACCGATCAACGGACGAAGCAGCGACAACAGACCCGAAAAAAATCGGTTGTCGAGCCGCAGGTACGACACCATGGTGCTGTCGATCGATTCGACACCCCGATTGTCCGTCAGCGGCTGCAACCTGAGTAAGACCACCGCTCTTCCGCTGACCCGAGGAAGAAATCGTCCGTCATGGGTCCCCTCCACGTAATAGATCCTTGTGGCGCGATCCTGATAGAGCACACGCACGACACCCTCTGTGCCTTCGCCGTCGGTCGCCCAAAACTCCTGCGTGCCTCGTAGCTCGGCTTTATACAACCCGAGGTCAAGACGATTCACCAAGGCGGCGGCCATGACCGGATGATCTAGAAGATAAAGGTACACCGACTCCGGCAACGGGGTGCGTTCCGGTCCGACCCGGTTGGCCGTCGTGTAATGCGTGATAATCGGTTCAATCCGGCAGCGCCAGGCCGCGTCAACCTGATCCAGAGGAAACAGCAGGCCGACATGGTGCGAGAGCAGAGAGCATCGGTCCGGTTCAGCTTGCCCAGGGGACACGAGCAATGCGACTGCGGCCATGATCGCGAAGGCCGCCACGCCCGTTCGGCGAACCGCCGTTCCGGCCCGGGTCATGAGGACCGTTGGGGCACGGGCAGAGTCAATTGGGCGGGAAAGAGCTGCGCAGGATCGTGCCTATGACGAGCCTGCCGCAAGAGCGTCTCGACCTGTGGCGTGATAACGCCTTCGAATGAAGGCTGTCCGTCGGTAGTGATGACGACCGGCTTGGAGAGGTCAACGAGCTCGTCGTTCAGATACAGCGTGTACTGCCGGACA
>VOPR01000003.1 GCA_009594995.1 Nitrospira sp. | reverse complement strand
GCTGGAGCTCAAAGCACGGCATACATCTATATTGCCGGGCGGGGCGTGGTTGATCACGAGAGCGGCGCCGTCTCGTTGTTGCCCTATGATGGAACCCTATCCGGCTCAGCACGAGCGTTTTCTCTGGCCCGGCTGCAGCGGGCCCTGGCCAGTGCGCCGGTGAAGCAGGCGGTGGTGATGTTGGACCTGTCCCTGGAGCCGTCGCCCGGTTCCGATCCGGGGCGAGTGGCGCCACCCCGGTGGACTCCGCAAGACTCTGGTGGAGAGCAGGACCGTATGATGTTGATGGTGGGGAATTCAACCGTGCAGGAGGCGCAGGCCTATCAACCGGGACAGCATGGCCTATTCACCTATTTCCTGCTGAAGGGCATGCGTGGAGCTGCCGATCTCGATAAGAACGGGTCGGTGCTCACCGGTGAACTTTGCGCCTACGTGCATGGACAGGTCAGTACCGTCGCGCAAACGCAATCCGGGAATGCACAACACACGCTCTGCTTTCCCCAATCGGGGGAACGGTCATCGCTGCGCGTGATTCCTGTGTCAAAGCCACAGTGATGGCTAAAGGCGATCTAGCCGACCGCTGTCCGTCTCACAGGACTTACGACAGTGAGTGGATGGTTCTTCGGACGGAGATGCTCATCCAGAAGAGAATTCTGCGCAGATTGCATCTGTGCATTGACAGGTGTTTCCCGTCCTGAGTAAGATCGCGTTTCCGATTCGTGCGACTTCTGTCGCTTCCCGTAAGCCGGCGTAGCTCAGTTGGCAGAGCAGCGGTTTCGTAAACCGCAGGTCGGTGGTTCGATTCCACTCGCCGGCTCCATTCGAAGCAGTTGAGGATATGGCTCTTGTTCGGACCGAACAGGAGCCATTTTTGTTTCAGAAATAGCCGTTGCCACTATTCTGCCTCCACTCCAGGTAGGCTTCTCTGAAAGGGGGTATCCTGCTTGTGCTCACGCTCCGCCCTATTCTGGTGCAAGCCCAGTTCATCGGAGAGTGGTCGGGATGATCGATGGTGATTCCAGCCCCGCTGCTGCAGAATAGAGCGATGTCAGACTAGACTTCGCTAGGCGCGGGCTGAAGAGTGGGATTGAGACCCATACATGACATCTGTGCGGAGTACGTACTTCTGTCCGCTCTGCACGACTGCACCCTCGTGCCAGATAGAATGCAAAAATACTAGCGCCGTGCCCACCTTCGGCTGAACAGAAAGGTATGGACGGGGAGGTTGTTGGAATGCGTGCTCAATGTCCGCGAAGAACTTCGTTTCCCCGCCAACCATTCCCTCATTGAGATAGATCATAAACGTCAATTTACTTTCTTCCCCGGTCTGCATCCGTGCATACGAGCCGTCCCGATGCGGATTGAAGGTCTGTCCCGGTTGATACCGATAGAAACGCCACCGTTCGTTGAATCCAACCAAACGATGGTCCTCAAGGAGAGGCGGGAGAAAGGGTGCCGCGCGTTCAAACAACTGTGCAGCCAGAGACGCATCATCGATGATCACGCGCTCATTGTTACGGATATTCTCGTTTACGACACCGCCGACGGTTCCTGCTTCATAGGCAAGCGCCTCGCTCCGTCGAATCAGTGCTGCGCATTGCTCTTCTGCCAGAAAATTGTGAACCACGAGTATCCTCTCCGGGTCCAACATTTCCTTGATCACGAGGGTATCCTTCCGGTTGGCTTGGCGCCCTATCGCATAACGTGCCTCGTGCTGCCCGGCGCTTGGGAACTGCGTCTGAGACCAGCATCTCACCAATGCGGTGCGAGAGCATCAACTCTCTCATTTATTTCCATGGGCACGGATGGATAGTTCAGCGGCATGGTTTTGACTTGTCACTGGCATAGGCCGATTCCTTCAGTCTGCTTTGCATCGATTGGGGTTCCAATTCTTGATATCGTACGGGCCACCCGTTATCCTGACGACCGTACAATCAGTTGGATTCGTAAGCCATGGGGGGTTCGTCTGAACAGATCGATGCACTATAGTCAACCACGTGCTAGGCCGGGATTATTATGACGAACAAACGACTTGCCAGCTTTAATGCGAAGACCTTTCTTTCCAAAATGGGGGTCGGCAAAACCATTATTAGGTATAAAGAGAAAGACATCCTCTTCTCGCAGGGCGATGTTGCCGACGCCGTCTTCTATATTCAGGAGGGCCGGGTCAAACTTACCGTAGTGTCAGCAAAAGGCAAGGAAGCGGTTGTGGGTATTTTAGAACGGACGGGTTTCTTTGGGGAGGGCTGTCTCGCGGGCCAGCCTCTGCGTATGGCTGCTGCCACTGCCCTGGATGCTTCCGTCATTGTCCGTATCGACAAGGCGGCCATGATTCGCGTGCTCCATGAAGAGCCTACGTTCTCTGAATTGTTTATGGCCTATCTGCTCTCTCGAAATGCCCGCATGGAGGCCGACTTAGTGGATCACCTGTTTAATTCCAGCGAGAAACGATTGGCGCGAGTGCTTCTGTTGCTGGCTCATTTCGGAAAGGAGGGTAAGCCTGAGCCTGTCATCGCTAAAATTAGCCAGGAAACCTTGGCTGAAATGGTGGGCACTACAAGGTCACGTATTAGCTTTTTCATGAACAAATTCAGAAAGCTCGGTTTCATTGAGTACAACGGCGGCATGCATGTTCATAGTTCTCTGCTGAATGTCGTCCTGCACGACTAGCATTCACGGATAGGGCAAAGGTGAATGCAATAAAAGATGTCATCAAAGGAGATCACGCAACACGATGTTTCGATCGCACTACACCCATTCATTGCAGGAATGGGTCGAACACCTCGAGAGAGTGTCACCCCTCATCGTTCACGCCACATAAGGGTATCGAGAAACACAACAGTGTGTAGCGGCGAGGACAGAAGCGAGGTTTTCTACCGCGCTACTGCCTGTAGATGAGCCCCGTACCGTAGTTCCATCACCACTCCCCAACCGCATCGCAGCATCGCAAGCCCCGAGTTGCTCCTAGGACTTGTTTTCGTCACACCGGCGCAGAGTCATGAGCCATGACAACTGAGCAATTTTGACCAGCTTTACCACAGCGTTGGGCTCAGTATACGTGTACAGAACCGCCTCCTAGTATCTTGCCCAAAGGAAATATGTCGACATTGATGAAAGATGGACATGCCGAAACAGTGACGCGGTGGTCGATTTTCGATCGTGCCCTGAGCGGACCAACTATCGGCCTGATGGAAAGGCTGGACGGATGGGGGTACATCTCCACCGGGCTGAGTTTCCTCCTGATTGGCATGATCGTGTTCCTTCATGCCTGGTACGCATTCGTGTTAACGGTGGGAACGAGAACAATTCCAGCGGTGCTGTCTTTAGTGCATGATCTTCTCCTTGTGATCATCTTGCTGGAATTATTTCGCACCATCATCAACTTCCTCAAAACCAAAGTTGTCACATTGGAGCCGTTTCTCTATATCTGCGTCATTGCATCAACAAGACGCATACTTACGACCGGTGCTCAAATTTCCTACATGGAAGAGGTCACCGATCAGATATTCAATCGATATCTCCTCGACCTGGGAGGGAATGTTTTGGTCATTGTTGCCCTGGTCATCGCCGTGTATGTCGCACGCCGCGCGGTCCAGCCTGTTGGCACGTAGACCTGCGAGGGGCTGGGCAGGGCTCGTGCTTTAACTCGGGAGATTCAAGAGGCGTCTGCTATGCGGCAGGCGTCCCCCATTGGTCCGTCACTCGCTGTCCCTGTTAGAGAATTTAGCCTGGACTGAGTTCGTGATGTGCCCATTGAGGTGTTGCTGGGTACGAAGCCTTGGCGGGATTGGTGCACTGATATCCAGCACAACATGCCCTTATCCAAGGTTTCGACTGCAAAAGATTTTTTGCGGCATAGTGAAGAATCGTTCGAAGAGGGTGAGATGCATTGCTTGCGCTGTAAAGGTCTGATGGTGCCGATGTGGATGGGAGATGTGTTGGGTGATGGTATTGCCCAAGGATGGCGCTGCCTTTTGTGTGGGGAGGCGACAGATCCCGGAATAGAAGCTAACCGCAAGAACCCTCCGTTGCTGGTAAAAGGTCGTCCTCGGTTGCCGGGCTCAATGGGATAGGAGAGGCACCTCCTCACGTGGGCCTTCCGTTCACACTCTCACTCACGCCAAGGGAGCATGCAGTCGAGTGTACCGGACATCGCGATTGCGACACGGTAACCTGAGGGCTCGCGGGACAGAGCAGCAACCTCAGAGACACGCCCTTGGTAGGCTCTACCCATGAGTAGCCGTTGAGGAAGGTCAAGGTGAGAAGTAACCACTCGAGTGATTAGATTCACCTGGAGATGAACTGCATGAAGGTACCCAAAGATGTAGGTCCTGACTCCCGAATTACTAAGGCGTCTCTCGGGGTGGTTGCATCGGAAAGAGTATCATTGCCGCGGCGCGCGGCGGGGGAGATGCGACATTTGACCTGTGATGAAAAGGAGGTCGAAGACTACCGGTCTGCAGGAGAATCCACTTAAGTTCTGAGTAACCGTGCATTCTTGGCAGGGGCGGTCATACACGACCGATCGGGATCAGATGGCATATCGGTCTGGCAGACCCAGCGACGCATGGCGCTGAAATAGTATGGAGAAAAGTTCATGAGCCTTGCAGTGCAGATAAAAAATATTGTTGGAGTGCTCTTGGATGACGGCGATTGGCACGAGGTGCGCCCGGGCAGTATGACGGTGAACAAGTTCGAGTTAGCCGACGAAGACGACATTCTTGTCAGGGCTGGTTCCATTTCAGGTGTCTCGGGTGCGGGGCTAGTATTTAAAGAACATGAGGGAGGGCGGATGATCGCTTGCCCCATCACGTCAGTGAGAGCGGTTCGTTATGGAGCTGAGGATTCACCTTCCTCCGCTCTGATCTCCGCCTCTTTCGGCAAGATTGCTGAGAAGCCAATTATGAACGCGTGACTAATCCCGCATAGCGTCCAGCAACAGTAGACAACCGAATACCTGCCATGCAATCTCGCGTCGCGTTCGTGTCGACGACGAAACACAAGCCATTCCTGTTCCCAGTCATCAGTATCTCCCTGCAGAGGTTGATGGGCGACTCTCTTTGTCCTAGGCCCACCATACTCTGCTTACAACGTCCCCTTAAATTTCTTGAGTGTCCTGTTTTGACCAGCCAGCTTGTCCCGTGATTTCTACAATGATGCTCGTCGTCTGCCAGCCATGAGGAAAAAGGGGAGGAGCGACCATGCTGTGTCTACGCTGTGGAGGAATGCTACTACAGAATTCGTGGGATTCTATCGAGGGCGGGGCAGAGCGGACGCCAAGTACGCGATGTGTGAACTGCGGGTGCATTGATGACCCCGTGATTCGGGCGAATAGGCGACGACCCGCTCGCCTGCGCGTGACATCGACACGAGTCTGCCGTGGCCCAGCAAAAAGCTCGGTACTTCCCAGTATCTGGCCTACACCGTTGCAGGGGTTTTAGTTGAGACCATTCCACCGCGCTTTGAGACATAACTGTCGAGTTGATGGAGGTGCGGCCGTCTCGTGCATGGCACCTCGTCGCCTGACACGTTTCAGTGCACGCATTAGGATTGTTCCACCACCGTTAACGGAGGGGCCCATGCTTCAGCATGAATTGACCGCACAGCACATCGACATTGCGGAAACCTTCATTCGGTTGTACGTCTTTTTGACCCAGTACATTGACAGCTGTGAGAGCGAAACCGTGAACCAGGACTATCCCGAAGTAGAACTTCAGAAAAATTTGGCCTCCGCGCGTGCGGAGATGCTGGACATTCTGAAGGTGAACCCCGTCGTCAAGGGCAAGGTGGAAAAAGAATGCGAGCGAGTGTTCAGCCTGGTCACGAAGGCACTCATGGGGGGGACTGAAAAAGTAGCCGCGCTGGACGTATTGGGGGCGCAGCGGGTTATCTTTCAGACCAAGACGGGGGGCCTGAGTGATCTGCTGGCCGTCTACCGTGCCTTCTAGTGTGCGCGACTTCGGCACGCGATGCCACCTGGTGGAACGACTCGACGGAAAATTTGGCGTGGCGCGTTTTGAAGAACCTTTATCGAAGGGACCATCGACATGACCGCGTACCGCAAAGAAATCAGGGAGTTCATCCGATTAGCTGAGACGCTGTTGTCACCGATTTCTCTTGGGCAGCCTTTGACTCAGGAGGAGTGCCAAATCGTAGAATTCTGCGTGGGTGCGCTGGCCGAGCGCTATGCTTGTCCTGGCCGGACTCTCGTCAATCAAACGGAACTCGTCGAGGAGAATGTGTAGGAGTAGTGGCAGGGAGGAGAATTTCCCCTGGCCCTTGACACTATCATGGCTCAATACGATCTTGATTTGTTTCAGGAACACCATAGATGGCACTATCGCATCATGGAAATAGGGACGGAGGCTGGTCCTTCCCAGTCGACTGTGGCGTATGACAGCCGAACCGATCAACGAGACGGCCACGCCTCTCAGGCAGCGGCGCGGCAGGTGGCTCTTGCTCACAAAGCTAAGCTAGTCGCCATGTGGGCAGGGGGGCATCCTGGTCGTAAATGATCCGTGCGCGGGATCGCCCAACCGCGAGCCATCGATTCAACGTCATCCGTTCAATTATGGTAGTTCCTCGGCGAGCGTGGCACACGGCATAGGTGTTCCGTCCCGACGATGGTCTACATGCGTAGTATTCCCTCAGCCTCCGGCAACGAAGGGTATGGGTCGCTCGCAGGAACGGCTTGCCCCGGCCTCCCACCTATGGAGCTCTCGATGAGCGAGCGTAGGGTGTCTCCCGCCAGCGCGGTCATGACGGCTTCGTCGCGTCGGCTCAACACCTTCCGGATGGCATCGTCGGCATCAAGTAGCACTGTCGCGTCGGCTACGTTCCCCTTATTGATGGCATTCAGCACTTCTATGATGGAGATAAGTTCGATGGGCTTGGTCAGGCTGACGCCCTCGGGGCGAGCCATCAGGCCAAGAAAGCCGGCTTCGACCAGATGCTGGACCTGTTCCTCCACGAGCGAAACGGGCAATCGCAGTTCAATAGCCAACTCATTCACACCCCAAGGGCCCCGGCCGGCCGCATACCGACGGGCCAGGACGAGCAGCACGCTCAATGCCAACCGTTCTCGGAAGGCATGTGTCCCCTGTTGCCACAGGAGACGGGACAGGTACGCAGTCGGGTGTTGATAAAAAAACGATAGCTGCGCCCCAATGAGCACAATCAGCCACCCTGCATATAGCCACAAGAGAAACAGAATTAAGACGGCAAAGCCGGAATAGATCGCACTGTAGTTGGCAGATTCGGCCACGAACGTGGCAAAGCCTTCCCCCGCGATGACCCATAGGACGGCCGCAGTGAGTCCCCCCACAAGGGCGGAATCGAAACGCACATGCGTATGAGGAATGAACTTGAAAAGAAACGTGAATACGCCGCTAAGGATCACGAATGGAAGCAGCTGGCCGGCCCAGAGCATCAGAAAGCCGAACGGTTGGACTTCTAGCACACGCTGCACCAGGATGTTGCTATGTACTGAGGCCAGCAACCCCAAGGCCGTCATCACCAGCAACGGCCCGACCAGGACGGCGCTCAAATAGTCGGCGAACTTACGACTCCACGGGCGTCCTTCACGGACCAACCAAATAGCGTTCAACGCCTGTTCGATCTTATCGATCATGGAATAGGTCGTGTAAAAGAGCCCTGCGACCCCAACCACGCCCAATACCCCGATCTTCAGATTGTCGACAAAAGCGATGATGGTGGCCGTGATTTCCTGCCCCTTCGAGCCGAGCGGTTCGAGCGCGTGGGCCAGGAGCGGCTCAATTTGCTGGTGCACCCCAAACGCTTTAAGGACGGAAACCATCACGGCTAGAAACGGCACCAGTGAGAGAAGGGTCGTATAGACCAGACCCGCAGCTCGGGCGTCGAGCAAACGGTGGCGAAACTCCATGACCACAGCGATCGCCAGCCGGAGTGTATGCATAGCAATACGGCGGGGTAAGGGTAAGGCCGAAGCGTCGATCCGCCACAGGTCTTGCGAGAGAAACTGCTGCATGCCTGCCAGGGCTGTCATGGTGTCCTAACCCTCAGAAGTATTCACACCGTGCCGTCCGATGCGGTATGCGAGTGCCTGCCATGCTCACGTTGGACAAGTCTAGCGAATCGCTGTCTATCAACCTCACGGTGCCAACGAAGTGTCTGCGGGGTTGAGCGAAGAGGCCATGAAGGGTAGCGCTTCCCAATGATGCCATCGCAGGGTTATCGTCCTAGCTCGACTACTCGGGCGTCGTGTGTTGTCACGCCTCGCACGGCCGTCATATCCACTGGGCCTAGCAGCGTGTGTAACACTTCCTGTCTCAACTGTGCGCGCAACGCCTGACTGGAGACCGAAGAGGAGGTGGAATCCTGTAACAGGTTCAGCCATCCTAGCGTGGCCACATCGTAGCGGCTCGTCGGCATCGCTGTGTGTAATTGTTGGAATGCCGTAATGGCATCGCTTCGATTCTCGAACAGTCCGACCAGCCCTCGGATGTAGTGGGCATCTTCGCAGGCCGGACCTTTATGACACGTCTTCATAAGCGTTTCCTGAGTCAAGGCAATGGCATGAAGCCGGGATGCTTCCGCATTGGGGATAAGAAAGAATGCGCTGGTCGGCAACGTGACTGACGAGCCCCCTCGAGCCAACGCGCAGCCGTCCACTCCGCCGACGAGAAGCATCCCTAGCACCAGACCGGCCACCGTGCGCACGGCCATCTTCAGGCACGCTTCGACATCGATGAGCAATTGATTTCCCGCCGCGCAGCCGTAGATCTTCATTCGCTCTACCTTCCTCTATCTCCGATCACCTTCTGCGCAGTGTGTGGGAGCTCTCCGATAACAGCACGGCGTTCGTTTCACCTGCCGCTTGAGGCCAAGCTATCGCCATAAATGCGGCTGAATCATTGCCTCCAGCTGAGAAGAAACGTGCGCACGAGGCGAACGGGTGCCTCGAAGAGATGCCTCATGATGTGCAGGCTGGTTGACGCGAACAGGGCCGTGATACCACTCGATCTTTCCCCACCGTACCGTCGCGTGTAAGAAATGCCGACTCGGCATGCCGCCACGTTCGTTTGCCGACCCGAAATGCACTCCCAGCTCGATCCATTTGCCAATTCGAAACCACATATGACGGATGCCTTTTGTTCGCAGAAAGCGATGGCGGATCAGAAGGCGCCTATCTCCTAGATTATTCGTTGATGGGAGGATGACAGCATACGGTACAAAATGCGCAGCCGTTACGTGGAAATGCCTCCCGAAAGTGCAGTGCGGTGGAGCGGGGGCTATCGCATACCGACCTCTCGTTCAGCCTGGAACCAGTGCTGTAAGTTGAAGCCCTCATGGCGGCCACCGGCCTCGTACAGTTCATAGGCACGTTTTGCAATAATGCCGTGGTCGGGTGGGCGCGCACTCGCTGCCTGGTTCTGGAGGCATGATTTAACCGTGGATCTCAGCTCCCCCAGGTCATATCGGCCATTAATTGCAACGGGGGCCTTCAGTACACGGTTCACGCCGCTTGCGTATGTCTTACTCAGGGTCGACATCATTGACGGCGACGAGAACACGATGATTCCTCGGCCATAACCACGAGCACGTATCATGCGTACAAGATCTATTCCGCTGAGGTCCGATACCTGGAGGTCGAGGATGATAAGGCTGGGCTGAGAGTCTGTGAGCATGGCGAACCCGTTCTCTCGATGCGCGGGAACGGCGACTTTGTGACCACTCTGCTGGAGGGTATCGCTTAGTTGTTCTCTGAGTTCCTTGTCCTGAGTGAGTACCATGATCATGGCAATGGTCCCTTTCAAAGACGTTAGAGGTGAGAGGGCCAGAAGCTCCATAGGAACAGATCCATCCTCTTTTCTTCGTATAATGCACTGTATGCCTCTGTAGATCTGAGCAATTTTGACCAGTATTCTTGTGGCTGTTGACCCAGAATGAGTGAGAGTCATCGGGCGTGAAATTCTCCTTCAAGATATACGTTGCCTCAGAGCACCGATGAAAATTCATGACCGGGGCTGCGGAAGAGGTGAGTGTCCTCTACGTATATCGATAGCCCGACTGCCTCAGCGGTCGGGGGGCGACCAATTCCTCGGGACCTATCGTTGGAGGGTGACATGAGTGGACTTCCTCTTCGCTTTAAGGCCCAGGGTTTAGTCGAGCGGTATCAGATGGAAGGGATGGATCCGAGCGATCGCTCCTTCAACCGGACGGTGTTCGTCAACCGCATGCCTGCAGGATACGTAGGCAAAGCCATCTATGAGGCGTTTGTGGTTGAAGGCGTCGCACAGTCAACCACGGAGGGAGCCGTCAGGTCGGTTGCGGAAAGACTGCTCGCATACGGATTCACACGATTGCGCTCACGACTCAATTTCAAAGGCACACGGTACCTCGCGGAAAAGGAAACCTGGGTCGATTATCCCGACCTGCTCATCTCATTTCCACCCACGTAGCTCTGCTGGCTCGATATAGACGTGTGGAGGACACGCCATGATTATCAATCGCTCCGTCGGTGATCGAATCCCCAAGGATCCGTTGTCATCGGACTTAGGAATTGACGCTCCACTGGCCCTATCGTAGTTCACTTCGTTTCATTGAATGGCCCGTCATGAAACGCTCACCCTCGCGGCCACAGTTGGAACCTCACCGTATGAAGACGCATGTATTCTTACACCGGTCGGTCTTATGTGGATCAGTGCTGTTGCTGGCGTCTTCCATGTCCTCGTTCTTCATCCATGCAGAAGAATGAGCAGGCCACTACAAGCAGGTAAGAACCTGAACGCGTGCTAGCGGGCTTCTCTCAGTTCACGCTCTCCATTCCATCCAGCAAACGTTCCGGACAGTGATGGGCCTGCATTTGCAACATGGCAGGAGTTTTCCGCTCGAGCAGGTGTTGGAGGTTATTTCAATGGTGAGGCATGTTCGTGGGAGATCATGCAAAAAGTCAGTGGGTAGTATTGTCCAGGCTAGGGGCGCTTGCCAGGACGCCGTGTGGCGAGGCTTCATCATGTCGAATCAGTTTGCGTCCCGACAGCCGACGTAGGCCCGATCCTCTGTTTCAATTTCTTGATGTGCTCGTTTTTCACGTCATCTTAGTCTTTCGGCCGCGTTCATGGCGCATTCTCAGCGCCGAGCAAGCACTTCTCTCGCCAGTCTCCAACATCGGCGACCATCAGCCCATGCGTTCGAGCCGCTTTGGCGAAGGCGGTCCTGTTCCGCTCGGAACCATGTCTTGAGGGCGGCTCAATTTCAAGGGGGCTGGATCCATGCCCACGCTGTGTGCGAACCAATCCTGGAAGTTGAATGTAGGGAAATGCATACAAGGGGCGGGCAGCCGCCCTCGTTCTCTCATCGCGTTTTTGTGCCATAAAAATGTACATACGATTAAATACGGTCATGTTAGTATAGATACTATGAGCAAAATATGTTGATGTAGTGATGATCAACTCGGTTCAAGTAGAAGGGAGAAGGAAAGACTATGAACACATGGGCTCGAATTGTCGCTCTCGTCGCACTGAACTTATCTGCCTCTGCAGCATATGCTTTTCCGATCGCCATTCAAGGAACTGAAGGCATGGAGGTCTTTGCCAGTACCCCTGATCATATATTAGCGACGTATCAAGGCAACTCAGCTACCTTCAGTAACGACTTGCGACTAAACAACACTTTCATATTTAACAACCATACAACGCCTGTAGGTACAACCGTTGATCTTGGCAGCTTTGCATCGGGGACCAAACTTACGTTCGAGCTGTTTGTGCATAACACTGGTAGAAGTTATTTCACCGGTCCCGCTTCTCTCAACCCTGATTCACATATCCACGCACGGGTGCAGAATAATTGGATACCTGGCGCAACATTGGTGAGCTTTGAGGACCTCTATAACGGTCCCTTCGTTTACAACGATTTAAGCTTTTCTTTCACCAACACGACTACGGCCTCCCCTGTGCCTTTACCCTCTGCCGCATTGCTATTCGCGCCAGGTCTCCTTGGTCTTGGGGCAATGGCAAACAGGAAGCGCTTATAACGTTTCTTCAGTCGCCGCTAGCCGAAAGTCATCCTGCCTTTTGCTCTGATTTCGGCTAGCATGTAGCCATTCAAGAGCGCGTCGAAATGGCATGTGCGCATCTGAATTGGCCGACAACGACCGAAGAAACGAGCAGGCTTTGGGACGATTGCTCCCTTAGGTGGGCGAAGCTGAACTCACCACGTCTCTCATCATCGTAGGCCGCTCTCGAATTCGAGTGTGGACCCGACCTCAATAGGGTGCACGCCCCCAAAAAGCGAGGCGTGCAGTGTACCCAAAAGTGTAACCGTCGAGACCACTTTTTCGGCGGTTTTAGGCATCACACGACGAAACACCACCCACCTAACCCGCTGGTGGATCAGGCTCTTCTGTGTGTTGTTGTGTGGAATGAGGTGGAAAAATTACTTCGGGATCGCTTCGTAACCCGCAGATCGGTGGTTCGATTCCACTCGCCGGCTCCTGCTTTAGATGCCTACATTGCCACCGTTGGCGCAAATGGTCGTTGTGCTAAATTTGCGCTAACAGTCTTTCCCCGGTTCGCCTCATATACATCGATTTGTGCGGTATCAACTGAGCCGCAAATTTCGCTCTCCAATTGCTGCTTAGCGCGAGCGAGTAATCGCGCTCGATGCGCGAGGCATTGCCAGCTGTGAGAAATTGCTTGGCGGTTTCTTGCCCTATTCCCGATGATCGGCCCACAATAGGAGCGTTCGTCTTTGAGTACTCATAGTGTCCTTCGTCATAGGCTCACATGTCCGTCGACAAATACTGTGACCGGTTAGGAATAGTCGTGCTAAGCGCCACCATAGATGCGAATGTCTGGAGGCCCCTGGAGAAGCGGCTTAAGCAAGCTGACAACGTCGTCGCTGAACAGTTTACTTTTCAGGTATGCGTTGGCATTCTCGACGGTGTCGAAGCCGTGGAGCACCTGAACGTCTTCTTCCCTGACCAACAATTTCTTAAATTTGGCACCTGCGATGTTTTCGAGGAAGGGATCGCGATATTTCCGATACACCTCGGCCGCAGCCCCTCGATCTCGCTGCGCAATCTGTAAGGTAATTTCAAGATAGGCTGTCATGTGGTCCTCCGTTGTTAAGTTGTGGAAAGTTTCCTCACCAAGCTTGTATATAAGGAATACCGCATCATATGATTTATTGAGAAATTGATTTTTTGCATATCATTGATTTGTGATACCTATAAATATCCTATGAACCTCAGTCAGCTTCGATTCGTAATGGCCGTCGCTTCAACCGATTCGTTCACGTCGGCAGCGTCGGAGTGCTGTGTGACGCAGCCGACGCTTTCAAGCGGGATAGCCCAACTCGAAGACGAGTTGGGCGCGCGGTTATTTGCTCGAACGACTCGCAAGGTGACGCTCACTCCATTTGGCGAACACCTATTGCCCTACATGAGCGAGGTGGTCAAAGCCCACACACTGCTCGCCAGTCAGGCAAATGCCTACCTGCGCCCCGCTCAAGGACTCATACGAATCGGCATGTCTCCGCTGTTAGATGCCTCGTTGCTCGGACTCATGATTGAGCCCTTTCGTCGAGCCCACCCCACAGTGGACATAGTTCTTCGTGAGTTAAATATGACGGATTTGTACCAGATGCTTGATCGGGGACTGCTCGACTATGTGTTTGGGGTGGCGGAAGCTCGAAAAAAGCGTTGGCAGACGACCGTGCTGTACGAGGAGCCCTTGCTATTTATTCCATCGGGGACGGGATCGCGCATGGCTTCGAGGCATGAGTCAGTCACTCTCAAAGCCATTTCAAATGAGACCTATCTCATGGTCCCCGATACCTGTGGGTTGTCCCGTGTGACGCGTGCTCTGTTTCGGCGTCACAAAGGCGCGCCGAAAGAATATTCAGGGAAGGCCATGAGCTATCATGTACTAGAAGATTGGGCAGCGCTCGACATGGGGGCCGCAATCCTGCCCAAGTCCAAGGTAAGCGAGAATCGACTGGGCGTTTGCCGGATTGAGGACCGTGCTGGTAAGGAGGCTCGGATTACATTCGAGGCGATGTGGTACAAAGACAAGGCTTGCGTGCCTCATCTCCAAGCATTTGAACGCCATCTTCGCACCGTCGTACCCCATATTGTCCAGGGCGCGATGGAACAGCCGAGAAAGGCGAAATACCGTGTCCCCTCCCGTTCACGAACAGGATCTTCAACACCGCGAGCCTAGGGCTTGCGAAGTTGCCGACGGCTACCATCGACCTGCGTCCTTCTTCGCGACAGCACGTACAGCCTCAAGTTTGCCAGACCTGTTCGTGGGAGATCATGGTTGCATTCAACGGGAAATATTGTCCAGGCTAGGGGCGCTTGCCAGGACGCCGTGAGGCAAGGTTTCATCATGTCGAATCAGTTTGCGGCCCGACAGCCGACGTAGGCCGACATAAAACACCGGGGTCAGAAACAACCCGAATAGGGTCACGCCGATCATGCCGGCGAACACGGTGATCCCTGTGGCGGACCGCACCTCCGCGCCGGCGCCGTGGGAGAGCACGAGTGGAACCGTGCCGGCGATGAAGGCCACCGAGGTCATCACGATCGGGCGGAGCCGTAAACGGCAGGCTTCGAGTGCCGCCTCGACGATCTCCTTCCCTTGCAGTTCCAGCTCGCGGGCGAATTCGACAATCAGGATCGCGTTCTTACAAGCCAGGCCCATCAGCACGACCAAGCCGACCTGCACGAAGGTGTTGTTATCACCGCCGGTGAGTTTGACGCCGGCGAGCGCGCAGAGCATGCACATCGGCACAATCAGGATCACCGCGAGGGGCAGAGTCCAGGATTCGTACAACGCAGCGAGCACCAGGAACGCCAACAGAATTGCGACGGGGAAGACCAGTAGCGCCGCCTTGCCCTGCGAGGCCTCCTGAAAGCTCAGGTCGGTCCATTCGATGGTCATGCCGTTGGGAAGAACCTTCGCAGCAATGTCGCGAATATTGTCCATCGCTTGTGCTGACGATAACTTGGTTGGGTCTGCCTCTCCCATAAAGTCAGCGGCTGGATAGCCGTTGTAGCGCAATACCGGATCCGGCCCATAGGTTTGACTCAACTTCACCATCGAGCCGAGCGGCACCATTTCGCCTTGGGCGTTGCGCGTTTTTAGATTCGCGATGTCTTCGACCTTGCCGCGAAAGTCCCCGTCGGCTTGCGCGTACACGCGCCAGGTGCGGCCGAACAGGTTGAAGTCGTTGACGTACGCCGAGCCGAGGTAGACCTGCAGCGTGTTGAACAGCTCCGTCAGCGCGATACCCTGTGTCTTGGCCTTGACCCGATCGACCTCGGCGTCGAGCTGCGGAACGTTGGCCTGATAGCCTGAGATCGGGAATCCCATACCCGGCGTTTGCATCACCGCGCCTTGCAGGCCGCTGACGGCATTTTGTAACGCGCCGAAACCGAGGCCGGCCCGGTCTTCGACGAACAGCGCGTACCCGGCTCCATTTCCAAGTCCGAGAATCGGTGGGGGCATCAGAACGAACGTGATCCCTTCTTTGATCCCGGAGATCTTTTGATTCATTTCCTCACTGATTTCCTTCGCGCTGCGGTGGCGCTCGTCGAAGGGTTTCAGGATGAGGAAGGCAATGCCGTAATTCGGGGTATTCGTGAATTGCAGGGGGTTCAGCCCTGTCATTGCCACGACATGAGCAATGCCGTCGACGGTTTTGCTGATCGCAACCACCTGCCTGAGCACTGCATCGGTCCGTTCAAGCGAGGCGCCTTCCGGTAGCTTCACACCGGCCATCAGGTATAGCTTGTCCTGGGTCGGGATAAACCCGCGCGGCACTGTTTGGAACATCAGGCCGGTCCCGAGCAACAGCAGCGCATAGACGGCGAACACGGTGCCGCGATGTTTCAAGGTCCGTGAAACGGTGCCGTGATAGCGGTCGGAGCTTGCTTTGAAAAATCGGTTGAAGGGCCGGAACACCCATCCGAATAGACGCTCGATCGATCGGGAAAGGGCATCCTTTGGCGCGCCATGACTCTTGAGGAGTTTCGCTGCCAGCGCCGGCGAGAGGGTCAGCGAATTGATCGCCGAGATCACCGTCGAGATAGCGATCGTCACGGCGAACTGTTTGTAGAATTGGCCTGTGACGCCGGTCAGAAACGCCATCGGCACGAATACGGCACAGAGCACGAGCGCGATCGCCACGATCGGTCCCGACACTTCCTGCATCGCTTGATGCGCGGCCTGGAGGGGAGTCCGTCCCTCCTCGATGTTACGTTCGACGTTTTCCACCACCACGATCGCGTCATCCACCACGATTCCGATGGCGAGGACGAGGCCGAATAGCGTCAGGGTGTTGATCGAGAAACCGAGGATGTAGAGCGCGGCGAACGTGCCGACCACCGAGACCGGCACGGCGATCAACGGAATGATCGACGCGCGCCAGGTCTGCAGGAAGAGGATGACCACCAACACCACGAGCAGGATCGCTTCCAGCAGCGTTTGTACGACCGCGTGAATGGAATCGCGCACAAAGACCGTGGTGTCATAGTCCGAACGGTAGGTGAGGCCGGGCGGAAACCGCGTCTTCAGGTCTTCCATTTTGGCGATCACCGCATCGCGCACGGTGAGGGCGTTCGCGCCGGGAGCCTGAAAGATACCGATCGGCGGCGCATCCTGGTTGTCGAGCTGTCCGCGTAACGTATAGTCGTTGGCGCCCAGCTCTATGCGTGCGACATCGGACAGGCGGACGATCTCACCGCCGGCCCCGGTTTTCAACACGACGTCGCCGAATTCCTTCACCGTACGCAGGCGGCCTTGAGCATTGATGGAGATGAGGAAGTCGGTGCCTTTCGCGATCGGCTCTGCGCCAAGTTGGCCGGCCGAGACTTGGATGTTCTGCTCCTGCACGGCGCGTACGACGTCGCCGGCGGTCATCCCGCGCGACGCAACCTTGTCGGGATTCAGCCAGATGCGCATGGCATAGTCGCCACTGCCGAAAATCTGCACCTGGCCGACACCTGGCAAGCGGGCCAGTTCATCCTTGACCTTGATATTGGCGTAGTTGCGCAGGTAGAGCGCATCATATTTTCCATCCGGGGAGAGCAGCTGGACCATGACCAGAAAGGTTGGCGACTGCTTCTGCGTGGTCACCCCTAAGCTGACCACATCCGATGGCAGCCGAGAGAGCGCTTGGCTGACGCGGTTCTGTACCTGCACTTGGGCCGCGTCGGGATCGGTGCCGGGACGGAATGTGATGGTCATCTGTAACACGCCGTCGGACCCGGCGACCGACTTCATGTACATCATGTTTTCGACGCCGTTGATCTGTTCTTCCAACGGCGTCGAGACGGTTTCGGCGATCACCTTGGGATTCGCGCCTGGATACATCGCGCGCACAATGACGGCAGGCGGGACCACTTCCGGGTACTCGCTGATCGGCAAAATGGGGATCGCGATCAATCCGGCGGCGAAGATCACGATCGACAGCACAGCCGCGAAGATCGGCCGATCAATGAAAAATTTCGAAAAGTCCACGGCCGGGTCTCCCTATTTCTCGGTCATGGCGGCCGGCGCGGGGGTGGCGGGCGTTGGCCCCGGCGACACCTCTGTAGCTATGACCGGCATGCCGGGGTAAAAGATCTTCTGCAGGCCGACGACGACAATCCTGTCCTCCGCCGAAAGCCCGGACCGGATGACGCGCAATCCTTCGACCATACGGCCCGGCACGACGTCTTTACGTTGGGCCTTGCCGTCTTTGTCCACCGCATAGACGTACTTCCGGTCCTGATCGGTGAGAATCGCTTTATCGTCGATCAAGAGAACGGTGGCCTTTTGGCTGCTGACGAATTGTACGCGAGCATAAAGGCCGGGGGTAAAGATGCGGTCGGCATTGGGCAGCACGGCGCGGGCGCGCACGGTTCCGATGGCGGGGTTCACTTGGTTGTCGAGAAAGTCGACAGTGCCGGTATGCGGGTAGCCGTTTTCGTTGGCAAGGCCGACATGCACGGCGTTGTCCTGGGCCGTGCGTTCGCTGTTGCGCTCTTGTTCCTTGTAGCGCAAGTAACTATTTTCGTCGGCGTCAAAATACACGTAGACGGGATCTTGCGACACCACCGTCGTGAGAAGGGTTTCGTCGGCTGTCGCCAGATTACCGGCGGTGACCAGCGCCCGGCTCGCCCGTCCCGAGACCGGCGTGCGCACCTCGGTAAACGACAGGTTGAGCTTGGCGGTGGCTACCGCAGCCTCGGCGGCCTGGACGTCGGCGCTACTCTGCGCCTGCGCGGCACGACGCAAGTCGAGTTCCTCTTGCGAGATCGCGTCATCGGCGATCAGCGACTGTGCGCGCTTATTGCGAATATCTTCCAGCTGTTTCGCCACGCGTGCGCGTGCCAGCTGTGCCTGCGCATTGTCTAACGCCGCACGATAGGGACGTTGGTCGATCTGGAACATGAGATCGCCCCGTTTGACATCCTGGCCTTCCTTGAAGGCAACGCGCTGCACATAGCCGCTGGCACGTGGTCGCAATTCGACGGTGTCGATGGCGCTGATGCGACCGGTGTATTCGTCCCATTGCTGCACGGACTTCGAGAGCACCTGCGCCACTCCGACTTCAGGGGGAGGCGCTTGTCCGCCGCTGCTGGCTTGCTCGCTATTGCAGGCGGTGACGATCAGCAGCAATCCAAACAACCATGGTGCGCTTCGAAGATTGTTCATCGTGTACCTCTTGCAAGTATTCTTCGTGACCGATGCTGCAGGAGCAAGCCCGCCGTCAACTCTGGTGAAAGCGATCTGGTCAACATGTTCAGACGATATGCGGTGCGACTGCGTTCGCATGATTCCCATACCGTGCAGTATCCGGCATTCTTTTAAAACTAGTCAATATATGAATTATTAAAGTATGAATAAATTGTCGTTGAATGTTGCCCTCGATTGCAGTACCGTGGCAGCACGATGAGACGTCCTACAGCAGGCTCGCCAGTCAAGGTCAGGGGGAAATCGGCCGTGTCTCCCTGCATTTCGACGCTGCCCCGGCACCAGTTGGTCGAGCTCTTGTGGAGCTTTGCCCCGGCCTATCAACGGTGGTCAGAATCGTTATTGGTGGAAAAGGGATTGTCTCCACAACGGTTGCGTATTCTCGGGTCGATTAAAGAACGCGGCCCGAGGATCATGAGCGAGCTCAAAACGGAGCTTGGCGTGACGGCGACCAATGTGACGGCGCTCGTTGATGCGCTCGAGAAGGACGGCCTGGTCGTGCGAAAGCGGCACCCGACGGATCGCCGGGCCACGGTGGTTGTCCTCTCGGATAAAGTCATGCGCGAGCTCTCTCCCCGCTGCACGGAATATAAAGAGCAAGTCGCAGAGTTATTTTCCGATCTGAGCGACAAAGAATGTGCGGCGTTTGTGAAAACGCTCGAGAAACTCTGGAGCCGGCTGCAGCAGTAGTGGCGTGCAGTCAGATTCGCCGTTGGGCCCCGCCGCCACCCGCGAGAAATGCTCGGCCGTCTTGTTGGCGCCCCGTGCTTGTGATACGCTCCTGCCAATGAACATCTTCCCTGCCGCACTCTCTTCATCTCGTATGGGCCTTCGGGTGTTCATTTTGCTGTTAGCCTGGGTTGTGGTCGCAAGTCTCTCATGGGCCGATCTGAGCGGTCTGCACGCAGAAACGAACGGCGCGTTGGCCGACTTGCAGCAAGCGACCGAGCCCGACCTGGACGAGTTACGAGACGATGCCCCCACGATCCTGGCCACCGACGAAGGGCTCACGGCCAGTCTCTCCCTCCAAGCTTCTTCGAATGTTTCGCTGTCCCTCACTTCTACGGGAGACGCATGGTTTCCGACTCGCGTGCTCCGTTCCAAACTTTCCATCTATCGACTATAACGCGTCACACGTCGTTCCACAGGGTCCGACCGGCAACGTGATCCTCGTGTGAGGCCGGGTGCCGGTTGCCCGGGTCTCGCGTTGGGTGCTCGGATATCAACAGGGTGAGCACAGGGGAAGGTTGTTATGATCGAGCGACTTGTCGGGTTTGCACTGGCGCAGCGATTGATGGTGTGTCTCGCCGGGCTTGCGCTGTTGTTCGGCGGCCTCTATGCGTTTCATATTCTGGATGTCGTGGCCTATCCCGATCCATCGCCGCCGATGATCGAGGTCATCACGCAGTATCCCGGCTGGTCCGGCGAACAGATGGAGCGGGCCATTACCCTGCCGATTGAGATTGCCCTCCAGGGAATGCCGGGGCTGACGGAAATTCGCTCGCTCTCCATTTTCGGGTTGAGCGACGTCAAAGTGTATTTCGACTTCGGGACCGACTATTTCCGGGACCGGCAGGAAATTCTCAATCGTCTGCAACTCACCGTCTTGCCGCAAAACGTCCAACCGACCATTTCTCCCTGGTCGGCCATCGCCGAAATCTTTCGCTATGAGCTTACCGGCGACCACGTCTCGCTCACCGATCTGAAAACCACCCAGGATTGGCAGATCCGCCGCGAGTTCAAGCGGGTGCCCGGCGTGATCGATGTGAGCACCTATGGCGGGACGACGAAGGAGTATCACGTCGAGTTAGACCCGGGGCAGCTCATGAGCTACAACGTGACGCTCGATCAGGTCATGGACGGCCTTGCCAAGAGCAACACCGACGTGGGCGGCAACTATCTCTCGATGGGGGAGCAGAGCTTCAACATCCGCGGCATGGGCCTGATCAAGAAACTCGACGACATTTCGAACACCGTCGTGACGCAGAAAGAGGGGACGCCGGTCTTCGTCAGGAATCTGGGCAAAACGAGCATCGGCTCGCGCGTGCGCCTGGGCAAGGTCGGTATCGACGATCGGGACGATGTCGTCGAAGGCGTCGTCTTGCTTCAGCGAGGAGCCAAGGCGCTGCCCGTCTTGGACAAGGTTCACGAGAAGGTGCAGGAGCTCAATGCCCGTAAGCTGCCGCAGGGCGTGGCGATCAAGACCTTTTATGACCGCACGGTGCTCATTCATACGACCATCGAAACGGTCATCGATATTCTGATCGCCGGCGTGGTGCTGGTCTCGATCATTCTCTATGTGTTTCTCGGTCACTTCCGGACGGCAATGATCGTGGCGCTGACCGTGCCCGTGGCGCTGTTGTTCACGTTCGGGATGATGGTGCTGGCCGGACAGTCGGCCAATCTCATTTCATTGGGAGCCGTCGATTTCGGCATTATCGTCGATTCGACGCTGATCATGGTCGAGAGTATTTTTTACCATCTGGCGCACAAACCTTCGCCGGGCGTGACCGTGCCCATGCATGTCATGCGGGCGGCGCGCGAGGTCGGGCGGCCGATTTTCTTCGCCACGACTATCATTGTCATTGCGTTCCTGCCGCTGTTCACCATGACGGGGGTGCCGGGAAAAGTATTCGCCCCCATGTCGCTGACCTACGGCTTCGCCTTAAGCGGCGCGCTGCTCATGGCCTTCACCCTGGCGCCGGCGCTCTGTTCCCTGCTGCTGACCGGCCCGATCAAGGAGCATGACACGGCGGTGGTGGAATTTCTGAGCCGGCGGTACATGGCGCTGCTGAATTGGGGGCTCAAGCGCGAGTGGTTGGTGATCGGCATTGCGATCGTGACGTTGGTCCTGGCCATGGCGGCGGTGCCGTTCATCGGCGGCGAGTTCATGCCGGCGCTGGAAGAAGGCAACATCTGGATGCGCACCACCTTCCCGGTGGACATTTCGTTCGAACAGGCTGCCCGCCTCGTGACGGATATCCGTGCCATCTTCAGGCAGTTTCCGGAGGTCATCAGCGCGGCCTCGCAACTGGGGCGTCCGGACGACGGCACAGACCCGACCAGTTTTTTTAACGCGGAATTTCTCGTGACACTCAAACCGTTCAAGGAGTGGCGGGCGGACGTGCCGACGAAAAAGGCCTTGATCGATCAGATCGAGAAACGCCTGGCGGTGATTCCCGGGGTGACCTTTAACTTCTCGCAGGCGATTCAAGACAACGTGCAGGAAGCGATGTCCGGCGTGAAGGGCGAAAATGCCGTCAAGCTCTACGGTAGCGATCTCCAGACCTTGGAGCAGTTGGCAAAACAGATTGAGCTGGTGATGAAGGACGTGCAGGGCGTCAAGGACCTGGGCGTGCTCCACCTGCTGGGCCAGCCCAACCTGGTGATCGAGGTGAATCGCGAGGAATGCGCGCGGTATGGCCTCAAGGTGGGCGACGTCAACGATGTGGTGCAGGCGGCCATCGGTGGCCAGGCCGTGACCCAGATTTACGAAGGCGAGCGGTGGTTCGACCTGGTCGTGCGGTTTCTACCGGAGTTCCGGCGTGACATCGAATCGATCGGCAATATTGTCGTCAGCACGCCGGACGGAGCACGGATTCCGCTCAAGCAATTGGCCTCGATCACGGAGCAAACCGGCGCGTTCATCGTGTATCGGGAAAACAACGAACGGTATATCCCCATCAAGTTCAGCGTGCGCGGCCGGGATTTGGAAGGGACGGTACGGGAAGCGCAGGATCGAATCGAACAACAGATTCAGTTCCCTGCCGGGTACCGCATCGAGTGGCATGGTGAATTCGATCAATTGCAGGAGGAGAAAGCGCGTCTGGCCAAGATTGTGCCCATTACCCTGTTGATCATTCTGTTCCTGGTCTATCTCGTGCTGAACAATCTACGGGATACGTTCCTCGTGCTCGCAGCGGTGCCGTTTTCATTGGTCGGCGGCGTGTTGGCCTTGCTGGTCACCGGCACACATTTCAGCATTTCGGCAGCGGTGGGGTTCATCTCCCTCTTCGGCGTCGCCGTGCAGGGAGCGCTGATCCTGATCAGCCGGATGCAGGACATGTTGCGGGAGGGGTACGAGATCCGGGAGGCGATCATAAAAAGTGCGGAAGTCCGGATGCGCCCCGTGCTGATGACGTCGCTGGCCGCCGCCATCGGGCTTCTGCCTGCAGCCATTGCCAGCGGGATCGGTGCGCAGTCGCAGCAACCGCTCGCGAGGGTGGTGGTGGGCGGCATGTTGACCTCGGCCGCTCTCATCCTTCTGGTGTTGCCGGTGTTATATCAACTGCTGCACCGTTACCGGAAACCAGCAGCACAACCCGATCAGCATCAACCTCACGAATAGGCGGTCGGGATAGATCGCTGTGGCCGGCTCCTTCTCAGGAAGGGCCGGCCACAGCACTGTCACGATCTGCAATCTGTTCGGCGCGCACCACATACCGCAGCGGGCCGCCGGGTCGGATTGCGTCGAACGGGAAACAGGTGACGAGTACCAGTTCTTCCTGGTCGTGCGTCGTCGTGATGGCATCCCGCCGCGAATCCATGATCTGTAACGCCGTAACACGATACTTCCTGACAATGCCATCGGTTCCCGCCAAGTCGACCTGATCGTGCGCTCGCAGATCCTTTAAAAAACGAAAGTGCGTGTCGCGATGGCCGGTCAGGATCACGGTGCCCCCTTGCCCGGGGAGGGCACTGGAAGAGACATGGCCTGGACCAAAGGCCAGCGTGCGTCCATAGGCGCCTGACAGCACAATCATCTCCACAGACAATCGTTGGCTGTGAAGGCGCGCGACGGGCCAGGTGTCAGCCCAGGGCCAGGGTTTCGGCATGGATTCTCCTGCCAGCGCGCGGGTCCAGGCCCGCTGCAGCAGAAGCTGCGCGAGCCCGGCTTTCGCATAAATCCACGATCCTTCTCCGACCTGCCAGAGGCCGATGGCGAGGAGGCTCGCCATCAGCCCGACTAGCAGAGGGGACCTCAGCCGCGTGCGGTTCATGCCTCTGCTCTTCTGTATACCCACAGTAGCGCCGCGAACATGAACGCCGCCAGCCCGATCAACAGGTGCAGTTGCCCGCCGGTTGCAGTTTTCGGCAGGCCCGCGAGGGAGGCCTGTGCAAGACTCGTTGCCCGGTCCTGCTCCGCTCCGGGTACGTCGGTCGGGCGAGCTGGCGTGATATCCACCGCCACCAGGCTGGTGTATTGGCTGACCAGATGATGGGCCAGCGCGACCTCAAGCACGGATTGCTTGACCGTTTCTTCGACTGTGCCCTTGAATGCCTCATCCATGAGCGCAGAGATTTTCTGTCTGGCCCAGTACACGGAGAGGCCTCCGCGCGTAGCTGGATTTTGCAGCGAGACGGGGAGCGACCAGGGATGGTTTACCGTCCGGCCTTGCAGTCTGGCTTGCGCCGGGAGCGAGCCGGCTTTCAGTGTGAGCACAATCGGCTCGCCTTCGTAGAGATCGGCAATCTTCGCAGGATACTGCTCAAGCCCTGACCATCCGGCGGAATCGATTGTGATGTCACTGAGCACCGGGCGTTCCAGTTTCTTGAAGAGGCTATCCAGCTTGTCTTTCACCTCATCAATCTTGCCGATATAGGTGAACGTGCCGCGTCCAAATTCGGCCGCCTTCCGCATCAGGTGGCTATTGGGCGTAGAGCCGATCCCGATTGTAAACAGCCGCCTGCTGCCCACATGCTGGTGCAACAGCTCGAACAATTCGTCTTCATTGCCGACCTGGCCATCGGTAAGGAGGATGATCTGCTGGAGCCTGGCATTGTCGACCGGACTCTTGAGCGCCTGTCTCAGCGCAGGGAGCACTTCCGTTCCGCCATCGGCCGAAAGTTGTTCGGTATACCGAACGGCCTGTTTGATCGTCGCCGTAGTGACCGGTTGCGGGCCGGGGAAGAGCGAGCGAACAGTATTGTTGAATTGAATGATGTTGAAGCGGTCCTGCGTGGTCAGTCGCGTGAGGGCCGAGGCCAGGGACTGTTTCGCCTGCTCAATGGATGGGCCGGCCATAGATCCCGATGTGTCAATGATGAAGGTGAGATCGCGTGGAAGGCGCGGTGCCTTCTCGTCGTGCTGCGTGGGAGGGAGCAACATCAGCATGGCATAGGTTTCGCCGTCTTTCTGTTCGGTGAAGACGCTGGCCATCGGCTCGGTGCGAGGGGCCGGATGCCAGATAAGTTGAAAGTCGCGATCGGCCGGCACCGCATCAGCACGCAGACTGATCTGGTAGCCTCCCTCTGCGTCAGGGATTGCAATGATGGGATGGAAGGGTGATTCGACCTTTGCGACGGGAAACCCGGGATTGAGGGTCAACGACAGACTGAGCGGGTTGATCGAACCGTGCCCGGGGGCTTGTTCCGGCGGCGTAATGCGTGAAGCATCGGCGACGCGGTCTGTGTCCATCATCGTGCCGGACCCCTTGGGGGCCTGCCCTTCGATGATCACCGGCGTGCCGGGAATGTAGCGTTGCCCGACGGCCATGGGAAAGCGGAGCTGAAACTGTTCGTTCTCATAACGAACGGTTTCCTGGTACTCGATCTCGATGGTGACATGTTCTCCCGGTCCGATATTGGCCACAGAGGTGGTGAAGATGTTCGGCCGTTCCTGCTCGACGAGGCTGGTCCGTTTGCCCTCCTGTTTGGCTTGTTCATAGACCTTCTTGGCCGCAGTCCGCTCCTTGATCTGTCCTTCGATGATCCGCTCGCCGATCTTCATGCGCAAATGGTCCACGGCCGCGGTTTCAGGGAGCGGGAACACATAGATGCCTTCGAGCCAGTCGCCTTTTCGTGTGCTGGGGTTCGTGAACTCCTGACGAACCGTTGCACGGGCGATGGTGCCGGTGATGGCAATCTGCACGTCGGTCTTGAGAATGGGGGCGGGTGTGAAACGACCGGCTTGATTCGTGCGGAACAGCAATGCGCCTTCTGTCACGTCATTGAGGCCCATGGTGGGCACGATTCCGGTACTGAGCGACGCGGCCGGTTCCGCGGCATCGCCCGGCGGGGGCGGATTGCCCATGCCGGTGACGGCGAGCAACGCGCAGAGCATCAGGCGCGCGACAAGGTGTTTTGTTCGATAGCACTGGGCAGTGGGATTGGCAGTCAGCATGAGGTCCTCGTTTCGTCATTGATGGTCGTGAGAGATGTGTCGCAGCCGGGCCCGGGAAAGACGCTGAGTCTTTCCCGGGGTGAATATCCGGCGCACCCTAGTTCCCGGTCGCCGACTCGGCCGTGGCTTCTGCCGGGTCGGAGGAAGAAAGGTCTGCGCTGGTCGTGTCGTCGGCTTTGACGTCGGTCTCGATCTGGAGATCGAGCCCATTGAGGAAGGAATCGGTCACGGTCTCGCTGGCGACCGCGGGGATCACCATATGTTCCTGGCCGATTTTACGGAGTTCCAAGTGCACTCGTCGATTCATCCGTCGGCAGGCGTCGCTGTTGTCGATGCAGAGGGCGCCTTCCTCACCCAGGCTCACGGTGCGGATGGAAGATTCCGGCACGCCCAATGCGATCAGTTGTTGCTTGACGGTCTCGGCCCGCTTCATGCCGAGGATCTTGTTGAAGCTCATCGAGCCCTGTTGATCGGTATACCCTTGCACAAGCACGCCCCAGTCCGGCTCGTTCTTCAGGAACTCCGCGTGGCGTTGCAGCGCGGCCCTACCCTCGTCGGTCAAACCCTTCCGGCTGATTTGAAAATGGATGTCATCGTGCAAGATGTCCGTGCTTCTGACGGCCAGCGGAGCCGGCTCCACATGAGTCGTCGGCATGGGGGCTGAGACCGGCAGGTTGTCGGTGGAGCCTTTCAGGACCTGTGACACCTGGGCACTGTTGAGGGCCTCTGCTGATGGGTTGCTATGGGCCGCCTCATCCGCCTGCGAGTAGTACCAGAAGGCGGCGACGACGACCGCGAGGAAGAACACCAGGCCGCTGAGAATATAGACATCCTTCATGTCCCGGTCCGGTCCGACAATGGTGGGAGCGACCGGTCCTGCGCTGATGGTGGCTGCGGGTGCTTTCTGCATGATTGCCTGCTCCTTGTGTTGTGGAGCCGGATTGTTCCGGCTCATTGATTGCCGAGTGATAATTCAACTGGCTCTTGTGCTTGCGGGGTCGGCCTGCTCGTGCTCACCTCCTTCCTTGCCTGACGCCCGCCGTTGGCCCGTGCGTAGAGCAAGGCCAGGGCCAGGCGCAGCGGCGCGGCCGATGGTCATAAAACGCAAGCAGAATAAGGGTTTAGAGAAAATCGACTGGTGCGTGGAAACCGTGATTCATGCGGGTATTAGCGGGGATGCGGGGCCAGCCCCGCAGATAGGTGGCCGATGGGAATGGCCAGAGGAAACCTTGTTTTACCGTCCAACTCGGCCTGAACATCTCAATGTTTCTTCGCCAAGGAATCTCAGATGTATTGGCCGAAGATTTTACTTGGGTATCTCCAGTTGAGTGCTAATCTTAGAGTGTTTGTGAGGTTGCCGATGGCACCTTCAGGTTTGTTCTGGGGAAATCTGCTTCCTACATCTCAGAATTCGCAGCAGCACCCGGCAGGAAGCCTAGCTTCTTGAATATGTTCTAGGACCCAAAGTTGTTTTACATTGCCCAGGACGAGATGTGAGCCTATTCAGAGCGATGCCATTCTGCGATCGACGTGGGACTGCCATATGACCGTGCTGCAACGTCTCCTATCAAGCCTGCGCGCTGTGATGAAATCGGCAAGTGATACTGCGGCTCGAAAGCATTTGACGGTTGGTCATGCCGTTATCGTTGTCCCGGTTGGCTGGATACAGTTGGAGAATAGCGGAGAGCGAGCGAGTGCTCGCTCTCCGGATGGGTACCAACAACTAACGATTTCCATGCTAGGCCTGAAGGCAGATGTTTCCTTCGATGAGTTCAAGCTTCTTTGTTCTCAACGGATAGAAGCAGAAAAAAGAGAGACGGAGTTGAGCTTCCTCCAAGCGGATACTCCATTGGAGAGCGCTGGCTTATTCGGGATGTATTATTCTGGAGCGGAGAGATCGGTGGGTCGCATCTTCTCTGGGTATCTATCTCTCAAGAAAGGAGAATTTGTTACCGTGTATGTTGAAGGTGTTGGCATCGCTCCCAAGGAGCACTTGCGCACTTTTCAAACATTGGTAACCAGTTTGAGATGGCTGTGAGTGTGCGCCAAGTCAAAGCGGGATGACCTCAACTGACCAGCTATTCGGCGGGGCTCGGTTTGAATTTGGTGCGTGGCTGTGCGGTCGGACATCCCTCTTGCTGATGGCAAACGCTGCCTGCTAAAACGTGCGGAGCCGGTTGTGCCTTGATCGCGGGTTCGGATACTCCGCTCGATCTATCAGCAGCAACCAGCCTTCTTCTCACAACTCCATCTATGCGGCCATACCTTGCGTCCCTCGAGAGCCTTCGGCCTCTCTGAGGAGGACGGTCGCTTATGCAGAGGAGGGGACATTCCTGACGCGCGGCAGGAGCGAGGAGTTGGGTCCAGCGCAGTTCCAGTAAATTGTTTGAGAGGGTTCGGTGCTGCTGTAAGATCGACGAAAATGTCCGGTGATCGCACGGATCGGAAATGAACGCAGGGAGTCGTGCCATGAAGCGGTTGTGCCCGTTGCTGCTGCTGTTCTGGGTCTCGATGTTCTCGTTAGTTCAGGCGGGGGACTATCAGTTGACCCTCGGTCAGGGACTCGATGTCTGTGAGGCCTGCAAACAGAATCTGGAACGGATGACGGCCCACCCGGCTTGTGAACGGGACTATAGTGTGCGGTTAGACTTGGAACCACCGGCATGGAAGCCTTTCGACGTAGCGGACCATATTGATGCGATGGAACAGGTCCTGTATTTTCTGGCGGCAGGCAGTGAGTCTGCCGGATTCCCCCTGCTGGACGAAAGCCAATCTGAAGACGGGATGCGAAGAATCAGCACCAAGGAAGAGCCCTGGGCCTACTGGGCGCAAGTGGATATCAATAATGACGGAAAGTTAGAGCCGGTGCTCAAGCTTCATTCAACGCTCTGTCGTGCGCGAAACGACGGATCCATCGGACGCGCCTACTCGGCGCCTCTCGTGGTCCTGACGGACAATCTCAGCGGCATTGATTCTGAATTGACCAATCTGGTGTTACAGAATCCCCACCAGGATGGACGGGCGGCGGGTGACACCAATTATCAGCTGTACGGAGTGTTTAAATTTAAGGGGGCGACGTACTTCGATCGCTGGGACGACGCGGGAAGCGGAGATCAGGCGGAGCGCTTCACGTTGAGCATCTATGAATCAACCGGCGATACGACCCGCAAACTCTGCCGGCTCAAGGAATTGCGGGCGAGTCGCTGGTTTCCCGGTTTGCCTTGCGCCTCTCGCCAATGCCAGACCGCAAAGCCGCTTCCTGCTCATTACATCCCGTGATGTTGTTCACGCGACGCTCGCTTTAACCGAGCCCGTCATCGGCTTTTCAATCGCCACAGGGAGGTGAGCTCTGCTGCACGCGCGGCACGGAGGGGATCTGCCTGGTCGGAGGAGCGGGGATGATGCGGGCGCACGTCGGTCTTGCCGATGACGACGAGCCCTGCCTGTTCGATTGTGGCGAGCAGTTCGGTTCTGGGCCGGAGTTCGAGATGTTCGGCCAGGTCTGAGAGCAGCAGCCATCCTTCGCCGTCCGGCTCCAGATGTGCAGCCAATCCGGTGAGAAATCCATACAGCATTCGGCTCTCGGGATCGTAGATGGCCTGTTCGAGGGGCGAGGTCGGACGAGCCGGAACCCATGGCGGGTTACAGACCACGAGCTGGGCTTTGCCTTCTGGAAACAGATCAGCCTGCAGAACCTCCACGCGATCACTCAGCTCAAGCCGATGGAGATTCTCGCGGGCGCAGGCCAGGGCGCGCGGATCCTGGTCGGTCGCCACCACACGCGGAACACCGCGCCGCGCCAGTATCGCCGCCAGCACACCGGTGCCTGTCCCGATATCGAAGGCCAGCGTGCATGGGGGCAACGGCGCATCGGCCACCAGCGCCGCATACTCACTGCGAATCGGCGAGAACACCCCATAGTGCGGATGGATACGGTCGCCCAGGGCTGGGACTTCTATGCCGTTCTTGCGCCATTCGTGTGCGCCGATCACTCCGAGCAGCTCTCGCAGGGAAACCAGCGCGCGCCCTTCGCCTGGACCGTAGGCTTCGGTGCAGGCTTGGCGAAGATCGGGCGCGCGGCGCAGGCGGATGGCGTAATCGTCTTCAATGGCCACCAGCAGCATGCCCAGAATACGGGCGCGGCGCGATTGGGTCTGGCGGTGAAAATGGAATGACTCTGTCGGAGAGGCGCCGGGTTTTGGGGGATGGCGATCTGCTCGTCTGGCCATGGCATTGAGCAGCTGTCGTGCATTCTGAAAGTCACCCTGCCAGAGCAACGCGGTACCTTCACAGGCGAGGCGATGGGCAGCGTCGGCCGTCATACTGTCGTCAGCGATAGCCACGCGCGTAGGTGGGGGAGCTCCCCATTCCGAGCGCCAGCGCGCGGAGCATGACTGTTCTCCTTCGTTCCAACTCACGAACGCTGGTTCATGCATGACCATATCCTGCTTGCGGCTCCCTGCAATCTCGCGCGCGCCCTGCATCGCGTCTTGTCCATCGAGACTGGTCTGGCTTTATGGTGAATCGAGGTGTGTCCGGGCCATTCTACCCGAAATGTCTTCGGACCAGGACCTCGACTGATTTGAAGTGACGTTCGGGGAGGTTTTTGAAGCGTCGTTTGCAGTCGAGCAGGGCATCGTTCACGGTATGGAATGGTTTGATCGTCTCCATGAGGTGGCCATGGTAGTCCATCAGTTTCAACTCGACCGTGCGGAGGAGCGACGGGTCTCCTGCCAGCGCTGCCGCGGCTTTGGGCTGGTCTCCTCCTGATTCTACCAGTGCTTGAAAGCAGAGGCCCTTGAGTCGCTGCGTCACCGTGCTGCGATCCCATCCCAGCGCTTTAGCTGTGGCTTGCATGTCGAACCGGTGCCGGCGCAATTGATTCAACACGGCGATGTCGCCCGCCGGATCCGGCAAGAGCGGTTCGGGGCCGGCGGGTCCGGCTAGCGGTGCCGCTGTGGTGGTGAGGCGCAGATCGGCTGCCGAGATGACCGGTCCTTCCGCGAGCGTCACCGCCTGTTCCAGGCACTGTCGCAGTTCCCGCACATTGCCAGGCCATGATTGCTGCGTGAGTGCTGAAAGCGCCTCCTCTGAAAGTTGGACTGGGGCTTTCTGAGCATCCTTCGCGACCGCTTGCAGGCAAGCCTCTGCAAGTAGCGGCACATCGTCGAGACGATCCCGTAGCGGCGGCAGGTGCAGCACGAGGCCCTTGAGTCGGAAATAGAGGTCCTCGCGGAACCATCCTTCGGAAACGCCACGCTGCAGGTCCTTGTTGGTTGCGGCCACGACACGGACATCCACCGTAGTGGGAGTCGTCGCGCCGACCCGATAGAACGTCCGGTCCTGCAACACCCGCAAGAGTTTGCTTTGATGGTCAAGCCGCAGGTCGCCGATCTCGTCTAAAAAAATCGTGCCGAGATGGGCGAGTTCGAAATACCCTTTGCGATCGGCCAGCGCGCCGGTGAAGCTGCCGCGGACATGCCCGAAGAGTTCGCTTTCGAAGAGTTCCTGCGAGATGGCCGCCATGTTCACGGCAATGAACGGCTTCGTTGCGCGCGGACTCAGTCGGTGCACGGCGCGCGCGCAGAGCTCCTTGCCTGTGCCCGCCTCGCCGGTGATGAGGACCGTGAGGGTGGAGCGAGCGCCTTTCTTGAGATCGCGGAACATTGTCAGGATGGCTGGATTGCCGGTGATGATTCCCGCCTGCTCGCATTCCCGACGCAGCGCCTCCTGCTCCACGTTGCCCAGAGGACCTGTGCTGATCGTTGCCGCACGCATGTTGTGGAGTTGCTGTTCAAGTTCTTCCATCCGTTGCCTGGTCGCATCCTCGTGCGCCTGGGCCTCGGTGACCTTCAGTTGAAGATCGGCGGCGAGCTTGCTTGATTCAGCGGCTTGGGACGCGGACTGAGACATGCTGGTTCGAGCGGACTCCAAGTCCTCCTCCAGGCTTTCTACGGCCGTTTCCCGATAGACCAGCGCTTCGCGCACCGCCACCAGATTCTGTTGGACCTGCAGCATGTCCTGCTCCAGCAGGACCAGCCGTCTGGTTGCCACTACCTGTCCGAGCAGGCTTCCAGTGACGAGGACGATGATGGTTGCGGTGACGGGAAGCACGAAGGGCAGGACCCACTGGGCTTTGGCAAGGAACGCCCAACTCAACACGAGGTACAGCAGCAGGAAGCTGACCCCCGCACTCGTGCCCTTCCAATCTGTCCACCGGAGGACCATCCAGGCTACGCAGAGGCAGAGTGCGAAGGTGACGATGATTCGCTGGAGCGGGGAGAAGTCCCTGATCCAATCCTGTGTCAGCAGTGTATGGAGCAGGTGTGCTTGCAGAAGCATGTCCGATGAATCTTCGCCGGATGGAATGGTTCGTTCCGGCTGCGGCCCCGGTTGGGTGAGCAGAATCACTGCCTTGCCGTTGACCAGGGCGCTGAGTCCGTCACTGTCCTTCCGGTCGATCAGGCGGGAGAGGTCCAGTATGGTCATGGAGGGGACATTCGGGAGCCCCTGCTGTCCGGAAAAGTTGATCAAGAGCCGGCCCCGGCGGTCGAGAGGAATCGTGAGGTCCTCGGTCGCTCCCCCCGGCATTCGCGCGTTGTGTAATCGAATCAGCCTGGATCGCCCCTCCACCTGATTCAGTGGAACCTGCCAGAACGTCGCGGCCAACGAAAAGCCTAGCGCCGGAAGCTCACCCGGTCTGCTGCCGTGATAGAGCGGTGAGCGGCGGGCAATGCGATCGAGGTCGAGCGTTGGTTGCAGCGCACATTTTCCGGGGAGGAGGGATGGTGACTGTGCTGCAGCGATGGTCCCATCCTGCTCCATTACAGGAGAGGTGGTCGCTGGATAGGATACGGTGCCGGCTGACTTCACCGCCTCGATCAGCAGGGCATCACTGACGGCGCCGCCGAGATTGGGGGGGCTGGGAACGTCGAGCGGAATATCTATGCCGATGGAGGCAGCTCCCGCATCGTGAAGCGCTGTGATGAGCCTGGCGGCAAGGCTGCGATCCCACAAGCCTGCGCCGAACTGTTGTTCGCTGGCCTGGTCCCTCACCACCAGGAAGAGGTGTGGATCCGGAGCCGCATGAGCGCGGAGCCGCATCCAGCTGTCGTACGGGGCCCACTCCAATGCCTGGTAAGTGGCGGGTGCGGGTGTCCAGATGACTTCCGTGAGGGCGATGGCCGACAACGCCATCACCAGGGCTTGCAGCCAGATACTCCTGACGAACAAGCGTGTGGCGATTCGCATTGGCAATCGTGACTACGGTTTGGGAGGTTCAGCCGCGATTTCGTCGAGGATGCGTTTGACGTCTTCTCGCGGCAGGCCTTTCAGGTAACTCTTGGCCTTGGCTGCGTCGGCGGCCAGGCCGAGTCCCTTGGCATAGATGCGAGCCAGCGCCATTCGTGAGGGAACGGCTCCATCGGCCGCGGTGGATTCCAGGTAGCTCAAGATCCATTGGCCGTGGGGCGGGAGTTGGCCGTCGAGCCCGTGTTCATAAAGCTGGACCAGTGCCGTGTGAGAGATTTCATTGAGGGCATAGGCTTCCCGCAGCAGCACCGGAAGGGCTTCCGCGGTACGGCCCTGCTTGAGCAAGGTGGTGCCGACGGTCTGTGTGGGCTGATCCCGGTCGAGATCGGGGAAGTCCAGCCAGAGTTGATCGCAGTAATTCTTGAAGGCTTCGGCCGCAGCCTTCGACTGTTTCGTTTGCAGATTGCCTTTGACGGCGGCCAGTCGTCTGAGTTGAGTCAGCGCTTGCGCTGCTTCCGGCAATCCCTGCTCGAAGGCCTGCGCCCACCAGGTGATGGCCATGATCTGGCTTTTCTCGACGCCTTGTCCGGAGCGATAGGCATTGCCGAGGAAGTATTGAGCCTTGGCGAGACCGGCCAGCGCGCCTGCCTCGAGTTCCTGGGCCGCTTCTTTGTCTCGTCCCGCCACTTTGAGGACCAGTCCCAGGCGGTAGTGGGCCTCGGCAAAATCCTGCTTCAATCGTAGCGCTTCCTGGTACGCCTTGATGGCCGATTGCACGTTTCCCTTCGTGTAGTGAATGGTCCCCATGCTGTAGTGCGCCTGCACAAGGGTGGGATCCAGGCGGACGGCTTCTTGCAGTTCCGTCATGGCAGCACGCCAGTCCTGCTTGGCCATGAGTGCGGTGCCGAGATCCAGATGGGCCTGGGCGACAGTCGGGTGGAAGCGCAGGGCCGTCCGGTATTCGTCGATTGCGCCATCGGTATCGCCCAGTTGAAACAGTGTTCGCCCCAGCGTAAGGCGCGGCTCCTGCGCGTCTGGTTCGATATGCAGGGCTTGGCGAGCCCGCGCCAGAGTTTCCAGGGGTGTCAGTGGTACCGGAGGCTCGGGTGCGATCGGAGGTGTCGGTGGCGGCGGTGGTGCCGGAGGTTCGCCGGGAAGTGGTTCGACTCGAACGGCTTCCTGCGCAGCGGGCGGCGCAGCCGGGGCCTCAGGGGCGGATGGTTCTGCCTGAACGGTTCCGGTTGCGGCGGCCGGGGGAGGCTCTTCTTGTGCGCCGGCCGGGAAGGACGGAAAGGGCAACGTCACAGTCACTATGAGAAACCATCGTCCGACGGCGACACGTTGCGAAAACATAGACGCTGACAGGCCTCCACCTGAAAAATATCGTTCTATATACACATAGACGAAGGGAAATTTCCACGGGATCTCACGGAGAGCCTGTGCGCGAGACATGATGAAATGTGGGGCCGGCGACGAACGAGAGCCTGGGGATGCGACGGGTGCCACTCAGGAGGCCAGCCAGGCGAGGGTCAGCGCGATGGTGGCAAGAATGATCAAGAGACCCAGGAGGAGGTAGCGCCACCAGGACAGTTGATCCAGGACCGGCATAAATCCCAGGCTCACGCCTTCGGCGAGGAGCCAGTTCCTGAAATCCTGTGGTGCGACCAGATGGATTCCTCGCTCTGTGCAGGAGGCGATGAAGCGATTCACCACCACGCCTCGCAGCGCCGCACGAATCAGCTTCTCCAGCCAATGCGGAAGCCGGAGACGATGGCCGGCCTGCGCGACATAGTGATCGACAAGGGTTTCGTATTCCTGTCGCACCGTGGAGAGATCCCGCCCGGCGGTCTCTGCGGTCGTTCTCAAGGCCGGCAACGTGTGCAGCCAGTCCCGGAGGGATTGCTCCAGCCGTTCCATCGTCTGGCGGGCCGCGTCCAACACTCCCGCCACGACCCCGCCGACCAGGGCGATGACCACATAGAGCGCGGTCAGCGACCAGCTCCCCAGCACGGCCCACGTCCCACGGGTGGAAACGGTTGCGCTATACACAACGGCGGCTCCTCCAACGACCGCGACCGCTGCCAGTACGTGCAGCGGCAGGGTTCGGAACAGAGTCTGGAGGAAGGTGCGAGGACTGGTCACGTCCGGTCGTGGTGTGGCGTCGGCCAGATCGTTCGGAGACGATTCACCCGGGAGGCAAGTGTCTCGGGTGCAAGCTGGACCGGTTCATGCGTGACGCGCCAGACCGGCTCGAGCGGAGCCGGATCTTGTGAGAGGCGGGGGATCAGATGCCAATGAATGTGTGGAAGCTGGTTGCCGAGTAACTCATAGTTGATCTTCACCGCCCGCCACTCCTCGGCAAGCACGGCGGCCACTCCGGCGACTTCTTCGATGAGGCTGCTCCGTTCCTCCCTGGAAAGGTGGAAGAGTTCCGTGGCATGGCGTTTCAGCACGAGCACGGTCCAGCCTGGAAAGAACTGGTCATCGTGAAGATAGGCCTTCGTGAGACCACAATCGGCGATGAAATGCTCCCGACCGGGCCAGGTGCCGACACAGGCCTTACAGGCGTGGTCGTTCATGGTTGGTTGAGCATCCGTGCTTCCTCCGGCGTGATCAGGCCCTTCTTGAGCAGGAGCTGAATGAGTTTGTCGGTGGTCGCTTTATGCGGGGCCGCGGCTGCAGCGGCGGCGGCCGCCTGGGATTTTTGTTTCGGTGGCTCGCGTCGCTGTCCCAAGACACGGAAGGAAGGGGTGAAGACGGCTACGTAGTCCTTGTTCCGGATGCGGACGGACACGGGCAGACTCTCGCTGTTGGGGGTGAGGTCGGGACCCGATCCTTGAGGGATTCGGAAATAAGGCTTGCCGTCCTCCGTCGTGCCGTCCTGGCCGATGATTTCCATCCTGGTTAAGAGGGATTCGCCCGTCAGGTTTTCATGGTCCTGCCCGGCGGTGTTGGTGATGTGGTCCAAGACGAGAATGAGACTGTCGGCCACGAATAGATCGGGCGAACTGTTGCGGACCGTGACGTCGTAGCGGTACTCACTCGAAAAGTTGTCGCGGCTCCGCAGGGTGACGAAGGGCGTGACCTTGCCGGTTACGTCCACCAGTTGATCGAACGCAGAGACGGGTGCGGCTGCCTCCGCCAGCAGGAGGCATGCACCGCCTGCCAGGATCTGCATGGAACGAGTCATTCTCATGGTTCCCTCCCGTGGTCGATCGACATCCGGTCCAGGATAACAAAGCCTTGCGGTCAGTGCGAGGATTTCCTCTCCCGCGCGGCCGTCTGCTTGACACGTTCTTTTCATGGACGATATTCTGCCGGGCGGTCAACCGTCGACCTCGGTGCATCACACCTGCATGGCACGTACGCGTATTACCTCCCCTCCGTTGCTGATGCCTCGGGCATTCGCATCCAAGCTCTTGAAGCTGTACGACTATCCCGATCCGCGCCGTCCCGGGCGCATGATCAAAGGGTATGACTGTCCCCATGCCTTGCGGACGGCTCTGATGTGCGCAGCGGTGGCGCAGCGGCTGGGGCATGAGCCTGCGCGTGTGAAACAATATCAGATCGCGTGTATTCTTCATGATCTGGGGCGCGCCGGACTGGACCGGCAGCTGTTCGGCCGCATCTGGTCCTGGGCCCGCGCGCAAGGCATTCCCACCAGACCGCGCGAATGGAGAGCTGTTCACCCGGAGACCCGCTACGGCCGGGAGACCGAAGCCTTCGTGGCCCGGTATCGAGCCGCGATGGGGGAGGCCGGCATCGAATTGAACCCCTGGGCCTGCGAGCAGGTGGAAATGCGATTGGGGTATGCCCGCCGATTGGCCGCACGCCTACGTACCGTCAAACCGCGCCTTCGGGAGCTGGCGGTCACCTGGTCGCCATGGATGGGCCGGATCATGCTCTATTATTATTATCCTGAGAAGTTGGCCGGCGCACAGCCCTGGGTCAGGCAGTTGGCGGAGATCCTGGTCGCCTGCGAACAGTTCGAGGCATTCAGCAATCAGCGCCGGGGGCGCGATTACTATGTGCGGCGCCGTGAAGACCTAGCGGAAGCCTTTGCCTATCTGAATGCTCTGCACAAAGAGGGAATCATCAGTCGCCCGGTTGTGCAGGCCTTGCGTGAGCTTTCGGCAGAGGGGGCATTCGACAAGGTGCTTGAGCAGGCCAGAGGGCGTGCGCTATCCAGACGAGACCGTGCCTGTTTGCGCCAGGCTGGTGAGGAGTAAGGACATGGCAGTGAAGACCACGACGATTCGCGTCTCTATGCAGGGGGATTGCCGGGTCGAGAATATTACCGAACGGGTGCAGGCCGCCCTGGAGCAGACGCAGCTTCGGTCCGGTATTGTCACCGTCTTCATCAAGCACACGACCGCATCGGTGTTGATCATCGAGGATGAGCCGGGCATTCGCGCCGACACGAAAGCGCTGTGGGAACGGTTGATTCCGGCCGATCCGGCCTGGCAGCACAATGTGCGCAACGCGGGAGAGGACAATGGCCACAGCCACCTGCGCGGTCAATTGCAGGGGCAGTCGCTCACCATTCCCTTCAACGACGGGGCGATGATGCTCGGCACCTGGCAACAGATTGTCGTGCTGGATTTCGATACGCGCGCACGAACGAGGGATCTGGTGCTGCAGGTCATCGGTGAATAGGATGTGTCTGAACCGGGCGAGACGGAGTGGAACGCGGTGGAGGGCTGCGTTGCTGGCGGCGCTCACGATGGTGGCGTCATCGCGGGGCTGGCTTCCGGCCGCGGAGGGTACGAGCGGGCTGTTCAGTGCGCAATCTGCTGCGCCGACCGAACTCAGTCCGGAGGAGCAGGCGACCATCGCGGTGTTTGAACGTGCCACACGGTCGGTGGTCTTCATCGCCAACACGGCGATGCAGCGCGATCCCTGGTCGTTTAATCTGTTCGAAGTCCCACAAGGCTCTGGGACGGGTTTCGTGTGGAGCCGGCAGGGCCACATCGTCACCAACTATCATGTCATTTACGGCGCAGATGCGATCACGGTGACCTTGGCAGACCGCACGGAATTCAAAGCGAAAGTCGTCGGCGCCGATCCCGATCACGATCTTGCGGTCTTGCAGATTCAGGCTCCCGAAACCGCGTTTCAGCCGGTGCTCATCGGCAATTCCCAGTCCCTGCGTGTCGGGCAGAAGGTGCTGGCCATCGGTAATCCCTTCGGCCTCGACCATACCTTGACCACGGGAGTGGTGAGCGCCCTTGGCCGCACGATCAAGTCGATGAGCAACCGCACGATCGAAGGCGTGATTCAAACCGATGCGGCGATCAACCCGGGCAACTCCGGGGGACCGCTACTGGACAGCGGCGGACGTTTGATCGGCGTGAATACCCAGATCATGAGCCCGAGCGGCGCGTTTGCCGGCATCGGGTTTGCGGTGCCCGTCGATACGGTCAGCCGGATCGTGCCGGAGTTGATCAAGCATGGAAAGCTGATCCGGCCCGGACTGGGCATCTCGTTGGTGCCGGATGCCATGGCCCGGCGTTGGGGTGTCAAAGGCGTGATCATCGGAAAGGTCGGCCGGGGGAGTATCGCCGAGCGGATCGGGCTGCATGGGGCGCGTGAGACCGTCGGCGGACGGATCGAACTGGGCGATATCATCGTGGCGGTGGACGGCCAGCCGGTCGAAACCATCGACGATTTGATGGATCTGATGGAAAAACACAAAGTCGGCGACGAGGTGACGATCGACTACGTCCGGGGCAAACGCCGGCTCCAGGTGATGGCGCCGCTGCAGGCGGTCAACTAACCAAGGCAGGTGTTGAGTCGGTGAGCTTCGACAGACCGCCGAAAAATTATTCTAGCGGCGGCCATATTCATGGCCTGCATGTGTGGAGGGCAGGTAGACTGTCCCCGCAGGATGCTACAAAAAGGCCATTCAGCGAGGCCGCAGCAAGTGAAGATCCGCAGGCGTACCCTTGGGGTACGTTGAGGATCTGAACGCGGCGAGAACGACGCTGACGGGCTTTTTCAGCATCCTGTCGAAGCGACAGTGGTGTTGTGCTCTGTGTTAGGATGACCGGAGTTGGACCAGCCGGAGGAATTGATATGAGTGACCATCGAAATATGGATCAGCCAGAGTCGGGCGGACAACAGCCGCCGCGCCGTGAGGCCTCTGCCTCGTCTGATCCGATCGAACTGATAGAAGAATGTCTGGCCGCGTTTCCGGACGGCGACCCGCGCCAGAAGCTGCTCTATAAATTGCGACATGTGATCACGGCCCAGTCGGTTGCCCAGGACCGGCGCGATACCGAACTGAAGAAACTCAACGAGGTGGTGGCCAAATTGACGGCGCCTGCCAATCGAGTCGGCCTGTTGCTCGACGTGCCGGCGGACGCGGTGGCGCGCATCGTCGTCGGAGGGGCGGAGTATTACGCCAACATTGACCCGCGCCTTTCGGTCGAGGATCTCAAGATCGGCACGCAAATTCTGGTGAATGAAGCCTATACGGTGATCAAGGCCCTGGGGTATGACCGCAATGGGCCGGTGCTGAAGGTGGCCGAAGTGTTGCCGGATGGCCGCATCCGTTTCGAGCAGGATATGGGCCGGCAGGCGTTGATCCTGCAGCGGTCCAGTGATTTGCTGGGGGTCGATCTGAAAGCCGGCGACGAAGTCCGGATCGAGCCGACACACCGGATCGCCATCGAGAAATTTGAAAATCGCCAGGCGCGGACGCACTTGCTCGATGAAGTGCCCAGCGTGACGTGGGAGCAAATCGGCGGACAGCATCAGGCGATCGAAGCCATCCGGAAAGCCATCGAATATCCGCTGCTCCACGCCGACACCTTCACGAAATATCAATTCACGCAGCCGAAGGGCTTCCTGCTCTATGGCCCGCCGGGTTGCGGCAAAACCTTGATCGGACAGGCCGCAGCCGCCAGCCTGGCTCAGCTCGTCCGTGAATCACAGGGCCAGGCCGCCGGGGATGGCAAATTGAAGAACCCGCCGGTCACGAGTGGCGCGTTCCTGCACATCAAAGGGCCGGAGATTTTGAACATGTGGCTGGGCGAATCCGAGCGGATCGTCCGGGACTTGTTTGCCAAGGCGCGCGCCAGACGGAAAGAGGGGGCTCTGCCGTTCATTTTCATCGACGAAGCCGAGTCCGTATTGGGGACCAGGCGGTCGATGCGATCGTTCAACATCAACAATACGCTGGTGCCGATGTTCTGCGCCGAAATGGACGGCATCGAGTCGCTGCAGGATGTGGTGATCATTCTGGCGTCCAACCGGCCGGATCTGATCGATCCGGCGATCCTCAGGCCAGGTCGAATCGATCGGAAGATCAAGGTCGCGCGGCCGAGTCGGGAGGCGGCCGTGGAGATTCTCGCGGTGTACCTCACGCCGTCGTTGCCGCTGGACCGTGAGTTGCTGGAGAGGAACGGGCAGGACCATGAAGCCGCCCGCCGCGCCGTCATTGAGCAGGTGGTCGACAGTCTGTTCGCGCGGATCGATCAGAATCGCGTGTTATCCATTCGGCTACGGAACGGCCAGAACAAGGTGCTGTATCGAGGCGATCTCGTCAGCGGTGCGATCCTGTCCTCTATCGTCCAGCGGGCGAAGGAGAAGGCGATCGAGCGGGCGGTGGCAGAGGCCGGAGCGCCAGCCGGGGACGGAATCCGCGTGCAAGATTTGCTTGATGCGGTGCAGGAGGAATATCGCGAAGGCGAGATGTTGCCGCCGGACGATGCGGCCGAAGAATGGCTCAAACTGCTGGATCACCATCCCGAGCAGGTTGTCGGTGTGTCGTCGTTCCGCCGCGGGCGGCCGACGGAAGAGCGATTGGTCAACCAGATTATTTGACACAGCCTATGCATCTCTTCGGTATTGAAACCGAATATGGCATCACCCGCGAGGATCTGGATGCCGTCGATCCCGTCGAGGAATCGATGGAACTGGTTCGTGCTCACTTGCCCGGCAAGTTTGAACGGCGCTGGGACTATCGGGGTGAAGATCCGCACGAGGACGCGCGCGGATTCCGGGTCCCGGGTCTGCAACAGGACAAGGAAGAGGACGACTTCGCCAAGGTCGATGCGCATCGACCATTTTCCTTTCATGAGATGAAGAGCGATCTGGTCCTGCCGAACGGCGCGCGGTTTTACAACGATCACACGCATCCCGAATATTCCACTCCGGAATGCCGCACGCTCAAAGATCTGCTGGCCCATGACCGGGCCGGAGAGCGTATTGTGCAGCGCGCGGCGGATCGCCGGAATCAGCAGCTCGGCGGTGCGCACGTGCAGCTCTACAAAAATAATACCGACTTTCACGGCCACAGTTACGGTTGCCACGACAACTATCTGGTGTCGCGTTCCCTGCCCTTTGCTCAGCTGGTCAGTGGATTGTTGCCGTTTCTGGTGAGCCGACAGCTGGTGGCCGGAGCCGGGAAGGTGGGGATGGAGGCGCAAGAGTCCGGGTTTGTGCCCGGTCCCTTTCAAATTTCGCAGCGGGCCGACTTCATGGAGGCTGAATTAGGCGTCGATACGATGCACAACCGGCCTATCCTGAATACGCGAGATGAGCCGCATGCGGACCGGACCAAGTACCGGCGGCTGCACCTGATTCTCGGCGACGCGAACATGTGCGAATACGCGACGGCGCTCAAGGTCGGCACCACCAGGCTGGTGCTGGACCTGCTTCAACGTGGAGAGGCCCCAGGCCTGGAATTGGAACAGCCGGTGGCGGCGATCAAGCAGCTCTCCAGAGACCCTGAGTTGAAAACGACGGTACGATTGAAGGATGGCCGGACGATATCGGGACTGGCGATCCAAGAGGAATATTGGCAGGCAGCGAGTCGATGCTGTTCGGGCAGCGATCCGGACGCCGACTGGGTGTTGCGTGCATGGCAGGAGACTCTCGGCCTGCTTCGGCAGGACCGTGCGCAGTTAGTCGGCAAACTCGACTGGGTGACCAAGCAGTGGCTGCTTGAGACATTCATGCGGGAAGAGCGGTTGGTGTGGGAAGATCCATGGCTCGCCAGCTTGGACCTGGAATACCACAATGTGAACCCCGACCGCGGCCTGTTTCTGGGTCTCGAAATGGAAGGGAAGACCTGGCGCATGACGAGCGAGCGTGACATCGCGCAGGCTCTGGTGGCGGGACCCTCAGATACCAGAGGCGGGCTTCGCGGATTGTGTGTGAGACGGTTCCCGGAGCAGATCACGGGGATGCAATGGGAGCGGGTGCAGTTTTCCGGGGGGCTGCGTGCGCGGACACTTGAGATGGGTGACCTCTTCGAGCCGGATGCGGTGCAGGCCTGTGCCGCGTTGTTGGAAGCTGCGGCGTCTCCAGCCGATGCGCTGGCGGCGTGGTCGAGACGAAAGGACGGGTAACCATGCGATATATGTTGATGCCGGAACGTCGTGAGGCACCGGGCGATCCCATGCCGAAACCGTCGGGGCCGTCGGAAGAAGGCGGGGGGCCTCGCCGGCCTGAAACGGGCTCGCCGGATAAGGACAATCTGCTGAAGCGAATGCGGAAGGTTGATCCGAAGCAAGCAGAGCGTTACCGGCAACGTACGGGCCAATAAATGTGAACGGTCAATAGTGGACCGTAACAGGTGGCAGCTCTGAAATCGAAGCGATGGTCCGTCCACCTGTGGTGATCCACGTGTCACGTCTAACGAGGTCAGGAATGGGGATGCAGGGAGACTTTTTTCAACTGTTGAAAGAGCAGGGGTATCAGTTCGGGAATCCTGTGGCCGCGGCGGCCGGGATGGAGGTTCCGACTGCCACCACAATTCTGGCCTTGAAGTATCGCGATGGTGTCTTGGTCGCAGGCGATCGCCGGGCGACGGCGGGCAACATGGTGATGTACGACCGCACCGACAAGGTGCTGGAGATCGATCGCCATAGCGTGATGGCCATCGCAGGGGTGCCGGCGACGGCGTATGAGATGGTGCGGGTGTTGGAGCACTCGTTCAAATATTACCGGCGCACGCAATTGCAGGAGTTGAGTTTCGAAGGGAAGCTGCGGGCGGTCTCCAAGTTGCTTAAGGAGAACGTGCCGGCGGCGCTGGCTGGAACCGGCGCTGTGGTTCCGGTCTTTGCCGGGTATGATCATGAGCACGAGGCGGCCAAAATTTATTTCTACGACATTCTTGGGGCCGAGTTCGAAGCGGTGGAGTATGCGGTGTCCGGTTCCGGCTCGCCGACGATCCGCGGGATCCTGCATTATGTGAACACCTGGGGCCCGCAGCCCCTGGCGACCCTCCCTGAGGAACAGGCCACGATCCAGGCGCTCCGGTTACTCACCAGTGCGGCGGAATTCGATTCAGCCACGGGCGGGGTGAATCGGGAGCTGAATCTCTATCCGGTGGTGAAACTCATCAAGGCGTCCGGTGTGCAGACCCTCCCGGATGTGGATTTGAAACGATTGTACGAGAGCGAAGTGCTGCGCGGACGCTAACAGATAGACGGCTGGTTATTGACCTCTATGGTGAAGGTGGCACGTTATGTATGAAGAACCCTATCGGTGGATCGAGGCGGTCGGCAATCGGCGCCAGTATCTCGATGAACAGTTTGCGAAGGGCTCCCCGGTCGTCGCGTTGGCCTATGCCGACGGGATATTGATGCTGACCGTCAGCCGCGGAACGCCCAAACTGTATGAGATTTACGATCGTATTGCGCTGGGCGGAATGGGGCACCCGGCGGATCTGGAAAAACTGCGCTTCTCCCTCCTAGAGATGGCCCACGTGGAGGGGTTCAATCGATCGCCCTCCGATGTCACCGGCGCCAGACTCATGAAGTATGGGCTGGCACCGACCATCAAGCAGGCTTTTGAAGAAATTTATAAAGCGCCCTTCATCGCCAAGATTCTCCTGGCCGAATTAGGCGTGAAACCCGAGCGAGACCTCTTTCTCTCGATCAACTACGACGGAAATTTCGAGGAAAGCCGGGGCTGGGCGGCATTGGGCGCGACGGCTTCCGTGCAGGGCCGGATGCGACGGTATGTGGAATCACAACCGCCGTTTGCGCAGGCCTCGCTGGCGCAGGCCGTGGAACTCGCCCTGTGCACCTGGGCCGTCGGCTCGTTAGCCCAAGCGGCTTCGGAGTCCCCGGCTGCGGAATCATCTTCAACCCAGCTATCAGATGAAAAAACAGAAGGGGAGGTTCCGAGTCTCCCTGACAAGACGGCGTTGCTGGCGCATGTGCGTCAAACCGTCGCGGAAAAGTCGTTGGAATGTGTCCTGCTGGAGCGCCGGGGCCCCGGGTCGGCCAAATATCGCGCGCTTCGTCCCGCGGAACTGGGCGGTCTGCTACCGCCGACTGTCAGTTCACCGGCCGCCACCTAACATGCTGAACCGTATCTTCGGGCTTGAAACGGAATACGGCCTCCTGGTGAACCAGGATCGGCCCGACCATTCTCCCTCCTGGGTGGCGCAGCGGATTCGCGATCACATTTTTCAAGTCGATCGGCGTGGGGTCCTCGACCTGCACCACCGGGGCCATGACGAACCGCCGGGCAACGGCGGGTTTCTCACCAATGCGGGCCGTATCTACATCGACATGGGGCATCTGGAATATGCTTCTCCGGAGTGCACGACCCTGGCGGATCTGGTGGCATCGGATCGTGCCGGAGACCGCATTATTCAAGATGCGGTGACAGCGCTGGGGCTGGACGAGACGGTATCGCTCATCAAGAACAATATCGATCACGAGACCGATGCGACGTTCGGCTCGCACGAAAACTACCTCGTCACGCGACAATTTCCCTTTTCCCGGCGCGGTCTCGGCCCGCTGGTGACGTTTCTGGTCACCCGCCAGGTGTTTACGGGATCCGGACGGATCGGATGCGCGAGCGACCCCAACGAATGGGTGCAAGTCGGAGGACTCATCCTGCATCGGCCGGGCCTGCGGGATGCGCAAGATCGATCGATCGTGCCGTTCCAGATTTCTCAACGGGCCGACTATATCGTCAACGACTTCTTCGAGTGGGTGCAGCACAACCGCGCGATCGTCAATACGCGAGATGAGCCCCTGGCCGACCCGAATCAATACCGCCGCATCCATCTCCTCTGCGGAGACTCGAACATGGCCGAATATGCCACGGCGCTGAAGATGGGCACGACGGGACTGGTACTACAACTGATTGAGGCCGGGCAGGCCCCGCGCGGCCTGGGGATCCAGGAGCCGGTGGAAGCACTGCAGGATATTTCCCGCGACCCGGATCGCCAATGGCTCGTCCGCCTGGAGTCGGGACAATCGATGTCTGCCGTCGATATTCAGGAGCAGTTTCTGGCCGCGGCCCAGCGTCATTGCAAAGGCCAGGACGAGGAGACGGATTGGGTGCTGGAGCAATGGGAATCGGTGTTGACCGACTTGCGCGGCGGCTACGAAAAATTGGTCGGACGGATCGATTGGGCCTCGAAGCTGTGGCTCTTAGAGACGTATCGAGAGGCCGAACAGGCGGCCTGGGACGATCCCATGTTGAAGAGTCTCGATCTGGAATACCACAATCTGCATCCGGAGCGGGGACTCTGCTACGGCCTTGAGGAGGAGGGGCGAGGGCCTCGCCTGACGACGGACAAGGTTGTACAACTTGCGGAGAGTCATCCGCCGAGGAATACCCGCGCGTTCGGCCGGGGCGAGCTGGTGCGGCATCTGCTGGCCCGCGGATGCGGAGGAATCGTCTCGGATGCTCCACTCGACATAGAGGAGCAGATGGCCTGCGAGTACATCATCAACTGGTCGAACTTCAAGCTGCGGGGTGCGGCGCCGTTTTTTATGGCCGATCCGTTCAAGACCTACGTGCAGGATGTGCGCAACCACATCGCCGCTCGATAACCCTGCGCCTACCGCTTTAGTCCCATCCGTTCCAGTGCGCCTTTCGACACATCGAACGCGAAGCGTAGTTGCACAGCGTAATACTTTTGGACCAAGCCGGATTGGTCCAGCGGGCGGTCTTCTTCCCGGTAGAAGGCCAGCTCGATGTCCTGCCAGCGCACGGCAATACCCACGATCCAGTCGAGTTCCGAGGGGTTCAGAGTACGACTCGCCTCGCGGTCGGTGAAGAGATTCATGTCTCCGTACAGCACCACCTTGTTTTTATAGACATCTAAGTCGGCGTGCGCGACGTACCGGAATAACGCGCGGCCCGTGTTGTTGGGGCGGGCGAAATATTGGCTGTTGTGGAAGAGCCATCCCGCGCCGGCATAGGCCGTGAGATTCTGGTTCGGAAAGGTGCGGCGCCACCAGGTGGAGTCCTGGATCGCTTGAAAGCGTGCGGTAACCAGGGCATCGGCATAGGCTTGTTTGAGGCCACGGCGGTCGAGCGGGGCATCGCGTTCGTACTGCAGGCGCCAATTGAACCGGTCGAGCACCCCGGTGAAGGCAAACGTGCCGTCCCATTCCGATAATTTGATCCAGCCGTCGGTTCGATCCGAGAAAAAGTTCTGGTCGGTATAGAACGTCAGGTATTGCTTGTAGAGATCCGTCTCCAGATGCAGCATGTGGCGCATGCCGACGAGACCGGTATTGTCAGGTCGGGCGGCAAAGGTCGGGTTTTTCACAAAGGCGCCGGTCAGCAGGTACCCGCCGAAGAGTGTTTCCTCTTCTTCGCGTGCTTCATGCTCCGGTTCATCCATGGAGGGAAGCGGGCGCCCGTACTTCTCCAGCCCGTAGGCCGGTTTCGGCCAGGATGCCAGGACCTGCAGGCAACAGACGAGTAGCATCAGCCAAAGGAACTGTCGCCTGTGGCGTCGAGGAACCATCATTCCGGGCAATTAGCGAAGATCTCTTCGCAATCGTTTGACGCATCGACGGAACCCGGCACGAACCGATACCGGACATGGTCGACTCGATGGTCTTGAAGAATCACGGTCGCCCAGCAGCCGTGATGCACGGTAGGACGGCTCCCCTTGGAGCCTACCATTGACTCCTCGAGCAGCGGCGCTTCTTTGTAATACCGCAGGGTCAGGACCGCCGCTTCTTCTCGCTCCTGTAGCGGGGTACCTGCGCAAGCCAGCACCTGTTCTCTGGTCTTTCCGCGAAGCGCCTGTTGATGCGGATAGCCTTCTGTGACAGGCGGGGTGCTTTGGCAACCCAACAGGAGCCCGGCCATAAGAAGACTCAGCAGGCCACTAGAAAGTCGGATGTGAGCAAGGCGCATAGAAACCCATCCAGGATTGAGACCAGGCCTTTGTGGGTAGCATAACCCCCCGTTCAAAGCAACCGGGCTCGCACTGACAGGGTTCGCCACGCGTCGTCCGGTGTCCCCGTCGGGTGCCTTTCCGGGACATTGATGAGACTCCCGCGTGGGACGGGTCGTGACCTGAAGGCTGTGCGATGGCGGCCATCTTCAAATACATGTGCAATGCGATGGGGCTCTGCGCTACTTAATCAGGCTTGTGTCCGCGTCAGTACCATGACGGACGTCAGGGTTCTGACTTGCGGCGATGACTGTGCCACCGTGCCATGTGCCGCGTCTCAGACAAACGGCCCTGCAGCTATCAACTAAGTTATTTCTTGTATGCCGTCTCATATTTTTTATGATGATGAGTTGACAATTATGTCTAATTCCCTAGAATAAGCTTCGAATCTAAGACAGGTTAGCGAGTCGCTGTGCGCCTACACTGAGGCCGTGCGTGCCGGTAATCCTTCCCCTGTACGATCAGCCGACATCCTCCCGCATTTTGGTATCGTTCGTGCGCTTGCAAGAGTCCAGCCTCGCCCGAAGATCAACGTATGAACGGGCGACGAGGGCCACACGTTGTTCATGACGATGCTGTGGCAGGACCAGCAACGGGACCAATTTCGCGGGAGGAACTGTATGCCGAATCGTACCACTGCACGCAATGAGGATATGACCCTAATCGCTCCCTGCGGGCCGGAGGATCGCCAGAATGCTCCGGGCGCCGACAGGAAGAAGACGAGCGACGCGTGGTCGCTTTCCATTGCCGAACGGCGTGCCTCCCGCCGTCTCACGCTTCGTCTCCCCACGCACCTCCATTTTCAGGGGCACACCTGGAACGGTGTGACCAGAAGCCTTAGCTTGGGCGGCCTCTCGATGGATTTTATTTCTGAGGTGCCCGCCATGCTGAATCAGCAGATGATGTTGAGTTTCAGCCCTGATGCCGACGGTCTGGACAGTATGGGGATCGTCTGCGGCATTCGCTCGTCGGAGGATCTGCTCGTGTCCGGTCGCGCTCAAACCGCGGTGACCCTGGCCATCCAGTTCGTGCGTCTGAGTGCCGCCGATGAGCAGGTTGTGGCGTCTCTGCTCAGTGAAGGGCGGGTGTCCTCAAAGCCGATGCGTCTCACGGCGGCGTTGCTTGTGGAGGATAACGAAGCCACGCTCATAGACACCGGTTCTCAGCCCGCAGTGACTGCGCAGCCGGCGCGCATGCAGATCGTGCGCGGCCCCGAACGGCCCCGGCAGGAGAGACGGCGTCAGCAACGGGTTATTGTTGGCCTGAGCACAGAAGTGAGTCTCCGAAATCGTGGGGGTGGTCGTCTGCTGCCTGCCGCGTTGACCACGGATCTATCGTCGACCGGCGCCTGCGTGCACCTGTCGGCCGAAGAAGATCTGTTGGGCTCTGAGCTTGAATTGCGATGGACGCAGTCGCCCGAGCTTAAGGGCGCGTCCGCTGACGCCGTGCCGGTTGCCGCTTGTTCGGTTGTCGGCGAAGTGGTCTGGACCAAGCCGGGCACTCCTGATGCCCGTCCCGGTTGTGTGGCGGTGGCTGGGCGAACGGTTCTGGCCGGCATTCGATTTCTCCCGGTGGCAAAGGAGGCGGAAGATATCATCGAGCACCTGCTTGGACAAACGCCGGGAGCTGGCGTGAAGGAAAGTGTGAGTGGTTCGGCTGTCATCAGCGAGTTCTCGGAGTGCGCCCGATCCTCCGGTCAACGCATCGTGCTCTGTTATGACCGCCCGCGCACCGATTCGACGACCGAGGCCCCGATTGTGGTGTTGGCTCCCGGGTACGGGGAGAGTAAGCGCGATTACGTGCCGCTGGCCTATTATCTGGCAGGCAATGGTTTCCAGGTCGTTCGTTACGACAATGTGAATCATGTCGGTGAAAGCGACGGCTTGGTGACGCAGTTCCGGCTTGAAGATATGGAAGCCGATTTGGAAACTGTACTGGATCACGTGGCTGCTCAGTGGCCGGGCCGGCCCATCGGTCTTGTGGCGACCAGTCTCGCCGGACGTGTCGCGCTGAAGGTCGCTGGAAAAGTATCCCACGTACGGTTGTTGATGCTGATCAACGGCATTATGGATGTCCGCCACACGCTGCAGATGGTGCATCAAGAAGATCTCATCGGCAAGCATCTGGCGGGTGTCCGCAAAGGTGTGGTCAATATTCTGGGACTCACTATTGATGCGGATCGTTGGTTGGAGCATGCGGTGCAAGGCGAGTATGCCGATCTCCTCACCACCCAGCGTGATGCCGCCCGCCTGCGAACGCCGGTCGTGTTGTTTCATGCCGAGCAGGACGCCTGGGTCGATCCGGCCTCGGTGGAAAGCGTGGCGTCGGCAATTGGTCCGTATCTGCGCCATTCCTTCGTCGTGCCGGGTGCGCTCCACCGTCTCCAGGAGAGTCCTCGGAAAGCCCGCACGGTGTACCGCCAAATTGCGGCCTGCTGTCAGCAGGAGTTATGGCCTGCACGGCGTCAGGAGCGGATGGTCGAACCCTCGCACCGGGAAATCGGCGTGCAGAACCGGGTCGAGCGCGAGCGAAGCAAAAAGCGCCGGCCGATGGGAAAGTCGGATCATGTGGCGTTTTGGCAGGAGTATTTGCAGAACTTTCAGACCATTCCGAATGTCGCCGATTTCTGGCGTCTGATGGATCACCTCTATCGGTTGATGGGCGATTGCCACAAGGGCGAGCGGATTTTGGATGCCGGGTGCGGTAATGGCAACTTTGGAGTCTTCTTGCAATTGAACCAAGCTTTTCGGCAGCGGTACGCCAAGCGCGGTAACTTTCGTTCTCCCGACTATGTGGGCCTCGATTTTGTGCCGGCGGCGCTGGCTCAGGCCATAACCAATTTCGAACAGGTCGGGGCAGCCCTGCAGGGGCAGTTTTATGAGGGGTTGCGGGCGTATGTGCCCATGTCGATGCGTGTATGTCAGGCCGATTTAGAATGTGCGCTCCCGTTTCCCGATCACTCGTTCGACCGGGTCGTGTGTAACCTCGTGCTCGGCTACGTGCGCGATCCGCTCTTTACGTTGCGGGAATATCTGCGCGTGTTAACCCCGAACGGGCGACTTGTCATCTCTAACCTGAAACCGTACGCGGATCTCTCCGCCATCTACCGCAGCTTCGTTGAAACGGCCGAGACGCGAGATCAAGTTGAGGAGGGCCGTCGTCTCCTTGACAATTCTGGTAGAATCAAGGAACGCGAAGGCGAAGGGACGTTTCATTTCCACTACCAGGCTGAATTGGAAAGCCTCCTACGCGCGGCGGGTGTCTCTCGCCCCCGTGTCTATTCCACATTCGGAAACCAAGCCCTCATTGCCGTTGCCGAGAAGGGCATGGCGAATGTCACGGTTGCTGCATGATGATATGGCGTAAGCCCTACCAGAGTACCTGATATGAAAGTGCTCGCATTCAGCGCGCTGGTCAATGCGTTGGCTGCGACAGGGCTCGGAATGTTCGTCTATTTCCGGGATCCTGCCGCGGCACGCAATCGGATCTACGGGCTGTATTGTTTGAGCATCGCATTCTGGAGCGTCTTCTACTGTGGCTGGCAGCTCACCGACTCGAAGGACCTCGCGCTGAGTCTGTTGCGCCTGGTCATGGCCGGCGCGTCGCTCATCCCCATCCTGTACTTTCACCACACTGTGACGTTTCTCGATATTGCGGCTCGCCATGCCAGGGCGCTGAAGCTGGGCTATGGATTGGCCGGCTTGTTTCTGCTGGTGGATACGACCCCCTGGTTTGTGGCGGGCGTGCATCCTGCGATGTCTTTCTCCTTCTGGCCGATTCCCGGCCCCTTCTTCCATCCGTTCCTCGTGTATTTTGTCTGGTATGTCGTCTATGCCACGTCCCTCGTCGGTGTGGCGCTCCGAGATGCCCATGGAATTCGGCGCCACCAATATGCCTACATGCTGGCCGCCAGCGTTATCGGATATACGGGTGGGGCGACGAATTTCCCCCTCTGGTACGGCGTGCCGCTATTGCCCTACGGCACGGTGCTCATCACGATGTACACCGCATTGATGGCGTATACCATCGTTCGGTATCGCCTGATGAATATCAGTGTGGTGCTGAACAAAGGGCTGGGGTATGCCATCGTGCTCGCCATTATTGTGGTGGCGACGTCGATCGGCGCCGTGCTCAGTAATCGCGCGACAGGACATTCCACTCCTCCTTTGTTAGCCGGAACCCTGTTTCTCATCTGTGCCTTGTGGGTGCTGAGCAACAATCCACGCTCGTCCTCCAATACTGTCTTCAGTGCTGTCTGCGGGGCCGCCTGCCTCTGGCTCTTTGGCTGTTTCATGTTGTTCTCCGCCTCACGCGAGGATGAGGCTCTCTTGTGGATGCGAGTGATTTACACCGGGGTGGTGTTCCTGCCCGCATTGACCTATCACTTCGCCCAACGACTCGCCGGCGGCGCGGTGCACGATCGGGCGATTCTCTGGAATTATGCCGTTGGCGGATTGTTCTGGAGCCTGCTGTTCACGCCGTACCTGCTGGATGGCCAGTATGTCTATTATTGGGGGCGCTATCCGAAGGCCGGAGTTCTGCATCCCTGGCTGGTCGGATATGTGGTGGCCGGTGGGGGGCTGACGGCCTATCGGCTTTACCAGGGCTATCGATTCCACCTGACGTCCTCGCCGCTTCTCGGCGCGCAGTTGAAATATACCTTCGTGGCGCTCTCCCTAGGGTTCCTGGCCTCGCTGGATTTCCTGCAGAACTATGGCGTGGGGTTTTATCCGGTCGGATACCTGTTGGCCGGGCTTTCGGTCACGGTCGTGGCCTATGCCATTGCTCGCTACGAGTTAATGGATATTTCGTTCGTTCCGAGCCGGCCGAAGGTCATGTTGTCCATCAAGCTGGCAGGGCTGATCCCGGCCTATATGATGATTCTGCTCGTCATTCGAATTTTCACCGGGACATTCCACTACCTCCTCGCCGGTGTGCTGTTCGGGTTGTTTGTCATCGTGTCGAGCGGATTGGCGAACCTTCAAAAGGGTGTCGAACGGGCGATCGGGCAGACATTGTTTCGAGAACGGTATGATGCCTATGACACGCTGGTGCAATTCTCCAAATCTCTGGTGGCCATCCTAGAGCTGAAATCACTGACGAAGGAAATCGTTCAAACCCTTGCCCGTGTGATGAATATCAAGACGGCGTCGGTCTACGTCCTGGATAAGGAGCAAGGGATCTATAGTTTGACGGCCTCCTATGGGTTTGTGACCAGGGATGTGATCGTGCCTCCGATCAAGATGGAGAGCGAGTTTCCGAGGGCCTTGTTGCACACCGAAACCGCGTTGGTTCGGGAGGAAATCGAATATGACAAGGCGGATCAGGACTACCTGCGCTTGATCGACACCCTGAAGGGCCTGGAGTCAGAAGTGTGCATTCCGTTGGTCAGCAAGGAGCGGCTGGTCGGATTTTGTAATTTGGGACGCCGCGCCAATCATGGCATGTATTCAACAGAGGAATTGGGCTTGCTCAAAACTTTGGCGCAACATGCCGCGATCGCCATCGATAACGCGTTGCTGTATGAAGACCTTCGCCGGTCCCAGTTGCTGATGCGGCGTACGGATCGGCTTCGGTCCCTGGAAACCATGGCCGGGGGATTTGCCCATGAGATTCGGAATCCATTGACCTCGATCAAAACGTTCGTGCAATTGGCCCCTGACCGACGTGATGATGTGGAGTTTATGGAGCAATTCAGCCAGGTGGTGTGCGAAGACGTCGAGCGTATCGAACGGCTGGTTCATGAAATTCTCGATTATGCGCGCTATATGACCCCGAAGCTGACCCAGGAAAACCTCAATGACGTGGTGTCCTCTTGTCTGTATTTTATCGAGGTCAAGGCGAGCAGCAAGGCGATTACGATTCAGAAAGAACTTGCGGCCGACCTGCCCTATGTGAAGCTGGATCGGCAGCAGATCAAACAGGTGCTGCTCAACTTATTTATCAATGCGATGGAGGCGATCGGAGGCGAGCAGGGTGGCCGCCTCTCTGTTCGCACGCGCAAATTGGTCAAATCCGTCAACGAGCCATGGGTCCAGATCGAAGTGGAGGATAGTGGTCCCGGCATCGAACCTCACGACCTGGACCATATTTTCGATCCGTTTTATACCACCAAGCATGAAAGCGGAGAGCGTGAGGGGACCGGACTTGGTTTGACCATCGCCCATCAAATCGTCCAAGAGCATGGCGGGTATCTGGAGGTATTCAGCGAGGTGGGTCATGGGACGAAGTTCATGGTCAACCTCCCTGTAAACCCGCCGATAGCGGAGTGGCAGGCTGCGCAGCCGGCGTTTGATGATGGCCGCAAGCTCGCGGGATCGTTTCTCGCCAGGCCTCATCTGGGATTGGAAGAGCAGTTCGGCAAGCCTGGTTCGACGATCAAGGCTAGAACGTAAGGCGGAGGAGAGGTAGCTCTGACCGCGGACTCCATCGGCCTACCCACGGGTTCGGATGAATGGTTGGGGGCCTGAGCACCTGCACGTCGAGTGCGCGGAACCGGTTACGACTGGTGGGACAGCCACTCAATAATTCTATTTTCTGCCCAAAATCGGTCTTCTTCTGGGCAATCTCTCTGAAAAAATCCACAGTGTCCACCGTAGCGGAGCATCGCTAAGGTGATGCGACTATTTCCCCTTATTGCGGGATCGTCGAATAGGGATGCCGGTATAAAAGGATCATCCTGTGCAGTGATAATTAATGTGGGAACGGCGATCTCGGACACCACATGGCGCGCTCCTGCCCGATTGTAATAGTCGACGACATCCCGATACCCTCCGTCACGTGCAGTGTAGTTGTCATCGAACTGAGTAATCGTCTTCAGCGAGCGCAGGGCTGATAGATCCCACTTCTCGGGAAAAAGTGCGGCCTTTCTGCGCATGCGTGCTTTCAGGGATGAGAGAAAATGTGAATGGTATATCCAATTCCTGGGCTCTTCTAGCGCGGCTACGCACCGCGTAGGGTCAATATTGGGACTGACAGCCACCACACCTGCGAGAGCAGGCTCCGATTGCTCTAATTCTCCTGCCGCCTTTAGTAAGAGATTGCCCCCCATGGAGTAGCCTACGAGCCAGATACGGTTTAAGCCATCATTCTTGCTTAACTCGCGCGTAATGGCGCGATAATCACTGCTGAGGCCGCTATTGTACAGAGTCGGGGTCAGGTGGTCGGTGCCTCCACAGGTACGTTGGTTCATACGGATGACATTGAATCCCGCCCGGTAGGCTTTCGCTGCCATGCCGCGCATATAGTGCGATTCGGCAGATCCTTCGAGCCCGTGAAGTAATAGTACGGTTGGTACCCTAGTAGGTGCCTTCTGCCAGTGACAAATGCCAAGGAGCTGGGTGCCTGGCTCCGTGGTGAACAGGCGTTCAGTTTGGGGGAGCCCTCGCTTCCATGCAAAGCGTGGCCAATAACGGGGCAATAGCGTCATGAGGTGCGGATTGGTGAGCAGGAATGCGGGGTTGAATTTATCCGGAAGAATCATGCCTGAGCCACATCATAAACAATTGTTCGGCCTGTGCCCAGTTCCGCCGCTGCTGCTTGTTGAAATGGTTGTGAGCCTCTCAAGGGTTGCAGTCATGAAACCGATAACAGATCCTGGAGCATTGGTTCCCAAAGGAGGCGGGTATGCTTACAGCGATTGGCGATGTGATGAGGCGGGTGTATGAGCGTGGATGGATTACGACCAGGGACGGAAACATCAGCATGCGGAAACGGGATGGGAAGTATCTCTACATTACCCCGTCGGGATGGCGAAAAACGATTGTTCATCCGGAGCACGTAGTGCGGTTGGAGGTGGTCACTGACCCTGGGACTGGCTGTTTGGTGCCAAAAGTGCGTGACGGGCAGCAGCCTTCCGGCGAGCTGTGGATGCATTGGAATCTTCAGCAGAATACGAAGAGGACGCGAACGGTTGTGCATGTTCATGCCACTCACATTGTTGCTGCAATGTATGCGGGAATTGATTTGCAGGCCATGAGTGCGGAGTTCCCGGAGATATCTCGGTATACGCGTGTCGGCCGCACAGTGCCTGTGTTGCCTGCGTTGTCACGTGATTTGGCCGATGTGACGGCAGAATGTCTCGGGTTAGGGAAAGACGGAGCGTTGGAGTTTGATATCGTGGGCCAAGCAAATCATGGCGTGTGCGCAGTGGCTATGGATCCCTGGGGGGCCTATGAGCACATTGAACGACTTGACCACATCTGCGAAATTGTTCTGAAAAGTGGGGTTGTCTCTCGATCATCGGGGCAAGTGCCGTCCTCTGGGAAATCGTAAGAGGAATCCAATAGAAAGAGAAGGGGGCTGCCGGTTTGATACCGACAGCCCCCTTTGTATTTTGTGGCTCCCCGGGCAGGACTCGAACCTGCGACCAGCCGGTTAACAGCCGGCTGCTCTACCAACTGAGCTACCGGGGAACAAGGAAATTTTGTGCAAACGTCGGCATTCTAGCAAAACTGAAGCACGAAGGGGGAGACTTTTTTAGATGCCAAAATCATCAGTCTCATCCTCATCCGAGGAGGCATCCGTGTTGCCTTCCGCCTGTGCGGCAAAATGTTTTGCCCATGTGAGATAGAGATTTCCGCTATCACGCATTGTGTCGGCGGCTTTGACGAGTTTTTCTGCGAGTTCAGGATCCTTCCCGCTCGCGTGGATCATTGCAGCTCGCCGTTCGATAGCCTTGGGGTATTCGTTCAACAAGGCGGCAATGTTGCGGAGGAGTTCATCGAGCACATTGTCTTCTTCCATTCGATCTCCTCAGATGCGCGTCCCAAGAAAAAACCCCATAGCGTGGGACGCTATGGGGTTTATGGGACGAAGTGCCTGCTTATCCTTGGTAGGCTTGCCCGAGGGCTGCAGACTCGGTTTTATGAGACATCAGCTGCCCAGTGGCGCTGACTGCCTGCATTTCAATCGCTTCATGCTTAGCGGCGTTACACACCACCACGCACAGTTCGCATCCCTTACAGCGATCGATCGTGACTTCTGCCACCATCTTCGTGACGTTGAGATCCAGGCAGTTGGCTTCAGGGCAATACATGATGCAGAGTCGGCAGCCCTTTTTCGCCACGCACTTCTCGTCGATGACTTGCGCTACGTTATACATGCGACGTGGTTCCTTCTCTCTCGTTAAGCCGCAACGGCAGGATTACCGACCCGCAACTCGACCTTATTCTTTTCGGCCCATTCGCTTGCGATCTCGTATGCTCGCTTGACCGTCGCCAGATTCTTGGCCAACAACATTTCCTTCTTGGCGAATTTCTTCTTGATGGCTTCGTCCAATGAGGCTGTTCCACCGGATGCGACAAACTTCTTTCCGAACCGCTCCTGCAAGGCCCCGTCAAGGGCTTCCATGGAGACGCATTTGGTTATTCCTGCCACCGAACCGATCATCGACATATTGGTGGAAAGCTCGGTCCCTGCGACTTCGATCGCGAGCTCAGTTCCTGCGATATAAAATAGGGAGACGTTCAAATCCTTGAGCCGATTGATGTCTTCTTCAGAGAGCAAGGGCTGCGCGGAGTTAATGATAACGACCCCGCCTTCCTTGACGCCGGAGTAGAAGGGCATCGTGTAGCTTTTGCCCATCGTAATGACCTGGGGATGGAATACTTCGATCACATCCGGGAATACCAGCTCTCCACGATCGTAGATCCGTTCAATCCCGATCCGGCAGTAACTTTCTGCCGGTGCCATGCGCTTCTCAGCGCCAAAGAATGGATTAGAGATGGAAAACTTTCCGTCTCGGTTGGCAGCCATGGCCATGACGTGAGCTGCGGTCACGGCTCCCTGCCCACCCAATCCAGACATGCGAATATTGAGTCTTTTCTTAATCATGAACGACCTCCGGTTCCTTAAGCTTTTCCCGCCAACTGCTTGGCCGCAGCTTTGCGTTCCTTGTCCTTTGCGGCCAACTCCGCCAGGAACTGCTTCGCCGGCTCACTGACGTACTCTTTGTAAGCAAATCGCTCGGTCGGCTTTTCAGAGTCACGCATTTCCTGAAGGCCTTCCATGCTGTTTTTGCCAATTTCGAGGATGCATGGCGTATAGAGCTGGATATAGGTTGGCCCAATTTCACGTGCAATCAAAACGGAGTTCCGGATGACCTTTTCAACAAGCGACGGCTTGCTCACGGTGCAGTTGACAACATAATGACAGCCAGACTCCCGTGCAATTTCAGGCAGACGAACCTTGTCGAAGAGCTTTCCAACCGGAGCCATCTTGGCCACGAAGCCCTTCTGCATCAAACCACTTTCCTGTCCACCGGTGTTGGCGTACAGCTCGTTGTCAAAGCAGATCGTGGTGAATTTTTCCTGGCGGAACCAGGCCTGCAGGGTCATGTCGAGGCCGATGTCGACCGTTGCACCATCACCTGCGAGGACCACAACGTCCTTCACACGGTCAGGAAAGCGTACGCTGAGCGCACGCTTTAGCCCGGATGCAATGGCGTTTTGGTTTCCGAAAAGAGAGTGAATGTTGTGCACGGCTACCATGGGAAACACCAAGCTGGTGCAGCCCGTAGAGCCTACCATGACCGTGTCTTCAGGATTGGGGAGGGATGCCAGGATATAACGGAAAGCCATGGATTCAGGGCAACCGGCGCACAGGGAATGTTGCTCGATGAGTTCCTTCGAGGTACCGATGTCCTTCCACCCACGGTCTTCTTTGCCGTAAGTCGCGCTCTGGACTAAATCCTGGTAGTCCGACGGCATGATGTCATATAGGTCCGGCGAAATTTTGATTCGCTCTTTGCTCATGTATGCCTCCTCAAGGCGTATCTATCTCGAAATTAGTGACCTAGTTCTCTGCTTTGCTACAGGGACAATGTCAGCTACCTCTGCCAGCCAGCGACTCAGAACGCAGGCCGAGAGCTGTCTTGATCTCAGCGGCGATAATTTCCGGTGGCATGGTCATACCGCCGCAGACGTGCGGACCGGCATGTACGCGCTCGCTGTTAGGAATCGTGGCCTTAATTTCTTTTGCCAACCATCCCGTCACGTTAAACTCCGGCACAAAGATGTGTTTTGCATTCTTTGTGGCTTCACGAATTTCCTCTCCGGGCCAGGGGCGCAGCGACTTTACCTTTACCAATCCGCAGCGCACACCTTCGTCCTCAAGCAGGCGAATGGCTTCTCGTCCCTGCGAGACGGCGGTGCCTGAGGCAACAATCACGACCTCTGCATCAGTGTTTTCCGTGTCGATCAGGCCATTGATCCACTTGATGGTATGTTTGCGCGAACGTTCTACTGCTGCCCAAATTTCCTGCTGCCAAGAAGCGTGGGTGGCATAGCTGATGTAGTTGCTCTTCATAATAAAGGGGTCGCGCATCATGCGGACCGGCGGACATTCCATGTCCATGCAGGGTACGGGCGAACGATACGGATCATAGGGCGGGAGGCACATGTCGGCTGGGGTCAGGTTGACGACGTCTTTTGTGTGGGTCACGAAAAAGCCGTCACAACATAGGGCCAATGGTAAATGGACTTCGGGTTCTTCCGACACCATGAAACCTTTGAGAATCCAGTCAAAAAAGTCTTGAGCCGTTTCCGCATGCCAGACGAGCATGCCAGTATTTAACAGATACGAAATTTCAATGGTATCCGGTTGAATCGAGAGTGGTGAATTGATGCCCCGGCAGGTGACGATCATTTGGATAGGCAGGCGCGCACCGGCCCACATGGGGAAGTTCTCCATGGCGCGCATTGTTCCTGGCCCCGCTGTCGTTGTGAACACTCGCGCTCCGCCGAATGCAGCTCCGGCACACTGCGACATGACGGCAAACTCACTCTCACCACGGAAGTAATCCCCGATGTAGCCTTCGGCAAACAATTCGCCGATGAGGGCCGCGGCTTCGCTCTGAGGCGTGATGGGATAGGCGATCATGACGTCGCAGCTCGCTCGTCTCAAGGCCTCTTTGATGACCTCGCTACCGGTATAGAAAGACGGGTTGCGGGGAGCCTCGTGCATCATCTTCCATGCATCCGTATAAGTCTGGCCCTTTTTATTCTGTGTCCCGATGTGGGATTTTATTTCCGCCATGGACTCGGCCTCCTTTCGATCGTTAGAAGTGCTTCGAACTTACTAGTTTGAAGCGCTCGTCTTAGCTGTTGTCAGCCGTGGTTTAACGGTGCCTTTCAGTTTCCGAATCCATTCACCCAACTTCAGAATTTTTTCCACTGAGGCATCTCTGAAGGAGAGCATGGCGTCTTCATGCCCTGCTTGTGCGCACATCGCGACGGTATAACATGACGTCCCGCCGCGGATAATTTTGAGAGACAAATTCGCCTGGTGGCAGTGTACGCCAATGAACATGCAGCAGTCGATCTTGTTGTGCCAGATGGTCAGATTTGGGTGGTTGGGATTAATTTCGACTTCGGGATTGATCTTCGGATACTTGGGGCGATAGTCCGGCATCGGAATCAGCATCGGCTTTTGTCCGGGCTGGACACATTCCTTCAATGTTTCGTAGAGACTTCTGACGGCAGCAGCCTTTTTGGCAGCCTTTTCATTCCAGGCCCACAGCACCAGCGGACCAGGGAAAATGGTCGGCACCTGCGCCATGAGGAATTGGCGTGCGGCTTCTTCGTAGGCTTTTTCTTCCGGAACGATGACGCCGTTGATATGTGCCTCGCCTGGGTTGGGGAGGTAAATCCCCATTGAGGCTGCGGCCGGTGGCAGGAAGTGTTCGGGGCCTGGTAACACGCGATACTGAGTCATTCGAACCTGCTCTCTTTTTGGGGTTAACAAACTTGGAGAAGGGACACCCTCGGTTAAAGCGTGGGGTCAAGTCACTCTATGCTTTCTCGATGTTTTTCTGCAACACGGCAGAAGGCCCACTGTGGGGAAATTTAGGGCCAACGTCTAAGAAGGCAGTTAGGTCTTTTGAACTACAGAAATCACGCCTTCACAACGACGCTAAGTGCGCATTATAGGTGGCAATCTTTTGAGTTGTCAATCTGGCAAAGCAGCAGATTGCGGTCTGCGGCTGGCTCCATCTACCTGTATTTTCAGGATCCATTCGAATGTGAATGTCTGCCAAGGCTTCAATCACATGGTAGGTGATAAGGGGGGGAGTACCTGTTGGAAGGGGTGAACCTCCACGCGTTCGAAAATTCCGTGAACGGTGTAGGGATCGTCCTGGGCGATTTGTTTCGCCTCTTCCAGTGAGTTGGCCTCAATAATGATCAAGCTGCCAGCCTGGTCGGTGAAGGGGCCAGCCAGAAGCACCCTGCCTTGGCGGTTTAGGGGTTCGAGGTTAGCGAGATGCGCTGCTCGGTGAATTTTGCGCTTCGCCTGGCCCTCAGGCCCGTCAAAGCCGAGAATGACAAATTTCATAGGGGGTTCCTGTTAACCGGCACTTTCGTCGAGGGGGTGTCGATCCTTATAGCCACAAGAAATCTCGTGCCACCATCGAATCTCTTCTTCGCCAAACTTCCAGCATAGGTACACAATCCGGCCTTCAAGTTTATAAGGGAAGTCGCACAATCCCAGGTCCACGTCCTTGATCACTACTCCGAGCTCGTGAATGGCCTGCAGGCTACCACTAATTTCATGGAGCGCTCGAATGTAGAGGGCGCCGACCGGGGTTCCCCCTCCCGACGCAGCTTTCTCACTGGCCTTGCGTACTTCGTCTTTGGTATTTGCAATGACGGTCTTGGCCTGGCGTACGGCCGTAAAGCGTTGATTAAGCTGAGGGAGAAGCTCATTGGCTTCCGCCAGCGTGAAAATGCGATCGGGGGTATCGTGATCTGATTTTGCCATAAATAATTTCCCGCGCGATCTTTAACATAACAGTCTGTGGGCTGCAACCAAGGCTGATCGGCAGGCAGTAAAATTAGGCCTGTGCGACTTGAAAGCCGAATCTCATGTCATGTACCGTTCTGCGGCCCTGGGCGTGAAAGTTCTTTTCGGGCTTTAATTTGTTGACAACGAACGGGCCTGACGCTAGAATCAGGGCAACTTCGCGATTCTGAGATAACGCAATACCTTCTGTGCATCAGCTCCCGAGCCCAATCCAATCGTAACAATCCCAGGGTAGTTCAGCGTCGAGTGTGGAACAGTGGGTTGCTTTCATTTCTGCAAATTCTCAATCAACAACGCCTTCATCAGAGCGCTCCTGCCATAAACAACCAGCAGGTTGACACCTAGACAATCACTTCCGTGAATTCGTTCATGAGTACTAAATCGTTTTTCTCATTTTGGGGAGCTATCGGGTTGAGAGCCTGATAGGGAAGAGGTATGACACAGGTTAAAGGGGAAGTTATGCATCTCGCGGAACTCAAGCAGAAGTCGATTGCCGACCTGAATGAGGTGGCGCGGGATTTGAAGATTGAAGGTGCAGCGAACCTTCGCAAACAAGAGCTCATTTTCGCCATTTTGCAGGCGCAGACTGAGAAGAATGGCGTTGTGTTCGGCGAAGGCGTGTTGGAGACCTTGCCGGATGGCTTCGGCTTCCTCCGAGCTCCTGACTCCAATTATCTCCCGGGGCCTGACGATATCTATATCTCCCCCTCGCAGATACGCCGGTTCAATTTGAGGACGGGCGATATTGTGTCGGGGCAAATACGTCCGCCCAAGGAGAGCGAGCGCTATTTCGCCTTGCTCAAGGTGGAAAAGGTCAATTACGAGGATCCGGAAGTCGCGCGTGACAAGATTCTGTTCGATAACCTGACCCCCCTCTATCCTGAAGAACGCCTCAATCTCGAATTTGACCGAGAGGAATATTGTACGCGCGTCATGGACCTCACGACGCCGATCGGGAAGGGGCAGCGCGGCCTGATAGTTGCGGCTCCCCGAACCGGAAAAACGATGTTGTTGCAGGCGATCGCCCGCGCCATCCTCAAGAATCATAAGGAAGTCACTCTTATTGTCCTCCTGATCGACGAGCGTCCGGAAGAAGTCACCGACTGGCAGCGTCAGGTGAAGGCTGAAGTTATCAGTTCAACCTTCGACGAGCCGGCTCAACGGCACGCACAGGTCGCAGAAATGGTGTTGGAAAAAGCGAAGCGGCTCGTCGAGCACAAGAAGGACGTGGTGATTTTGCTCGATAGCATTACCCGGTTGGCCAGAGCGTACAACACGATCGCGCCTCCAAGCGGAAAGGTCCTCTCCGGTGGTCTTGACTCCAATGCGCTGCAGCGGCCCAAGCGATTCTTTGGTGCAGCGAGAAATATTGAGAATGGCGGGAGTTTGACCATCATGGCCACCGCGTTGATCGATACCGGTAGCCGCATGGATGACGTGATTTTTGAAGAATTCAAGGGAACCGGTAACATGGAAGTACACTTGGATCGGCGGTTGGCCGACAAGCGTCTCTTCCCGGCGATCGACATCAGCCAGTCCGGCACACGCAAGGAAGAGCTGTTGGTCGACCGCGACCGGTTGAACAAGATGTGGATTCTGCGCAAGGTCTTGAGCCCGTTGGGAACCATGGAAGCCATGGAGTTCTTGATGGACAAGATCGGCGGCACTAAAACCAATCAGGAATTTTTGCAATCTATGAATCGGTAGGCTACCGCTTGCCAGTGCGGGCCACTCCAGTGTAAAGTCGTGCACCCTGGCGAGCAGGTCCGAGTCAACGAATCAAGGTCAGTAGAGGAGCAGGTATGCAAAAGGGAATTCATCCGGTCTACCGTGAAGCTACTGTGCATTGTGCTTGCGGGAACACGTTCAAGACGCGATCCACCATCGGAGACATCAAGGTCGACATTTGTGCCGGGTGCCATCCGTTCTTTACGGGAACCCAGAAAATCGTCGATACGGAAGGGCGTGTCGAACGGTTTAAGAAGAAGTACGCCAAAAAAGATAAGTAGGCCTCAGTCAGGACATCATGGAGACCCTGCTTCCTTTTGGGGCAGGGTCTCTTGTTTTTTGGGGGCGATGCGGGCTACGGCCGGATTGGGCGGGATATGGAAGAGGGGCTGATCAAGAAGTGGGAAGGGATGGCTGCGCGCCATCAGGAGTTGACCAACCAACTCATGGATCCCGCTATCCTCAATCAACCGGGGATGATCCATAAGCTGAACAAGGAACGGACAGAGTTGGAGGAATCGGCCCTCCAATTTGGTGTGTACTCTGAGCTGAACAAGCAGCTGGACGAGGTGTCGGCCATGCTACAAGATGCCTCGACCGGGCCAGAGATGAAGCAGCTCTTCGCGGAGGAAAGTGCCCATCTCAAGCAGCAAGTGTTGGATCTTGAAACTCGCGCCAAGGACTTTCTCACTCCGAAAGATCCGCGTGACGAGAAGAATATGTTCCTTGAAATCAGGGCTGGAACGGGCGGGGACGAGGCGGCACTGTTTGCCGGAGATCTGTTCCGGATGTACCTCAAGTATGCTGAGCGCAACCGGCTCAAGTTAGAAGTGGTGGATGCGTCTGAGACCGGCATCGGTGGGTATCGAGAAGTGATTGCGCTCCTTGAAGGGAAGGGCGCGTACGGTCGACTCCGGTACGAAAGCGGAGTACACCGCGTGCAGCGCGTGCCGACCACTGAAGCCAGCGGAAGAATTCATACCTCGACGGTGACGGTGGCAGTCATGCCGGAGGTGGATGAGGTCGAAGTGCATATCGATCCGAAAGATTTGCGTATCGACACGTTTTGTTCGTCAGGTGCGGGTGGGCAGAGTGTCAATACGACCTACTCGGCGGTTCGTATTACCCACATCCCGACCGGTGTGGTCGTCAGCTGCCAGGATGAGCGCTCGCAGCTCAAGAATCGAACAAAAGCCATGCGGAATTTGCGGGCGCGGATTGTCGAAGCCGAGCGTGAAAAACAGGAAGCGGAAATCGCACAAAACCGGAAATCGCAGGTAGGGACGGGTGACCGGAGCGAGAAAATCCGTACCTACAATTTCCCCCAGAATCGGGTGACCGATCACCGCATCGGGTTGACTGTCCACAAGCTTGACCAAGTCTTGGCCGGTGATCTGGAAGAAATTGTGCAAGCGTTGCGGGCACACTACGAACACTTGGCCAGCCTGGAAACGAAATGAGCCAGCAGCAACTCGACAACGTCGTCTCGCCCGCGCAGAGCCTCGGTGCGCTGCTGTCTGACGCCGAACGTTGTCTGAACGCAGCCGGGATCGACCAGCCGGCATTGGAGGCCGCCTGGTTGCTGGAGCATGTGCTGCAGTTGTCGCCGCTCATGCAACGGCTCAACCCGGAACGGCGTATGACGAACCCGGAATGCGACCGCGTGCGGGTGTTGGTGGCACGACGGGCCAATCGTGAACCGCTGCAGTATTTGCTCGGGACGCAGGAGTTTTGCGGACGGGACTTCCGTGTTACGCCTTCGGTCCTCATTCCCCGTCCGGAGAGTGAGTTGTTGGTTGAAGAGGCAATTCGTCGGTGCGCGCACAATCCCTCTCCTGCAGTCGTAGATGTGGGGACGGGGTCCGGCTGTTTGGCGGTGTCGGTGGCGTTGGCTTTGCCGGCGGTGCGGGTGGCGGCGATTGATATCTCGCCGGACGCATTGGCGGTGGCACGAGCCAATATGGCGCAGCATGAAGTTGAGTCACGAATCGAGTGCTTCCTTGGGGATCTCCTGGCTCCGTTGAGTGATGAGGTCTGGGCGTATCAGGCGGATGTGATTCTCTCCAACCCCCCGTATATTGCTGATCGTGAGTTGCCGGCCCTCCAGCCCGAGGTGAGAGACTTCGAACCCCGGTTGGCTCTCGCGGGAGGCCGCGATGGCATGGATGTGCATCGCCGGCTCCTCCAGCAAGCGCCTGCTTTTTTGAAGCCAGGAGGTGTCCTTCTGATGGAGGTGGGAATGGGCCAGGCGGCTGCTGTCTGTCTCCAGGCTGAGGCCAGCGGATGGTTTCGCACCGCTTCTGTTCTGCGGGATCAGGGCGGGATTGACCGCGTGGTCTGTTTCGAGAAAAAGGAAGCGAGCGCAGTCCGCCCGGCAGGGTAGATTCGGCGATCTAAAAGCGATGGATCAAATCATTATTGAAGGTGGACGCCGGCTTCAAGGGGAAGTCCGCACCAGCGGGGCGAAGAACGCCGCGCTGCCGATTCTTGCCTCGACCATTCTTGGCGGCGGTGAATGTGTGCTGTCGAACATGCCGCGAGTGGTTGATGTGCTGACCATGGGGAAGTTGCTGGGGATGTTGGGTATTGCGGTCGCCCAGGAGGGTGAGCATACCGTTGTGCAGGCCCAGGCAATCGCTTCAACGGAAGCGCCGTATGACCTGGTCCGCACCATGCGCGCATCGGTATTGGTGTTAGGCCCACTGGTGGCGCGATTGGGCGAGGCGAAAGTGTCGCTTCCCGGTGGTTGCGCGATCGGGTCTCGACCGGTGAATTTTCATTTGGCTGGCCTTGAAAAAATGGGCGCGACTGTTGAAATCGAACATGGGTATATCAAGGCCACCGCGCGTCGCCTGCGGGGTAGCCGCATCTACTTTGACACGCCCAGTGTCACCGGTACAGAGAACCTCATGATGGCGGCCGTGCTCGCAGAGGGCACCACGGTACTGGAAAACGCGGCAAAAGAACCTGAAATCACCGACCTGGCCGCGTTCCTCGTCAAGCGCGGTGCGCGCATCGTCGGTGCGGGAACGGACATGATTACCATTGAAGGCGTGACGGAATTACATGGCGCGGACCATGAAGTCATTCCAGACCGCATCGAGGCGGGGACGTATCTTGTGGCCGGAGCCATTACCGGCGGTGAGGTGCTGGTCGATCGTTGTCGTCCAGAACATATGGAGCCGCTGTTGATGAAGCTGCGGGAAAGTGGTGTCGAGCTCCTTGAGGAAAAGGAGCGGGTTCGTCTCAAAGTGACCGGGCGTTTGAAGGGGACGAATGTACGCACCAGCCCGCATCCCGGCTTCCCCACTGATATGCAGGCGCAGTTTGTGGCCCTCATGGCGGTGGCGGAAGGGACCAGCGTGGTCACGGAAACCATCTTCGAGAGCCGTTTCATGCACGTGGAAGAGTTGCGGCGCATGGGGGCGGACATTCGCGTCGAGGGCAATCGGGTGGTGATTACCGGCAAGGAACGATTGACGGGTGCACCGGTCATGGCCTCTGATCTTCGAGCCAGCGCGGGCCTCATCGTCGCCGGGCTCGCGGCTGAAGGCAGCACTGAAGTGTCACGAGTGTATCACCTTGATCGAGGCTATGAACGGCTGGAAGAAAAGTTTCGAGCCTTGGGTGCCAGCATCGAGCGAAGAAAGGGGAAGTGAGCGTGGGGGCGAGAAGATCAGGAGACGCAAGGCCGAAAGGGCTTACGATCGCGCTGTCGAAGGGGAAATTGCTGGGGCCGGTGCTGCATCTGATGAAGCAGGCCGGGTATTACAGCTCCGGCCTTTCTGTGGAAAGCCGAAAGTTGGTCTTTGACTGCACCGCCAATGATGCGACCTTCTTGATTGTCAGGCCGACCGATGTGCCAACCTATGTCGAACATGGAGCGGCTGATGTCGGAGTGGTAGGGAAAGATGTCTTGTTGGAGCAGGGCAGCGACGTCTACGAGCCGTTGGATTTGAAGGTGGGAGCGTGTAGAATCTCCGTCGCCGCACTGCAGGGGCAGCCTTCACCGGATCGGTGGTCGTCCAAGATCCGAGTGGCGACAAAGTATCCCAACGTCACTGAACGCTATTTTAATCAGCGTGGGGTGCCGGTGGAGATTGTCAAACTGTATGGGTCGATAGAGCTTGCCCCGATTGTCGGCCTGGCGGATCGGATTGTCGATCTGGTTGAAACGGGCAGTACCTTGCGGGCCCATGATCTGGCGGAGGTGGAGGTGATTACCCACTCCACCGCCCGGTTGATCGTGAATCGGGCCAGCCTCAAATTGAAACACGAATCGTTGCAGGTGTTGATCGATCGGCTGCGCGCAGCCGTGGCGGCGGAATAGCACGGTCGACCTATCCCACGCAGGTAGCTGTAGGGTTGCGAGCGAGCGGATTCTTCCATCCGGGTGGCGCGGCGACAGGACGGATGTCATGACCATTCTTGAGAGTACTGATCGGGCATTCGCCAAGGCGTTGCGAAAAATCGCGACCCGCTCGCGTTCTCAGGCTGCGAGTGTCGAAAAAACTGTGCGCGCAATTCTCAAGGCGGTGGAGCGAGGCGGGGATCGCGCGGTGTTGCGGTACACCAAGAAGTTCGATCGGTTGTCGCTGAAGGCCGATCAGATCCGTGTCACCCCGGAGGAGATCAAGGAAGCCTATTACCATATCCGGAAGGATGAGGGTGATTCTCTGCGGTATGCCGCGGACCGTGTGCGGCAGTTCCACGAGCGTCAGCGCACCAAAACCTGGATGTATCAGGAACAGAATGCGACCCTCGGGCAGATGGTCACGGCGCTTGATGCGGTCGGCGTGTACGTGCCCGGTGGTAAGGCTGTGTACCCCTCCTCGGTGCTGATGTGCGCGATTCCCGCGAAAGTCGCCGGGGTGCGGCGCATTGTCATGTGTACGCCCACGCCGAAGGGCGAGATCAATCCGTATTTGCTGGTCGCCGCAGATATTGCCGGTGTCGATGAGATTTACCGGGTCGGTGGGGTGCAGGCGATCGGGGCCATGGCGTTCGGAACGAAGACGATTGCCAAGGTCGATAAGATTGTAGGGCCTGGAAATATGTATGTCGCCACGGCCAAGCGGCTCCTCTATGGCACCGTCGGCATTGATATGGTGGCCGGTCCCAGTGAGTTGTTAGTGGTGGCGGATGATGACGCGAAGCCGGCGCATGTGGCGGCGGATTTGCTGTGTGAGGCCGAGCATGACGAAGATGCGCAAGTGTATTTGGTCACGACCTCTGCATCACTGGCCAAAGAGGTCGTGCGCTTGATTCAGGTGCAATTGAAGGGCTTGCAGCGAGAGAAAATTGCGGCCAAATCGATTGCGCGGCATTTTGTCGCCTTCGTCGTCCCGACGATGGATGCCGCCATTGATGTGGCGAACGAGATCGCCCCTGAGCACCTGACCCTGTCAGTTGATCGACCGTTCGACTATTTGGAGCAGATCCGCCATGCGGGGGCCTTGTTTCTGGGCCGCTACACGCCGCCTGCCGTGGCCGATTATGTGGCCGGCCCGAACCATGTGCTGCCGACCGGCGCGACCGCGCGCTTCTTTTCCCCGCTGTCGGTCAACGACTACGTGAAGGTCAGCAACATCGTGCATTACACAAGGGAAGAATTGACGAAAGCCAAGGACCATATCGTCAGACTGGCGCACATTGAAGGCTTCGATGCGCATGCCAAATCAGCCCAAAGCAGGTTCTCATGAAAAAGACCGATGCTCCCAGGCAGGCCTCGCTTCATCGCGCGACGAAAGAAACCGATATCCGTGTCGAATGGGTCCTGGACGGGACAGGGCAAGGGAAAATCGAGACCTCCATTCGGTTTTTCGATCACATGCTGGACCTGTTGGCCAAGCACGGCTTCTTTGACCTCACGGTGCAAGCCAAGGGCGATATCGACATCGACGAACATCATACGGTAGAAGACGTCGGGATCGTCATGGGCAAGGCGCTGCATCAGGCCTTGGGAGAAAAGGCCGGCATCAAGCGATTTGGGTGGGCGTCGGTGCCTTTGGACGAAACCCTCGCGCAGGTCACAGTAGATCTCAGTGGCCGGCCATACTTGGTCTACAACGTGAATCTTCCGGATCGGAAGATCAAAACATTCGATCTGGGGCTCTTCGAGGACTTTTTCCAGGCGTTTGTGACCCACGGCGGCCTGAATCTCCACGTCAATCTTCAGTACGGTCGGAATCCGCACCACATCATGGAAGCCATCTTCAAGGCGTTGGCCAGGGCTCTGGATCAGGCCACCATGCTGGAAGAGCGATTGTCAGGGGCGGTCCTGTCGACGAAGGGAAGCCTCTAGGTACAACCGGCCAGGTTTATACGGCGGGAGGGACCTGCCGCTCCGACACCGGCCGTTCTTCAGGATTCTTCTGCGAACGCGATCATGATAGCCATCATTGACTACGGCATGGGCAACTTGCGCAGTGTCTCCAAGGCGTTTGAAGCCGTGGGCCATCAGGCTGTGGTCACGCGGGATGCCCGCGTCATAGCAGATGCGAGCCACGTCGTGTTGCCGGGGGTGGGGGCATTCGGGGATTGCATGGCGAATCTGGAGCGATATGAATTGATCGCGCCGATACAGGCGGCCATCCAATCTGGCAAGCCGTTCTTGGGCATCTGTCTGGGATTGCAACTGCTCTTTACGGAGAGTGAAGAGTTCGGTCTCCACAAGGGGCTCGGGATCATTCCCGGACGGGTGAAGAAGTTTGCGTTGGATCCTTCGCTGAAGGTGCCGCATATGGGGTGGAACGATATCGCTGTCGTGCGGCCGGCACCTCCGTTTGCAGGGATCGCATCAGGCAGTTACTGTTATTTTGTGCATTCCTACTATGTTGAGCCAGCTGACCCCGCGGTGATTGCGACCGTGACTGAATATGGGAAGCCTTTTGCTTCCGCCGTGTGGAAAGACAATGTTGTGGCGTGCCAATTCCATCCTGAGAAGAGCCAGGCGGTCGGCCTGCACCTGATCAAGACATTCGGAGCTTGGTCGTGAGGGATCGGGCTCCACGCATCCTGTTGGCCCTGCTGGCAATGTTGTTCATGGTCG
>VOPR01000036.1 GCA_009594995.1 Nitrospira sp. | reverse complement strand
GGATCATTCACGCTCACCAGCGGCGTACTCAGCCAGGAACCCATGAAAGGCAGCTGCGCGATCAGCATGGCCAACGCCGGATTGGAAGGGTTCGTCCGCGCCGCCGCGATCGACCTGCCGCGAAGTCTGCGCGTGAATGTCGTCAGCCCGCCCTGGGTGACGGAAACACTGATTGCCAGAGGCATGGATCCGTCAATCGGCCTGCCGGCTGAGACCGTCGCACACTGTTATCTCGCCAGTGTGGAAGGCACGATGACGGGGCAGGTGATCGATCCGAGGAAACAGGCGGGCAAGTAAGCGTCGCTGTACCCGTTATCTCTCCGTGAGCTCGAACGTCCCCAGCGGATGCGCCTGCCCATTAATCACCACATCGACTGCATGTCGACCGGGATAATGCGTTCTTGTCGTCAATTGCGCGAGGGACAACCGTTTGCGCACCGGAGCCGTTTCTCGCGGAGCCAGTTCGACCTGTGTCAACTTAAACACCTTCGGCCGTTGCACACCATTGGCCTTCACGTAGTGCACCCGCAAATCCACCAACAGCCGTTGAACCACCGAAGCCCGGTTGGCAATCTCACAGGCGATGGCCACAGACGAGCCGATCGCGGGCCGCTGCGGGGCAATCTGCACCTTCGCCACCGAGACGCGCGGGGCCTCCCCGAATCCCAATAGCCCAAGCGCGCCTGATTCACCCCGCTTCACCGCCGACCTCAACGCATGCCGGATGATCCACCGGCGCTCCTCCGTCGCGCCCACCATCCACCGCTTGGCCGTCGCCACCAGCAGGGCGGGATGGTCCTTACCGATGTCGTTGAGATTATTCGCCACACTTCGACGCACATAGAGCGACGGGTCATCTTTCAGTCGCTCCAACAACGCGAGCACGGGACTCGGATCGGCCTGAAAGGCGCGCAAGCGGGAAGCCCAGGGCAATCGAGGACGCGTGCCTTCCGACACCAGGCGCCGCACATCTTCGCTAGGGTCAGTCGCCCATTCCATGAGGCGGGACAAAGTCACGGCCTGATGCCGTTCGAGATACCGACGAATGCTGAATTCGGCAGTGAAGCGTTGCGTCAACACATATTGCGCCCGCATGGAGACTTCGAAATGCTCCAGCCCGTATTCCGCCACGAAGAACACATGCGGCAAGAACAGGAAACCGCCCATGCCCGCAGCAGCAGTTCGTTCCGACTTCTGCTCGAGCGAAGAGAGCAGAATCTGTATGGCCTTCTCGTAGTCATCCGGCAAGGAACGGCGAAGGGCATGAGCGATGTTCCAGGCACGCGGCATCAATTCCAGCGCGTTATACCCGTCCAACGACGACCTGACGAACCCCTTCTCGTCGAATCGCGGAAAGACGGCGGCAACCATCCGGGCAATGGTGCGCGGAACATCGGCCCCAAAACTATTCTTGAGCGGCTCAGCCATACCGCGTCACCCGCCGGCGAATACCGGCCGGAATCCGGCCTTGGTCAGAATGCGAGCGACGTCATCGCGCCGATCGCCTTGAATTTCGATCCGCCCTTCCTTCACCGTACCCCCGACGCCGCAGGCCTTCTGCATGTCCTTGGCCAATTGCTCCTTTTCAGCCTGACCAATGCCGACAAATCCCGTGACGACCGTCACCGTCTTGCCGCCGCGATGTGCCGTCTGCCGGATGATATCCACCCGCCCGCGATTCTTCGCCGGCCCGGTGGAAGTCATGGCGGGGCCTTCGGTCTTGTCTCGCGGCGAAGCCGGCGGCAGTTGAAGATTCTTCAAAGCCGCAAACGGACTGTTCCACTGAACCGGCTCACCGTCGACGGGAATACGCTTCTTTTCCTTCATGCCGTCACGCTCCATCGCTCGTCGTTCGCGAGATACGTGTTACGCTTCACGCTTCCTTCAGGGTCGTCATTTCAATCTGCACGGCATTCGTCCCGTCGCCGATCAATAGCTGCCCGTCTTGAATGGTGCAATGCAAATCCATGTTGCGTTGCGCCAGCCCGGCTAGAGCCCGGCTTCCCTCCGGCGAGAGGTTCATCACGGTCAGATTCTTCAACCGCTCAAGCGCAACCACATTCTCTTTCCACCACTGGTCGGCGGCGCGACCGCCATAGCTGTAGACCCAGACCTGTTGGGCGCGGCCGCAGGCCTGGCGAAGCGCCTTTTCATCCGGCAGGCCCACTTCGATCCACCGCTCAATGAGCCCGGTCAAATCCTTCTGCCAGAGCGCCGGCTCATCTTCAGCGCTCAGTCCTCGGCCAAACAGCAGCGCCTCATGCGCATGACACGCAAAGGCCAGCAGCCGCACCATCATCCGCTCATCGGTTTCAGACGGATGGCGGGCGAGGGTCACCGTATGGTCTTCGTAGTACTGGCGATCCACGTCGGCAATATGGAGGACGGCCTTGAAAATCGTCGCATTCGGCGCCATGGGATTCCTTGAAGAACAGGGATGAAGTGCTGAAGGGATCGCTATTTTCTGACGATCTTCGCTTCAGCAAATGTGTTCTCGACCATAAACCGCAGATCACTGGCCACGACGGCCGGATCAATGTTCGGACCGATTTCTATCCAGTAATGCAGTGCGAACACCAGGGCATGTTCACTGAAATCTTCGAAGAGCACATAGGGCTCCGGATCCTTGAGAATCTGTCCATGCTGACCGGCCAAGTCGCGCAGCATCTCCTTCACACGTCGCGCATCCGACCCAGTGGCCACCGCAATCCGGATCGAATACCGTTTGCGAAAGCTGGAATAGGTCCAGTTGGTCAGGTTCCGTTCAAGCAGATTGCTGTTCGGGATCAAGGTCTCAACACCGTTGGTGTCCCGTATCGTAGACGACCGGAGACCGATCGTTGTCACCATGCCCCTGATGTTATCCACCTCAATCACGTCGCCGACTCGCAACGGCCGCTCCATCAGAAGCAGCAGCCCGCTAATCACATTCTTCAACAGGTTTTGCGTTCCAAACCCGACTCCGATGGCCAGGGCGCCTCCAAGGAACGCAAAGGCGGTGATTGGAATCTTGACGAACATCAACGTGATGATCACCAGTACCAGGAAGAGAACGGCCAACGCCCATTGGCGAATGATGTTGGCTACGTTCGGGTCCAGCTGCAACCGCTTGATCGCCTGTTGTTCGGCGAACCGGGCGAGCACCACCGCCAACCAATATCCGATGACAAGGATTGCCATTGCGGTCAGGACCTTGCCGATCGTCACACTACGCCGTCCGGTCACACTCTTCCCGTCTACCTCAATGGTATCTTCAGCGGTGAAGAGCTCGACGTTCCACATCCGACTGACGACCGCCAACGCCGATGTCCCCCCATCCTCCAGGCGCGTGACGATAGAGCGGCCCTGCTCGCGTTGCAGAAACTCAGCCTGCCGATGCTCGATCAACGCCATCAGGGAGTCCGTTCGCTGGAGCATGCGACGATACAGATCCTCCCGGTGGCGATACCCGCGAAGCATGTCATTGAGATGTTGCGTTGTGACGGCGGATGAGGCGCTCTCTAACCGGTTTTCCACATCACTGATCTGGCTGCCCACCATTCCGAGCTGCTGAAGGCCATACTCCTTCCATTCCTGAATCCGTTTGGCTGCGGCGGCCAGCTTCTTCGAGGCGTCCCGTTCTTCGACGACGGACAGCGTCCCTTGTGCGGTGGCAAATCGGATATCCCAAATCTGTCGCTCACGCTCCAAACCATTGACCATTTGACGAAGCAGATCGACATGCAAACTCTCATTATCAAATTGCAGCCGTGTCAGTTCGACCGCTTCGGTGAGATGCGTCACCCGCTCGCCCTTCGGACGACGCGAGGCAGACTTGGATGAAGCCGACGGCCCACCGGCAGCGGCCAGGTTTGCTTCACTGGCTGCCACTGCTTGTCGTTGCGCGGCCTGTGCCTGTACCGCCCGGTCGAGCTCGGACATCAGCGCCTGATAGTCATCATCCAATCGTTTCTTGATCTTGTCGTAGTCCTGCTTGGTGAACTGAGCCTGTTGCGCCGCAACGAGCAGCTGGCGATTAAGCAGAGTCGTGCGCTGCTGGGCCTCGGCCAATTCCTCCTGAACCTGCGCGCGCGCGGCCTCTAACATCCCCATACGTGCGGACTCCACTCGCTCCCGCAATTGGGCCAGATCGCGCTCCCAGACGAGAGCCTCCCGTTTCGCCGGATCCTGAAGGCCCTCGAGACGTTCGGAAAGCTGGCGAGCCTGCTCCTGAGACGCTTTGACCGTACGCCTGGTGCTGTCGAAAATCCCCTCCGTCAACGTAAGCCTGGTTTGGATCCCTTGGGCGGTCAGCGCCATCGACCGGGCGGCATCACGCAATTCATCGACCATGAGAACCGAATAGGGAGGGGGTTCAGGAAAGCCGTCCCACTCCCTGTTTTGACGCTCGACCTCCCGCACGCGCAGGCGCATCTGGTCGAGTTTTCTCACCGCATCAAGATGCTGTTCATAGACCTGCACCAATTGTTGGAGCAGAGTGCGACGCTCCAACCATCGAGGATCCGTAGCGATGGGCGGCGCCCCCTTCCGTGAGGTCGGTGGTGACGCGACTTTGCTCAGCTCCTGTTCAGCCGCCGCTCGTTTGCTTTGCAATTCGGCCAGGAGGGCTGAATCGGGATCCTTGGCGGGATTTCGGGACGAGTGATTGCCGGAATTGGTATGACTGTCTTGATCCTGCTCGGCAGCGGCAGCCGGCGCCATAAGAACCGGCGGCTGGGACAAGGTGATCAGCAACCCAAGGGCGAGAATAAACGATGACCGCACGAGCATACACCTCTCGATGACGTGAACCATCTTCCTTCATATGTACAGAGCTGTTGACGATTGTACAAGCCGTGGCAGGTTGAACCAAGAACGGCCGAGGGCAATTCTCAGAACATCATCACGACACATTGTGATGCCACTAGAGGCACGCGGCTTGATATAGACGAGCGAGCGGAACCATGGACTGGTCCGGAATCAATCAAGCTCCGCGATGTACATCCCCTCCACCCGTTCGCGGGCCCACTGTGTCTTGCGGAGAAACGTGAGGCTCGATTTCACGCTCGGGTTATTCAGGAAGCAGCGCACCGGAAGGCGACGCCCCAACTCTTCCCATCCATGCCGCGCGACCAATGTCGTCACGATGGTCTCCAAGGTCACGCCATGCAACGGATCGCGGGGATGGGAGATGGGTGGTGGCTGCGTCATGCCGAAGCATACCTCGTCACCGATATGAAAATCATCCGGCAGGAACGGGAGTGAAGCACGAGTGCGACAGAGCGGACTAGGAAATGTCTACCCCTGGGCGCACGACAGGCGTGGAAGACGGTGAAGCGAAGCGGTGCCGGAGCGCCGCGACGACTGCGCTGTCAGCTTCGGCAGGGAGCAGGGTTTCAGCCACGGAATGGCCCGAACGAATTGCGAGATGCCCGCAGATCAGCAACAGCGTGACAGCCGCGAGCCAATTCTGCCAGGCGTCCAACTCCCAGCCATAGGGCGTATGGTAGAAGGTGCTGCTGAACGGCCACAAATATTGAATCGGCCAATCGATGCCGCTGCCGAGCAAGTCACAGATGAGATGGAGATGGAATGCGCCTAGCGCGAGCCACCAGACTTGCACCCGCTCCTTGGCCCAATAGGCACAAGCAAGACTGATCAAGACACCGGCCAGCAGACCATGGGTCAGCACATGGTGCCACCGCCCATACGCCTCCATGCCCGCCAGAATCGACAGCCCGTCGAGATCCGACGCGACTCCAGCCCATGCAACCAGCCGCCGGTCACGACGCACATGTAATCGGTGGCCGACCACCCAGGACAGCATCAAATGGGTTGGAATATGCATGAGACAACAGCTCTGCGGTGAACAGGGGCAGTCCAAAGTATAGCAGCTCGTCTTCGTCTCACCCCTCGGTTACCGGGCTGATTCCCCGCCTACTTTTTGCTCCATCGCATACTGATCGGGTCGGTGCCACGGAGGTCCTATTGCCCCACAAATCATGGCGCAACAAAACCCTAGGGCTGATATAGTACTGCTGCAGTTGCACAGTAAGGGTGGCGCAGTGAGGGCTTCCCTACATTACCCAAGGAGGGCTGTTATGAAGACGTCGTTGCTCATTGCAGTTGCGGTCATCGTCGGCCTGGGCGTAAGCACGATCCCCACGTTCGCGCCATCAGCCCATGCGGACGGCCTCGTAGCCGAAGGCAAAGAGGCGATGAAGGGCACGGGCAAGTCGCTGACGGAAGCCACCGGCAAACTCAAGACCGATGCGAGCCAAACAAAAGAGGACGTGAAGAAGTTGGACCTCGAAAAGAGCAAGCAGGGGGTCGGTCAGGTCAAGGGAGACGTCAAGGACATCAAGGAGGGCGCGAAAGGCACGCTGACCAATCCACTGGGCAAATAGTCGGCACCGCCGATCCCAACTAACACCTCCGTCAGGTAAAGGGGGGAAGCAGGAAACCGCCGCTGCACACGTGGCACTAGCACATTCCGATCGTGCGCATTCCCCATCTTCTCAATTTTCAATTCTCCCCATGGCTGGGAGCCGGTTGATCTCCTACTGCGCGCCGTCCAACGAGGGCCTTCCCAGGCCGCGGGTTGCGCGAGCACAGGAGATCAACCCGCTCCCAGCCCTTCTCCCCCTCCTTGCCGCCGCCCCACTCCGACTGATAAAAGAAAGCGTTGCGATTCAGCGACGCCAGGCGGCCATGCACCCCCTGTCCCGTCGGTATCCCCTAACCACAAAGAGAACCCCTATGTCCCTGCCGGTTGAGAAGTCCGCGTCCGACGAATTGCGGCGTGAAGTGCTGCGACGGCGCACGTTTGCCATCATCTCCCACCCGGACGCGGGAAAAACTACGCTAACGGAAAAGTTGCTGCTCTATGCGGGCGCGGTCCACCTAGCCGGTGCGGTGCAGGCGCGCTCCAGCCAACGCCAGGCCAAGTCCGACTGGATGGAACTGGAACAGGCGCGCGGCATTTCGATTACTTCCACCATGCTGCAGTTCGACTACCAAGGGGCGCGGGTCAACCTGCTCGACACGCCGGGCCACCAGGACTTCAGCGAAGACACCTACCGCACGCTCATGGCGGTGGATAGCGCCGTGATGGTGTTGGACGGTGCCAAGGGTATCGAGCCGCAGACGAAAAAACTGTTCGCCGTCTGCCGTAAACGCGGGATCCCGATCCTGACCTTCATCAACAAGATGGACCAGCCCGGCCGACACCCCTTCGACCTGCTCGATGAGATCGAGCGCACGCTGGGCATGACGGCGGTGCCTTTTAACTGGCCCATCGGCGAAGGATCCGGCTTTCAAGGCGTCTACGATTTCCAAAACCGGCAGGTGCTGTTCTTCCAGCGCACGGCGCACAATCAACGTCGCGCCCCGATGACGGTCGAGACCTTTCCGAATCCGAAACTGGCCGAAACCCTCGGCGACGCCTATGGCCCATTGCAGGAAGAAATCGGACTGTTGACGGGCGCAGGCACCTCCTTCGATCGCGACCGCTTCCTGGCCGGTGAACTCACCCCGGTCTTCTTCGGCAGCGCGCTGACCAACTTCGGCGTCGGACCTTTCCTCGACGCCTTCACCAAACTCGCGCCGCCTCCCGGCCCGCGGCACAGTGCGCAAGGCCTGGTGCAACCGACGGACGAGACCTTCTCCGGCTTCGTGTTCAAGATCCAGGCGAACATGGACCCTCAGCATCGCGACCGCATGGCCTTCCTTCGAATCTGCTCCGGCCGCTTTGAAAAAGACATGATGGTCTATCACGCCAGACTGGGCAGAAAAATCAGGATGACGCGCCCCCATCGGCTCTTCGGCCGTGACCGCGAAACGATCGATGAAGCCTATCCCGGCGATGTCGTCGGGTTGGTCAATCCGGGCCTGTTTACAATCGGCGATACCCTGACGTCAGACCCGGCGCTGACCTTTGACCCGATTCCGCACTTTGCGCCGGAATGTTTCGGCTTGTTGCGTACCCAGGACATTTCCAAGCACAAGCAGTTTCAGAAGGGACTCAAGCAGCTGGAAGAGGAAGGGGTCATGCAGATTTTCTATTCACCCGACCACGTGCGCCGCGAGCCGGTGTTGGCCGCGGTGGGGGAACTGCAATTCGATGTGGTCATGTCCAGACTGGAGAACGAGTACGGGGTCAAAACCTCCGTTGAGCGCATGCCCCATACCCTGGCCCGGTGGATCGTCGGTGATCCCGCAGCCATTGCAGCCGTGTACTGGCCGTCCGACACCGTGCGGCTCGTCGATCAGCAGGGGCGCGGGGTGATGCTGTTCACAACCGAACACCTGCTGGCCTATTGCATCAAGTCAAACCCCTCGATCAAATTTCTGTTGCGCGAGGAATTGGAACAGACGGCGCCGCAATAGCAACCAGGCCTCCGCCGCTCTGCGAAACGGTCCGTCTGCTCGAATGCCGCCGCGCAGACATTCGAGAAAATGTGTTATAACGAGGCGTCTTTCCATACAAGCCGGCAACGGTTCTTGGAAAGATGAACGCGAGCACGATCACACCTCTTGCTGTCTTTAGCGCCTCAGGCTAACTCGGCCTGGGTGACTTGCCCGCCCCCTGTCATCGGTAGAGGTTCTGCTGCGCTCCATGCCGGTATCGGCCTGGAAGCCACGGCGAAGCGCAACAGCGCCGGGAGCGACCGGCCCGCTCAATCGATGACACCACAGGTGAACGAACGAACGTTTCGAGGAGAAGGACCATGCCGAAGGCAAGAACCGCGAAGAATTGTTACTACTGCGAAGCGGATGATCGAATCAAAATGACCTTTATGCTCTGCGGCCTTTGCCATCGGCACTTTTGCAGCGCCCATGGCGTGCCCGATCTCGAGCAATGCACGAAGTGCCTGGAGGCCAGCGAGGAAACGGAATAGCCGTCACAGGACGCTGAATACGTCTGGAAGCGAAAATCTTCAGACTGCCGTTTTCTTCCGCGCTTTCCCCTTGATGCCCACCATCACCGACACCTGCGCCTGCCGCGACAAGGCTTGATCAATCCGGCTTTTACCGTTAGTCGTCAGAATCACCAGGCCCTTATGGTCCTCGATGCGTTGCAGGAGATGGGCCGCCCCGGCATCGGCATAGTGGCTCGCGCCGTCCTTGCCTGCCCTGCGCTTGCCGAATAGGGCATCCGCCCCGTCAAAAAACAGAATCGATCCGCTGCGCTCAGCTTCATCGAATACCCGATTGATGTTCTTTTCGGTCTCGCCGACCCGCCGGCTGACCACCGAGGAGAGATTTACCTTTGCTAAGTCCAACTGCAGTTCTTCCGCCACCAACTCCGCCGCCTTGTTCCGGCGCAACGGGGTGGATCCGGACAGCACCACAACTGCGACTGATGGCTTCTTCGTACGGGTCGCCTTTGCACGGCGCGCCGGGGCCGTTTTCTTGGTCACCGCCTTCTTCGCACCCTTCTTGACGACCTTCTTCATCCCCTTCTTCGATCCTACGCCTGCCGGCCGCTTCACGTTGTTCCCAGCCATTATTCTCTTCCCCTCACATTATTTCTTGATGACATTATGCGCCCGCTGATCGGACCATCCATCATTACCATACTTCAACCGTTCAACGCTTCTTGTCGAAGCCGGAATCTCGCCATTTTTCGAGCAGGGCAATCCGCCGTTCCAATTGCGGGATCGTCGCCTGATCGACCCGGCCACCGGTCCGCTTGATCAATTCCGCATTGAGCTGCCGGTGATCCATCCCGCACTTTCTTGCGACAGCCCCGACAAGGAGGCGGTGTTTGTCCCGCAACAGATTCTTCTGATCGTGCAGCGCCACCGCCGGCTCCTGCTGCCCCTTTCCTTCTCCGGAGGGCTCGCCCTCATCCGCACCGATCAAGGCATCGAGCCGGGCCACGCCATTGAGCGGAATGTATTCCTTCAGCGACGTTGCCGCCGTGCCGAAGAGCGTCCGTTGCACAGCCGGCATGATGTCTTCGAGCACATGATCGCGCTCAACCTTGATGCGCTTGGCATAGTGCACCAGCGTGGCATCCTTCGGCAGATAGAGCCAGGCCCGTTGCGGCTTCGGCACCTTCTCCTGCATCCGCACGAACCGCCCGACGACCTGGCGGAAATACATCTCCGTCAATACGTTGGTCGCATACACTCCAACCCTGAGGCGCGGAATATCGACGCCTTCACTGACCATGTTCACCGCCACCAGCCATTGCTGCTGCTTGTGATGGGCAAAGGTCTCGATGGTTTTCGAGGCGGAGGGATCGTCGGACACGGCGATCTGCGCGCGCTGGCCCGTAAGCCGGTGGACCAGATCGGCTACTTGCCGCGCATGATCCTGATTCATGGTCACGATCAGGCCGCCGGCATCCGCCTGCTCCTGCTTCCGAAGTCGCTGCAACTCGGCATGGGCGTCGGTCAACACCGGGCCAAGCCACGTTTCCTGAAGCAACGCGGTCTTGAGCCGCTCCCGCTGACGCTCGAAGGTCAAGCCGTCCTCAAACGTGGCCCGATGCTCGCGCCCATCAGACAACCAGGTCAGTTCCCCCTCATAACTCGGGAAGAGAATCGGACGGCAGACTCCGTCGCGGATCGAATGCGAATAGCCATAGGTAAAATCAGCCTGGCTTTCACCCTGCTCGTACCGCACATAGGGAATGGGATTGTTATCGGAACGAAACGGAGTGCCGGACAATGCCAGGCGAAACACCGCCTCACCGAACGATTCCCGCAGCGCCTTGCCCCAATCCTTACCGTCTCCGGCATGGTGCAACTCGTCGAGAATGACCAGGGTTTTCCGGCTGCGGCAGGCGCGCCGGAATACTTCCGGCGCCAGGCAGACCTGCTGATAGGTCACGACCGCGCCGTGATAGTCACGCGCCTCACAAGCCTGCTCATTCGACAACGCCGGGTCCAGTTGAATTCCGGCCTGCCCGGCCGCCGAGGCCCACTGTGTCCGTAAATGGTTCGTCGGACAGACCACCAGCACACGGCCCGCAGCCCGCTCGGCCAGGTAGTGATGGGCGATCCGGAGCGCGAAGCGTGTTTTTCCCGCCGCGGGCGTCGCGGTCACAAGATAGTCCTCGCACTGCTTCGCCAACACGTCGGCCACGGCCCTGGCCTGCCAGTCGCGGAGCACCGCTTTCCACGGCGCGAGGGTCACCGCCATGTCACCACCGGTCTTGTCCGTTGCATTGCATCACTGGAACATTGCTCCGCACCCGCACCATACGGTTGACGTTCTGCCATCTGTCACAACCCATCGGATCGCATCCGTAGTGAGTTACGGCCGGAATGATCCTCGAAGGCTGTCGACCTGTCACGACTATGAGAATGAGGTGTGACGCACAACCTGCCGACAGAACCTCACGGTGGCGAGGCAGCCGGCAACGGCATGGGTGAGACGCATCATATCTGTGCGGGATGGTAGCGCAAAACCCGTCGGCCAACAAGGGCTAAGACGGAAACGATCGAGCCGCGAGGACCCTCACGGCTCGACATTCACATGGCTCACAAAGTTCCCGACGCGAAGATCTTGTCAACAGACTCAGCGTACCGCCAGGCGGAGTGTTGGCTGAATAGCAGTACCAGACGACCTTCTGCTTCTTTGGAACGCGCAGTCTGTATGGTCTGCACTGCACGCGTCCAAGGAGGGTCTGCTGAGACCGCGCGTTACGCGAGCACGGAGACCATCAGCCCGCCTCTTCACCTAGTCTCTAAACAACCGGACCGGGACCTTCTGTCCCTTGATACGCGTCCGCCCGAGGGCTTCGATGATCTGCCTGGCCGCCTCTTCCTGCACATCCACCAGGGAGAACCGCTCCTCGACTTCGATCGCGCCGATCATCCGGGATGGCACACCCGCTTCATTCGCAATCGCGCCGACGAGATCGCCGGGCCTGATGCCCGCGGCCCGTCCGGCCCCTACGTAGACTCGCACGGTTCCAGGTGCCCGTCCACCACGACTCGGACCGCCTCGAGGTGCACGTGCGCGATCGCCTTGAGGAGCCGAGCCATACGCAGGCCGCGACGCTCGATAGGGCTCCGGCGCCCGCATCGACACCGCCGGAATTTCTTCTTCCTCCCGATCCCCGCCGTGCGAACGATAGACCAGCTTGATGGCCGCCGCGGCAATATCCGCCGGGTCCGCCGTCGCAGACAACGCGTCGACCACACGGCGAAAATCCTCGAGCCCCCCCGCTTCCAAGGTTTCCTGAATGGACGCCTTCGTTCGTTCCAGCCGTTTGGCCAACAGATCTCCGAGCGACGGAACGGCGGCGATCGTGATGCGCGCCTTGGTATGCTGCTCTACCGCACGCAACAGCCGCTGCTCGCGCGGCTCGACAATGGTCATGGCCGCGCCTTCACGCCCGGCCCGTCCAGTTCGTCCGATACGATGGACGTACACTTCCAGCGATGAGGGCAAATCGTAGTTGATCACATGCGACACGGACGGAATGTCCAACCCGCGCGCAGCCACGTCGGTAGCCACGAGGAGTTCGGTCTGTCCGGTACGAAACGCCTGCATGACGCGATCCCGCTGGACCTGGCTCATACCGCCATGAATGGCCTCGGCACGATACCCGCGACTGTTCAATGCCGCGGTCACTTCATCGACTTCCAGCCGAGTCCGGCAGAAGACGAGGGCCGATTTGGGCGTGGCAATGTCCAGCACGCGAGCCAGAGCCGACACCTTGTGCTGGCGGGCCACCACGTACGCGGTCTGCTGCACGCGCGGCGCGGCCCCGGCCTTCACCGGCTCGCGGGCAATGGTGACATCCACCGGATTCTTCAAATGCCGACGGGCAATGGAGGCAATCCGCGGCGGCATGGTCGCCGAAAACAAGGCCGTCTGTTTCGTCGCCGGGGTTTGTTCGAGGATGGCATCGAGATCGTCGGCGAAGCCCATGTCGAGCATTTCGTCCGCCTCGTCCAGTACCACCACCTGCAAATCGGCGAGTTTCAAGGTCTTGCGGCGAAGATGATCCAAGGCCCGGCCCGGCGTTGCCACGATGACTTCGACCCCGCGCCGCAGCGCTTGCAATTGCGGTCCCATGGCCTGGCCGCCGTATAACGCCAGCACCGAGATCCGGAGTTCTTTCCCGTACCGCTGCACCGCCTCACTCACCTGCACGGCCAGTTCCCTGGTCGGCACCAACACCAGCGCCGTCGGGCGCTGCCGTGGACCGTGAGCGATCCGCTGCAAGAGCGGCAGCGCAAACGCCGCTGTTTTGCCGGTTCCCGTGGCGGCCTGACCCAGCAGGTCGCGTCCCTCCAGGAGCGGAGGAATGGCTTCACGCTGAATCGGGGTGGGCTCTTCGTAGCCCAAGGCCTCAAGGGTGGTCAACAGCGAGGCTTCTAATCCGAGCGCGGCAAACCCGGGAGAGAATCCCTTGGCTGCCGGCTCCGTCTGCGATGGCGTCGTGGTGTGTTTCATGAAGGGGGGATAAACCTTTCTTGGTAGTACTAGCTGTTCATGCTGGCGGGCCACATAAATTCCAACTCAGGGAACTTTTCCTTGTAGTCGTCGTGGCTGGCGTGGATGACTCTCAAGGCTTCGTCGCGGCCGTACATGCTGGTAATCTCCACCTTATGCTGGGTGGAACCCGGCGCGTGCTTGTAGGTCAGGAAATAATGCTGCAACCGATCGAGCAGCGTCATGGGACAGTCTTTAAGGTCGGTGAACGTGCCATAAACGGCGTCGTCCCGCATGACCGCGATGATCTTGTCGTCCGCTTCGCCGCCGTCCGCCATGCTGAACCCGCCGATGGGCCGGGCCGTCAACAGAATATCGCTGTGCGGAATCGTCTTCTCGGTCAGGACGCAGATATCGAGGGGATCGCCGTCTCCGATCATGTCAGGCCGACCAGCACGTCGTCCGAACAGTTTGGCGACCCGCTCCCCGCAGTAGGTTTGCGGAATCAGTCCATAATAGGACGGGCAATAATTTGAGAATCGCTGCGGACGGTCCACCTTGAGAAATCCGCTGGCCTTGTCCACTTCATACTTCACCGTATCGGTCGGCACAATTTCGATATAGGCCGTGACCAGATCGGGCGAATGGTCACCCATGGACACCCCATGCCAGGGATGCGCCTTGAACATGAGGCTCATCAGTCGCCGCGCCGCATCGATTTCCTTCTTGCTCATCCTTCTTCATTCCCCCTGTGAATCCCTTCGGAACTGACGGTCTGACGATCGTGCGATCCGGCAAGGTCTGGATTAATTCCACGATACACCCGCAATGAAACAGGGCTATCCGGCTAGAGAAACAGACAGCTTATAACACATCGCGGCCGAATGAAACAGCAGGGCATCGAATATGCAGCCTCACGACAGGCCAGGGCGCACATTCTCGCACAGCGAACAGGTGCCTAATGAAGAGTGGTGGGTGGAATAAATCGGGCAGCCAGGAACGGACGAACCGTCACTGACTGCCCGACGCAGGCTCATGAAAGGAGAGGGAATGCAGTCTAGAACGTATGGCGCACACCGAAGAGCAGGCCCATGGCGGACCCGTCACTCTCGGGGTGGTTACGCTTCCAGGCCGCTTCCATATTCAGCATCAGGCCCTTCGGCGCGCCCTGCACCAGATTGGTCAACGCATAGTCGATGCCGCCGCCGATCCGCCATGCGAACGTGTCTTTCACATCCTTCGTATTGATGTTCACGCCCAGACCGGTCGTGAAGTACGGAATGAAGTTACCGAAATGCCCGGGACGATACTCCAGATTCACCGGCAACAGCGTAATGGTATTGAGCGACCCGTTCCGCGGCCCATCGATCCCGTGATTCTCCCACTCCAACATCATTCCGAGACGAAACCACTTATTCAGTCCGTACATCCCTTGAAAGTTCAGCGCCGGGCCGACTGTCGACACCCCCGCGCTTTGCGTCATGAAGCTCGGACCGACCCGAAAACCCATCGTGACCTTCCCCTCCTCGGCCATCCCCTCGTGCACCCACTCGGCAGCCTGGGACAATGCGGGGGCCAGACTCATCGCCAGAGCCAGCACCAGGGCCCCACCGAACACATACCGCTCACGATTCCTTCGCATACCGTCCTCCTATGATGATGAAGCAAAGTGCAAACGGTGCACTCTAGGCAAGTGGCCGTTCCGTTTTCAAGAAAAAGCGTGCGCTTCCGGCAAAACAGAATGCTTCCAATTATTGTCGCAAACTGAGACGGAATGATCTTTCAAACAGAGTGCACAGAGAAAACCATTAGTACGTAGTATTGAGCAGCTCAGACGAAGGCAGCCCCCGCCCCTGAGCAAGCGGGAGCAGCGGACCGGAAGGGAGAAGGCTGAACAGGATCGGCGGATGCGAGGACGTCACGCGGAGGCAGCCAGGAGCGGAAACTCCGCGACCTGGCTGCCTGACTCCGGCCTCCGAAATTCATCAGAAATGCGATGCCGTTGATGCGCGAAGAGTCGCCCTAGAACTTCGCCGGGAATTGAGCGGCCAACGCCTGCGTCAGCGCATCCGACACTACGTAGATGTGTTGCTTCATGCCCTTCCAGGTCTCCGCCTCATGCGCATAGTCCCCGTCCTTCAGCTGCTGAAACTGTGTCAGATGATGCGCGGCATGGGCCATCAACAACCCCATCAGCGTGTCCTTCGGCAGGTTCGGATTGGCGCTGCTGAGAAAAGTGGCAATCTCGGCTGCATTGGCAGTGAGCGCTTTCACTGCCGCCTCCTGTTGGCTCGCCGACCCGGCTACGGTCGCATCCAGATGCTCACGAATTCCCTGATAGTGACCCGCCAACAACGTAAATAGCTTATCCGCCGCCGGCTTGCCATAGAACGGTTCAATGGAGCGAGCGATCTGCTCGGCATTCGCCACAACACCGGCCTCAGCCACGCTCCGTGCGGAGGCATTCTTATCCACCGTCGCAACCGCCACGTTCCGGATGGAGAGGATATGGCCCAACCAGAGATCACGAAGAACCGCCTTCGTCTCCGCCACCTTGATGGGGTGGGCTGCCGCGGCCTGCGGCGTCGCCGTGGCAGACGAATCAGCGCTGTGCGCGCAGGCAATCGGGGACAGTGTCAACATCAGCACAGAAAGCGCACGAATCATGTTACCCATCATAAATCTCCTTGTGATTAGTAAAATCGCCCGCGACCGCCCACAGCGCCCCTCCTGCCATACATTCCGAAAGAGGAATGTACATGAGCGGCACCACTGCCGGCTGTAGCAGCCATGGGCAAGGATAAAGAACGGGAGCGGCGCCGTAAGTTAGCGGGATAACATTGGAGAGAAAATGAGGATGCGTTAGAAACCGGAGTCGCTGAGACCGGCGGAAGATTTTGCAGCGGCACCCAGGAACTGGTCGAGACCGGCGCGGCGGAGGAGCAACCCATCCTTTCGCGCGTAGGTGATAAGCCCTTGCTCGCGCAATTGGTTCAGGAGAGTCGAAACCACCTCCCGGCGCGCGCCGATCATTTGAGCCAGGTCATCCTGGCGGAAATAATGCGTGAGGCGAACCCATTCGCCCTCCGGTTCGCCGAACTCATCGGCCAGCCGGCCCAGCGTGCGCACCAGTCGTTCCATCGTACTGTTGAAGGACAAGGTTTGGATCTGGTCGTAAGCCGCTGAGAGTTGTTGAGCGACGTTGGAGAGAAAGAGAAGAAAGGCCGGGCGATTGCTCTGCAAATGGGCGATAAATTCGTCGAAACTGAGTTCGACGACTTCACTGTCCTCCATCGCGATCGCCTGTTCGCGGCGCTCACCGGTGCAATGGCAGAGTTCGCCGAACACTTCCCCGGCCTGATGCAGTCGCAAAATAAGTTCGCGGCCGTCTTCGGTCAGGGACGTCAACTTCACGAATCCCTGCCGGAGATAGAAGACACTTTGCGCCGAATCGCCGAGCCCGTAGATACGAGCGCCCTTTGCCACGGACTGGCCTGGCCGGTTCATGAGTTGCTCGCAGAGCTTCCCGCGAAAGCAGCCGGATAGGGCGATGCAGTGGCGGTGGTCCGCCATGTTCATGGCCGTATGGATCATGTTCCCCTCATGACCCAGCATTGTACAGAGTGGAAACGCCCATAACCAGCCCCATGCGGGCTCCCCGGGTCCCCCCGGCAGTCGTGGCATTACACCCCCTGAGTCCATTATGATGCAGGCAGACACCCTAATCGGAAAGTCCCCATGGCCAGTTTTCTCGGCAGGACAGCGCAGGGGGTACGACACGCTCAATGGACTGTCGCAGGAATGCTTTGCCTCACCGCTACGCTCCTCGGGGTCTCCTTTCTGTGGGCTGAAACGCCATTACGCACCAAGACCGACAGTGGACCTGCGGACACGGAGCAAGGCCGAGCAATCTTTAACGGCAAAGGCCTCTGCTCCACCTGCCATGGCGTGGACGGTTACAGGAGTCAGCTCCCCCCGCACCTCAGCAAACAAATCCGCGAAAATATCGATCGACTGAGCCCCGCTCCTGCCGACCTGAGACAGGCGGCCACGCTCACCCTCACCACTGACAAGCAACGATTCGAGATCATTCGGCACGGGCATCTGCGCACCGCCATGTACCCGATCTCGAAAGAGGCCCTCTCCGATGAAGAGATTCTCGCGCTCCTGCCCTACCTCGCTTCCATCCGTGGCACGATGCCGATCCCCGCGTCGATACCGGAACCTGACAGTTCCTTGCGGGGCGACGCCAAACACGGGCGGCAGCTCTATCATGAACTCGGTGGGTGTGCCGTCTGCCATGGGATCGAGGGACACCTGAATAAACGACCGCCGATGTCGGCCGACCTCATCAGACGGTTGGATGCGCTTCCCGCCCCGCCTGCGAATCTGCGTGATGCGGCCACCCTGAAATCGCAGAACGACGACGATCGTTTTCGCTCCATCAAGCGCGGGCACCCGGGCACAGCTATGTATCCCAAGACGCTCCTGCGGGACGAAGACATCCGCGACCTGGTGGCGTATCTCGGCACTCTCCGTGACAAGCCCTAGCGCCCTTAACTCGGCCCTGGAGGATCTTCCCGATCTTCTCCTTCTAACGCGCGGCTCTCCTCTGTTTCGAGACCTTGCAAGTCGGTCAGGATGCTTTGCAGCACCTGGCGGCGTTGCTGAAGGCCTTGCTTCGGAATATCCCGGGTCTGTGGTTCCTGCGCCGATTCAGGCAAATTCACGATCGCTTCGGCCTCGCCCAATGCGGCATAGTTGTAGGATTCCACATATTGGTGCGTGTCACCAAAAATTCTGCTCAGGATATCTTCCGTTTCCTCATCAAACACCTCAAAGGTTGGATTCACGACCGTGTGATGGGCCAATCCTTCCAACTTTTCAATTTGCATCTTTATGTCGTCGCTCCTCAGACGGGCGCGATACATGGAATTGACTTCAGCCATGGCCTGGTCTCCTCTCTTGTGATGTCTTGGTATACCTCCCTCGCGGCACAGTGCCAGCTAGGGATTCCCCGAGCCATCGAGCGCTGGCCCGGGAGATGTGGCATCAGCGCTGGGCAGGCCTTAATCGAGCGTTTCTTCTGCCAGGCGTCGAACAAGATAGGCCACGATGGCCACATTCACGGAAAGAACCGCCAACCCGGTCACCGACAATTCGCGAAAGACCGCATGAAACTCACCGGGCAACAGAATACTCGTGCAGATCACGGTGAGATAGGCGGCCCAGGACGTTTCGATCCATAAACCGAACCCTTCGACGAATAACAGACCCGCATAGCCCAGAGTGACAAGGCCCATCATGAAGAGACTGTGGCGTTGCAACGAATCCACCCGGAGAACAAGCGCATGGAGCAATTGCGTGTGGGTGCTCAAGTGCAGCGTGTCGAGGACGGGGGCAAGAGACGAGTCGATTTCGGGGTCTACCCATCGAAAGAAACCGGCGCCGGCGAGCAGCAACAGCAGACCCTTCAGGAGCTTGAACAGAGCAATCGGAGCAAGGCTGCTCTGATCCGACACCGGCTTTATTGATGGCATCGTGCCATTTCCCGCCTCACCGGCGCGATCGCACCGAAAAGCATCGTGGGGTTTCGCTGCTCGACCGGCCCTTGCTCATCACGCAGCCGTTCTACTAGGCTAGCCTCACCTACGACGGATCGCAACGAAAGGTTCACAGTGATGAACGAACAATTGGCACTACGCCTAGCCGACGCCTGGATCGCCGCCTGGAACCGGCACGACCTCGACGCCATTCTCCAGCATTATGCACCGGATGTGGAGTTTACCAGTCCGTTCGTGTCGGCGCTATCCGGGGAGCCCTCCGGAACCATCCATGGCCGCATTCCATTGAGGGCCTATTTTCAGAAGGGACTTCACGCCTATCCCGACCTCCATTTTGAATTGATTCGGACGCTGACGGGAGTCGACAGCCTGCTGCTCTATTACCGCAGCGTCAACGGACTGCTGGCCGCCGAAATGATGACCGTCAACCGCGATGAGCTGATACAGTCCGTGCGCGTGCATTATGTGAAGGAATAGCCGGCAGGCGCCTTCTAGATGGCTGACTCGCGCCGAATCTGCCGGTCAATCTCGCCGGGGGGATGGGCATGACAACCATCCTCCACGATCGTCCGGTAGCTCGCCTTCAAAACGAAGCAGGCACGCACCGTCGGTTGGTTCCTGCGGATATGATCGACCATCGCAGCATGCAGTCGTTCGAGCCAAGGGCGGCGATCGGCAACCGTCAAAGTGAGCCTTCGCCAGGCCGCCCCCTGAAGCAACCTGTCCTACGGCGCCCCGGCCGTGAGATGATCGATAATCAGACGGGCATCGCTGATCGGATCGCAGGTAAAGGGCGCCTCATGGCGCCTGGTCACGGCCGTGCTCAGACGTTCGGCCGCTTGCCTGACTGAGAGAGGAAACGCCTCCTGCTGCTGAATTCGACGCAAATGCTCCATGGCATCCCCCCGCCAGAGCGGTTTCGCCAAGCGCGCCAGCCATGATTCGGCAGCCAACGCCACCGCGCGCCGCGCACAGACCCGCGCCTTGCCCTCGTTGCCATCACTCCAAGCCTGCTCCGCGGCAGAGAGTTCGTGATTGATGCGTGCAGAAGGAGACATGCTGAACTACGCTACGTGGCTCAAGCAAAGCCTGTCAATGAGGTGACAGCCTGGAGGAAGTTCGCCCATGGAAGAATCGGCCCTGACGAGCAGCGAGGAAAGTCGACGCTCAGGAGATCGAACAAATCTGAAGAACTAGCTCACAGGAATATTTCCTCCCTCTTTCAGGGAATCCCCTATTCCTCTTCTGTGGTGCAACAGGCATAGTGACCGCGCACTGACGAGGCGGATCTCAGCAACTTCCCGCCATGAACACCGCCTCTCATGCCTGAACAAATCATGACGACCCATCGTTTACGAAAATCCAGCACGTACCGATTTCACGATTCGGTACGCAACGACCGCAAATTTCTACTCGTGGCTCTGGCCGCCGCTCTCATCCTGGCAGCGGTGCTTTCAGCCCTCGGGGTTGATTTCCTCCACACCAACCCCAAGTAGTCGCCTCTCGCCATTCTTTCGGTTATCATCCCCTCAGATCAGCGCAGAGTGCGTTGCACGAAATATCCCGGCCCCTATCCCATGACCTGGACCGTCTATATTCTGGAATGTGCCGACGGCAGCCTCTACACCGGCATCACGAATGATCTGGAGCGGCGCATGGACGCACATGCACGCGGGAAGGGCGCGAAATATACGAGACACCGGGGACCGTTTACGGTGCGCTATACCGAATCGCTGGACAGCAAAGGAGCCGCATTACAACGCGAGGCGGCCATTAAAGCACTGGATCGACCCTCGAAAATGGCCTTGCTGGCGACCCATTCGTGATCAGCTGACCCGCCCGCTTACTTCTTCTTCACAACCTTCTTGTTCACAACTTTCTTTTTCACGACCTTCTTGTTCGGTGTCGCGGCGGGTTTGGCCTTCGCCCTGGCAGGTTTCTTCGCCGTGCCGCCCAATACGATCACGGGCTTCTCGGGTGAGAAGGCTTCTTCTATGCGGCTCTTGCCGTTGGTCGTGAGAATCACCAGTCCCTGATGATTCTCGATGCACTGCAGAAGGTGAGAGACTTCCGCGTTCGCATACCGGTCGTGGGCATCCTGCACCTGCGTGCGTTTTCCGAACAAGGCGTCGGCTTCGTCAAAAAAGAGAATCGATCCGTGGCGATTGGCCATATCGAAGACGCGATTCACATTCTTTTCCGTCTCGCCGGCATATTTACTGACGACCGCCGACAAGTCCACACTGGCCAGATGCAATTGCAGCTCCTCCGCCAGGACTTCCGCCGCCTTCTGTCTGCGGAGCGGCGTGGCCCCGGACAACACGATCACCGCACCGGATGGTTCACTTGCACGAGGTTTTTTCGTCTTCTTCGCGGGCTTGCTCTGTATCGGTTGCGGAGCCTGTTTTTTCCGCCGAGTCACTGTTGCACCTGCCATGTCCTTCGTCCCTTTCCGGTTCTCTCATTTCCCAACCAGCACTCAACCACCCACTCTCACGCTGCACGAGGGCTCTGAGTATAACCGGTTCTGTTTCCACCTGGGGAATTTCTTCGCCTACATCCTCAACAGCACAACCATGTCGCAAGCCGACACCAGCGACAGCTCCCACAGCCATCTCTCCTGAATCCATCCCTGTCGGAAGGCCCGTAGACCTTACGTCTCCATCATCTCCAATCGTGCATCGAACTCATGCCCACAGGCCGTACAACGAATACAATCGGATTCGACGGTGAGTTCGTCCGCCCTGATCCCCATCCCTCCGCAATCCGGGCAACGGGTAAGATGCACCCGCTGGTCGTCCACCGTTTCATATTGCACCCCGTGGAGGCAATACACCGGTTTTCCATCCAGTTGCCAGGGATTGCCGGCATGGTCACGCACCGGCATGACGATATAGTGCTGCCGCACATAATCTTCCATGGCCTGCTGGCTTTCAAATCCGTTCTGTATGAGTTTGCCGCTCACCGCATCGTAGAGCGCCTGTTGTTTGACGATTGCCTTGGTTGGCCCCATATGCCACCTCCCTCGACTCGTGACGACGTCCTGTTGCCGCAGTGATCCGCGATCCGTTCCCTGACCACACCGCACCGGAGCAGTCGCGCAGAATGTGAAACGTCGAGTTGTCCTTAATGCTGACACCATCCTGCGTCAACGCTCGTTGCCCCGGCCCCTTGCTCCTTCGTCATGCGCACACATCGATCATCAGACGATCACCGGCAATGGCCGCGACCAGTGTGTGCAGGAAACTTTAACCGCCTGGCCTGGATTCGTGCCATGACGACCACCGTATGCGCCAGGCCGGAATCGGAATGCGTCCCTCTCCTGATCACAGTCTTCCAGGCTGCGGATGGACCGGCCCCTGCCATGAAAGGCGGCCAAATCGGCCAATTGGTTGCGCGACCGTTCGATACTGCGATGTGAGAGTTCCGGGCTCGTTTGGGAGTCGTGCGTGTCGTAGACATAGCACCTCCACAGATGTTTGGCGGGAAGTTTGATCTTACCCCTCTGGAATAGGCGAGGCAAGCATCCGGAAGAGCCGTTGATCACTTGACCTGATCGGGAGACAGATGCAAGGTTACGGGGCCAAAAGACTTTCGCCTAGGCCACAACTTTGCGCCCCTGATGGAGCATCATCATGATCGGTTTCTGGTTCCTCCTGCTCTGGCTTCTGCCGACCCCACCCCAGGCCTTGGCCATTCCTCCGGCACAGGTCACACCAACCGCGTCTCCCAACCAGCTTTCCGGCCATGAATTGCTTCGCATCGGTGAGGTTCACGACCAGCAGGAACATTGGCCAGAAACGTTGACCTATTACCAACTCGCGCTCTCAAAGTTCCGGGAGAAGAAGCAAAACCAGGGCATCGCCACGACCCTGGTGAAGATTGCACGCGTGCATGAGCGGCAAGGCAAGCTGCAAGAGGCCCATACGTCCTTGCAGGAGGCGGAACAAATCTTCGCCCAAGCTTCTGATCGATCCGCCCATGCCGAAGCCCTGTTGGCAATGGGCCGCGTGGCCGCACAACTGGGACAACGCGACGAGTCGCGCGACGCCCTGACCCGAGCCGCCGCACTCTTTACCCGCGTGAGGAATGCAAGAGGATGGAACGAGACGATGGTGCAGTTGGGACTGCTGCAAGTCGTCGAAGGTTCGGCAGAGGCCGGACTCCGGTCCTTACAGCAGGCGGCGGAAGAAGCGCGTACCCGACGCCATGTGGATCAGCAGTTTACCGCCACCGTGGCACTTGGCGATGCCCATTGGCTGCTGGGGCACATTGAAGACGCCCGTACAAATTATTTAGACGCCCTGACCCTGGCCCAGACGGAACACCACCTGCCCTTCGAGGGCATGCTGCATCTGCGACTTGCGCGGCTCGATCGAGGAAAGGACTCGCTCACTCATCGGGTGGCGCTGGGAAAACGCGCCCTCCAGATTGCCCAGGCGATACACGATGCCGCCGGTGAGGCGGATGCCTGGTCGCTCCTTGCGGACCTCCATAGACAATTGGGACAGCAGACAGAGGCCGAAGAGGCGGAGATGCGGGCCTTGGCCATTTATCGCAGCCGGGAACTTTTCGTGCACGGTGTCCGGTAGGCAGGCATGAACACAGCTCACCCGTTGCACCACGACCGTCCCGATTACATCGGCCTGGTCGCTCGCCAGGCCGTCGCCGCGCCAACCAGCAGCAGCATCGTCGAGAGCAGATAGGGTGCACCCGGCAGGTGCCAGTCGGCCTGCGGGCCGATGAAGGCCGCAAAGGTCTGAGTGAACAACGTCGGGCCGATCAGGCCGGCGATACCGGTGAGACTCGCAATCGCCCCTTGTAATTGTCCCTGCTCGGATGCGCTGACCCGGCGCGTCATGAACACCTGCGCGGACGGACCGGCAAGCCCCCAGAACGCCATCACGGGGATACCAAGACAATAGATGAGTGGCGTGGGCGCAAGCCCGTAGATGGCAAACCCGGTCGCGCCGCACAGCAGCCCGGTGAGCAGCGTGCGACGCTCGCCCAGCCTCGCCGTAATCGGCCGTACCAGGGTGCCTTGGACGATCATGGCACAGACCCCGACCCCGGCAAGCGTGAATCCCACCGCCGACGGCCCCCAGCCGTATCGATAGCCCAAGTACAAGACGGCGACGCTCGGCAGCACCCCGTGGGCCAGGTTCATCAAAAAATTCGCAGTCGCCAGACCGAAGAGTTCGTGATGGGAGCGCAGAAGCATCAAGGCACCAGCCGGATTGGCCCGCGTCCATCGGAACGGCGCCCGTTTCTCGACCGGAAGCGATTCCGGCAACACGAAGAATCCATAACAGGCATTCAGCAGACTCGTGGCAGCGGCGCCCCAGAAAGGCCAGCGTGGATCAAGTGCGCCCAGCAGACCGCCAACGGCAGGCCCCAAAACGAAGCCCAGTCCGAACGACGCGCCCATCATGCCGAACGCGGCGGCGCGTTTGTCCGGCGGTGTCACGTCAGCGATATAGGCGCCGGCGGTGCTGAAGCTCGATGAGGCGATTCCGGAAATCACTCGCCCGGCAAAGAGCCAGGCCAAACTGGGTGCCAACGCCATGAGGATAAAATCGAGGCCAAGCCCCAGGTTGGAGAGCAACACCACCGGGCGCCGCCCGAATCGGTCGGATAACGCGCCTTGAATCGGCGAACAGACAAACTGCATCAACGCCCACGACGTGCCCATGAGACCATAGATCTCCGCCGCCTGCGCCGTATCGCCGCCCAGAAACTCTTCGACCAGTTTCGGCAGCACGGGAATGATGATCCCGAACGACAGCATGTCGAGCACGACCGTGACGAGGATAAAGAAGACCGCCGCTTGTCGCGGTTGCACTGATGGCTGCGCCTGATTCATGGAATGGGCCATCGTACCAGGCTCGCGACGCCGGCGCACAAAAAAAGGCGGTATGATTCACCGCGGCCCCTGCCTCCTCTTGCGCCCGGTTTTCTGTTACGCTCCCACCGATGCCCGCCACGCTCCAAGCCTTCATTGGCATTTTTCTTCTCGGCGCGCTGCTCCGTGCATCCGGCCTGCTCGGCAAAACGCATGCGGAACGCCTGGCAGCCTTCGTGTTTTCCATCAGTCTACCCGCCACTATTCTCGTGTCCCTGGATCAAGTGACCTTCGCACCCACGGCATGGAAACTCCCGCTGGCCGCCTGCCTGGTGACCCTGCCAATGCTGCTCGTCTCCTGGCACCTCTCCCGGCTGCTACATCTACCCCGCCCAACCCGGGGCGGATTCATGCTCGGCACCGGCTGCATCAATTCAGTCTATTTCGCCTACCCGGTCGTCCTCGCCACGCTGGGCGACAGGGGGCTAGCGCAAGCGATCTTGTTTGATCTGGGGCAGACCACGCTGACGCTGACAGTGCTTTACGGCATTGCGGTGTGGCATGGCGCCACGAGTTCCAATGCGCGGTCTCCCATGGTGCGGTTTGTGTCTTCCCCGCCGCTGTGGGCGCTCTGCGGCAGCCTCCTGCTCTCACTGTTTGCTGTTCATCTTCCCGCCTGGTTGCGCGACCTCCTCACACCCATTCACCTCACAACCACACCCTTGGCCAGCCTGGTGCTGGGGTTATCGATCAGTTTTACCGCCGTGCGTCGGGCGTGGGCTGTAGCATGCGCCGGCGTGGCGCTCCGCATGATCGGCGGGCTGCTCCTCGGAATTACTGCAACCTTTGTGTTGAACCTCTCCGAGATGGAGCGGGCCGTCGTTGTGCTCGTCGCCGCAATGCCATCGGCAGTCACCGCGGTGATCTTTGCAGCGGACACGGGATTGGACGAAGACCTGGTTACCTCGATCGTGGCACTCTCGATCTGCGTCGGGGTCGCCCTGCTTCCATGGCTCCCCCACCTCACGCTGTTGCTGTTTGGCTAGCGGGTGCGCAGGAACCCACCAGCTGTGGGAACGACAGCACGGGCTGTGAGATTTTTGCGACGGCAAAAATTGCCTGGCGCGATTTGCGACGTGGCGCATTGCCCCCAACGCCGCTCAATTCGGCAATTGGCCGAAGGTTTTGCGGCTACGGCATGATTCCTCGATATTGCGAACGCCGGTATGGGGCTTGCTCTACAGACCAGCACACACACCGGAGGAATGATCATGCATGACCCCGCGCTTTGGGCAAGTTGGTATGTCTGGCTGCTCGCCGTTCCGGCCCTTGTCATCGGCACATTGATCCGCGACTGGTTCCAGCGCCGCCAGCCCGTGCGATTGCGGAAGCGGCGATAGCCTGACGGCGGTCGCTCGCTTTCCTTCAGATTCTTCGTCCATCCTTCCATCGCCTCCCGGCCGGCACAGTCCGAGGAGCCTTGGTTCGCAACGCTGCACCACTTCCTGCTGGCAATTCTCCGTCCCGCTCCACATTGTCGAGTGACAGTTTCCTGTGCGACTGACAGGATGCTGACGATCTACGTAGTCGTATCCGATGGGATACGGCTCTGTATCGTATGCGATACCCGCCCACAGAGGTCGATGCGCCCTTCGTCATTGCGACAAAATTCCAAACGATTGTTATTTCGCACATATGTTCCATGCGGATGGCATGGCGCAAAGGTTGCCTACTCGTCATCACAAAAGAGTCGTCCTCAACACCTGCTCATACATTGCAGATGATTGAAGAGGAGGCGCCATGCACAACGTTGTATATAGACGGCACGAGAGATCGGCAGTTCCACGCGTCGTGGTCATGGCACTGATGGTTCTGTATGGCTGCGTCCCGCCGCCGCCTCATCAGTTTGTGCCGGGAGGGCCGGTCGGGGAAGCAGGACAAACGGTGCAGGGCCCGCGCCAGGCCAGCGATGACGAGGTGCGCGCTATGCTGGCGGAATCGTCACGGCACCAAGTCAATCCTTCTGAGCGAGTCGATCTGAACGGGCTCCTCATTCAAATTACCCAAGCCACAAACTTCCGGCAGAAGCAGCACTTGGTGGATCGCTATCACCATGCGGCTCTCCTTCTGCCGGAAGCCGAGCGCGCGCAGGCCTTTCAACGACTACGGGACGTTGCAGGAACGGGTGCGGACAAGAAGTAACGGCATGGGCGGCAGCTGACTCGCTTTGTCGAATCCCGATCAGAGGAAGAAAGGAAGCCATCATGAAGCCAATACCAATCGCCGCGCAGCTGATGCTCTGCCTGACGATTATTCTGGGCGGACTCTTCCTGACGGCCGAGCCGGCTTCGGCTCACAACTGGCTCGGGGATTGTGTCGTCGATTTCGATAACACCTTTGCGTTGACTTATATCTATGGACAGGCACGGGGCAACTTCGGCGTCCCCACCGGCATCGATAATTCAGGCGAGTTGCAACCGTGCAACGCCACCCATCAAGCTTGCTGGACGTATCGCCATCGCTGCTTTGGTAACTACATCAATGTCGAAGACATGACCTACGGACATATTCATCTGACATTCGATAGCCCAAGCTTACTCACGCCCTGTTTTGTCGATCCGGGAGATGGTCCTGGAGCGGGCTTTGGACGGACAGTAGGCGACAGCTGCATGGCCGCCGATTGGATCCATGAACCGCGAACACTCGGCACGCATGGCAAGGATCACTGGATCAAAATCTGGATGGAAGATCGCGTGACCCACCAGCCACGCGTCTTCGACATGCCGATCATTCGAGTGACCGGTACCGAACCGATTCAGTTCTGGTTCAAGAAATCCAACGGCAGCTGGTGGTACTGGTCGAACCTGGCGCCCAATCCCTGGCTCGTCGGCGGATGGGTGCAGGATGTGGTTGAAGTGCGGATCAGGGGGGCGCAGGCTGCGAAAGGGCCCTATTTCATCGGCGCCTTCTCGATCCTCGATTAGCAGGCTGTCGAAAATGGCCACCGGCTTTGGCGCGCATCATTCAGGCCCCCACCATACGACACGGGCCTTTATGGGATGCGGCCGCGCTGGACGGCCATCTTGAGCAGCCTGTGCGCGAACCCCCTACTTGTCGTCTGGAAGCTGCAATTTGATCGAAAGTGCCGTACGGTCGTCGGTGATCTGCGCCACGATCTTGTCACCGGTTTTTAACCGTCCGCCGACCACGCCCTCGATTTTGGTCTCCGGCGTCACCTTCAGCCGTTCTTGGTGACCGGAGAATTCTTTGACGATCAGTTCGCCCTCTTCCCAATACAAGACATCGGCCTTGATCACTGTGGCCGCGGTGGTCTGAGTACTGTCAGCGGCTGATACAGGAATGACTGCGGAAAAGATGAGGCAGAACGCGAGAAGAAGTGCCATCACAAACCCTCCCGTTTTTCTCTTTTAGCCTACCGATGACGGCAGGTGGCTGTCAATTGGAGCTCATCAGCACAAGCGACCAACAACGGCCGCGGCCTACCCTTCCCTGAACCTATATCTGCCTTTTCATGCCATACACATGTTCGGCTCAGGCTTCACACAGAAATCACGGCGCCTCCAATATCATATAAGATCCTTCCAACTGAGCCTGCAATTCATACAGCGGCTTGTAAAAGCATTCGCCCCACGAAACCAACTCGAATAAAAATTCTTTCCACAGCGGGGACATGAATTAAGAAAGGTAAACAAGACAAATATGGTTAAGAAAATGAACGCACATGCGCCAGCGAGTTCAAATATAAACGAAGAGAACCCAGCGCGATCAAGAAACACTGCAAGAAAGAACGTGGCAACTGCTATCCAGGCGAATCTGCGTAGTAGCATAGCTCTTAATAGCCATCGCCGCTGGTAGGCCGTGATCATGACATCATTGTGGTTGCACGCCTCTACTGAAGATTTCTGAGCCCCCATCTTTTGTGTGGGCAATGTCGGCGAGCAAGAAGGACGCGGCGGCTGCGCCCTCTCTATCCTTATCTATGAGTGTCCTGTTTAGTGCTCCCTCCACTTTCTTGCCCTACTCTCCAAGGGGTGGCCTACCGGGTCTCCCAGTGCGCGTCGTCCAACGAGGGCTTTCTGAAGCCGCGCGTTGCGCGAGCACAGGAGACCCGGCAGGCCACCCCGCCCCTCTCAACACTTCGACCCATCCGTCCGACAGGCCTCGGCCCGGTCGTTGAACCCTGAATTGCGCAGACTCTCATAGACGTTCTGCTGCCGCTCCATGTCTCGATCGTATGGCGTCTTCTCCCGCCCTTCCGGCTGATACCCGCCGCTGTTGCGCCTTGGCTGCCGCGCAACAAGCACCTTCCGCACTTCCGTTTCGTAATAGCCACGCGTGTTGGGATCGGGATCTTTCTGATAACAGGTGTTCAGGAACTTGCGGCCTTCAGCGTCGTGCCCCAGCGCGTAATGGGCGAATCCGACGTTGCAGTAAGCATTCGGCGTGGCGGGATCTAGCCTGAGCACCACCTCGGAATCCTGCAGGGCATTCTGATACTGCTCGTGACGGCTGTAGATTTCGGCGCGGGATTTGTAGGCCCCGACATGCCTGGCGTCTAACCGGATGGCGGCGGTGAAATCGTCGATCGCCTCGCGGTCTTTCCCCTGATACTCTCGCACATAGGTCAGCCCGCGGCCATAATGCGCCTCCGCACTCGGGTGAAGACGGATCGATGTCGAATAGTCGTCCAACGCCTGTGGGATCTGGCCGAGCATCTTGCCCGCCTTGGCACGGATGAGATAGGCATCGGCCTTGTTCGGCAGGCGTCGAATGACTTCCGACGCATCTTGCAGGGCTTCCGCATAGGAGCCGAGGAAGTACAAGCAGCGGGCACGCGCGAGATAGAGTCCGGGCTGCGTGCGTTTTTTCTCGAGAACGTTGGTGAGGAGCTCGAGGGCCTGCTGATTGCCTTTGCCGTTGGCTTCGCAGTAGGCGTCGCCGGCCGGCTCGCCGCAGGCGACCATCAGACACAGACAACACCACGCCATGAAACCGCCCGCATACCGACCGGCTCGTCCCATGTCCGCCCCCTCGAGACGGACGCATTATCTTCTTGTAGACGAAACCACGTCAACGTTTTACTCGGGCCAATTGTCTAGGGCCATACCCTAGAATCCGACTGACACACCCAGGGTTCCCAGCAGGGCCGCCCGCTCAGCAGGGCCGAGGAATTCGGTGCCGAGACCGGCATCCAGGACCACCCGCGAGGTAAGCTGGTGCCGCAGGCCAATCTCCATCCCGGTGTGGTTGCGTTGTCCGCGCAAGTCCGACTGCCTGGTGTAGACGCTGGCGATCAGTGTATCGCGAAAACTGGTGGGATACCCCAGCGGATAACTCACCGCGGCCACGGCGCGATAGGCTCCCGGTCGTTCCTGTCCTTGGGGAGATCCGAGCAGGGTATACCCCGCATTGAGATGCACCCGGAGCCGCCCGAACGAACGCGTCACGATACCGGTGAGTTGTGTATCTACCCCCTTTGAATTCACGCCGGTCGGGAGGTCCACTTCAAAGCGTACGGCCATGGCCGGGAGGTCCACGGTTTCGGTATTAAAATTATAGAGAACTCCCAGGTGAAGATCGCCGGACTTATTTGCGCCGACGATGGAACGGGGCTCGGTGAACAGATCCCCCTGAATCTCGATCTGGGTATTGGCAAACGCGCCATAAATGATTTGCGGTTGGAACGTGACATTCGTGCGACCCTCGCGTCGATCGTTAAACCGCACGCCGCCCTCCAGCCCGATTTCCCCTTTGGGAATGGCATAGGCATCCTCCATGCCGATCGGACGGTTCGGGTCGAGATTGTCATGATCCAATGACAACGCCGGCATGGTCGGGCCGGCCAGCCAGGCACAGAGCAGAAGGAGGAGGGTTCGCAGGCCTGACGGACTCAATGATGATGCTCCTGTTCTGCCTTGATGATCATGGGGTTCGTCGCATCCGCACTCGCGAGATAGTAGGTATTCACCAGCCGATAAATTTCAATCCGCTTCGCCTCCCACGTCGGAAGCAACTCGCTGGTGAGAATGTCGCTGATGTTGTCGTGCAACATGTGGAGGTTGTCGAAGATGTTGGCGAGTTCCGGATAACGCGCGGCAAACTGCGGACTCAATTCCGCCGTGAGCGGCATAAAGGTCCATTGCACCGGCGGCTGCTCAAGGTAGCCCCGATAGGTCGCAAGGATCGGCCGAACCGCTTGCGTCTTGGCGGCCAGGTCGCGCGCAGCCTGGAGCGGATCGTATACGGCCACCTGCAGGTAGTGGTACGACCAGATCGTGGCGTTGAACAACGGAAAGCGCGTCCGGAACGCTTTGGAATAGGGGAACTGGTCCAGCCGATGGTGATCGAGCCGCTTCGCCGTAATGGCATAGGCGCTCTGCTGGTAATAGGCCAGAACGTTTCGAGTGGCGCGGTCCTTGTCCGGTTCGTCGGACGCGGCGATGTCGTAGGTGGCGCGGTGCAGCGCGTGCGCTTCGTCGAACGTGTTCTGCGCGCGCCAGGCCAGCTTCATGTACGTCGGCGCAATGGCTTCCTCATTCGGATTGAGCCGGGGCTTGGTCGCGATAAAGGCCAATGTCTCCTTGCGGGCCCGATCTTCGATCGCCGGCACATTTTGGCCACCGGTGAGCAACAGATTCTCGTACAGATTGGAATGCCCGAAGTCGACGCCATTGAACTCACTGTCGAGTTCGGCCAGATCTTCCCGCAACGCGAAGTTCCACAAGGCGCGATAATAAAATCGCTTGTCGCGCGGCTCGAACTGGCTGCAGGCAGCGAGTGCAACGACGACCGTGGCCGTGGCCACGATCGCTGCGCACCGCATCACGGTCCGGATGCTGATCATGGTCGTCTTTCCAGCCATAGTCGACTCACTGGCAGTGGTGCCCATGCACCAGCGCATGCCCCTTTCCTTGCGCAATTAACCAGCGGTTGACGGGAAATGCCGCTACCCCGGCCAAGATAAGGGACAAGGCCAGACTGCCCCAGAACAGGGGATCGGACAGACCGGCGTCCATCGCCCCCGGGACCATCACCATGATCGCGTTGTCCACCAGTTCCATGGTCGTCATGGAGAGGGTATCGGACGCTAAGGCTAACCCCAGCGCCGCTCCCCACGCCATCCCCGTCCGCCGCAAGGGATACAGCGTCATGGCATACCCGAAGAAGAACGCCAGCGCAACAGCAAGACCCACTGTGGGCCAATTGCTCCAGCCCCACGCCGTGCCGAGCGCCATCCCGAGCACTTCGCCGATGGTGCAGCCAGTTACGCAGTGCAGGGTCGCCATGAGTGCGGTGTGATTGAGCGACACGGCCTGCGCGTTCGGCTCATGCGGTGCGTGATGTAGGTGATGGCCGTGATGATGCGAGGGTTCCTGCCGACCGTCATGGTTATGGGGGCTATGATGGTGCGGTCTGTGTTGGTCCTGCTGCCTGACGGGTGTGTCGACCGATTGATGATGAATCATGTGTTCCTCCTCATGGGTGATGATGTGTGCCTTCCACCAACACAGACGGAGGAAGCCCGAATTCATTACAGCGATGTTCCGGCCCAGAGTCTTTTAGTACCGTTGCAGGCGAAACAATACGTGTATTTCTGATTCACTCTGTCGCGCAATCTGTGTCGTCTTGAAACAGCGGCTAAAAAGGCTTGATCTGGACCTCGGAGACATGCTTGACTGACCTTTCTTCGTCATCTCGTTATTTGATGGAGGGTTTGCATGCCCCGTGGAATTCGTCGTTTTCTCTGTGCGCTCACCTTGCTCCTCACGCCATCCCTGACCCAAGCCGCCGATATCCCCGATACCAGCCTGACGCCGCTCAAATTTCTTGTTGGAGAATGGAAGGGCGCCGACGCCGAAGGCAAACCGCACAAGGTCGCGTATGCGCTGAGCTCCGGCGGTACCAGCCTCACCGAAACACTGACTCCCCCGGACAGTCCGCCGATGACCACCATGTACTACAGCGACGGCGACCAGCTGATGTTGACCCACTATTGCTCCCTGAACAACCAGCCGCGCATGCGCGCGGGGGGCATCAAAGAGGGGGACAAGAGCATTACCTTTGTGTTCGTCGATGCCACGAATCTCAAAAACCCGACCGATGTGCATATGCGCCAGCTCTCGATCGAGGTGAAGGATCACGATCACTTCACCCAAACCTGGACCTTGAGCAAGGCGGGCAAAGACGTGCCGAAAGTGTTTACCTTTGAGCGCGTGAAGTAGTCGCGGCCACACACTACAGACAAGGAGGAGCGCCGATGCCCTCACCAACACCGGAAGCCGTCATTGAGGCACAACGTCAGGATTGGAACCGGGTCGCCCCCGGGTGGGATAAGTGGGATCAGTTCTTCAATCGCACCATGGCGTTTATCAACCACCGGCTGGTGGCTGATGCACGGGTGCGGCCTGGATTGCGGGTGTTGGACCTGGGATCCGGTACCGGGTTCCCGGCACTTCTGGCCGGGGAAGTCGTGGGGTCGGAGGGGGCGGTCGTCGGCATCGACTTGGCTGAATCCATGCTGGCGGTGGCCACGCGCAAAGCCAAGACCATGGGACTGCAACAGGTCACCTTTCGCACGGGTGATGTGACCTCACTGCCGTTCGACACCGGATCGATCGATGCGGTGATCAGCCGGTTCTGCCTCATGTTTCTGCCGGAAATTCCCAAAGCCGCGAAAGAAATTGCCCGCGTACTGAAACCGGGCGGGTATGTTGCAGCCGCCGTCTGGTCAGCGCCCGACAAGAATCCGTTTATTCGTATCCCGATGGATGTGATCAAAACCATCACCCCGCTGCCGCCACCCGATCCCGAGGCGCCGGGAATTTTTCGCCTCGCAAAAGCCGGCGATCTCGCAGGCATGCTGGCTCAAGCCGGCCTCACGCCGCTCGATGACGAGGAATTTACGGCCGAAGTGACCTATGCCACTGCCGAAGAATTTTTTCGCGGGTTGATGGATATTGCCGCCCCGATCCAGAATCTCTTCGCGAAACTCACGCCTCCCCAACAGGCCGAGGCGGAACGAGGGATCATCAAGGCAGTGAGCGAGTATCGCAGTCCGCAAGGCATCTCCCTACCGATTGCCGTGCGAATCGTCAGCGCCAGGAAGCCACGATAACAGGGAGAGACCATATCTCCCGGAGCATGCCCGCCGACATTCATAACGCGGCGGGCATGCGAGTACTGTATAGCCCTTAGTCTGTCGCCTTTTCCTTCAACTCTTTCATCTTTCCTTTAGCTCGTTCGCCAGTGCCTTTTATTTTCCCCTTTGCCCGTTCCATTTCGGCCTTGGTGTCATTCCCCTTCAGTTCTTCTTTCATCGCCTTGGTCTCGCCCTTCATCTCCTCGACATCGGCCTTCATCTCACCTTTGGCTTTTTCCATTTTGGCCTTCGTCTCGCTGGCCCCGACGGAAAGTGTAAGACCTCCCAACAAACACAAACCTGCCACAGCTACAGTCATGAATGTACGCATATCCGTCCTCCGATGATGGGTGAACCGCTTGAGCTAGTCTGCGCCTCCCCCGGTGTTCGGCCCTACTAGAGAGTTCCCTAGTTATCCATGCCACCGAGCAGGGCCCACTAGGGAGACAACCAGTTGAATCACATCCGGTTCAGAGACACACTCCGGCCGAGAGGACGTTCTTATTCATCAAAAAGGAGAATGCCCATGCGACAGCTTATACTTGGCAGCCTATTGGCCTTCGTCTTGCTCAGCACCGGCGGATGCAGCTATCTGTTTTATCCGCACGCCAAGGAATTTACCGAGAAGGCGAAGGGCGGCAATACGGTGGAGACCTTGATCAACCTGACCAACATGATGGAGGCAAGCGCCAAGGCCGGGCAGCAGGGCACAGGGAAGGATCAGGCATTGGATGATCTGCACAATCAGCTGCATGCCTTCGACAACAGCATCTGCTGCGTCGAGAAGATCAAGCGCGAGACGCCGGCCTATGACTTAGTGGTCACTCACAACAAAGAACTGTGGTCCATCTTTAAGCGGGTCTGGAAGTTTAAGGATGACCAACCTCAACGCAGTCAACACCTGGAACTCTTTGCCACGGAGGTCCGGGAACTTCGGGACTCGCTTCACACATTGAAATGAATCGCGGAATGTTGCACAGTGCGCCACGGCGGAGGAGCCGGAATTCACGACTCCCCGCCAATGCCACGACTCACGAGGCTCCCGCTTGGTCGTGTACTGATGGGTCCCGGTCGAACCGGATGGGTGGCCGACTCATACAGAGGCCAGGAGCTGCGAAAGGGTTTCCAGGCGCATGCGTGCGGACAGTTTCAAAGATTTCGTCCTGGATCAGCTCGACCAGATTCCGGAGCTCATGAGTAAGGCGATGTTCGGCGGACACGGTCTGTATCAGCGAGACCGATTCTTCGGCATCATTCACAAAGGCCGCCTGTACTTGAAAACGAACGGGGTGACACAACCGGCCTATGCCTCACGCGGCATGCAGCCGTTTCGCCCGAACGGCAAGCAGACGCTCAAACACTACTACGAAGTGCCGGTCGATATTCTGGAAGATGCCGAGCAGTTGATGCTGTGGGCCCGCTCGGCCGTCACACCACCAAGCCCTCAATTGCCGCTTCCATTTCTCGACCTGCTCCCCGGCCAGGAGTTTTCCGCCCACGTGTGATGCGCCAGCACCCTGCCACTGCTCTTCTCAGGCTGTGGACCATTGGTCATTCGACCCGTTCAAGCGAAGACTTTGTGGCCCTCCTCTGCGCCCATTCCATTGAGCGGCTCATTGACATCCGTCGCTACGCGGGCTCGCGCCGTTACCCCCATTTTCATGCTGACGCCTTGGCAAAGGAGCTCAGCAAGGCCGGACTCTCTTACGAAGGGATGCCGACACTCGGGGGGCGACGAACGGCACGCGCCGATTCACTCAACCGCGGCTGGAAGAACGCCGGCTTCCGGGGGTATGCCGACTATATGCAGACGGAAGAGTTTGCGAAGGCACTCGACGAACTGAGGGGATATGGCGCGAATGCACGCACTGCCATCATGTGCGCGGAGGCGGTTCCCTGGCGCTGCCATCGCTCCCTGGTCGCCGATGCCCTCGTCGCTTGCGGGTGGGAAGTCATCCATATACTCGGTCCCGGCCAAGTGAAGTCCCACCAGCTCACGGCATTTGCCACAATCCGGGCCGGGCGTCTCCTCTATCCTGCTCCCCCTGATGAGGACGCCACTCCCCGGCTATTGTAGACGTACAACCGTTGATTGCGTTCATCGCGAGATTGCTGGAGACTACCAGGCGATGTGGTATCGAATTGGCGCCGACCTGGTTCTGTTGCTGCACCTGGCCTTCGTACTGTTCGTGATCGCCGGCGGCCTGCTGACGATGAAGTGGCGATGGATCTCGTGGGTTCATCTCCCGGCAGCAGCCTGGGGCGCCATCGTCGAGTTGACCGGCTGGATCTGCCCCCTCACTCCACTGGAAAATTCGTTGCGAGCCAAGGCAGGAGAAGCAGTCTACGCTTCCGACTTCGTGGATCACTATGTGATCCCGCTGCTATACCCCGTAGCGCTCACGCGAGGCGTGCAGATCTTCCTGGGCCTCATCGTGCTGCTCGTGAACCTGACGATCTACTGGTGGATTCTTTCAGACCGACGGAGGGAGAACCGTAATGATCAAGGCGCTAGCGGATAGGTTCGTTCTTTGACGATGTCATGATCAGGGCCAGACACCCCTGCTCACTTGATGTGACGGGATGGACGGTCCCGGCTTCGGCACGATGGTAATCTCCGACCTGCAGAAACTCCCCCGCACAGAGACAACTTCCCTCCAGAACATACAATTCCTCGACCTGCGGATGACGGTGGCCGATCAACTTCCCTCCGGGAGCCAGCCGCAGCAACATCGTCATTCGCGCTCCGACAGGATCGTGGAAGAGCACTTTCATGGAGAGCCCGGCACCCAGTTCCTGCCAGGTCAGATCGTCGGTCCGGACGAAGGTGAACCCGCGTCCTTCAGCCGGCTCTTGCGGCTCCTGCGCAATACGCGCCATGAGCCGCTCCTTGAGCGCCGCCGGTGGAGCAATGGCGGGACCACTGAACGCCAACTCCTGCGCCACGTCCTGAAACGTCGCCACTTCCTCCCGCACGGTTGTCGACGCCGTCTCCAGCGATCGCTCGAACTGCCGCTGCTCCTCGTCACCCAGGGCTTTCAAGGCATACAGCGCCGCGAGTTCTGTCATCTCTTGATCGTGACGAGGATCGGTCATGACAGCAACCCCTCTCCGTGCGGGGCCAGGACTTCACGCAATCTGATCATGCCCAACCTCATGCGTGTTTTGACCGTCCCCAACGGAAGTTTCAGCCGATCGGCGATTTCACTCTGACTCATGCCCCAATAATACGCTAACGCGATGGCCTGGCGCTGCTCGGTGGAGAGCACCGCCAAGGCCGCTTGCACCAGGCGCTGCCGTTCAAGGCCGGCACTATATTGTTCCGGCGTGGCTTCGTGTCCGGGCAACTCGGCCGCTTCGTCGAGAGGCACCTGCCGGCCCCGCTCCAGATACCTGCTGCGGAAACCGTCGATGGCCCGATTCTTCGTCATCGTCATGAGCCAACTTCCCGGCGTACCCCGCTGCGCATCGTAGCTCGCAATCTTTCGCCACACCTGGGTGTAGACATCCACCGTGACCTCTTCCGCGGCATCCCGATCACCGAGGATCTTCATCGCCAATCCAAATACTTTGGCGCTGCTCGCATCATAAAGCTCCGCCAGGGCAGATTGATCTCCCGCGGCAATGCGCGCGAGGAGTCCTGCCCATTCCTGCTCGTCTAGTGAAGGTGCGTTGGCCACAGTTTGGGTATGACACATGGGCGTCCTCGTAAGGTCCTACGAGGACACCCGCTCCATTGGATGTTTGTCTCAGCCGGATTGTGCCGGAACTCTAGCATCGGGGTTGGCGCGGTGCAACGACGCTTTTTTTTCGCCGGCCGTAGATCCAACCTCACATTGCCTTCGTATTCACAGACAGAGGACCGGTTGATGTCGAAACGATCCCGGCCCGCCACACAGACCCTTAACCAGGAGGAAGCATCATGACTCACCGCATTGCATCATTCGCCATGGTCCTCGGTCTCGCGCTGACCGTCTCGGCCTGTAACAGCCTGGGCTCGGCCCCCGCCGGCCCGGCAACGATGGAGAAATCTCTCTATGACCGGCTGGGTGGAAAGACCGCCATCACCGCAGTGGTGGATGACTTCGTCGGCCGCGTGGCGGCGGACAATCGCATCAATGGGAAGTTTGCCAACGCCAACATCCCGCGACTGAAGTCGATGCTGGTGGATCAAATCTGCCAGGCCTCTGGCGGCCCCTGCACCTATACAGGCCGTGATATGAAGAGCACCCATGCCGGCATGGGCGTCAGCAGCAGCGATTTCGACGCGCTGGTCGGAGACCTCGTCGCCACGTTGAACAAGTTCAAAGTGCCTGAGCGCGAAAAGAACGAACTCCTTGGTGCGCTGGGTCCGATGAAGGGCGACATCGTCGAGAAACCAATGGCCTCGATGCAGTAGTCACAGGACGGTGCCTGCATCAAAAGTTTGCGGGGGCGGCCGACAGGGCTGCCCCCGACTCTGCTTGTTGACCTGCCGCCTCTTCTCTTGATAGATCAATTCGGGTGCATCTACCTTTCCCAATCCGAGGATCTTTATGGCCATCGACGATATCACCCGAAAGGTCAGCGATCGGTATGCCCGCGCTGCCGCCACCGGCGAACAAATGTGCTGTCCGACCGGGTACGACTTTGCCGACCTCAAATCGTTTGTTCCGGAAGAAGTTCTGACCATCTCCTACGGCTGCGGCACTCCCGCCGGGTTGAACACCGTCCGACCGGGCGAAACCGTCCTGGACATCGGCTCCGGCGGCGGAATCGATTGTTTTGAAGCGGCGCGACGGGTGGGGCCCACTGGGCGAGTGATCGGGATCGATATGACCGACACCATGCTGGAGATTGCGCGACGGAACGCGCCCATCGTGGCCGGCAACCTGGGCTACGCGACCTCGAATATCGAGTTCCGCAAGGGGATGGCCGATGCCATGCCGGTGGAAGACGCCAGCGTCGATCTGATCATTTCCAACTGTGTGATCAATCTGGCGCCGGACAAGCGGAAGGTCTTTCGCGAGATGTACCGCGTGATCAAGCCCGGAGGCCGGTTTACGATTTCCGACATCGTGTCGGATCAGGTTGTGCCGCAATACCTGGTGCATGATGCCGCCAAGTGGGGCGACTGCCTGTCCGGCGCCTTGCAGGTGCAGGACTACATCGGCGGGATGGTCGATGCCGGCTTCCGCGCGGTCCATCAGATCAAGTCGACACCCTGGCAGTCGATCGACGGCATCCATTTCCTCTCGGTGACGCTCACCGGATACAAGTTTCCAGACATCACCGACGAAAAGGCGTCGTCTTATGCCACGCTCCGAGGCCCCTTCTCAAGCGTGACGGACGAATTGGGACAACGGTACGAACGCGGCGTGCCTCAACGCATCGATGGCCATAGCGCGCAACTGTTACAAAGCGAACCGCTTCATTCGCTGTTTCTTCTCGGCCCCGAGCCCGTCACACTCACCGCCACCGATTCACGCTGGTGCGCGATTCTTCCTGAGCAGAAGCCCTGCGTCTGGCAAGGCGCCTATGCGATTCTCACCGGACCGATCATCAGCGCCGAGGACGACGATCATCACCAGTATTACCGTGGCGTGCCATTGGAAATCTGTTCCAAAACTCTTCAAGTCCTGACTCAGGACGCCTATCGGCCTCACTTCACAATCTACCAGCGAGCCTCGGCAGGTGTAGACGGCACGGAAGTCGCCTGCAGCCCGACCGGCGGTTGTTGCTGAGCGTCATGCTGCCGATGAGGAAAGGGTGATCCGATGGGTCTAAGCCTGCTCGCTCGACGGGATCCGCTTGCCGCTGCCTCAGAGCAACTGCGCCTCCTGGCCCAGACAACGGCCTGTCAGCCGTTCGAGACGGCCCTCGATAATATTGGACTCTATCCACTTCGCGCCACCGGTATCACGACGCTCCAACTCAACCTGGGAAAGCTGTGCAACCAAACCTGTCGACACTGTCACGTCGACGCCGGACCCGACCGGACGGAGGTCATGTCGAAAGATACCCTCGATCTCTGTCTCCAGGCGCTGGCTCGCACGGATATTCCCACCGTGGATATCACCGGCGGCGCACCGGAGCTCAATCCGCACTTTCGCTGGCTCGTCGAACAGGCCCGATCGTTAGGCCGCCAGGTGCTGGATCGCTGCAATCTTTCCGTACTGCTCCTGCCCTCGCAAGCCGACCTAGGCGAGTTTCTCGCGCAACATCGCGTGGAGGTCATTGCGTCGCTGCCCTCCTATCAGGCGACACAGACAGATGCCCAGCGCGGCGAGGGTATTTTCGAGAAGTCGATTGAGGCGCTTCAATTATTGAATCGGCTGGGCTACGGCAAGGAAGGGAGCGGGCTGACGCTGAACCTGGTGTATAACCCGGTCGGCGCCTTTCTTCCGCCGAAGCAGGAAGGGATCGAGGCGAAGTTCCGGAAAGAGCTGGCCACTCGTCATGGCGTCAGCTTCACGCACCTCTACACCATCACCAATATGCCTATCAGCCGATTTCTGGAGTTCCTGATTGAAAGCGGGAACTACGAAGGCTACATGGAACGGCTTGCCGCAGCCTTCAACCCGGCCGCAGCGGCGGGCGTCATGTGCCGCTATACCCTGTCGGTCGGATGGGACGGCACCCTCTACGATTGCGACTTCAATCAGATGTTGGAATTGCCTGTCTCGGAAGGGACACCCCGGCACATTCGGAACTTCGATCCCGCACACCTGCACCACCGGCAGATCGTGACCAGGAATCATTGCTATGGGTGCACGGCCGGATCCGGTTCATCCTGCGGCGGCGCCGTGACCTAGCGAGGACCTGAGGCGAGTGACGCTGTCTCCTGCGCCAGGAAGCCCTTGATCCGTCCAAGAATCTCGTTCCGCACTCGTCGAAAGAGCTGTCGCCGGGCTTCGTCCGAATCGACGGCTGCCGCCGGATCGTCAAAACTCCAATGCAACAGATGTGTGGGCCCCGGCCATCTCGGGCAGGATTCCTTGGCTCGATCACAGACCGTGATCACGTGGTCGAACGGCTGCGTCATCAATTCCGACACATGCTTCGAACGCTGTGCGGAAATATCGATGCCGACCTCGGCCATCGCCTCGACCGAGCCGGGATTCAAGCCTACCGGGTGAGTGCCCGCGCTGAACACGTCAAACCGATCGCCTGCCAGATGCCGCAACCACCCTTCCGCCATCTGACTGCGCGCGGAGTTGCCGGTACAGAGGAATGCCACTCGTGCCTTCATGCGCCGACCTCCTGATTAAACCAATGCCTGGTCTTGTTGCAGACACTGCAGACGGACAACATGACCGGGACCTCCACCAACACCCCGACCACCGTGGCCAACGCGGCACCGGAGTCCGGCCCGAACAGGGCGATAGCGGTCGCCACGGCCAACTCGAAAAAGTTGCTGGCACCGATGAGCGCGCCCGGCGCGGCGATCGCATAGGGAACCCGCCACCGGTGCATCAGGCCATAGGCCAGCGAGGAATTCATGTAGACTTGCAGGAGAATCGGCACCGCGATCAACGCGACGTGGACGGTCTTGCCCAGGATGTTTTGCGACTGAAACGCGAAAATACACACCAACGTGAGGAGCAGCGCCGCCATCGTCACCGGCGCGAATCGAGGCAGACATTGCTTCTCCATCCACGCCAGCCCATACCGGCGCACCAGCCAGAGCCGGAGCCCGGCGCCGACGATCAGCGGAATGACGATAAAAATCGCCACCGAGTACAGCAGCACATCGAACGGCACAGCCAACGAGGATGCGCCGCTCACCAGCAACCCGACAATCGGGACAAACAGCACGAGCATGATCAGGTCGTTTACCGCCACCTGGACGAGTGTGTAGGCGGGATCCCCGTCCGTCAGATAGCTCCACACAAACACCATCGCAGTGCAGGGCGCCGCAGCCAGGATAATAGTGCCCGCAATGTATTGATCGGCCTCGGCGGGTGAGATCCAGGCTGAGAACAGGTACCGGAAAAACACCCAGGCGAAGAACGCCATGGAGAAGGGCTTCACCACCCAATTCACGAACAGGGTAATCAGCAGTCCGACGGGCCGCTTGCCCACGTCACGCACGGCAGCAAACTCGACCTTCATCATCATCGGCACGATCATCAACCAGATGAGCAGGGCGATCGGCAGGTTGATGTGGCTGCCTTGTCCGATTTCAGCCGCTCGCAGGCTCGACACCAGACCGGGCAGCGCCTGCCCGATCACAACACCGGCCACCATGCAGAGCGCCACCCAGAGGGTCAGATAGCGCTCAAAGAACGATAGCCGCTTCGTAGCCACCTGCGGCTCAGCGACCGATAATGCGAGTTCCATAGCTCCTGCTCCTTCGTACCCGCGTTGCCCAGCAGAATTAAGCCGTCACGGCCGGCTTCTTGGCTCGAATGAAGGCACTCATGAACTTGCCCTCGACTTGAGCCACGAGCAGATCAGTGGAAAGCTCTGTGCCGACCAGCAATTCCTTCACGTCATCGGCCTGATAGATGCGCGTCGGCTCGATCCCGATCTCCACGAACCCCGCCTGGGACAGCATGGCCCGATACTCCGTCTCCTCCAGCGCTCCGGCGACACAACCGGCCCACAATTCAAGATTGCGTCGGATCTCCGAAGGAACCGCCCCCCGCACCACAATGTCGGACAAGGCCAGCCGGCCGCCCGGACGCAGGACGCGAAAGGCCTCCGCCAGCACGCGCTCCTTTTCCCCGGACAAATTGACCACGCAATTGCTGATGATCACATCCACGGAACGATCCGGCAGCGGGATCTGCTCGATTTCACCCTTCAAGAACTCGACATTCTCTACGCCGGCCGCGCGCTGATTTTCTCTGGCCAGCGCCAACATCTCATCGGTCATATCCAGCCCATAGGCTTTTCCCGTTGGACCAACTCGCCTAGCAGAGAGCAACACGTCGATCCCGCCACCGGAGCCAAGATCCAACACCGTCTCACCGGCATGGAGTTCAGCCAGAGCCGTGGGGTTCCCGCAGCCCAGCGAGGCCGCCACGGCATCCGCCGGCAACCCTTGGCGCTCCTGATCTGAATACAGGTTGGACGTGATCGGATCGACATTCATCAGCGCAGGAGAGGCTCCGCAGCAGGAACTGCCTCCTGTTTTTGCTCTCGCAGCTGCTTCGCCGTACTTCTCTTTCACCAGATTGCGAATCGCTTGTGCATCCATGTTCCCCTCCGATCAATCAATTTTTATTGATATGTCAGGCACACAAAATCAACAGCAACTTGGGGCGCGACGCGCCTTCCTGGCTTGCTTGAGAGATTCGACTACTTCGTCGAGTTCAGCCAGGGCTTCGCTGTTCACGGTGTAATACATCCAGCGTCCATCGCGCCGATCCTGAATGAGCCCGGCGTCTTTGAGCACCTTCAAATGAAAGGAAAGCCGGGACTGTCCAGCCTGGAGACAATCGGTCAATTCGCACACACAGCGCTCCCCGCTTTTCAGCTCATCGAGGATTCCCAGGCGGGTTTCATCCGCAAGCGCATGAAACAGCTCTGCCGCCCGTGCCGAATTTCTTACTGCGCTTCCTTTCATGGAGAAAATATATATCAACAAAAGTTGATACGTCAATCCTGACCATAATCCTGACCATCTTATGTATTGCTCACAGGGGCTCACTTTGCTAAGGTGACCCGTTGGCATCTTTGCCATCACTTACAGAATTGAGCCACGACATGGTCTGGGACCCCAAAGACCCTTGGAGTAAGAAGGGCGATGATTTGGATCAGGCCTTCAAGCAGGCCCAGGGCCAACTTCGTAGCCTGCTTCCTACGGGTGGTTTCCGCAATCTCCTCCTCGTCGCCTTCACCGTTTTTCTCATCTGGCAAAGCGCATTCATTGTGGCCCCGGACGAGGAAGGGGTTGTGAAACGCTTCGGCATCCCCGTGCGCGTCGTGGATCCCGGCCCGCACATGAAGATCCCCATCGTCGAAAGTGTGCTGCAGCCAAAGGTGGCCAAACTGCATCGGGTGGAAATCGGCTTTCGCACTGATCGGCAGGCTCGCCAGCAGATGGTACCGCAAGAGGCGTTGATGCTGACCGGCGATATGAACATCTTGGCAATTGAGTTCATCGTTCAATATAAAATCAAGAGTTCGCGCGAGTACCTGTTTAATGTGGCGGATATCGACGACACAATCGGGAAAGCCGCGGAAGCCTCGATGCGGGAAGTCATCGGCAAGAGCAAGATTGACGAGGCGCTGACGACCGGCAAGGCGCAGATCCAGCACGATACGCAGGAACTTCTGCAGCATATTCTGGATGAATATAAGACCGGCGTGCAGGTCGCCGCGGTTCAGTTACAGGATGTCGACCCGCCGGAAGCGGTGGCAGCGGCTTTCAAAGACGTAACCAATGCCAAGGAAGATCGCGAAAAGCTGATCAACCAGGCCCAGGGCTACCGGAACGATATTACGCCCAAGGCCAAGGGCGAAGCGGCTCAGTTGGTGAACCAGGCCAAAGGTTATGCCCAAGCGAGGCTTAATCGCGCGCAGGGAGAAGCCAATCGCTTTGTGGCGACCTTGAAGGAATACAATCAGGCCAAGGACATTATCAGCAAACGGATCTATATCGAGACACTTGAAGACGTGCTCCCTCACATCGACAAGTTCGTTCTGGATGGGAAAGGCGGAGACCGGACCTTGCCGTATCTGCCCTTAGACCGATTCTCCAAACCAGCCCCGTCCGGCTCGACACAGGAGCGCACGCCATGAGCAAACAAGGATTTCTCCTGGCCTTCGTCGGCATTATTATCGGCCTTCTTATCCTGGGCGCATCACCCTTCTACATTGTTGATGTGACACAAAATGCCATCGTGGTCCAGCTCGGGAAACCGGTGCGGAATGTGACCGAGGGCGGACTATACTTGAAAGTGCCGTTCATCGAGGAGGTCACGTACTTCGACAAACGGCTCTTGGACTACGACTCCAATGCACAAGACGTCATTACCCAGGACAAAAAGACTCTGCTGCTGGACAACTTTGCCAAGTGGCGGATCACGGATCCCTTGAAAGTGTATCAAGCCTTTCAGAGTCAACGCGGTGCGCTGCAGCGCTTGCACGACATTATCTATTCGGAGCTGCGTGTCGAACTGGGCCGGCACGACCTGGCAGAGATTGTGTCGTCAGCCCGTGCGCAACTGATGGCCGTCGTGACTCAACGCGCGAACGAAAAGGCGTCGGCCTATGGGATCGAAATTCAGGATGTCCGGATCAAGCGTGCGGACCTTCCCGAGCAGAACGAGAAAGCCGTCTTCTCACGTATGCAGGCCGAGCGGGAGCGACAAGCAAAGCAGTATCGCGCGGAGGGGGCGGAAGAGGCCCAGAAGATCAAGTCCGAAGCCGAAAAAGATCGAGAAATTATTCTTGCAGAAGCCTATCGCGAGTCGGAAGAACTACGCGGCGGCGGTGACGCCAAGGCCTTTAAAATTTATGCGGACGCCTATCGCCAGGATCCGCACTTTTTTGAATTCACTCGCACCATGGAAGCCTATCGCAAAACACTCAAAGACAGAACCACGATCCTTGTAAGCCCGGAATCAGAATTCTTCCGGTTTCTCAAGCAACGCTAGCTCGAGCTACGCAAGGCCCACAATCTCGCCCGACCGCGGATCCATATCGATACGCTCCCCTGCCGGCTTCTTCGGCAAGCCCGGCATCAGTTGGATGCCTGAACACAGGGCGGTGAGAAACCCAGCGCCGGCCAAAATCCGTAGCTCCTGGATGGGCACCGTGAACCCTGATGGCCGCCCCTTGAGCGCAGGATCGTGAGAGAGTGACAACGGCGTCTTCGCCATGCAAATGGGAAGTTGATCAAAGCCCAACCCCGTCGCCAATTCCATATCCTTCTCCGCCTGAGGCGAATAGGACACCCCGGCGGCGCCATAGATCGTCGTCGCAATGGTCTCGATCTTCTTTTTGATCGGCCAGGTCACATCATAGAGGTGCTTGAATTGCGCGCCTTGCGCCGCCACCTTGACGACTGCGCGCGCAAGATCCTCCGCCCCTTTCCCGCCATCAGACCAATGAGTCGACACGGCGGCAGCAGCAGCACCTGCCCCCAAAGCACGCTCACAAACCCAATTCAATTCAGCGGGTGAGTCGTCCTTGAACGCATTGACTGCCACCACGACCGGCACTCCATGCGATCGGACATTCGCGATGTGCTGCTGGAGATTGGCAAACCCTTTCTCCAAGGCGGCTTGATTGGGTCCCGTCAGGCCGGGATGAAGCGCAGTCCCCGATTTCGCCGTCCCGCCTCCGCCATGCAACTTGAGCGCGCGCAACGTGGCCACGACCACCCCGACATCGGGGCGAAGACCGGACATGCGGCATTTGATATTGAAGAACTTCTCTGCACCGAGGTCACTGCCGAAGCCCGCTTCCGTGACAACATAATCCGCGCAGCGTAGTGCCAATTGATCCGAAACAATGGAACAATTCCCATGCGCAATGTTACCGAAGGGGCCGGCATGAACAAACGCTGGAGTGCCTTCCAGCGTCTGCACGAGATTCGGCAACAAGGCATCCTTCAGCAAGACGGCCATGGAGCCAGCGCAGCCAAATTTCTCAGCACGGACCATCTTCCCACCCTCTGTCAGGCCCACCAGAATTCTCCCGAGGCGTTGGCGAAGATCTGCATGGTCGGTTGCCAGGGCCAGCACCGCCATGATTTCCGACGCCTCGGTAATCACAAACTTTCCCGGCCTTCGCCCGGTTTCCTCTCCCAGGAGAATGTCGCGCAGCGCGCGATCACTCACCCCAAGCGTGCGAGGCCATCTGATCTCTTTCGGATCGACATTGAGCGCATTTCCGTGAAACAGATGGTTATCGACAAAGGCGGACAAGAGATTATGACTTGCGGAAACCGCATGCGCGTCCCCAGTGAAATGCAGATTGATATCTTCCATGGGCCAGACCTGTGCACGCCCGCCACCGGTCCCTCCGCCCTTGATGCCAAAGACCGGCCCGAGTGAGGGCTGTCGTAACGTCACGGCCGCCTGGTGACCCAGCCGGCACAACCCCATGCTCAATCCGACGGACGTTGTCGTCTTCCCCTCGCCCAGAGGCGTCGGGTTGATAGCCGTGACCAGAATATACCGTCCCAACGGCCGGCTCTTTACCCGCTCAGCAAAGCTGGGGGCAATTTTGGCTTTGTATCGTCCGAATGGAATGAGATCCTCGGAAGGAATGCCTAAAGCTTGTGCGACTTCAAAAATGTGCTTATGAGTGACAGAACGAGCTAACTCCAGATCGGTCATGCAATATCCCCCGAATAGAGAACATCTTGCGAACGTGCGGAGTATAGCACGGCACTTGCCTGACTGATGAGGTGCAAGGCCGACTTACACCTGAGAAACCAAGCCGATCATGGAGCTATATAAGAAGGGAAGAAAACCCGAAGGTAAGGAAGGGAATATTTTCAGCGCTCAATGCAGCTAAGCGCTGTGGGACGACTAATCGAGGATAAACTTCGTCGGATCAAGTGCTTGCCCGTTCTTCTTGACCATGTAGTGAAGATGCGGTCCCGTGGAAAGCCCAGTGCTCCCAACAAGGGCGACAACATCACCACGCTTCACACGCTGGCCTTCCTTCACCAGGGACTTGGCAAGGTGCCCATAGACGGTTTCTATCCCGTATCCATGATCCAGCTTCACCATATTGCCCATTTTGGAATCGAAGGCGACAGTCACGACGCGCCCAAGGGCGGGAGCCTGGACTGGGGAGTTTGCCTGGGCGCCGATATCGAGACCGTCATGCCAGGCTGGCTTCTCTGTGAACGGCGAGACCCGGGGACCGAAACCTGACGTCACCCATCCACGCACAGGCCAGATGGACGGAGTCGACGCCCACTGGGCGGAACGCTGCTCGGCAATTTGAGTCAGGCTTTGCAGGGCTTCCTCTTGCTGAGTGGCTTCCCGGACAAGGGCTTCCAGGCTTTCATGGACCTGCTGAGTCACTTCCTCGATACTTTCCGTGGAGAAATCAACGTCTGATTGATTGTTGTCCCGCAATTCTGAAACCTGCTGCCGCAGCTCTACACCGGAAGCAGCTGGCCCGGTTCCCTGAGTAGTAGTTTTTCCATCCGGCAAAGGACCGTCCTCGCCTCCCCGTCCGTTGGCAAGATCTCCAGCCGGCTTCGTCGTGTCGATTCCTAGCATCACCCGAAGCCGTTGGTTGACCTCCCCCATGGTCGAGAGGCGCTTTTTCAGGTCGTCAATGGCGGCAGAAAAGGCAGCGGTTTGCTCGCGTGCACCCATGGCTTCGGCGCGAAATGCCGACAATTGCCAGACTTCGCCGGTCCGAATCACATAGTGCGAAACGACCAACAGATCGGCCACGATCAAAATCGCAGCCAAGATCAAGAGCTTACGCACAAACTTCCGCGGAAAACTAAACCGTAGCGGCTTGGAGGAAGATCCTCGGAAGACGACGACGGTATAGGCATCACTCGTTTCGGCAGTTTGTTGGCTCATAGGACGCTCTCCCCTTCACGGATTCAACTGACGAATGACAACCCCGACTTTCGCAGTGTACTGATCTCAGGGCTGATGGTCAACCCTTTGTTTCCTAAAAATGCGTGCAATAAAATCAATTACTTATGAGTCTCATCCCTCATCCATTTTAGATAGGGCGCTGAGCCTGCAACGACCGGCAATGCGATGATTTCAGGGACCGCGTAGCTGTGGTGTTGCCGAACCGCTGTTTCAAGTTCTGGATAGCGTTCTAAGGTCGTTTTGATCAGCATCAGACATTCATTTTCGACGTTGATCTTGTCGTCCCATCGAAAAATTGAACGCAGACCACCAACGATATTCGCACACGCTGCGAGTCTGGATTCAACGATGATCCGACCGATCTTCTCAGCCTCTTCGGGAGAAGCAACGGTCACTAACACGACAACCTCAGAACCTTTGGCGTCCACATCTCCCCCATCGCTTAAGCAAATTACGTGCCGTCATAAGTCACCAGCACTTACTAACCGTATATAAATCAATATCTTGCAACCAATTGTGACCCATTTTCTAGGACGATACCCAGACTAATCTAGGCAGGTTTTGCACATTTCGACAAAAAACGACCACTTCACCGCGGCCTTATCTGCCTATTACTAACTCAGACCTTCCCTGATCCCTCCATCTATCTATCTCCATCGGTTTGAGGAGTTCGAGCCTTTAGAAATTTCCGCATATGGCTAAGCCGCGGACCTGCAGGGTTGACACCCCTTTTCCAGCTCCTTATGATCCGTTCAGCTAAGCATAGATGGAGGTACGGTGATGAGTTTTACAATTACGCCCACAGAACTAAAGTCGAGGCTGGATAAAGGTGACAAACTGGTGCTCGTGGATGTGCGAGAGCCTTGGGAATATGCGATCGCTAAGTTAGAGGGCTCTGTCCTCGTCCCCTTGGCAACCCTCCAGCAATCCATTGGCAAGCTGGACCGTAATGCCGAGATTATCGCCGTGTGCCATCATGGCATGAGAAGTGCGGATGCCACGGGATTTCTCCTGCAGCAAGGGTTTGGGAACGTCAAGAACCTGATTGGCGGAATCGACGCGTGGTCTACGCAGGTAGACTCATCCGTCCCTCGATACTAGTGTCGGGGGCTTACCCAAGTCCGTCTCGAAAAAAATCGACGGTTCTCCGCAAGCCTTCCCGCAGGTCAACCTTCGGCTCCCACCCAAGGTTCCGATGGAGTTTCGCGCAGTCGATGACACTTCGGGCTTGCTCGCCTCGCTTGGCGGGCCCGTGCACTTCCTTGAATTCAACCTTCGTCAGATCAACGACGATTCGAAATAAGTCGTTGATCGACGTCTCGATGCCGGTCCCAACGTTGTACACGCCCTCGACCTCAGGCCCCATCGCCATCAAATTTGCTTCGACGACGTCCTCGACGAAGACAAAGTCCCGCGTCTGACGACCATTTCCATTCACTACGGCTTGTTCCCCGCGCAGCATTTTCTGGATGAAAATGGCGACGACGCCGGCTTCGCCTTCAGGATCCTGCCGAGGCCCATAGACGTTGGCATACCTTAAACTCACGACTTGAATGCCGCTCATTCGATGATAGTAGGAGAGATAATGCTCTCCACACAGCTTGCTGATACCGTAAGGAGAAAGCGGCTGGGTGACGTGGGTTTCCGGCGCAGGGAAGGCCAACTGCTCCCCGTAAATCGCTCCGCCTGAGGATGAAAAGATGACCTTTCGAGCACCATGTTTGGATGCCTGCTCCAACACATTCAGCGTCCCGAGCACGTTGACTTGCGCGTCGAACATTGGGTCTTCGACTGAACGTCGCACGTTCATCTGTGCGGCCAAATGAAACACTACCGATGGCCGCTCATTGCGGAAGACCCGTTCGAGCTTCGGATTCTCAATGTCCAGCTTGTAGAATTGCGCGGCTTTGGGAACGTTTTTCCGCTTCCCCGTCACAAGATTATCGACAACCACCACATCGTGCCCCTCTTGAAGTAACCGATCCACGACATGGGACCCGATAAATCCTGCTCCTCCGGTAACCAAGACTTTCATACGTCTCCTCGCCTCTCCGTCATCAGCTGTTCTGCCAGCACCTCAACCCCATCATCGAGGATCAGCCTACACCTTCTGCCCGCTTCCTCAAAGTCTTTTTCGTCCTGATCCAGCGCCGACAATCCCCATGGCCCTGACTGCCATGCGATGGGCGCCACCGTACCCAGGATCACACCTTCCGCCGAAACCATGCGAGAAATTCGCGGTTGCCTTTGCGGCCTTCGATCGGAGATTCCATACGGCCGGCAAACTCCAACCCGAGTTGCACTGCACAAGCCACTACTTTTTCAACCGTCGCCTCACGCAACCCGTCATCCCGCACAATCCCTCCACGCCCGACGAGCCCCTTCCCCACTTCAAACTGTGGTTTGATCAGCGTGATGATGGAACCCGAGCCGCTCAAATACGACACCACGCAGGGCAACACGAGGGTGAGTGAAATAAACGACACGTCGATCACGATCAGGTCGATCGGATCTGCAATTGCGCCCGGCTCAAGATACCGGATGTTGGTCCGCTCCATGAGTACGACCCGCGGGTCCTGGCGAAGCCGCCACTCAAACTGTCCATATCCTACGTCCACCGCATAAACGCGGGTTGCCCCCCGCTGCAGGAGACAGTCTGTGAAGCCTCCGGTCGAACAGCCGACATCAAAGCAGATCATCCCCTTCGGATCGACATGAAATTGATCCAGCGCGCCGGCCAACTTTTCTCCCCCGCGGCCGACATAGGGAGATCCCGGGCCTGTCACCTCCACCACTGCATCCGGCAACGTCGGCTTCGCCGCTTTATCGACCACTGTCCCATCCACACGTACCAGGCCGGCCAAGATCAGTCGGGCCGCGTCCTCACGACTGGCAACCAACCCTCGGCTGACCAGCGCACGATCAAGTCGTTCCCGTTCTGGACGAATTTTCTGGACCATAAGTTGAGAAGGAGGTTCGACGATGGCTGACGCAGGCCGCACACCGACTCGCGCAGAGATTAGACTGCTACTGTGGATTTTCCGACTCGTCCTCGCCCGGAGAAAAGGCTTGAATCCGCTTCTTGCCGTCTTTCTCCTGCACCAGAATCTCCACCTTTCGCTCAGCGTCCTCTAGCATCTTGAGGCAGGTCTTCGACAACCGGATACCTTCCTCAAAAATCTTCAGCGAGTCGTCGAGCGGGAGATCACCCTTTTCAAGTTCGGCAACGATCGTTTCCAATCTGGCCATCGCGTATTCAAATTTGACAGCAGCCACAACAACTCCCTTTACGTATGCATCGATCGAAACATTATTGCCTGCCCTCCCGGTAGGGTCAAGACACCGACTGCGGCAACACGTCGTTGACCAGACAAATCAACCGCCCTTCGGCAAGTCTGGCCTGTACCACTTCCCCCACCGTCACATCGGATGCCCGCCGCACCACCCTTCCGCCTGGAACGGTTTGAATGACGCTGAATCCGCGATTGAGAATTGCCAACGGACTGAGAGCATCAAGCGCGGCCATCCGCGTCGCAACCGACTGCCGTCTGGAGATGAGCCCTCGACGAGCCTCCTGCTCCAATCGCTTGTACAGTTGCGGGATCAACACCAGCGACGTCTGGATCCGACTGCGCGGCCCTTGCGCCAGCAGAGCATGCCGGCGTTCCATCATGCCGCGGTGCAAGGCCGTCAGTCGTTCTGTAAACGCCCGTGTCAGCCCGTCTCGCAGTTCATCCAAGTGCTGGGCTTGCGTCTGAATTCGAAAGCGCATTTCGCCCAGGACTCCGACCGATCGCTCGAATCGATGACGTTGCATCTGCAGCATCGTCTGCACGATACGACACACCCGACGCTCCAATTCGCCCAACCGATCCAGGATCTCATCCAGCACAGGCACCGCCGCCTCCGCTGCCGCGGAGGGCGTCGGAGCCCGGTGATCCGCCGCAAAATCAGCCAGTGTCACATCAATTTCATGCCCCACGGCAGAGATCACCGGCACCCTGGATTGAGCAATTGCGCGAACAACCGCTTCTTCGTTGAACGCCCACAAATCTTCCGACGCGCCACCGCCGCGCCCGACAATCAGCACCTCGACCTGCGGGGTCTCGCTCAACTCACGAATCGCCGCCGCGATTCGCTCGCCGGCGCCTGCTCCCTGAACCGGCACAGGAGCGATGAGAATATTGACCACGGGGCACCGACGGTGGAGCACCGCCACGATATCGCGAATCGCCGCCCCGGTCAGTGAGGTGACGACGCCCACGGTCCTTGGGAATGCCGGCAAGGGCCGTTTCCGCGCCTCTTCGAACAACCCTTCCTGCGCCAGTCGTTCCTTGAGCTGCTCGAATGCCAGCTGAAATGCGCCGACCCCTTTCGGCTCGAGCGAATCGACGATGAGCTGATATTCGCCACGCGGCTCGTACACCGAGATGCGCCCGCGCACCACAACCGCGAGGCCCTCCTGCAATGCGAACCGAATGCGCGCCGCTCCGGACCGGAAGAGCACCGCACGAAGCTGACTCTGGGTATCTTTCAGCGTGAAATAGAAGTGCCCGGAGGAGGGGGCGCGAAGGTTTGAAATTTCACCTTCAATCCAGACATCCCGGAACTGATCTTCCAGGGAATCCCTGATGAGCCGCGTCACATCGGACACGGAGAGCAGCAACGGCAATGAGAGATTGCGGCCGGTCATGTGTCACCGAGCCGGAGGGAATGATCGGGAGAATAGGTCAATCCGTCACTCGGATTCGTTCGATCGACACCGCCTTGCCTAGCGTGGCATCCAGGTCGATGAGGACCGCACAGAAGACGGTCGGTCCCGATGCCACTTCAAACCGGCGCGGCATCCCCGTGAGAAACTTTTCGATGGCCAGCTCTTTTTTGATCCCGATCACCGAATGGAGCGGCCCCGTCATACCGATGTCCGTGATGTACGCCGTTCCCTTCGGGAAAATTTGCTCATCCGCTGTCTGTACGTGGGTATGGGTTCCCGCCACGACGGTCACCAATCCATCAAGATAGTGCCCCATGGCCATCTTTTCAGACGACGCCTCGGCATGCATATCGACCACAATGGCCGACACCTGCGTCTTGAGCCGCTCGACCTCACGTTTTGCGACCTGAAACGGGCAATCGATCGTCGGCATGAACGCCCGCCCCATCAGGTGGAGAATGCCCAGCGACTCCCCGCCTGGCGTCGTGAACACATAACTGCCTCGCCCGGGCACCCCCGCCGGATAATTGGCAGGACGCAACAGACGCGGTTCCCGAGGGAATACGTCCAGGATTTCTTTCTTATCCCACGCGTGGTTCCCTGTCGTGATGACCGAGACCCCGAGGTCAAACAGATCGTACACCAGGTCGGGCGTAATCCCGAAACCGCCGGCTACGTTTTCGCCGTTGCCGACCACAACATCGATGGAGTGATTGGCAATCAATTTCGGCAGAAGACGAGCCACGGACCGTCGTCCGGGCTCGCCCATAATATCTCCGATCATCAGCACTTTCATAACGAGTCGCTCATTTCGCAAAATCCACGAACCGGCTCTCCCGGATCACTGTGACCTTGATCTGCCCAGGATATGTCAATTCCTGTTCAATCTTCTTGGCCAAATCCCGCGAGAGCTGGAAACATTCCGGATCGGTGAGATCTTCCTGCTTCACAATCACACGAATTTCTCGTCCCGCTTGAATCGCGTAGGCCTTCTGTACCCCTTTGTGGACGGTCGCCAGCGATTCCAGCTTCTCCAACCGCTTCACATAGGATTCCAACGCCTCGCGCCGGGCACCTGGCCGCGCAGCCGACAGCGCTTCCGCCGCCGCCACCAGAACGGTCTCCGGGCAAATGGGCTCCACCTGTTCGTGATGGGCCGCAATGGCATTGACCACCTTCACGTTTTCGCCATACTTTTTGGCGATCTCCGCACCCAGCATGGCATGCGGCCCTTCTTCCTCGTGGCTGACGGCCTTTCCGATATCGTGCAAGAGCGCCCCGCGCTTGGCGAGTTTCACATCCAGCTTCAACTCGGACGCCATGATGCCGCAAATATAGGCCGCTTCACGTGCATGGTACAGATTGTTCTGCCCATAACTGGTTCGATACTTGAGCCGTCCCAGCACCTTGACCAGTTCGGGATGGAAATCCGACAAGCCGACCTCGAAGATGACCTTTTCCGCTTCTTCGATCATCAGCTTCTCGATATCCGTCTTCACCTTTTCAACAATTTCTTCGATGCGAGTCGGATGGATTCGACCATCGTGCATCAGACGCTCAAGGGAGACCTTGGCAATCTCGCGACGAAGCGGATCGAAGCCTGAAATAATGACCGCCTCGGGCGTCTCATCGATGATGAGATCGATACCGGTAGCTGCTTCAATCGCACGAATGTTTCGCCCTTCTCGACCGATAATCCGGCCCTTCATGGCGTCGTTGGCGATAGGCACGACCGAAATCGTCGCCTCGTTCACATAATCTCGGGTCACCCGCTGAATCGAACAGGCAATGATTTCCCGAGCTTCACGATCGGCGTTTTCTTTCGCCTCTTCCAGCAAGCGCTTCGCCAAACCGGCCGCTTCCAATCGCGCCTGACTATCCATCTCCTGAATCAATTGCCGCTTGGCCTCTTCAGCCGTCAGACCGGCCACTCGCTCCAGGGCCTCACGATGCTGCTTGAGCGCCTGCGCACAGGCCGCATCCTTTTGAGCCAGAACTTCTTCCCGCTTCTGCAGCTCTTGTTCCCGCTTGACCGCGTCCTGGTCACGCTTCTCGAGCAGACTGAGCTTTCGGTCCAAACCTTCTTCGCGTTGAGACACTCGCCGTTCCGTGTTCGACACCTCGGCAAGCTTCGCTTTCTGCTCCTTTTCCAGTTCAATACGTGCCTGAAAAACGAGGTCCTTGGCTTCCAGCTTGGCTTCCTTGACGACGTTTTCCGCTTCGCGTTGAGCCGATTGAACGATCTGTGTCGCCTGGTCCTCCGACTCAGCCCGGCGTGCCAAAGCCGATCGACGACGCAGTCCCTCATACAGACCGGCACCCAACACCGCTCCCAACAATCCGATAATAATGTACGCAACAACGCTGAGAGAAATGGGAACCACCTCCCTTACGGCAGCGGGACAGACGCACTGTCACCCTGCAAATAAACGCAGTCATTGTTATAGGGGAGCAGGGAGCGTGAAAAAGGAATCGCGAGACAGGAAGGAGCAATACCTGACTGCTTGAGCCAGTAAAACGAAGTGTGGAATCGCCGTCGCTAATTCAAGTGGAGGAGTGGTCGGCCTCGACCCGAATCATTTCTTCGGTCGGCTTGCATGTGCGCAAACCAATACCGACTGGCTTGAACAGCCCTATGTACGGAGCGTAATGGACGCCCGGAGAAATCGCTGAGCGCCTGATCTCCGAACATCATTCTCGGTTGAGTACGCACGTATCGCACAGACACACAGGGCTGAGCCCCCTGACCCATCCATACAATCATGACCACACTGAACAACAGAACAAAAACCAGCGATTCCATATGTTTAGCGCTCAAATACCGTCGTCAGATTTTCCGTCCTTATTCGACGCGTCCTTTCCTCTCCTGCTCTTGCTGACCCTCAGGTCAATACAACGAAGAAACGATAACAAAGCAGTGTGATGAAAGCAAGGCGAAACTCACCGCGACAGAATGGACGGCATCTGCTGGTCGATCGACTCCATGAGGGAAGCCACCCGGCGATCCGCGTCGGCTTCGCCCTGCCGGAACCGCCGCTCTAATTCCATCAATTCATGGGCGAGATTGAACGCGGCAAGAACTGCCAACTTGGCCGGGGTGGCCGACCGCATGCCGGCCGCCACCTGCTTCATTTGCTTATCGACCATGTCGGCCAATTGCTTCACGTAGGATTCGTCGGCCTCGCCATTCACGGTATATCGTTGGCCGTAGATCTCCACGTCAATGGTTTTAGTCAAACGCCACCTCCTTGGGTTCATCCAGGCACTCCAAGAGATCGATTTCGCCGAGCACTTTTTCGATCCGTGAGCGGATATCCAGACGCTCCTGCTCCCAGCGGCGGTTTTCATCATCGCGAACCGCAACCCGCTCCCGCGCCAGACGGAGTTCGTCTTCCAGCGAGGTGTTCTTCCGCTTGAGGTCCTGCACCAGTTTCACGAGATCACGAATGCGAAGTTCAAGGGCGTCGAGACGATCTAAAGTCATGGTATTTCCTCATAACAAAGTGATGGTCGCACACGTTGGTTAATGGGGGCGAAATATAGAAAGTTCATTCCCCCTTGTCAAGAAAACGGCTCCTGCTAAGACGTCCCGTTGTGGAGCCGGCGATATTCTCCGTAACTGCGCAGCACCCGTTTCACATACAGCCGCGTCTCCTGGTAGGGAATGAGTTCCACGAATTCGTCCTGATCCCGGCCCCGATGCACGGCAATCCAGCTATTCACGGCAATCGGCCCGGCGTTGTAGGCCGCGACGGCATGCGCCAGGTTTCCGTTGTATTGTTCGAGCAACTGCCCCAGATAACGTACGCCAAGGCGGATGTTCGTTTCCTGATCAAACAATTCTTCCCGCCCGACAGTCGGAAACCCGTATCGTTGCGCCACGGCATTGGCGGTCACGGGCATCAGTTGCATCAACCCGACGGCCCCCACAACCGATACCGCCTTCTCATCGTATTGGCTTTCCTCGCGAATGATGGCGGCAGCCAGATAGGGGTCGACCGCGGTGATCCCCTGGGCGGCAATCGTCGGAACGAGGCCGGTCGGATAGGCCACGGTCCAGAGGGCCGGAGCCGTCGGTAGTCCGCTCCGTTCCAATTTCTCCTTGAAGTGCACCTTGGCGACCCGTAAGGCCGGATGGTAGGCCCCTACCTCGCTGAGCATCGTCGAAAAGGCCAGGAGCACATCCTGATCCCGACTGTACTGTTCCGTCAGCACTCCCAATTCACGCGCCGCATCCTGAGCAAACCCCAGGGTCTTCAGCTCGATCCCTCGTTGATAGACGGCATGTTTTTCGATTTCCGGGCGCCGGTTCTCCGGCAAACGTTCGGCCTCCTCACCCGCGGGGCGTTCCACAGCCACCATGACCGGCGAGACCGGCGGCAATGACGCGCGACGCGCAGCCAGCTGGCAATAGTAGCTATACGCGTGCCGCTGACAGACCCGCGCATACTGCTCTCCAACGCCATTGCTCTTCCCATGCTCTTCGGCTCGCGCAGCCCAATACATCGCCTGAGGCTCGAACCCATTCACATGCAACTCGACCACGGCGCGAAAAGTCTCGGCTGCATCTCGATAGCGAGCGGTCCGGTATTGTGCCCACCCGGTCCGCCACAGCCCCTCGGCCCGCTGGCTCGCCGAATCGCCCAGCTTCGCAACCTGCCGGAACATGGCGATCGCCTCATCGAATTTGCCCTGATCCTCCAACCACACCCCGGCAAACAGGTGCACCATCGCCCGCTGATCGCCGGCCAATGGCCCCTGGGCGGCCGACCGCGCTAACTCGATAAGTTTGTCCCCGTGACTCTGCCGCAAATACACCCGGGCTAGCCATACGGTTGCTTCCGCCGACTCCTGCACCCGGTCCGCCACTAACCCGCGAAACGTATCGCGGGCCTGGTCGTATTGCTTCAGGCGGACATAGGCCACTCCCAACTTGAGACGAGCGTCAAACCGGCGAGGATGCCCCGGAGCCATCGCCAGGAATCGCCGCAACTCCTCGACCGCCTCTGCTTGCATGGATAATCCCAGGAAGGCCTGCGCACGAATCAGATGGTCGTCCGCCGTCGGCACCCAGGATTCTCCGCCCAGAGCCGTGTCCAAACGTGTTCTGGCCTCGCGCGCTTCAGGCGATTGCGGATAGCGGAGCCAGAGCTGCTTCAGCGCGGTCCGCGCCTCCGGCACCCGGTTCTCGCGGACATGACAGTCGGCCTGATGCGACAACGCCACCGGCGCGGCAGAGTCTTTATCCGCGAGCGCCACCGCCCGCTCCAGCCATTCGACCGCTCGGACACACACGTTCGCGCTGTACCAGGCCTCACCTGTGCGATAGGCAGCTTTGGCAATCAGGTTCGAGTCCGGCACCATTTTGGGAATCGTCTCCAGCAGTTCCGCGGCTTGAATCGGTTCGTTTTGCTTCAACAACGACTCCGCGACCCACAGGCGAATATAGTCATCGATGACAGGCATCTCCGGCTGAGCGGCGCGTAGAAGTTTCGCGGCTTCAACCGGGTCGCGCTCGATCATAAGAACACCCAACACAATCGCGGCCCGCTTGGCCCACAGGGTGGACGGAAATAGTTCCATCACCGACCGCAACTGATCGATTTTGAGCAACATGGCCTGATCGCGCTGCGCGGGGGATCCGGAACGCTCGTTGATGGCAAAGGCTGAACGGAAACAATCTTCGGCAGAGACACACAACGGTGCGGCAACAGGCAAGGGACGCGGCGATTCAGCCGTCGCCGTGAAGAACACACTTAACAGCAACAGCAGGAGGGCGAATGCCGCCAAACTGATCCGCCGAGGAAGGTTTGTCACGATCTCATCCTGAGCAGAAGGTGAACCGACGCTATTATAGCGTAACGCTGCATAAACGCGATCAGGTTTGCATTGCTTGTCATAAGTTTTTTCCCTGTGCTAGGCTCCAGCATGATTCAGCCGTCTGCCTCGCGCGTCAATCTGCTGGCACTACCCCAACCTGCCATGGCCACCTTCGTCGCCTCGCTGGGCTGGCCCGCCTATCGCGCGTCACAAATCCTGCGCTGGCTCTATCAGGAACGTGTCCGCACCTTCGCCGAGATGAGCAATCTCCCGCAGAAGGATCGTGAGCACCTAACCGCCTCGTGCAGCATCGAGCGGGCTTCCGATGTCCAAATATTTTCGTCTCAGGATGGAACAAAGAAATTCGTGCTTACTCTGGCCGACGGCAATCAGGTCGAATGTGTCCTCATCCCCGACGAAGATCGCCTCACGCTCTGCCTCTCCACCCAAGTCGGCTGCACACTCGACTGCGGATTCTGTCTCACCGGCACGTTGGGGCTCAAACGCAATCTCCGCGCGCATGAAATCATAGACCAGGTTCTGCTCGCCCAGGACCATTTAGTAGATGACCAGCGATTGACCAACCTGGTCTTTATGGGGATGGGGGAGCCTCTGGCCAACCTCGACGCGGTGGCTGATGCCGTCACTCGCCTCACCGATCAAGACTGGGGGCTGGGTTTCTCGGGCCGCCGCATCACGATTTCCACCGCGGGACTCGCATCGCGGATCAAAGATGTCGCCCCCTTGAAGGTGAATCTGGCCATTTCATTGAACGCGACCACCGACGAACTCCGGAATCAGATCATGCCGGCGGCCAACCGGCTCCATTCACTCCAGGCCCTGCTCGCCGCCTGCCGCGCCTATCCGCTGGCTGAACGCGATCGCCTGACGTTTGAGTATGTCCTCCTTGCGGACGTGAATGATCGACCGGAGGATGCCACCCGATTGATCAAGCTGCTGCGCGGCCTTCGTTGCAAGGTCAACCTGATCGCCTTCAACCCCTTTCCCGGCAGCCCCTATCGACGTCCATCGGATGCCGCGATCGACGCATTCCAGAATACTCTGCGCAAGGGGCATGTCGACGCCTATCTTCGTCGCAGCCGTGGTCGGGACGTCCTGGGTGCCTGCGGCCAACTGGGTCGGATTGAGCTGAACAATGCGCCGGTTGCCTTGACACAGATTCAAACCCGTTGTTAGCATGACCTTCGTACATGCCTAAGCAGAGCTCATTCTCCAGTTCATCGCCGGTCCGCCTCTCCCTTCTGGCTTGTTCGCTCCTGGGCTGCATCCTGTTTACGAGCCAAGGCTCCACCGCCCATGCCGTCGAACCCAAGGAATACACCCTCTCCAACGACATGAAGGTGATCCTCGTGGAGGTGCCGAAGGCTCCCGTGGCTACGGTGCAGGTCTGGTACAAGGTCGGCTCGCGCAATGAGGTCATGGGCCGGGCCGGACTCTCGCACATGCTGGAACATATGATGTTCAAGGGCACGGCGAAATACCCCAAGGGCACATTCTCTCGCCTCGTTCGCAAGAACGGAGGCATGGATAACGCGTTCACCAGCCAGGACTTTACCGCCTATTTTGAAAATCTGGCTGCCGATCGCGTCACGCTGGCCCTTGAACTCGAAGCAGACCGGATGCAGGGACTGATCCTTGATGCCAACGAATTCAAAACCGAGCGGGAAGTGGTCAAGGAAGAGCGGCGCCTCCGGAACGAAGACGATCCTCAAGGCGCGCTGGTCGAAGCCCTCTTCGCCCAAGCCTTCATGAGTCATCCCTATCATTGGCCGGTGATCGGCTGGTTTTCCGATCTCGACGCCATGAACCTCGACGATCTCCAACGCCACTACGACACTTATTACTCGCCGAATAACGCCACCCTGCTCGTCGTCGGCGACATCAAGGCAGACACGCTGCTACCCGTGATTGCGAGACTGTTCGAACCGATCCCCAAAGGTCCGTCGCCCAAAGCCCTGGCCGTCACGGAGGCCCCGCAGCACGGAGAACGCCGCTTTCTTCTGAAACGCGAAGCGCAAGTGCCCTTCGTCATGATGGGATATCGTGTCCCCAACTATTCCAGCGATGATTCCTATGCCTTGAACGTGCTCGAAGCAATCTTGTCCCACGGCAAGAGTGCCCGGCTCTACCAAAGTCTCGTGTATGAGCAGAAGACCGCCCTGGCGGTGGGTGCCGATTACGGATTGATGCAGGCCGACCCGGGGCTGTTCTACTTCTATGCCGTCGTGAAACCGGGGGAAAAAGTCGAAGCCGTCGAAGACGCAGTCCTCAAAGAGATTCAGCGCCTCCAGATGGAACCGCCCAGCGAGTTGGAACTTCAACGCGCAAAAAATCAAATCGAGGCGGCCCACATCTTCGAACAGGATTCCAACTTCCGCCAGGCCATGTTGCTCGGAGAAGCCGAAACGATCGGGGCAGGATGGCGCAAAGTCAGCCAATTTGTTGAACGGACCCGCGCTGTCACGGCGCAAGACGTTCAGCGGGTCGCCGCGCAATATCTGGCGGCAGATATGCGCACGACGGGAACGTTGATTCCACTCCCTCCGCAAGCGCAATCAGCGTCACCGGCCCAATCCCACTAGGGAGCACAGACAGATGACGCGACGACACCTCCTTCTCCCGGCATCCCGACACGAAAACGGTCAGCACGCAGGCCGGCTCTGCCTTGCATTGATCTGTCTGATACTCTTCCTGCCCGTCGCCCGGACGGAGGCCGCCGACATCATCCCGACCCGTTCCGTGACCGCCAACGGCATGACCGTCTTGTTTCTCGAGCAACATTTTCTGCCAACCGTAGAAATCCACGCCCTGGTAAAAGTGGGATCGGCGCAAGACCCGCCGGACAAAGCCGGTCTGGCCAATCTCACCGCCAGCCTTCTGGACGAAGGGACGGTTTCACGCACGTCTCGACAAATCGCGGAACAGATCGACTTCGTGGGGGGCTCACTGGGAGCCCATGCAGCGGAGGATTTCACGACCGCGTCGGCGCGCGTGCTCAAGAAGGATGCGGACCTTGGCTTTGCTCTGCTGGCCGACGTGCTGCAGCACCCCGCGTTTCACAAGCAGGAGTTCGAGCGGGTCCGTACTCAGATCCTCGGAGAAATCGTCAGCGATGATGACGATCCCGGCAATGTCGCCATGAAGGCCTTCCATCAATTGATTTTCCACGGCCATCCGTATAGCTGGCCGGCCCATGGCACGGAGGAAACCCTCAACAAGATTACGGTCGCCGATGTCCAGCAGTTCCATGCCCGAGAGTATTTGCCGAATCAGACGATCCTCGTCATTGTCGGGGACTTGAGCCAGGAACAGGCGAGCACCTTGGTGCAGACCCATTTCGGATCGTGGAAGAAGGGTCCTCCATCGCCGTATCAACTGAAAAAGCCGGCCCCGATCGACCGGAAAATGGTTCAATTGATCGAAAAGGATCTTACGCAGTCCACGATTGTCTTGGGGCATACCGGCATCAGCCGGACCAATCCCGACTACTACGCAATCACGGTCATGAATTATATTTTGGGAGCAGGCGGGTTCTCCTCGCGCCTCATGGACTCCATCCGGGACAAGCAGGGACTCGCCTACGGCATCATGAGCCAGTTCGACTCGCGCTTGATGCCCGGGGCATTTTTCATCAACTTACAGACCAGGACTGAAGTGACGAACCAGGCCATCACGGGCGTTCTGGCTGAGATCAAAGGCATGCGCGATGCCCCGGTGACAGATCAGGAATTGAGCGAAGCAAAGTCCTTCATCGTCGGCAGTTTCCCGCTGCGGGTTGATTCCAGTGCCAAGCTGGCGAACGTCCTGGCTCAGGTGGAGCTCTACAACTTGGGACTGGACTATTTCACCAACTACCCCAAAGCTATCGAAAAGGTCACCAAGGACGATGTCCTCCGCGTGGCCAAGCAATACCTCGACCCACAGCATTATGCCTTAGTCGTCGTCGGGTCGATCGCGAAGGCCAAAGTCAAACAGTAGCGGCAGCCCCTACTCGACGGCCTCGCAACTCCGGAAGCCCCCATGGTCTCCACAAGCACGCTCCTCGATAAGGTCTCACGCGCCCGGCACATCCTTCGAGAGATGGGGACGGTCGTTGTGGCGTTTTCTGGAGGCATCGACAGCACGCTGGTCCTCAAGCTGGCCCATGATGAACTGGGCACGAAGGCCATCGGAGTCACCGCCGTTTCCCCCACACTTCCTGCAATTGAACTGCAGGCGACCCGCGACATTGCCTCAGAAATTGGCGCGGCCCATCGCCTGGTCGAAACGGATCAGCTGGAGATTCCAGAATTTGTTCAGAATGACGCCGCCCGCTGCTACCACTGCAAGACCGACCTGTATTCGCTGCTGGGCACGCTCAGAAGTGAGTATGGTGCGACCTGCATCGTCGATGGCACCAACGTAGATGATTTGGGAGACGATCGGCCGGGCCTCAAGGCCGCTCGAGAGTGGGGTGTGCGCAGCCCCCTACTGGAAGCTCAATTCACGAAGGCTGACATCCGCGAAGCTGCACGAACGCTGCAACTTTCGAACTGGGATAAGCCTGCTGCCGCCTGCCTCTCCTCCCGTGTGCCCCGCGGAATCACCATCACGCGAAGCACCCTCTCGCGAGTGGAACGTGCGGAAGCCGCGTTGATCCAGGAAGGCTTCCGCCAGTGCCGAGTACGTGACTATGGCGAATTGGCAAGGATCGAGTTGGCGGTGGAAGACCTACCGAATGTGCTGGCAGCTGGTCGCCGAGAACGGCTGGTAGAAATTTTAAAAGGGCTGGGCTATCGCTTCGTGACGCTGGACTTGGAAGGATACCGCCAGGGGGGCGTCACTCTCACCCCCCCGGCGTAAGCAACTAATTCCGGCTCTGGTAGGTCTTCGCGAGGGCATCCAGGGCTTCATCTGCCAGACGACGATGATCGCCATCCGTCAATGCCCGTCCGACCACCTTCTCCGCGACCATCATCGCCAAATCCGTCGTCTGTGCACGAATGTCCTGAATGGCCTTGCGGCGTTCGGTCTCGATCTCACGAGTCGCGTCGCCTTTGATCCGCTCCGCATCCGCTGACATGCGCTGCTCGTTTTCATCCATCAGCCGCTGCGCGCGCTCTTTGGCCTGAGCCAACAACGCTTCCGCGTCTTTGGCCGCCGTCGCCAGCTTGGCTTCGTATTCCTTGAGCTTTCGCTCGGCCTCAGTACGGTGACGTTCGGCCTGATCGAGACTGTCCTTGATCTTTTTCTCGCGCTCTTCCAGCATGCCCAACAAGCTCGGGAACGCGTACTTGTAGAGCAGGAAGAAGAGGATCCCGAAGGAGAGAATCTCCCAGAAGATCAACGACGAAAAGAAATGCGATTCAAATTGAGGCATAGTCTGTTACCCAATGAGTTGAGGGTTCTGAGCCGGGCCTAGGCCCCAGCACCAGGGCTCGACCGTCGATGCGCCTACTTGCGCAAGCCCATGATGATGAACGCAATGACCAGCCCGTACAAGGCGATGGCTTCGACCAAGGCGAATCCGATCCACATGTACTTGCCGACGCGGCCTTCCGCTTCCGGCTGCCGGGCCACGGCTTCAATCATTTTCCCGAAGATGTACCCGATGCCCACGCCGGCTCCGGCAAATCCTGCCGCCGCCAACCCCATGCCTACCAACGCTGCTGCTGCTGCATCCATTGTGTGTCCTCTCCTCCCTTTATAGACAACTCGACCTAGTGTGCGTGCTCGCTATGACCGTGCAAGGTCACGGCATCCCCTAAATAGACACAGCTCAGCACGGTAAAAATATACGCTTGAATAAACGCAATGCCGACTTCGAGACCATTCATCGCGATGGTGAAGGCAAACGGCAACCAGCCAATCAGCAAGCCGCCACTGATGGCCAATCCGAACAACACACCCAAAATGACGTGGCCGGCGGTCATGTTCGCGAACAACCGCACCGCCAGCGAAATGGGGCGCGCCAACTGGCTGATCAATTCAATGGGAATCATCAGCGGCAACAGCCAGCCCGGCGTGCCGGGCGGCACGAGAATGCCGAGGAACTTCATCCCGTGGAGCGAAAATCCCAACACCAGGCTCAACCCGTAAATCCCCACGGCAAACACCGCGGTGACAATGATCTGGCTGGTGACGGTATAGGAACCAGGAATCAAGCCGAGCAGATTGGCGAAGAGAATGAAGAGGAACAGCGTAGCGATCAGCGGGAAATATTTCATTCCCGGCTCGCCCATGGTGTCCAAAATGATCCCGCGAATAAACTCAACGATCAACTCGGCCAGGTTTTGCAACTTCCCGGGCACCAACTTACGCGCCGCGGCGGCAGAGATCATCAGGAAGGCCACCAGGCCCACCACCACCCACATCAGGATCACGGCTTTGTTGATGGAAATATCAACGCCGGCCGGCACGAGCGGAATCAGATCGTGCAGTTCAAATGCATGTAACGGACTTTCTTCCACGATGATCCTTTTTCAGTCAGACGATTCTGGTTAACTTTGCCATCGTTGCGCCGATCGATAGGCATTCCGAATACCGGCTGCAGCGCCCAACCCTAACCCGGCTACCAGTCCCCATGGATTGGAGTCCAACAGGTAGGTGTCGATCACCCAGCCCAACCCTCCCCCGACAATCAACGCAGCGAGCAGTTCCGTCCCGATCCGGACAGCCTGCCCGAGCCCCGCATATAACGGATCCTGAGAGGGGGGCATCACATGCTCACGTGCCGCACTCTCCAGCGCAGTCGGATGGAGTGCACCCATCGGCGGGCGCGCCATTCAAGCAAATTCGCTGGGGGCTTGTCAAGAAGTTGGCCTGCTATGACCCGGCCTCACGATGCGGTATAGTCTTTTTCTCGGGCACAACACCCCCCGTGACAGACAGGTCCATGACTGTTTCTTCGCATCAGGCGTTTCTCAGCGGCCCGCCTCAACCGTTGGTGGTGGTCCGCCCGCAACCGCAGGTTGACGCCTTCGAGCTCTATCAACGCCTATCCCAGGGTGACCGTCCATCCTTTCTCCTGGAAAGCGGGAACGGCACCAGTGCCACCGCGCGGTATTCATTTTTCGGCAGCGATCCGTACCTGCTCTTGACCGGTCAGGCGCAGGAATACCGGATTGAGACCGAAGGACAGGTCACAGTTTCACAAGGCTCCGCATTTGATGCCCTTCGCCTGGCGCTTGCCGATTCAAGGATTCTGCACCCGGACGATCTGCCGCCGTTTTACGGCGGTGCCGTCGGATACCTCAGTTACGATCTCGTCCGCTCATTTGAATCACTCCCCACCCTGGCCCCTGACGACATGGGGCTACCCGACCTGCAAATGGCCTTTTTTGACCTCGTGGCCGCGCTCGATCACCACGCAGACCGGCTGTACCTGATGTATTGCCCGCCCCTCTCGCGATTCCAGGCTGAACCCCGTGAGAAACTCTATCGCGAAGGCTGTGACCGGCTGGCCGAGTTGGAAGCCCGCCTGACCAGCCCAAGAACTTCAAGCACCTCGCTATCCTGGCCCACCCAGACAACGTTTGTCCCCAGTCAACCACGCGACGCCTATACCGCTCGCGTCCGGCGATGCCAAGAATACATCGCGGCCGGCGACATCTATCAGGCCAACCTGTCGCATCGCTTTACCCTGGACCTCGGGACTGCCACATCAGCATCGGAATTCGATCGTTACGCCTCGGAACTTTACAACCGCCTCCGCCGCGTGAACCCGTCCCCTTTTGCGGGACTCGTGCGATTCCCCGGACTGAGCCTCGTCAGTAGCTCCCCCGAACGGCTCGTGCGACTGTCCGGCTCGCAGGCCAGCACCAGACCGATCGCCGGCACCAGGCCCCGTGGCAGCGGACAACAGCAAGACCAGAAGTTACGGGACGAGTTACTGGCCAATCCCAAGGAACGTGCCGAACATGTCATGCTGGTGGATCTCGAACGAAACGATCTCGGTAAGGTCTGCCGCTATGGCTCGGTGCGGGTCGATGAATTCATGACCATCGAACAGTATTCGCACGTCAGCCACCTGGTGTCAGACGTGGTCGGCACGCTGCGAGCGGGCATTTCGCCGTTCGATCTTGTCAAAGCTGTGTTCCCCGGCGGAACCATCACCGGCGTCCCCAAACTCCGCTGCATGGAGATTATCGAAGAACTGGAACCGGTGCGTCGGGGCCTTTACACTGGAGCACTGGGTTATTTCAGTTGGAGCGGGGACCTGGACCTGAACATCCTCATCCGCACCCTGGTCCTGACGAAAAACAAAGGGTACTTGCAAGTCGGCGCGGGTATTGTGGCCGATTCCGATCCCGACCGCGAATACGACGAAACGCTGGCCAAGGCGGGCGCGTTTTTCAAAATTCTGGAGGCTGGCTGCTGATGTGGGTATTTCTGAATGATCGATTCGTGCCCAAAGAAGAAGCTGTCGTGTCGGTGTTCGATCACGGGTTTCTGTATGGCGACGGAGTCTACGAAACCCTCCGTTCCTATGGAGCCCGCATCTTCATGCGCGACCAACACCTGGCTCGTCTCCGGCGCTCAGGCGAGGCCATCGGCCTCACGATTCCCATCCCGGACTCACAATGGCCTGAGTTGCTCCATGAGGCGATGCGCCGCAATGACGTCGGCAACGAACGCGTCGATGCCTATTTACGCATTACCGTGTCACGCGGTGAAGGAGAGATCGGCTTGGATCCCGCACTATGTCCGCGCCCTACTGTCGTCATCATGACGAAGGCGCTCCATCCCTCTCCGCCGGCGCTTTCACGCGACGGCGTGTCCCTCACCGTGGCCACAACCAGACGGAATCTGCCCGAAGCCCTGTCCCCGCACATCAAATCCACCAATTTTCTGAACAACATTTTGGCCAAACGCGAATCCATCGCAGCCGGGACCTTCGACAGCCTCTTCCTGAACTGGAGAGACGAACTGACCGAATGCACCATCAGCAATCTGTTTTTCATCTCAGGGGGGACAGTCCATACCCCGGCTTTGGACTGCGGCATTTTAGACGGCATCACGCGGACCATCGTCATGACCCTCGCACAGGAAGAGGGCTTGCCCGTCCGGGAAGGGCACTACCACGTAACCGATCTGCGCCAGGCTGACGAATGTTTTTTGACGAACACCAGCATGGAGGTTATGCCGGTCTCACGGGTCGATTCATTTCTGATCGGGGACGGTCACCCCGGCCCCCTCACCCGACGGATTCAGACGAGATTCGCCGCCAGTCGAACGCGATTCGTCGAACCATCCCCATAACAACAATCCGCACAACACATTTGTTATCAAGCATTTACGCCACCGAACCCTATCAAAACAGCGGGCGACTGGTTTTGACAGGTAGGGGGTCAGCTGCTACGGTTGAAGCATCGACTACCGGTGCCCAAACCCAATGGCTTATTTCAGCCGTACCACAGCACGACTCCTCGCCTCCGCAGCCCTGCTGCTGGCGACGCTTCCCGCTCAAGCAGAGGTGTATCAATACATCGATGCCAACGGAACCATCTCACTGACAAACGTCCCTAACGATCCACGATATAGGCGCGTGATTTCAGAACTGCCCCGGTCTCGCAGCGTCATCCCCGCGGGTGACTTGGAGACGGTGATCGCCCGGCACTCGCGCGCCCACCGCCTACACCCGGCCTTGATTCGTGCGGTGATCAAAACCGAGTCGGACTTCGACCCGCTGGCGGTTTCACGCGCGGGCGCCATCGGGCTGATGCAGCTGATGCCGCAGACGGCCGCTCGCTTGGATGTGCGGGATTCGTATAATCCGGATGAGAATATCGGCGGCGGGACAAAATACTTGCGGCAACTGCTCGACCGCTTCAACGGCAATTTGCCCTTGGCCTTGGCGGCCTACAATGCGGGGGAACATGCGGTGGAACGGTACCAGGGACTTCCGCCGATCCCGGAAACCAGGCAGTACGTGCTGAAAGTCCTTGGGTACTACCGCACGTTTCTTACGAACGACCGGCTTTCTTCTTCCCGGACCTACCGCGCACCGGCGCCTCGGGCGCAAGGACGAGCTCTCGCTCCTTTGGTGGCGTCCCGGTAGCCTGAGCAGTTTCCAACAACAACTGACTATGTTGTTTCCACCCAGGCCGTTTGGCCTCGGGAAAGTCCGCCCGGTAGTGGGCCCCGACGCTATTTTCCCGCCATAACGCCGCATCGGTGATGCAGCGCGCCACCTGCACCATGTTCTTCACTTCAAGCGCAGCCCGTGAGGAGAAGGGCTTCGTCAACAGACGCATCCAGCGGACCAGTTGTGCCGAGGCGCTGATCAGCGAATCCCCCGAGCGCACGAGCCCGACCTTGCCCCACATCAACCGCCGAAGCGAGCTTCGGAGTTTCTCCGGATCGTCGAAGTCGGTCGGCCGGCCCTGCTCGAGTTCTTCGATCGCGGGCATAGGCACCGGATCAGGATAGCGCCCCGCATGAGCCACCGCGGATTGCGCGGCCCGCATGCCGAAGACCAGCCCTTCCAATAACGAATTACTAGCCAACCGATTAGCCCCGTGCACACCGCTACAGGCCACTTCACCCGCCGCATACAACCCCGGCAGCGTCGTCGCGCCATGCACATCCGTCCACACTCCGCCCATCATGTAATGGGCGCTGGGCGAGACCGGAATCCACTCTTCTGTCATGTCGATATCGTACCGCAGGCAGGTCGCATAGATAGTCGGGAACCGTCGCTTCACAAAAGCCGCGCCCAGATGCGTGACATCAAGATACACATGCCGCGCGCGGGTGGCCGCCATTTCCGACCAGATCGCCCGCGAGACCACATCGCGCGGCGCGAGAGCACCGTCCGGATGGTATCGATGCATGAACAACTCGCCCTTAATGTTCCGGAGCTGTCCACCTTCGCCGCGAATGGCCTCCGACAGCAGAAAGGGCGGGCTCGACGGCAGATACAGCGACGTGGGATGAAATTGCACGAACTCCATATCCATCAACAACGCCCCGGCTCGGAGCGCCATCGCCATGCCGTCGCCCGTCGCGTTGCCTGGATTCGTTGTGCGCGCGTAGACCTGGCCCGCGCCGCCGGTGGACAACACCACGGCACTGGCCGGCAACACAGTGCGTTCGCCCGACATCTCGTTCAGAACGATAGCCCCGCAACAACGTCCATCGACCACCGCAAGGTCTACCGTGAATCGCCGATCCAGTCGCTGAATGCGCGGCTGCCTGGCCGCGTAGGTCATGAGCGCGCGCACCATCTCGTTCCCGGTCGCATCGCCGCGCGCGCGCAGGATACGGCTCCGGCTATGTGCGGCTTCGCGCGTAAACGCGAACCGTTTGCCGATCTTGTCAAACTTCGCGCCCCAGGCGATCAGTTCCTGAATGCGCTCCGGCCCTTCCTCGACCAGCACGCGCACAGCTTCACGGCGACAGAGGCCGTGACCGGCCTTGATGGTATCGGTAAGATGGCTGCCGACATCATCTTCCTCGCTCAGCGCCACCGCGACCCCGCCCTGGGCATACATCGAATTGCTCTCCAAGGGATGCCCCTTGGTCAGCATCAGCACACGCCCCGCGCGGCTCAGCTCGATGGCGGCGCGCAACCCCGCAACACCGCTTCCGACCACGAGAAAGTCTGTTTCAATTTTGGGAGATGCGCTGCGGACTGACATGATTAGGGATTGGCTTGCCCGCGCGCCGGGTTTTCACCCAGGTTTGCACGTGTACCCATGCCGAACGGCAGATCGCCCTGGGCTTCTCGAAGCAGAATCGATTTCGTCCCGACCCAGGCCAGCCGTCCATGCCCGCGCTGGCGCGTACCCACTTCGGCTGGATCCCGTTTCCATTGCCCCTGCCAATGGACGAACACATCGATATTGTCGCCTTCAATCAAAATGCGCTCGATCGAAAACTCCAATTGAATCTCGCGAAAGGTGTCGAAGTCGCCGTGGATATCCCGCTGTACCTGATCCAGACTCCCGGACGGCAACAGCAGCGCCTCCAGCGCACTGCGGTCCTTCTCTACGTAGGACTTACGGAGGGATTCCACCGCCTGGTCGATCCGGAGAATTCTGTCGTGGTCGTCTTTGTATTGAAGGGTTTTCCCTGCACAACCTACGATCATACCGAGCAGGAGACACAAAAAGAGGCGGGTGATACGAGCACACCGGACTGCGTCAGAGTGGATCATGGCGCAGTATAGGAACCTTGACAGAAAGAGGTCAAGCAACAGACTCGGCCCCGACACCGCACTGGCCCAATGCCCGCAAGCGAAACGACAACCGACAAAGCGTCAGAATCTTGGCTTGCTTTTTGGAACGAAACCCACTAGACTCCCGCGCCTAGCAGTTGGAGATTGAACGTATGGCGAGTGTCCTCAAGAAACGCCGGAAGAAGATGCGCAAGCACAAGTACAAGAAGTTGCGCCGGCGTCAGAAATTCTTGCGTCGCAAGAGCTGAGCCCATCACGACATAATGGACGGAGGGATCCGTGCCCGAAGGAAAAAAAGTTCGCATCCGCGTTCGAACGGTGAACTGTATCTACGTCGGGGATTTCCTGATCCCGCCCATGCGTAATCGTGTGTCCGACGCGATCAACGAAGAGCAGCGGCTGTTTATCAGTCTGACTGACGTGTTGATCAACGATAAGGATCGGTCGGACTTCGTGGCGATCAATAAGAACCTGATCGAGTCAATCGCTCAGCTCTAGCGCGATCTCACCTCATCACGAAGGTCATGTCGTATGCGTATCGCCGCCACCAACGGTGATACGCTACAGGCCTGCCCCCTCTGAAACCATTGTCGTAACACCATGTTCTCGTTCAAACGATTCTTTCCGTTCCTCAAGCCCTACGTCCCTCGCATGATGGCGGCTGCCGTCATGGTCATGGCGGTTGCCGCCATCAACCTTGCCCTCCTTCGCTTAGGCGGCACCCTCTGGGACGTCATCACCGTCCAGCACGATGCCGCGCGCATGACAGAAATGATCCTGCTCTTGTTGGGCTTGGTCTTGATCCAGGGGTTATGTTCGATGGGGCACAGTTACCTCACCGCCTGGGTCTCCCAACGGGTGATGGCGGATTTCCGGATCCATCTCTTCGCACATCTCGAGACGCTGTCGGTCAACTTCTTCTCGAAGCGCCGCACCGGCGAATTGATGTCCCGCCTCATGAACGATGTCACCGTCATCCAAAATGTCGTAACCGATACGCCCATCGACGCCGCTAAACAAATCGTCACCTTCATCGGCGGTGCGGGCTTCCTGTTCGCCATGAACTGGCAACTCTGCCTGCTCATTCTGGTGCTGCTCCCGATGCTGGTCGTCGTGGCCAAACTGTTCGGTCGGCGACTCCGGGCGCTGTCCACCAAGATCCAGGACCAAACCGCCTCCGTCAGCACGCTGGTCGAAGAAGTCATTGCAGGGATCCGCGTCGTGAAATCCTTCGT
>VOPR01000058.1 GCA_009594995.1 Nitrospira sp. | reverse complement strand
GCGTCATCTGGTTCTGGATGATCTCAATCTCGCGGGTGATGACGTGGTTGGAACGGAAGGTCAGGTCCGCCATCGTAATGTCCTGTTTGACGCGGTAACTTGCGCCGTACAGGCTGCGCTGGTGGAAGCCGGAGAGGTAGAGGGCCGCTTCGCGGAGCGATTTGCTGGGGATGGTTCCGGTGTTGGTGCACACCCCGCCGACGACCCGTTTGCGTTCGACGATGCCGACCTTTTTGCCGAGTTTGGCCGCCTGGATGGCGGCTTTTTGCCCCGCCGGGCCGGTCCCGATTACCAGCAGATCGTAATGCGCCATGTGCGCTCCTACTGTGGCAGGCGATCCGCTCGCCCGGGGCGGTTGTTCTCAAGCTCCGTGACGCGTGAGGTGAATCTCAGGGGAGTCGCCGGTTTCACTCAAATGCGTCGCGCCGGGATATAAGTGATGCGTCAGGTCCGACGCGAGCCTCAGCTGGCCGTCACGAGTTTTCGCGCGAATCGGAAGGCTTCCTCAAGATCGGGCAGTTGCGCCAACTCGGGGGTGATCTGGAGGTAGCGCACCTTGTTGTCCTTATCCACGACCAGCAGGGCGCGACTCAGGAGATGCAGGTCTTTGAGCAGAAGCCCGTGCGCTTTGCCGAAATCGGCGGCACGAAAATCCGAGAGGAAGGTGACGTTGTTGATCTTGGCTTCTTCCGCGAAACGTTTTTGTGCGAAGGGGGTATCGATGCTGATCGTAATCAGTTCGACCATGCGATCAAGGCCCATGTTTTTCTCGCTCAAATAGTGGGTTTGTTGTTCGCACACCTTCGTGTCGAGCGAGGGCACGATGCTGATAATGCGGACCTTACCCTTCCCCTTGGTCTCGTTGACCGGGACCATCGATAAGTCGGTTTGGGAGAGTTTTACATCGCGGAGCTTGTCGCCCACCTTGATGCCCATGCCGGTCAGCATCAGCGGTTTGCCTTGAAAGAGAATATTGTTGCCCTCTCCGGCCACCGCGCTGCCGTCTGCAATCGGCATATCTTTGTATGAGAAGTCAGTCTTGCCCGGGTTGGACAGCGTCCCGCAGGCTCCGAGCCCAACACACAGCAGGCTGAGGAGAAGGCGTGGGACGAGGGAACTATGGATCACAGCTGCGCCGATCGGCCTCATAGGGAGTCTCCATCGATAAATGGGATGCGATCACTCAGACTGCCACTGTATGGCCCGCTGAGTACACTGTCAAGGTTGCAGGAATTCCTTGATGTGCCGGTTGACGGCTTGCGGTTGCTCCCACTGCGGGATGTGGCCGGCGTCGGGAATCACGATGAACTCGGAGTGCGGGATAGTGGTGTGGAGGTCGCGTCCGACCTGCGGGGGAAAGAGGCGGTCATGCTCGCCCCAGAGAATCAACGTGGGTTGCCGGATGTCCTTCAGGCGCGGAGCAAAGTGCTGTTCCCAGAGGGGCAGGCTGTTCCGGAGCGAGAGCAGTGGCGTGATCATATCCGCCCGTTGCCGGTTCCGGTTCGAGCGGTCAAGCACCAGCGGCGTCACAAGGCGGTGATCGTAGACGATCTCTTTCAGCACGGCTTCCATGGTACGGTTGCCGAACAGGAGTGCGCCAAAGCGGGCGAGCCAGGCTGGTGCATGCGTATTGATGGCCCGCTGCATCAACGGACTGACGAGTCGCTCGCGCACATGATCGGGCAGGCCGTCGATGAGCACCAGGCGATGCACCCGTTCCGGATAGGTCAGGGCCATACCGATAGCCACGCCGCCCCCCATGGAATTGCCGATCAAGGTGGCGGTCGGCAGCCCCAGTTCATCCATCAGGCCGCGGATGGAATCGATCAATTCTTCGGGCCGGTAGTCGATGGCGGGCTTGTCTGATAATCCGGACCCGATCAGATCCGGCGTGATCACGCGGAACTGCGCGGTGAGAGGCTGCTGATACTCCCACTGCCACATGGAGCCGCCGTAACCGTGGAGGAGGATGAGCGGCGGGCCCTGACCTTCGTCGAGATAGGCGATGCGGTGGCCGTTGACGGAAGCCGTGTGGACAGGAATTCGCTGAATGGCGTCGAAAAAGGGAGGAATATCCGGCGTTGCCGCACAACCGCTCATGAGGAGACTCGCAAAAACCCAGGCCGCCAGGTGAGGGGATGCGACGGCTGCAAACCGGGCGGGACACGCCGGGCGCCTCACGGCTATTCCAGTTGGATGACGGTTTCGTCGATTTTGACGTTGTCTCCCTCGGCGACAAGGATGGCAGTGACCCGCCCGTCCATCGGCGCCGGCACCTGGCTTTCCATCTTCATGGCCTCGATGATGAGGAGCGGATCGCCCGTTTTGACCTGTGCGCCGTCCGTCACCAGCACCTTGACGACACGGCCTGGCATGGGAGGGGCGACATCACCGGGCTTCGTCGGTCTCGGACGTTTCGGCTTCGACGTGCTGCCGGCCTCGGGGGATTCCGGCACGCCCGCCAATACTTCCTGCAGCGGTTCGAGAGAGACTTCCTGCAGCCGGTCGTTGACGCGGATGTAGTAGGGCTTGCGGCCGTCGGTGGTGCGGCCTGAACCTGAGACGACCACATGGTAGTTCTCGCCGTGCACGGTGATGTTGAATTCAGCCGGAGCGAGGTGAAGATCGTGCGCCACGGCGGGACCCTTGGTGTCAGTCGGTTCCAACGGCTCCGGTTGCAGGGCGCCGCGTTCGCGTGCCTCAAAGAAGTCTCGCGCAATGGCCGGGAAGAGGGCGAATGACAACTGGTCTTCCAGCGTGGTCGCGGACTCGGGCATATCTTTTTTGAGCTTTTCAAATTCCGATTCCAGCCGATCCGCAGGCCGGCCCTTCACGAGTTCTTCGTCTCCGATCGCCCGCGCCATGATCTCCTTGTCGAGCGGCCCGGGAGCCCGACCGTAGAGACCCAGGAAGTAATTCTTGGTTTCCGTGGTGATGACTTTATACCGCTCGCCCTGTTCGCCTGTGAGCACGTTGAGCGTGGCCTGCGTGCCGACGATTTGGCTGGTCGGCGTGACGAGGGGCGGATATCCCATGTCTTTGCGGACACGGGGAATTTCGTCCATCACTTCCTTCATTCGATCGAGCGCATTTTGTTCCGCCAATTGCGCGGCGAGATTCGAGAGCATGCCACCGGGTATTTGGGATGTCAGGATATCCGCGTCTACACCGGTGAAGTCACTTTCAAATTGCCGGTACTTTCGTCGCACCGTCCGGAAATGCTCCGCGATGGGCTGGAGGTCTTGGAGATCCAACTGGCTGTCATAAGGGGTACCGCGTAACGCGGCGACCATCGATTCGGTCGGCGGGTGCGAGGCGCCTCCTGCCAGCGGAGAAATGGATGTGTCCAGCAGATCCAGCCCTGCCATCACAGCCATCAAGGCCGTCATCGTGCCCATGCCGGACGTGTAGTGGGAATGGAGGTGAATGGGAACGCGAACCGCCGCTTTCAAACTCTTGACCAGCCGATAGGCATCCATCGGGGCCAGCAACCCGGCCATATCTTTGATGCAGATGGTGTCGGCGCCTAGGTCTTCCAGGCGTTTGCCCATCGTCACGAATCCATCCAGGCGATGGACGGGACTTGTGGTGTAGGAGATCGCCGCCTCGACATGTTTTTCGCAGGCTTTGACTTCCCGGATGGCCCGTTCCAGGTTGCGGACGTCGTTGAGCGCATCAAAAATGCGGAAGACGTCGATGCCATTGGCTGCTGATCGTTCAATAAATTTGTCGAGCACGTCGTCGGCATAATGCCGGTAGCCCACGAGGTTCTGCCCGCGCAGCAGCATCTGCAGCTTCGTTTTGGGCATGGCCGCACGGAGCGCGCGCAGCCGTTCCCAGGGATCTTCCTTGAGGAAGCGCAGGCAGGTATCGAAGGTGGCTCCCCCCCAGACCTCCAAGGACCAGAACCCCACGGAGTCCAGCTTTTGAGCGATGGGCAACATGTCTTCGGTGCGCATCCTGGTGGCGAGAAGACATTGATGCCCATCGCGCAAGGCGACTTCCGTCAGTAAGATTTTCTTAGCTGGCGCCGGAGTGAGACTGAACGTCGGTTTCGCAGACGGCACGGTGACGGCAGAACGTGCCGCAGCCGGCCGGCTGGTTTTTGCGGGCGCCTTCTTCTTCGGGGCACTTTTTTTCGGAGCGGGCTGCTTGGTCTTTTTCGTTGCCATACTGGCGGCCTCGGGGCGGCGGAATCGCTCGCGTGACAGGGTTGAGGTGGTGCTTGCCTGGTGGCTGAGAGGTCAGAGTCCTTCGTAGGCGGCGATCGCTGCGGAGATCGCCAGCACCAGGTCCTCAGGCTCCTCGGATTCTTCGTATTGATATAGGTCCGGATGGGTCTCCAGGTATGACGTGTCGAATCGACCCGCCTGGAAATCCTGTTCCATCATCACGTTCTTCATGAACGGAATGGTCGTCTTCACACCGCGGAGGACATATTCTTCGAGCGAGCGCCGCATGCGGCTCACCGCTTCCTCCCAGGTACGCCCACGCACCGTGAGTTTTGCCAGCAGCGCATCGTAGTAGGGAGGAATCGTGTAATCGCGATAGACCGCGCCGTCGATACGGACGCCGATACCGCCGGGCGACAGGTAGGCGGTGATGGTGCCGGTGCACGGCATAAAATTGTTGCGCGGATCTTCGGCATTGATGCGGCACTGAATCGCGTGACCCTGCAGCGTGACATCCTTCTGCCGGATTTCCAGGGGCTTTCCCGCGGCGATCGAGATTTGATTGCGTACGATGTCGATGGCCGTGATCTGTTCCGTGACGGTATGTTCGACTTGGAGCCGGGGATTCATTTCCATGAAGTAGAAGTGGCCCTCATGGTCCAGGAGGAACTCCACCGTGCCGGCATTGTCGTAGTTGACGGCTTTCGCGATGGCAATGGCGGCTTCACCCATCTGCGCGCGTAATTTCGGGGTCAGCACGAGCGACGGGGCGATTTCAATCAGCTTCTGATGGCGGCGCTGGATCGAGCAATCCCGCTCTCCCAAATGGATGATGTTGCCGTGTTTGTCGCCCAGGATTTGAAATTCGATATGGTGCGGCCGTTCAATGTATTTCTCGATGAAGATGCTGCCATCACCGAAGGCCGCCAGCGCTTCCCGTGCCGCGACTTCCATATTTTCGCGCAGTTCCTGGTCGGAACGAACGACTCGAAGACCGCGCCCCCCGCCGCCGGCACTGGCCTTGATCATGACCGGATAGCCGATGCGGTTGGTGAATTCCAGGGCTTCCTCGACGGTGGTGATGCCGCCTTCGGTCCCGGGGACGATGGGGAGACCTGCCTGCTGGGCGATCTGCCGGGCCTTGACCTTGCTGCCCATCAGGTCGATGGTTTCCGGGGACGGGCCGATGAAGGTGATGCCGGAGGCGTGGCAGAGTCGGGCGAACTTGGCGTTTTCCGAGAGGAACCCGTATCCAGGATGGATCGCGTCGGCGCCGATGCGCTTGGCGATCTCCACAATTTGCTTTCCGTCGAGAAAGCCTTTGACGGGTCCCGGCCCTACGAGATAGGACTCGTCGGCCTTTTTGACGTAAATGCCGGAGGAGTCGGCCTCAGAATAGATCGCCGCCGTCGCGATGTTAAGCTCGCGGCAGCCGCGGATGATGCGCATGGCGATTTCGCCACGATTGGCAATAAGGATCTTCCGGAACATGATGGGATTGCGCGAGGCTCGGAGCCGCAGCTCACCTCTGGATCGCCTCCAAAAAAGATCGCGTAACCTAGCATAGGGTCAAGAGAGTTGTCGAGACGAACGAGGGCGAAACTGCGAGGCCCGGACGGGAGCGAATCGGGCGAGAGGTGATACGCCTCCCGCCCGGAGGAATTTATTTGGCTTGAATGAGCAGCGGTTTGGATTGCGCGCTGCCTCCGCCGGCCACCACGATGATGAACGACATGCCGGCTTTCGCCTCGGGTACGACCGCCTCGATCGTCGTGTCATTCACGAATTGATAGTCGATTTTGTCCTTCGGCGCTGCGCTGAACGTCACGCCGTGGAAGCATTCTTTGCTGCCGAAATTTTCGCCTTTGATCGTAATCTTCTCGCCCGGTTTGGCTTCGTCCGGCTCAACTTTTCCGATGGAGGGGCGCTTGGAGCGGTCACAGATCGGATCCTTTTCGAGTTTAGAGGTATCGGATCCTTTGATGGATTCGGTGTTGAACATGGTATATCCGGCGCCTTCTACCATGGCCCCTTCCTGGGCATGACCCGAAGGGACGGCCACGAACATGTTGCCTAGCATGAGGGAGGAACCGAGGGCGATGGTCATAAGGGTACGCATGAAAGCCTCCTATTAGGGAGATGATGTCTTCGGGAGCGGCGTGTACGATTCGCTGATGATTTTTTGCCCCTCATCCGAGAGGGCGAATTGCTCGAACGCGGCAACCAGCGGATCTGTGTCATTGTTCGAGACCAACAGGACCGGTCGGCGCAGCGAGTAACGGCCGTCCTTGACGGTCGGTGTTTCCGGTTCGATCTTGTCGACCGGCAACAGGCGAACCGGCACGCCCGAGGCCACGGCTTCCAACGCCTGGCCAAGCGAGAGGTATGTGACGGCCGAATTGGGCGGGAGGGTGCCGGCAATCGTTTTGATGACTTTCTCGTCCTTGGCGATTACTTTGGTTGTGTCGGGAATCTTGCCGGCGATGCCAAGGAGTTGCTCAAAGGCGTCGCGATTGTTTTCATTGCGCGGCCGGTCGATCAGGAGCACCTTCGTGTCCGGGCCCCCCAGGTCGGCCCACAGCTTGTATTTCCCTGAAAAGAGATCGGCGACTTCCTGTTTGGTGACTTCTTTGGTGAAGTTCGACCGATGGACCATAATGGCGATGCCGTCCCATGCAATCTGGAAGGCTCGCAATCCATTGTCGGGGGAGCCGGTGACGGCGATTTTCGCCTGCCCGGCCTTTACCATATCCAGTGGTTTGGAATTGTCGTCCCAGACGACGTCGACGTAGGCACGGGGATTGGCTTTTTCGAACGCATGGGCCAGCGATTCCATGACTTGTTGCTCGGGCCCGTGCCCGGCGATGACCATGGAACCGGCCACTTCGGCTGACGCAGGCAACCCGATGAGGAGGAAGAGCCCGGCGCACACGAACGCGCTCATTCTGGAATACATGCTGAACGATACTCCTTGTCGTCCCTGAGTCGTCCGTTCGGGTTGTGTCAGGCTTTAGGTGTCTGCGCCTTCCGTCGGCGTCACGGCGCCGGACATCATTTCCGGCGACACATCCACCCGTTTGCCCATGGCGGGAGGCAGTTTGGAGAACCGATCCATGCGCTCATGGAGCATGTCGTAGGCCTTTATCTCTTCAAAGCCGGGCTTGTGGCTGCCTTTTACTTTCGAGGCGAAGGCCGAAAGCATCCGCGTCGCGCCGACTTTGTTACATTTCGGGCACACCGTATCTTCCGGCCGGGCATGCATGGATTGGGTAGCCTCGAACTGATTGGTACATTGTTCGCAGCGATATTCGTAGACCGGCATTGCCGACTCCTTAAGACTGGAGAAGACTGCGCTCCATAGCCGACCCCTGGCGGGCTGGGCGAGATAAAGCGATTCTCTGTTTGGAAACGCTTGACCCTGTGCGTAACTTTGCACTATTGTACCGAATCTTTGTGTCGAAACGCGAGCCACAATTCAAGGAGCGGTTGAAATGCCCCTGTTAATCCGGAAGTACAAAGGCAATGGCGGTGTTATGCAGGAAGAGCGCATCGACGATCCCGACCGGATCGAACGCTACATGCGCCTGTTTGAAGAGAAAGACGTCAAGAAGTTGGAAACCGGCGTCAAGACCGTGATCGAGAAGGACGAGTGGCAGCTCCTGCCCTAGCGCGTACCTCCTGGTTTGATCCCACAATCTAATGCTATCTCCGTCACGGGGCCGTTGCGGCTCGGTGTCTTCTGCGCATTGCTCTCCCTGGGAGGTGCGTGGTAGGTTGAGCCGCGGCGGTCATGACGACGGAGTCCGACGGGGTACCATGGTCTATTGGATCCACATTGCACGCGCGATCGATCGAGTGACGCTTCATCGGGATCGTTGCTCGGAAGTTCCTTCCAGCATATCCGGCAGTGATTTCTGGGAAGGCGGCTGGTTCGACTATCCCGACAAGGAGCGCGCGCTTGCAGCCATGGAGCAGGCCGGGACCACCGAAGAACGCAAGTGTGCCCTCTGCAAACCCTAACCATTTGAGTGTGGTTGTGCGTTCTGAGGGGCCGGGTTGGTTGTGGCCCGTTGGGTCAACGGGTCGGACTTCCCGCTCATAACTCAGCCGTCATCACTTTTTCAGCCATGCCTCAACTTGCGTTGCTACTCACAACCTTTGTGTGGGGCGCGACGTTTCCGGCCACCAAGGCCGCCCTTGAACAAATCTCTCCGCTGTCATTCCTCTTCTTACGGTTTCTCCTTGGGATGATCGTGGTGTTTGCGGTTCTGTTGCTGATGCGGCGGGCGCTTACGCGGGACGCCGGCATGTTGCGGATGAGCCTGATCGCAAGCGCCTGGCTGTTTCTCGGCTATGTGTTGCAGACGGTGGGACTGCATTTGACGACGGCGTCGAATTCGGCGTTCATCACGGTGCTGTATGTCGTCTTTGTCCCTCTGTACCTGCGTCGGCTCGGCGCCCATACGTGGGTGTCCAATGGGATTGCGTTGGTCGGGCTGTGGTTTCTGGTCAAGCCGGCGGCCTCTGCCAATCTGGGGGACTTGCTGACCCTCGGGAGCGCCGCGGCATTTGCGGCTCATATGGTATGCCTGGAGCGCTATACCAGGGTCACTGATTCGGTCTCGTTGTTCGCCTGGCAGCTGGTGATGATGACCGTGGCCATGCTGGCCGCAATGTGGTGGGAGCAGCCCAGCGCGGCCATGTTTGAACCGAGCCGCGTCCTCGTGATCGGTCTGGTGGTCACCGGTGTCCTGGCCACCGGAGCATTTGCGGTGCAGATGTGGGCACAGCAACTCCTGCCCGCACAGCAGGTCGCGTTGTTGTTTGCGGTAGAGCCGGCCGTGGCGGCTTGGCTCGCGTGGTATTTTCTGGGCGAAAATCTGGATGCGCAAGGCTGGTTCGGCAGCGCTTTGATCCTGGGCGGCGTCTTACTCGGGTCTTGGACGACCGGGGACGTCTCTTCGGCATCTCCGGAACCGGTGACTGTACGTTCAGAGGGAGGGTGACGTGGCGCAAAAATTCGGAAACAGCCGGTGGGTGCAGGAAGGATTTCTCGACAACCGGCAGGACGGCACGGTAATCGGGCGAATCACGTTTGCGGTCTTAGGGCCGATCGATTTTTATCTTGCGGGCAACAGCCGGGGAGAAATCTCCGGCAAGGTGATCCGATTCAAAAACAGCCGGTTCGCCGACGAGGATCTTGCCGGTCAGGTGCTGGGGGATGTTGAAAGTCCGCAGGTCGGCGATGCCAGCCTCATCTCGTTCGATCCGCATCCGCACCTGGTACCACACCCGTATATCGAGTGGTTTTCCATGCGAAAGAATCACTATCGCATTGAGCTGGTGCCGGAGGATGCGTGGATTGCGACAGAGGCCGAGGTGGCGGAGATCGACGCGGTGAGCCGTGAGATTCGCGATCGTTTGGCGCCGCAGTACCGAAGCAAGTCTCGATCGGCAGATGAGTCGGAATGGGTGTAGATCGATGATGCGGGGGCGGGCCGTAGCGGCCGCCCCCGAGTTCAGTTAGGCGAGTTTGCTCTTACCTTCCCGTACGTGTGCCGGGACTTCGCGAATATCCCACACCAGCCCCACTGCCTGCATCGCTCGCAGCATGTAGTAGGTGATGTCGATTTCCCACCAATAGAAACCCTGGCGGGTTGAGGCAGCATAGTAGTGGTGATTGTTATGCCACCCTTCGCCGAGAGTAATCATGGCGAGGATAAAATTATTTTTGCTGTCATCGCCCGTTTTGTATCGCTGCGATCCGTACACATGCGACAGTGAATTGATCGTGCAGGTGCCGTGGAGGAGGGCCACGGTGGAAACGAAGAAGCCCCAGATCAGCATTTGCGGGCCGTTGGTGCCGAGTCCCGGCGCATAGGCTTCCAGTAACTTGCCCAGCCCGAACATACCGAACCCGCAGATCGTCGGGACCAGGGTATCGAAGCGATCCAGGAAGCGCAGTTCAGGAAACTTGGCGAAATCGCCGATGCTCTTCAGCCGCGGCGGGAAAAATTTCTTGGAGCTGATCCAGCCGATGTGGGCCCAGAGAAATCCGCCCTGACGCACCGAATGGGTATCTTCCGGTTTGTCCGAATAGATGTGGTGGTGACGATGATGGCCGGCCCACCAGAGGGGCCCGCGTTGGGCGCAGGACGAACCGAGCAGCGCAAAGGCAAACTGACAGGCGCGCGAGGTTTTGAATGTGCGATGGGAAAAGTAGCGGTGATACCACCCGGTGATGGCAAACATGCGCACAAAGTAAAAGGCGGCGCAGACGCCGACCGCGACCCAGCTCCAGCCGACGATGAACACGCCGAGACAGATCAAGTGGACGGTGATGAGGGGAATAGCCCGCAACCAGTCCACCGTGGCGGGGGCCGCATCGGTTTTCATGTTTTCGATACCGGCCCAGGAATCGAACCAGTGCATGACCGTCAGCCAGGGCGTATGGCTTGCAGCCTCTGCTGCTGCAGGCTGTTCGTCGGTTTTGGACAGCTCACCGTTTTCGGGTAAGGTGAGCGGATGCAGATCACTACTCATGCCACCTCCACAATTGTGCGAATCAAGGATGCGTTACCGAGGGGTCGCGCCGTAGTTGCAATGCGTGACTGAATCGTTGCGGCGCTTGCGAGTGAAACGATGAGGCAGGCCGCTAAATGCTCTTGGATCGTGTCGATCAGTGAGTGCAGGTGACTCAGGCTTACAGACACGTGCCAGCATTATACACAGATTTGCTGGCAATTGTCGTGAGATTTTTTGGCTTGTGCGGCGGGATGGTTCACGGCCGATGGATCGTAGGTCCGGAGCCTCCTCTACCGGACCATGGCCGGCATCTTCTTCTCATCGTTCGAGTTCGCACAAGATTGTTTGACTCTGTTCTGACTGCCCCTCTAAAATGCGCCCCACTATGAATGATCGATTTCTCAAAGCGTGCCGGCGCGAACCGGTAGACTGTACGCCGGTCTGGTTCATGCGCCAGGCGGGCCGTTATATGATCGAGTATCGTCGATTGCGGGAAAAACACTCGATCCTCGAACTGTGCAAAACGCCTGAACTGGCCGCGCAGGTTACCTTGCAGCCCATCGACCGGTTTGCGCTCGATGCGGCCATTATTTTTGCCGATATTCTGCTTCCTTTGGAACCGATGGGACTGTCCCTGGAGTTTGCGGAGGGGGAGGGGCCGATCATCCACAATCCCGTGCGGGATCGGGCGGCGGTGGAGCGGCTCAAGCTGATCGATGACAGCGACCTCCAGTACGTCATGGATGCGATCAGTCTCACCCGAAAAATGCTGGCCGGACGGGTGCCGTTGATCGGGTTTGCCGGCGCACCGTTTACTTTGGCGAGTTACGCCATTGAAGGCGGCAGCTCGCGAAACTACATCCATACGAAACAGATGATGTACAGCGAGCCGGACGTCTGGCATCGTCTGATGGATAAATTTGCGCGGGTGATCACCGGATACCTCCGTCGTCAAATCAAGGCCGGCGCCCAGGCCGTGCAGCTCTTTGACAGCTGGGTCGGGTGTCTTTCGGCCGGCGACTATGCCGAGTATGTCATGCCGCATGTGCAGCTGATTTTTGACGGCCTCAAGCACGAAGGTGTTCCCCTCATTCATTTCGGGACCGGCACGACAGCCATCCTCAGGTCGATGCGCCAGGCAGGCGGGGATGTGATCGGAATCGATTGGCGGATTCCCATCGACGAGGCCTGGGCGATGGTGGGCTACGATCGCGCCGTACAGGGAAATCTCGACCCGGTGACGTTGTTCGGTCCGGTCCATGAAATTGAGCGACGCGTGACGGACATTCTCCGTCGAGCCGGTGGGCGGCCTGGGCACATCTTCAATCTGGGGCACGGGATCCTTCCCAATACACCGGTGGAGCATGTCGCTGCGGCCATTGATCTGGTCCATAAGTTGAGCGCCCGCTAGGCTGGTGAATCGCGTCGTCTCTCTGCTTACGCAGCCTCATGACTCGCGCGAGGCGCGTCGTGGTAGCGGGAGATGAAGGCTGGAATGTCCGCATCGCCACGATCAGTCGCCCTGTTGCTGATGGCCATGGGTGGCCCCGACAGTCTGGAAAACGTGGAGCCGTATCTGCTGGATGTCAGGGGCGGGCGGCCCACAGCTCCTGAGCTCGTGGAGGAAATCCGGACGCGGTACCGTGTGACCGGCGGAAAATCCCCCGTGCTCGCGATAACGCGCGATGTGGCGACGGCGTTGGAGCAGCGGCTGAACGGCTCCGGCGAAACGCGCTATCGATGTTACGTGGGGCTGCGGCACTGGCATCCGTTCATCAAGGCAACCTATGCCGAATTGTTGCGAGACGGTCCGGACCGGATTGTCGGGTTATGCATGGCGCCGCAATATTCCTCTCTCAGCATCGGCGCCTATGTGAAAAAGGTCGAGGAAGCCAGGACTGAACTCGCCGATGAGACGCCGATCAGTTTCGTCACGAGTTGGCACCGGCATCCGCTGTTGATCGCTGCGATTGTCGAGAACATTCGCCGCACGCTAGAGAAATTTCCGGCGGCGGTGCGCGAGCAGGTGCCCGTTCTCTTTACGGCCCATAGTTTGCCGGAACGGGTGGTGGCGATGAAGGATCCCTATCCGGACGAGGTCACAGGGACGGTCCGGGCGGTTTGCGGGCAACTCGGAAATCAGCCGACGCGGTTTGCCTATCAAAGTCAGGGGCGGTCCGGCGAGAAATGGCTGGGGCCTTCGGTCGAAGAGACGGTGGATGTATTGGCTCAAGAGGGCCATCGTTATGTGCTGGTGGCGCCCATCGGCTTCATCTGCGACCATGTGGAAACCCTCTTCGATGTTGATATCGAACTCACGCAGTTGGCCCGGACGAAGGGCCTACATCTGGAACGGACACCCATGTTGAACGCCTCGGCTCCATTGATCGAGATCCTGACGTCGGTCGTGGACGCGCACGAGTCTTCGCTGGTTCATAGCTGATGTTGAAAAAAGCCTGCAAGGTTGCTCTCGCTTTGTCCCAAGGTTTGAGGTATCCAGCCATGTGCGATGCACCGCATCGCCGGTTGCGGTCGTGTTTCAAGACTATGTTGACCCTCCGTCGGGATTCACGTGTCGACTATGCTGAGGCGCGAATTCTTCCGATGGCCTTACCGCATTGGTTCACTCTCAATTAGCGGCACCACCTGTGGCGCGCACTTCACGGTCAGTCGTCATTATCGGTGGAGGCATCTCAGGCCTTTCTACGGCCCTTGCTCTGCTGGAGCAGGCCGCGGCGGCTGAGGTGGCCCTTTCCTGCACCATCCTCGACGCTGCGCCGGCTTGGGGTGGAAAAATTGTGACCCATCGGGTCGGCCAATTGGTGATGGAAGCAGGGCCGGACTCGTTCCTCTCTCAGAAGCCTTGGGGGATGGAACTCTGTCGCCGCCTGGGGATCGACAATCAACTCATCAACACCAACCCGGTTGAGAAAAAGGCGAGTGTGCTGAGGGGTGGGCAGTTACACGAACTGCCGGAAGGGCTTGTGACGTTTACCCCGACTCAGTTGGGGCCGTTCTTTCGCAGCGGGTTGTTGTCGTGGCTTGATCTGGCTCGAATGGGGTGCGACGTGTTCATTCCGCCCCGGCGGTCCACGGAAGACGAATCGCTCGCGTCATTTTTTCGTCGCCGGTTCGGGCGCCATGCCTGCGAACGGGTCATGGAACCCTTGATGGCCGGCATCTATGCAGGCGATGCCGAGCAGATGAGCCTGCGGGCGACATTTCCGCGGTTCTACGAATTGGAGCAGGCGCATGGCAGCGTGATTCGCGGCATGATGGCGGCGCGTCGCGCACGGGCGCAAAAAAGTTCCGGCGAGCGTCCTCGCCACACCATGTTTGTGACGCTCAAGAACGGGTTGGCCGATCTGGTGGCCGGACTGACGGCCCGGATCACGGAGCGCGGAGGCACGCTCAAGGCAGGAGTCCAGGCTGAGGCGTTACGGGTACGTTCGCACCAGGCCGGACGTTGGATGTACGATGTAATCTGTTCCGATGGGACGGCGCTCTCGGCAGAGGCGTTGGTTCTGGCGACGCCGGCCTACGTGAGCGCCGACCTGGTTCGGCCCTTGACTCCGCTGGCGGCTGGATTGATGGAAACGATTCCCTATGCCTCGACGGCGACCATTTCCCTCGTCTATCCGTCCTCGTCCGTGGGCACGAGGCTGCAAGGGTTCGGTTTCGTCGTGCCGCGAATTGAAGGCCGTGATCTGATCGCCGCCACCTGGACCTCGATCAAGTGGCCCCATCGTGCGCCGCCGGAGGAAGTCTCGGTCCGTTGCTATCTCGGCGGGGTGGGCCGAGAGGCCATTTTGCAGCAGGACGATGAAGCGTTGGTCCGCTGTGTGCGGGAGGAATTGGCGTCGATCGTGGGCTTGCAGGCCACGCCGCATTATGTGGAAGTGAATCGGTGGCATCGGGCCATGCCGCAGTACACGATCGGGCATCTTGACCGGCTGACACAGCTCGACGCGGCGCTCTCGCGGTTCGGCGGCCTGGCCATCACGGGAGCCGGTTATCGCGGAGTGGGCATTCCCGACTGTATCAGGGACGGGGCGGAGACGGCGGCGCAGACATTGCGGTATCTGCAAGGGACAACGGCGTAAGATTTGAAACATCTAGTGCATGAGCAAGAAGGAACAGGCAGATGTTGAACGATCAGTTGGTGATCTCCGATGTGACCGGCCCCTTTCGTGAGCCGAGGGAGCCGGTATTTTCCTATGACTATTCCATTCAACGGGCCACGTGGGCTGCAACCCACGCGGTTCGGGTGAAGATTGCACTGACGGAAGAGTTGCAATATGTGAAAGTGAAACTGATGGGAGCGGTCACTGGGAGCCCCGGTCAGCAGCTCATGCTGAACAAGCTGCTCTCGCGCAAGATCGGCGATCAAAAGCTCCGGATTGCCGAGGCCGAAGGCTGGTTGAAGGAGCGGGGTGATGTGCTGGTGCCACCCTTTACCGGACCCCTCTCGCACTACTTTCCGCAACTGGAATCATGGATCCAGGCTGAACAGGATAAGCTGCGGACTGAGATCAAGAATACGATCGGTCTTGCCGTCTAATTCACCGGCGACTTGCCGGTGCGGTTCCTGGTTTCGCCAGACTCGCTGGCGTGAGTCCTGATCCCATCCCCCTCTCTCCGGCCTCCCGTTGAGCCTGAGAGTCTTCCTGTCCCAACTCCTGACTGTGTGTTGACGCTGCTTTCGGAGTAATCCGGCGGAGTATCGGTTACTCATTTTCTCACACACAGAATCTGTGGATAAGCGTGTGTATAGGCGCCTCCTGCCGTCGTAGGACCCTTAGTAGAGCGGCCCTTCAGCGGCCTGCACAAGTTTTAGGCATTGGGGGTGGTGGCGTGGCAGGCCACTAGATGCGGTAGAAGATGAAAACCCCTAGGGGCATATCTGTTGATCGATTTTGGCCTGGGGATAGCGAAGGCGCGTCAGTCGAGGGGTTTCGGCGTAGAGGCCTAAAAAATGCGCCGATATTGTTTGCTGTGCACGCCGGACTCATCGGCAAATCCGATGGCTCCAGTATCGGGATTGCTCGTATCGTTCAGATCGATCCGATAATGTCCGCGCACCTGCTCCATGGCTTCTTCAAAGGGAATGGCTTGCGGGTAGAGATTGCCCGGAGCATGGGCTCCGCGGGCCAAAGTGCCGACGACTTCTGCCGACGCATACTTGGGGTCTGAAAAAATGTACAGATCGGCCACGGCTTGGTCCCCCAGCTTGTGGCCCGGGCTGGTAGCCGGCAGCATGGTCGGAAGCGTCTGGTCCAGCCGAGCCTGCTTGAATTGCTTCAACAGGCCGACGACCTGGCTGGTCGTCACCTGCGCCGGCACGACGATGCTGACGGCGTTGAATTCCGTCAGGGTCGTCTGGACTTTGTACATCACCGGGGTGGCATCCGGATCTTCGATCACCAGCTGAGAAATTTCCGGTCCGGCCGCCTGCTTCTGCTTGCCGCTGGGCACGGCAAGGTTGATTAGCAGCCACATGATCAGAATGACGCCGAAGAGGACGAGGAGCGGATGGAGCCCCGCGCGTTTGCCTTCTTCGTATGGATTCTGTTCGCTGCTCATCGGGGAGTCTGAGATGGTTCTGTGGGAGAAGTGAGCGGGGCGGTTGCCGCAACGGGGCCGGCCGCCTCCACCCGTTTGGCTGCGTCCCAGTAGTGGTCCATTTCGCTGGTGGTCAGGTCATTCACGCTGCGCCCGCTGCGCGCCGCTTCACGCTCGATGAATTGGAACCGTGACGTAAATCGATTCGTCGCCTGGCGCAGTGACTCTTCAGGATTCACTTTAATGTGGCGGGCCACGTTGACTAAGGAGAAGAGCAGGTCGCCCATTTCCGCCGCCATTTCCGCCGTCGGTTCCGGTTTGGGCTCCGACGGTGCCGTAGGAACGGCCGCATCGCTGACGGCTTTGCGGAGTTCGCCGATTTCTTCCTCGACCTTGGCGAGGACTGCGGCCAGGCCTTGCGGGCTGTCCGGCCAGTCGAACCCTACTCGCGCGGCGCGGACCTGGGTTTGATAGGCGCGCAGCAGGGCGGGCAACGCTTGAGGAATGTCGTGGAGGACTGAATCAGGTTTTCCGGCATTCTTGCGTTCGGCCCGCTTGATGTCCTCCCAACGATGAACCACCTGGTCGGAGTTGAGACTCGGCGCCCCCGTTGCGGCATCACCGAAGACATGCGGGTGCCGGCGCACGAGCTTGTCGCCGAGTTGTTCGAGCACCTCATCCATGGTGAAGGTGCCGGCTTCGGCTCCGATCTGGCTATGGAATAACACCTGGAGCAACACATCGCCGAGTTCTTCCTTGAGTTTAGGAAAATCGCGCCGGTCGATGGTGTCGAGGGCTTCGTAGGTTTCCTCAATCAAATAGGGCTTGAGGGATTCATGGGTCTGCTTCCGGTCCCACGGGCAGCCGCCTGGTGCCCGGAGCTGAGCCATAATGGCCACGACTTTATCGAAACGTTCGGACATGCGTACCCCCCTCGTGGCGTCACTCTAACTGAGTTTTTCGTCACCTTCAACGGGGCCGGCCGCCTTGCGCGTCTCCAAGGGCTATGGTAGGGTACGGCCCTGCATTTTACGGGCGGTTGATCGGAGGAAATGTCTATGGGTGATGAGAAGGACCAGGGATTCGTCATCCGCGATCGTCGAGGACGAGGCGAAGAAGCGCCCGCGGCAGCATCGGCATCCAAGCCTTCTGCCCCCGAACCAGCGCCGGCCGAGCCGCAACAGCACGCGGAGGAGCATGGCCATGCAGGGCATCTTCCGGTCAATTTCTCCTCGTTTGTCATCTCCATGGGCAGCTCGGCATTGATGCTCATGGGGGAGCAATTAGATCCCCAGCAGCCGTCGATGCCGTTGAACCTTCCGCAAGCGAAGGAGATCATCGATCTTCTGTCTATGCTGGAAGAAAAAACACGGGGCAACCTCACGCCGGACGAGCAGGTTGTGATGAAAGACATGCTCTACGCCTTGAGGATGAAGTTCGTGAGCCTGACCTCCGGGAAATCATCGCTCCACACCCCGTAGCTCGTGACTTCCCGCAGCGTGCTCCTGTCCTGTGTTCCCCGTCCTTCCCCGGTTGAGCCTGCGCCCATGAGCCTCTCTGTATTCGCCTGTCCTGCTCCGGGACGTCGGAAGGGGTCGGATCGGGCTTTTGAGACTCCCCCCGGAATTCGTTATAGTGAGGCAGGATCGAATGGACCGGGTATGAGTCGGAGTAGCGCCGATGCCTGAATCGACGGACATGACCAAGCTCATCCCCCCGGGCGTGCTGCGCGAGCGGGAGCCATCGTCGCCTGCCTCGATCGAGAGCGAGCGGCGCAAGCGCCATGTCCGCCCGGTCTGGATCGTGCTGATCCTCTTGCTGCCCTGTCTGGCGCTCACCTTCTACTACGCACAAATGGCCGTACCGGTCGGGGAGGAGTCCGATTCCTTTCTGCCCAGCACCGGCTATGCGTTCGTGCTGCTGCTGGTCAATCTCGATCTGATCGGGTTCGTTGTCCTCACGCTGCTGCTCTCCCGCAACCTCATCAAAGCCTACTTTGAACGGCGGCACAGGCTCGTGGGATCGGGATTCCGGGCCAAGTTGGTCGCGGCCTTCATCGGCTTCTCCCTGATTCCCACCGTACTGCTCGCGCTGGTCGCCAGCGGGTTGGTCAACAAGGCCGTCGATGTCTGGTTCAACGATCAGATCGAACATGTGATGAAGGATTCCTATGAGGTGGCACGCATGCACCATGCCGGGCATGTGTCGCTGGCGATCAATAGCGCACGCGCCATCAGCCATGAGATCTTTCGCGAGGAACTGTTACTGCCGGAGCAGCGGGATTTGCTGGTCGCGGCAATCGCCCGGAAGCGAGCCGAATATGCCACGGCGGGCATCGAAGTCTTCTCCGCGAAGATGGAAACGTTGACCAAGGCTCTGGATCCTGAAGTGCCGGTGACGGTGCTGGATCTGCCGATTGGTCAGCTGGTGTTGCAGGTGATCAACGGCAAGCAGGAGCTGACCTCGGTGCAGGAGGCTCAGACGGGTCGGCTCGTGAGGGCCGGCGTGCCGATCGCCTCCAGCGTACGCCGAGGAGAAATCGACGGCGTGGTGGTGGTGGATGCCTATGTGCCGGAATCCCTGCTCGGCAAGATGGAGAGCATCGGCCGACAATATGCCGAATACAAGCAGATGAAGGCGATGAAGAACCCCATCAAGGCCGGAGCCTATCTGCTGGTGGCGGTCATCACGGTCATGATTCTGTTCAGCGCCACCTGGTTCGGGTTTTATGTGGCGCGCGGTATTACCGTGCCGATTCAACGGTTGGCCGAAGCCACCGAAGCCATTGCGCAGGGTGATCTGTCGGTTCGCATCGAAGCCAAGGCCACCGATGAAATCGGCACCCTGGTCGAGTCTTTCAACCGCATGACGGCCGACTTGCAGAGCAGCAAAACCAAGGTGGAGGAGGCTAACGTGTCGCTCCGCCAATCCAACCTCGAACTCGATCGCCGGCGCGCCTATATCGAAACGGTGGTGGATACGATTGCCGCCGGACTGTTGTCGATCGACCGGCAGGGCATCGTCACCACGTTTAATCCTTCTGCGGAGCGTATGCTGGGGTTATGGGCTGACCGGTTTCGCGGCCGGTCCGCCAATGAGGTGTTCAAGGAATATAAGCTCGACCTGTTTCAATCGGTCTACGACCGCATGCTGGCCGATCAGCGGGATAACATCGCGCTGGAGGGGCAGCTGGATCTGCAGGGGCGGTTCCTGACCATCGGCGTGCATTGCTCGCGGATGAAGGATGAGTCGAATAAAGATCTCGGGTTCGTGCTGATTTTTGAAGACCTGTCGGAATTGATCAAGGCGCAGAAGGCGGCGGCCTGGCGAGAAGTTGCGCAGCGGATCGCGCATGAGATCAAGAATCCCCTTACGCCCATTCAGCTGTCGGCGCAGCGCTTGCGGAAAAAATTCCAGGATAAGGCGCCGGACTTCGACCGGATCTGCGACGAATCCACCCAGGTTATCGTGAACGAGGTCGGCAGCCTCAAGCAAATGCTGGATGAATTCTCGAAGTTTGCGCGTATGCCCGCTCCGCATATGACGATCAGCTCGCTGGATGATGTGGTAAAGGAAGTCGTGGCGTTGTACGAGAGCGCGCATCGTGAAGTTGAATGCGTGGTGTCGCTGGATCCCGACTTGCCTCCGTTCAGTTTCGACCGCGAGCAGATCAAGCGGGTGTTGGTCAATCTGTGCGATAACGGCATTCATGCCATGAACCACAAGGGGCGGCTCTGGATCACGACTCGCTACGATACCAAGCAGCGCCGGGCGGTCGTGACGGTGGCGGACGAAGGGACCGGCATCGCGCCGGAAGATCAAGACAAACTGTTCGTACCCTATTTTTCCAGAAAGAAAACCGGAACCGGTTTGGGGCTGGCGATCGTGAGGCGGATTGTGACTGATCACGATGGCCAGATTCATGCGGGCAATCATCAGCCCAAGGGGGCCTTGTTCACCTTCGAACTGCCGGTGTAGCGCAACGATCGACGTGGTGATGTGTAGAACGCTCCGGCAGCCGCGGACAGTCGCCTGATCGTCACATCGCCGGGATCTACTTCGTATTTGGGGGATGCATGTCTGCCTCGATTCTGATTGTCGATGACGAAGTCTCCATCCTGAACTCCCTGAGCAGCATCCTGGAGGACGAGGGGTATGACGTGAGTGTGGCCAAGAGCGGCATTGAGGCGCTCAAGGTCTGTGCCGTCAATCCGCCCGAACTGATGATGTTGGATATCTGGATGCCTGACATGGACGGCCTGGAGACGCTCCGGCGGTTGCGTGAATTGGTGCCGAACACGCAAGTGATGATGATGTCCGGGCATGGATCCATCGAGACCGCCGTGAAGGCGATCAAGCTGGGCGCCTACGACTACATTGAAAAGCCGCTCTCCCTCGAAAACGTGACGCTCCGGGTCAAGCATGCGTTGGATCAACACCGGCTCGAGCAGGAAAATCGCACGCTCCGCACGAAGGTCGAGCGGAAGTTCGAGCTGATCGGGCAGGCGCCGGTCATGCAGCAGCTGAAGCAGCTGATCGAAACGGCCGGTCCGACCAACAGCCGGGTGTTGATCGGAGGCGAAAATGGCACCGGCAAGGAATTGGTTGCCAGGGCCATTCATCAGCACAGCCCGCGGGTGAATCGGCCGTTTGTGGCGGTGAACTGCGCCGCGATTCCGGAGACCTTGATCGAAAGCGAGTTGTTTGGTCACGAGCGGGGAGCGTTCAGCGGCGCGACCACCATGAAGCGCGGGCAATTCGAGCAGGCCGACGGCGGTACGTTGTTTCTGGATGAAATTGCAGACATGAGCTTGAGCACTCAAGCCAAGGTCTTGCGAGCCCTGCAGGAGCAGCAGTTCACGCGGGTCGGCGGGACCAAGCTGATTAAAGTAGACGTGCGGGTTCTGGCTGCCTCCAACAAGGATCTGCTGCAGGAGATTGAAAAGGGGACATTCCGGGAAGATTTGTTCTACCGGCTCAACGTGGTGCCCATCGTGGTGCCGACCCTGCGCGATCGCCGGGAGGACATTCCCTTGCTGGTCAAACATTTCCTGCGTGTGCATGCCGAGGAACAGGGCTTGAAGATCAAGCAGGTGTCACCGGAAGCAATGGACGTCTTCATGCATTATGAGTGGCCGGGCAATATCCGTGAACTGCGGAATCTGATCGAGCGGCTCATGATCATGGTGCCTGGGCCGGTGATTGAAGCCTCGCATGCGTCGGTGGCGTTGCAGGTGCGTCCCCAAATGCCGGCTGTGCAACCGGCTGCCGGCGCTCAACCGGCCAATGCGCTGCTGACCAGACCTTACGACTCGCTCCGCGATGCGCGAAATGCGTTTGAGAAGGAGTTTATTGCCCGTAAACTCCGTGAGCATCACTGGAATATCTCGCGGACGGCGGAAGACCTCAAAATCGAGCGCAGCCATCTGCATCGAAAGATTAAGTTGTTGGATGTCGAGATGCGCCCCGAGATGTAACCGGGCTGCTGAAACAGCTCCCCAACGTCGTTCTCGGCTCGAATCGATCCTCAACGTACCCCAGGGGGTACGCCTCCGGTTCTTTCTCGCCTGCGGCCTCGTTGGATGAGCCGTTTGAGCAGCCCCTGTAATTTTCAAGCGTATGCATCTCACGAAGAGGGTGAAGGCATGAGACTATTGTTGACCCGCTATCAGTCGGCTCGTTAAGATGCGGCCCCAATGACTACCTATCGTGATGCCGGAGTCGATATCGATGCCGGCGATGAATTCGTCGAGCGAATCAAGCCCCATGTGCGGGCCACGTTTCGCCCTGAAGTGATGACGGATCTGGGCGGCTTCGGCGGCCTCTTCCGGTTTCACGCCAATCGCTATCAAGACCCGGTGCTCGTGTCGGGCACTGACGGCGTCGGAACAAAGCTCAAAATCGCCTTCCTTATGGATAAACACGACACGGTCGGGATCGACCTGGTCGCCATGTGCGTGAACGATATCGCTGTCAGTGGCGCGGAACCGCTCTTCTTTCTCGACTACTTCGCGACCGGAAAACTTTCGATCAAGACCGCAGAGGCGGTTGTGCGAGGAATTTCCAATGGGTGTCGCCAGGCAGGGTGTGCATTGATCGGCGGAGAAACCGCCGAGATGCCCTCATTCTACGGGGCCGGAGAATACGACCTTGCCGGGTTTGCCGTAGGAGTCGTCGATCGCCCGAAGATGATCGATGGGAAGCAGATTGCGCCAGGCGATGCCGTCATCGGGCTCGCGTCGAGCGGCGTCCATAGCAACGGGTTCTCGTTGGTGCGCAAGGTCCTTCTGGAGCGAAGCAAATTGACGGTCGAAAGTATCGTGCCGGAATTGGGCGGGCCTCTGGGCGAAACCTTACTGACGCCCACGCGGATTTATGCCAAACAGATTCTGTCGCTGATGGAGACGGCTCCAATTAAGGGCATCGCCCATATCACCGGCGGAGGTATCACCGACAACCTGCCGCGGGTGTTTCCGGCACGGTGCGGCGCGCGGATTCGGCGAGGCTCCTGGCCGGTGTTGCCGATTTTTCAAGCAATACAGGCGCGCGGGGCGGTCGCGTTGGATGAAATGTACCGCGTGTTCAATATGGGCATCGGGCTGATTCTGGTCGTGGCTCCGGAGCATGTCGACCGTGTGATTGCCAAGGCCGTCGAATTGGGCGACCAGGCCTACCACATCGGCGAGATGGTGGCGCAAACGACTGACGAGGGTGTGGTCGAATATGTCGGGTAAGTCACCGCGCCTGGTGCGGCTTGGCGTCCTGGTCTCCGGACGGGGATCTAATCTGCAAGCGATCATTGATGCGATAGAGGGCAATGGCCTATCGGCCGAGATCGCGGTCGTGCTCAGTAATAAACAGGCGGCCGGCGGACTGGAGCGGGCCAGAAAACATGGCGCCCCCGCAGTATGGCTTGATCCAAAACCCTTCGCCGGCCGTCCCGATAGCCGCGAAGCCTATGACCGGGCCGTACTGGAGGTCTTACAGAAACACGAAGTGGACCTCGTGCTCCTGGCCGGATACATGAAAATCGTGACCGCGGTGCTCGTCTCGGCTTACGAGAACCGGATGATGAATATCCATCCGTCGCTACTCCCGTCGTTCCCCGGCCTCGATGTGCAGAAAAAAGCTATCGACCATGGGTGCAAAATCGCCGGTTGCACCGTGCACTTTGTGACCGAAGGGGTCGACGAGGGGCCGATCATCATCCAGGCGGCCGTGCCGATTTGTGAGGGAGATACGCCGGAAACCCTGGCGGCTCGCATCCTGGAACAGGAACACCGGATCTACCCCCGTGCCATTCAACTCTATGCGGAAGGCAAATTGCGCGTGGAGGGGCGGCGAGTCGCGGTGGCGGAAACAGGGCAGGCGGCGACAGGATTTCAAAATCCCGGATAAAGTCTTCACCGTCGATAAGTTCGTATGGAGACCCGGGCTCCGGTTGTGTATAATGGCGCCTGAGAGTTGTGGGGGGCTAGCTCAGTTGGGAGAGCACTACGTTCGCAACGTAGGGGTCGGGGGTTCAACTCCCCTGCCCTCCACCACTTTGATCGCTCAGGCCTGCCGGTAGTCAGTCGAATCTCTCCGGGCAGTGAATCGATAGTCTCGTTTCCCCTCATCTTCGGCGGCCTTCACCCCTTGGACCAGCTTCTTCTCGTCTTTAGGAACCATTTGGGCCGGCTGGTCTAGTCTCGTCAATTTCGCTGACAACCTCTTTTCATGGCCTCCGCTTCCTTGTGAAGTGATGCGTCACTCGCATCAGTTGCCTTGCCAATCGGTACGCTTTTCAGCAGGTGATCTAGCCCGGTCTTAGACTCACGGTTGTTGATACGAGCCCTTAGTTTACTTCAGTGCCATTACAGCCTAGACAGAATGAAAGCGATTCACAAAGCTTTCCAGCGGTTTCCCTAGGTGTATAGGCGAGCGGGGAGCCGTATCATACCTACAAGTCACATGAGAAGAGGGAGGTGACGACCATGGCTTGGTATCATGACCGAAGTGCGGAGGACAAACTTACGGTGTTGATAGGATATCTCGTGCGCAGTTTTCCGTTGGCCAGTGTCCTGTCACGACAAGTCGGGGATCGCTATCACGTGTTTGTCATTGTACCGTTTGACGGCTCACGAGAGAAAACCCTTCAAGTCGAGACGACCATCTTTCATGACCAACGACTCCGGGTCGAAGGATTTGCCGGACTCCTGTCTCTGTGCAACCTGCGTAGAGAATTTGACCACGGTGATCGTTATGATCTCGAGTGGTTCGATGGGCATGCCGAAGCGAGTCGTAGGTCACCATTCTTCGGTGCATCCTTCCCTCAACAGACCCAGGTGTCGGCCATGGTCGTGCATTGAGGGGGCGGGCCATCAACAACCAGGGATCTTCCTAATCCACCTCGCCGGTTGATTCCGGTATCTTCGCCTCATGTTGAACGGAAAAGTGATCGCGACCTACCCCTTCCCTGCAGGGGCCAGACCCTCGAAACGAACACCACACGAGCACCATTGGGTGTCCGACAACACCGCGGGCCAAATTGAGTTTGAACGGTGGACCTGTGCCTTATGTGGTCAAAAGCGGATCCGACTCACCGCGGCCGACGAACCGGTACTCGTGCGGGATTGGCTCAAGCCAGAAATGGCGGGAATCGGGGTTCGGTAGGCGCGGATTTTCTTGCAGGATGAAATCCCCGAGCGATGTGATTCGCTTGCCCTACTAATCCAAGTTATGCTCGTCTGGCGACCAAAGTCAGCCCCTCCCGCCGATGAAGCGCATCCTGGTTCCAGACTTGCGCTAGGTAAATCGCCACCCGGGTATCGGCAATGAATATTGTTAAGGGAAAACTGCGAAAAATAGCTGACGAGGATGTGGGGGGATCAGCGACTGTAGACGATCTCGACGCGGGACAGGAAATTTCTCAGATGTTCGATGTGATCGGATAAAGCAGCGAGGTCTTGTGCCAGCGCTGCCTGTTCCATGCGATCGCCGATGGTGCTGATTTCCTCGAATCCATACCCTCCGCCGTCGCCTTTCATGCGATGACCCAGAAGGCTGATCGTTCGAAGGTCTCGCTGTTTCAGGCAGGCGTCGATCGTGGTGAGGTCCCGCCGCCGGTTGGCGAGAAAGCCGGGCACGATCGCTTCAAGGTCGGGATCGATGCGAACGAGGATTCTGGCCTGGCCGGCCTCAGGGTGCGATGGCGTCATTGCGCGCGCGTCTTTTCGTAGGCCGAGAGCAACTCCAGGAGTGTCGTTCTCTTCAGCGGTTTGGTCATATGGGCGTTGCAACCAGCTTCGAAAATTCGTGCCGATTCTTCTTTCAGTGCCAACGCGGTCAGCGCGACGATCTGAACTGCGGGCAGGCCCTGTTCCTGCTCCCAACGCCGGATGGTGCGTGTGGCGGTGATCCCGTCCATGACCGGCATCTGCATGTCCATGAGAATCAAGTCGTAGTGGCCGTTTTGAAACTTCGCGACGCCGATTTGTCCGTTATCCGCCAGGTCCAGCCGATGGGTGGTGTTCTTGAGATAGGACTGGATCAACACCTGATTGTCCGGCGAATCTTCGACCAGCAAAATCCGGAGCGAGCGTCCCTGGGATTCGGCGGGAGGCAGCGCGTCGGGTCCGGACGGAGAAAGGACACGTTTGCTGCGTCCCAATGCGATGCTGATGGTTTGCTGGAGATCAGAACGCCGTATCGGCTTGACCAGATACCCGCCCAGGCCGAGATCGTAGGTTTTGGCAATGTCGTCGGCCCACCGGTCGGACGCGAGCATGATGATCGTGAGGTCATGCAGCCGCGGGTCGGCATGGATGCGCTCGATGACTTCGAATCCGTCCATTCCTGGCATACGGCAGTCCAGGAGGAGCAGGTCGAAGGGCGTCTCAGATTTGATCGAGGCTTCCAGTGTCTCCATGGCCTGTTCGCCGCTGTCTGCTTCCACCACCGAGGCGCCCCATGCAAAGAGTGTTTCTCGCAGGATCAGCCGGTTGGTGGGGTAGTCATCGACCACGAGACAACGGACACTGCTCAAATTCAGCGCGCCAGACATCTTGGAGGGCGCCGGCGCGGTCTGCACGCCGAGCTGCACCGCGCAGTGGAATGTGCTTCCCTTGCCGAGTGTGCTCTCAACCCAGATCTTTCCACCCATGAGCGTGGCAAGCTGTTGGGAGATCGATAGTCCGAGTCCCGTGCCCCCGTACCGGCGTGCGATCGTGCTGTGCCCTTGGGTAAAGGTATCGAAGATGGCCGTGAGCTTGTCGTGCGGAACTCCGATGCCCGTATCGGTCACCGAAAATCGGATCGCGCCGGGGACCTGCCGATCGGGATCGTTGGTGATGGTCATGACCACCGATCCCTTCTCCGTGAATTTGATCGCGTTTCCAAGCAAGTTCAGTAGGATCTGGTAGAGCCGGTTGGGGTCTCCGATCAGGTGGCAGGGCACGTCATTCGCCAGGTGACAGACGAGTTCAAGCCCCTTTTCATTGGCCCGCAGCGCCAGCATCTCGCTCGTCTTGTCGATCAATTCCGAGAGGTCGAAGTCGATGCTGTCGAGATCGAGACGGCCGGACTCGACCTTCGAGAGATCCAGGATGTCGTTGATCAGACTGAGCAGGCTTGCTCCCGCGCGGCGAAAGATCCGGAGATATTTTCGTTGCTCCGGAGTCAGGGTGGTTTCCCACAACAGATCCGCCATGCCGATGATGGCGTTCATGGGCGTCCTGATTTCGTGGCTCATGCTCGCCAGGAATTCGCTCTTGGCTCGATTGGCGACGTCGGCCGCATCTTTCGCGCGTTGGAGTTCTTCGACGCGGCGTTCCAGTTCCTGGGACGCGCGTTCGAGGGCGCGCTCAGCGCGACGGCGCGCGGCTTGTTCGCGTTGGAGGGCGGTGAGCGGTCTGGACGTGGTTCGTGGGGTGCGCTTCTGAGCAGTGTCTGCCGTACGTTTGCTGTGCGAGGTGCGTTTCGCCATGTCGTCGTCCGGTCGTCTTCAGTCCAGCGGACAGCCTCGTGTCGCGAGTCGGTGGAGCCGGTACGGTCGTCGCGACGGCGATGCTATCAGTCCTTATGAGTGTGGTGCACGAGGGTCAGCACGCCGGCTTGTTTCGCGCGGTTGCGCCCCTCCTGTTTCGCCTGATAGAGCGCCTGGTCGGCCGCGCGGATGAGATCAGTAGGGGCTGCGACGCGGCTCGGCACCGTACTCGCGAAGCCCAGACTGATGGTCACGGGATCCCCGTTCGGGTGTTTCATCTCCGCCTCGCAGACCTTCCGTCTGAGGGTATCGGCCACCTGTGCCGCGCCATCCACGGTTGTGCCGGGCAGCACGATCACGAACTCGTCGCCGCCATACCTCGCGACCAAGTCACCGGGACGGTTGACGTGGCTGGAGATCAGTTGCGCAACCTGGCGAAGGCACTCGTCCCCGGCCTGGTGGCCATGGCTGTCGTTATAGGTCTTGAAGAAATCGATATCGAGCATGATGAGCGAGAGCGGGGTCGATTCGCGAGCGGCCCGGCGCCATTCCTGATCGAGAAAATCGTCGAACTGCCGTCGATTGGTAATGCCAGTGAGGCCGTCGAGGCAGGAGAGCCGCAACAGCATCTGGTTGGCTTCCTGTAACTGGCGCATGACCTCCAGAAGTTCCTGTTCGCGCGCCCGGCGTCGTTCGATTTCATGCACGAGACGAAGCACGCAGCGGACCCGGGTCAGGAGTTCGATTTTGCTGATCGGTTTCGCCACGTAATCGATGGCGCCGGCGGCAAAGGCCAACTGCAAATCGACCGGATCGGTCTTGACCGTCACCATGATGATCGGAATGTCTCGGTACCGTTCCACGGCTTTGATCTGCCGGCAGGCCTCGATCCCGTTGGTGGATGGCATGACGATATCCATCAGGATCAAATCCACCCGGCCGGCCATCTGGCGCATTCCGTCGAGGCCCAGCAAACGAAAGGCTGCCGCGGCGGACTCTGCGACGAAGGTTTCTTCGTACCCGGCATTGGCGAGGATGGATTGGATCAACAGACGATCGTCTGTCGAATCATCGACGATCAGGATACCCATGGTCAGTGTCTCCCTGAAAATATGTCGTAGGGCGATGCTAGCAGCTAGTCTGGGTAAACACCAGGGTAATGCTTTTTGATGCAGGGGGTGCAGAGGCCGTGGCTGAATTCGGCCTCGGAGTGCTGTTGGATATATTCTTCCAATTGTTGCCAGAAGCCTTGATCGTTGCGAATTTTTTTACAGGACGCGCAGATGGGCACGAGTCCCTTCAAGACTTTCACTTCCCGCAAGGCCCGCTGAAGGTCTTCATTACTGCGGCGAAGCTCCAGTTCGCGGGTTTTACGACAGTCCATTTCCTTTTTCAGCATGAGCGCGGAGTTGACCCGGGCGAGCAGTTCCACACTGTTCACCGGTTTCGTGATGAAGTCCATGGCTCCGGCGGAGAATGCCGCTTGAAGGTCGCCCAGGGCGGTCTTGGCGGTGACGACGATCACCGGGATGTCTCGCAAAGCCTCCAGGCTCTTGATATGCCGGGTGGCCGCCACGCCGTCGATGCCGGGCATGAGAAAGTCCATGAGAATCAAATCGACGGCATGAGGTGCGTCGATCGTTTGCGGGTGCTCCATGCCAAGGTGGTTGTAGGCCGAGGCGGCCGAGTCTGCGATAAGCAGGTCCTGATGCCCGGCTTTCTGCAGAATCGTTTTCAGCAGCAATTGTTGGTCAGGAGAATCGTCAACGATCAAAATGCTCATGTGACAACCTCATCCGGCGGAGGTGGTGGCGCCGATTCCCGCCCGCGGGAGGACGGGCCGAAGAAGCAACAGGGGTGTGGCGAGCGCTTTCGCTGCCATACGTCAGATGTAATATCGGCGGAAAGACCGAAGAGGTTAAGTCCGGCAGGGAGCCGGATCAGCGTTGGAGGGCGGTTTTGACCAAGTCACTGACTATTTTGCCATCGACTGATTGGCCGGCCAGGCGGGCCATGACGGCCTTCATGACATTTCCCATGTCTTTGAGCGAGGCTGCGCCGGATTCCTTGATCACCACCTCGACGATTCGCGCAAGTTCGTCGGCAGACAGCGCGGCCGGCAGGTAGCCCTCGATGATGCTGATTTCCTGCCGTTCCTTTGAAGCCAGGTCCTGTCGATTGCCTTTTTCGAACTGTTCGGCGGCCTCTTTACGCTGCTTGATGAGGGTCGTCATAATTCGGCTCATGCCGGCATCGTCAAGATCCTGCTTGAGCTCCACTTCTTTATATTGCACAGCGGCTTTGATCATGCGAATCACGTCCATGCGTAGTTGATCTCTGGACTTCATCGCCAATTTCAGGTCTTCGGATAAACGATCATGCAGCGACATCGGATTCCTTTCAGCGTGGGACTGCCGTCTTTGCGGAGAATAGCGCCTTTGCCGGAGGCAGTCAACGTGGGAACGGCGTAGACGTTGTGATGTTGAGCGCGGCGAGGTACTATCCTGCGTTGTCGCATTGGCGATCCTAGATCAACTCTTAACCGGAGGTAGGACATGGGTTACAGCGGGGCGTGCAGAGCTGCGGGGAGCCGGGTCATCGGCATGGTCGGCTGCATCATCGCGGCCGCGGTGTTGGTGGTTGGTTGCGCGAGCGAAAAACCGAAACCGATGGCCCAGCCGTCTTCGGAGCAGGTTAAGGGCAATGCGGACCGTGCCTTTGATCGGCTCAAGCAGGAAGAGGGAGAGCGCAAACCGGCAGGGATGTAATGTGTGCCAGCAGGGGCGGGCCTGCTACGGCACGACGCGGGGATGTCTCCAGGACAGGAGCGTCGTCAGCGGCTTCACCAGAGGCAGTTCCCGAAGCAGATGCCCGTTCGGGGATGATACGATCCGCCTGGGTTCCTCGAAGGTTCTTAGTAGGACCAGGGCAATGATCAGTCGCAGCGCCCCGGACAGGCAGAACAGGAAGGGAAGGTTCGACGCCGGGCTCACTTGCCACGAGCCGAGCGAAAGCTGCGATGGCAGGAGGGTGGCAAGCCAACTCCCGGCCAAGGCGCCCAGGCCCCATCCCACCGCATTCATGGCATTGGCCAGCGCCACACCTCGGGTGCGCTCTTCCGGCCGGAGCGAATCAAAAACATAGTTTTGCAATCCCAGCGACAGTCCCGCCCAAATGACGCCTCCGAAGAAGTTTAGAATCAACAAAAATAGATAGTGTTCGCTCAGCAGGTAGCCCATCGGGAGAAACGGAACCGCTGATGCCGTCAGCGCGAGCAGCGTTTTGTTGCCGTATCGGTCGCCGATCTGCCCCCAGGGCCCAAGGGTGAGGAATTGGGCCGAGATGCTGCTGGCCATCCAGCCGGCGTATTGCAGGTAGGACCAATGAAGGTCTCGCAAAAGGTAGATCACGAAGAACGGACCTGAAATCAACACGGCAAAATGCATCAACCCCGAGAATAATAGGAACGCGCGGAAGTCTCTGGTGGCGGCCTTGGCTAGGAAATGCCTGAATCCGTGTGGAGCCTCGATGTGATGAACCGGTAGCAAGTTAGAGACACGGGTTTGGCAGCGGGTGGCTCCTATGCGGGCGGCTGCCGCAGCCAGAAAGATCACCAGGAAGCCGATCCAGCTGAGGTCCCACTTTTGCCCGAGTGTCAGCAAAACTCCGGCAATCCCGAGCGCAATGAAACTGGTCAATGCTGTGGTTCGGGCCCTCCGGGCAAAATAGGCGCCTCGGCTGTCTGCCTCGACCACGTCAACCAGCAAACTGTTCCAGACCGGGGCCGTGGCATGCCCGAATCCAAAATACAGGATCGCGCAGCCGATGAAGAGCCAGGGGCCGTGTGCCGGCAAAAAGAGCGGAAGCGAGAGAATCGGAAGCCAGCAGAAGGCCTGGGCCCAGCCTCCGGCGATGAGGAGGTGTCTGGGTCTGCGGAGGAATTGAAGCAATTTTACCGATAAGAGCTGCGCCACCACCCCGACCAACTGCGGCAGCGCGGAAAGAATGCCGATTTGGAAAGGCGACGCGTGCAAGAGCAGCGCAAACGCCGAAAAGTAATTTTCTCCTCCGCCCTGCGCGGCCGCTTGAAAAGCTGCATCGCGGATACCATAGTGCCGGCTTGTGGCTTTGCCATCCATCCCGGCGTTCTCAGGATCGTCTAACCGGGTGATTCGGTCTTTTGCGGGAGAGGATGGATGGTCGGATGCTGAGTTGTTCATGAGATGACGCAAGACAACGGCGGTAGGCCGGTTCCGTTCGAATGATTCTTCGGATTATATCAGAGCCGATCGATTTCCCTGCTGTTTTACGCAAATGCCTGTAAGTCGGTTGACCCCTTCATACTGCAGTGAGTACGATAATCGTATGCAAGCGCGATTGATGGCAGGACGCCATGCAGATCGATTCCGCCGCGCGGGTGGTCGGCACATTTCTCGTCGACTGGTTGCGGCATTGTGTGTGGCGACAGCTCTCGGTTTTTCCCACACGCTGGTCGAGGGACGCGACCTGATGGTTCCAAAGGAGCAGATCACCACTGAGTTCGAGCCGACCGAAACACCTTCTCTGGATGTGCAGCAGAAGGGCGTCCCCCAGTCCCTGTTCACCTGGATCAAAATGGCGCGGGGCTATGATGTCGAATGGGACACGTTTGGACGGAAAGGCTGGTATACACAGGACCCTCGCTTGAAGCCGATCGCTCCCGGCACCTCGGTGTTCTCGCCCGAGACGCCCGCCGTGTATATTGTGTTCGAGGTTGCGCCGCTTGAAGATCCGGCCCAGTTTGCAGCTCAGGTGTTCCCGGTCAGCGCCGACGGCAAGACGAGTGAGACGGTGATTGTGCAGGATAGTCTGGAAGTGCCCGGTCACGAACGATATGGTTTTCTCGAGTTGAAGAAGCCGTCGCTACAGTGGCCGCAAGGAAAGTATCTGGTGAAGATTTACATCACTTCGCTCGGGCAGCAGCCGTTTCATGCGGTAAACCAGGTAGGGACGATGCGGTTTGTGGTGACCGACCAGGCAACGCCGGATGTCGTGCCGGACTCTCCCGCCCGTTGAATATCTCCCTCTGCTTAGTCTAACGTTCTGCTACCGCTCGCCGTGACAGGCCTGCGGTTCGCCGATTTTTTACCCGGGAGCTAGTGCATGAAGGAAACCGATTCCGAGAAGTTGGCGCTCTTGTATGAGCGCTTCTGCGATGTCTGTCTAGTTGAGAAGGAAGTCTGGACCGAAATTTATATGCCGCGAACTTTCAAGGATGGCACCGCGGTTCGAACGAATATTCAAGACCGGTATGATGTGGTGATCGATGATCGGGGCGTGGAGGATGCGTTGGAGGCCAATATCCCTCTTGGGAAGGCCGCATTGGGTGCGGCCATCCAAGAGTATCGAGCACACATCAGCTTCGAGAAGAAGACCTGACGACGATCAGCTCTTTGCGAGAAACCGCTCGACGTCTTTGACGATTTCCTGTGCCAGTGGTTTCGTGCCGTGTTTATAGCGGGCGACGACATTGCCCGAACGATCGACCAAATACTTCTGGAAGTTCCATTCCACCTCGCCCGGGAAAGGACTCTGCTCCGTGAGATAGCGATAGAGGGGATGTTTGTCGTCGCCTTTCACGCTGATCTTGCTGAACAGGGGAAAGCCGACACTATACTTGGTCAGGCAGAACCCTTTAATTTCCTCATTACTCCCCGGCTCCTGCTGGCCGAAGTTATTGGCTGGGAAGGCCAGAATCTCGAACCCCTTGTCCTTATAGGTCTCATAGATCTTTTCAAGGTCCGCATATTGCGGGGTGTTGCCGCAGAAGCTGGCGGTGTTCACCAGCATGACGACCTTCCCCTTGTACTGGCTGAGTGAGACGGGTTTCCCGTCGATATCGTTCAACGTGAAATCGTAGACAGATGATGCTTTGGCAGCCATGCGTGTCGCTCCCTGTTGCGCCGCATCGACCGAACCAAAGCCCATTTCGAGGGCGCCAAGCCCGAGACCCACGACAAGCCCGAGGACCAGTACCTTCCATGAACAAGTCGGTCGATAGATCGGCATATAGAGACTCCTTCGTTATAAACGTTCCAATGCCGCGACACGCTCCTCGATCGGAGGGTGGGTCGCCAGCAGGTGTAAGAAGCCGGAGGTGTTGCCTGAAATCTTCATCGTGGCCAACGCATCTTGCGTGGTGTATTCGAACTGCGCCCGGTTCACCCATCGGTCAATCGCTTGCAAGGCCTTGATCATCGACTCCTTCCCGTACACCTTGGCCGAGAAGGCGTCGGCGGCATATTCACGGCGCCGTGAATGCCAGCTGATGACCAGCATGGCGAGCACGGATAACACCACCTGCAGAAAGATGTAAACGACGAACCCAAGGATCGGGCTCCCGCTCTGGCCTTCTTCCCGATCGCCCTGGGGCTGGGCCACCATCTGATACACAAAGTTGCTGATGTAGTGCACAAACGTATTCATCAGGCCGGCGAGTACCGTCGTGGAAAACATGTCGCCGTTGAAGACGTGTCCCATCTCGTGGGCGAGCACGGCTTTCACTTCATCTTCGCGCAGGTTGGCCAGCAGGCCGGTTGAGACCGCCACCATCGCGCTGTTCTTCGTGGGCCCCGTGGCAAATGCGTTAGGATCGGGCGAATCGTAGACCCAAACCTCCGGCATGGTGATCTGGAGGCGTTCCGCAATTTCCTGAACCGATCCGTAAATCACTTGTTCAGCGTGGGTGCGGGGCTGCGTGATCTGCGTGCAATCCAACATGGCCCGGGCCATCTGTTTGGAAAACAGCAGACTGATAAACGCGCCGCCGAAGCCGATGACCAGCGACCAGACCAGCAGTTCCTGGCTAAACGCGCCACGCACATCAATGCCGAATGCCGGCAGGACCATGTTCACCAGCACTCTGACCGTAATCGACAGAGTCAGGTAAATAAGAATGTTCGAAATAATCAGCAGCCCGATACCCTTCAACGACTTCATATCTCTCCTCCTTGGAGGTCCGCCCTCCTTTCCTGTACTACGGAAAGGAAGGAACCTTGGATGTCATTATACCCAATACCGGTTCAGTTGTTGGCCCCTTGGGCTAGGGGGCCTGGTTCCGTCCCGGTGTTCACAGATAATACCAGGTTTTCGGTCAGTCAAGGCAGGCGAGCCCGCTTTTGCTGTCGGGGGCATCGTGACAATTACTGCCTGGGCGAGAAGCTGCGGAAGAGACTAGGCCGGTTGACCGGTTCTGGGGCCTTCTGTTAGAAACTTCGCTATGCGTCTAGGTCTATCGGCACTTCGGCTAGGAATGTTGGTCGCGGCAGGACTGTGGATCGTCACAGGTCCCCCTCCGGTCCGCGGTGCCGACATGGCGCCGCAGGTTCCCCCGTTGCGGGTGCCGGTCGACCAAGCGGACGGGATACAAAGAGCCACGGTGATTCTGGACAGTTATTCCTATACGCCGAATCACCTGATCGTCCAGGCTGGAAAGCCGGTCGAGTTGCTCCTGACCAGCATCACCACCATCACCCCGCATAACTTTGTCCTGAAGAATGAGGCCGCGGGGCTTTTGATCGAGCGTGACGTGGGGGCGGGGCGAACCGTGACGGTGCAGTTTACGCCTACCAAGCCCGGTACCTACACTTTCTACTGCGACAAGAAACTCCTGTTCTTCCCCAGCCATCAGGAGAAGGGCATGGAAGGCACGCTGGAAGTGCGATAAGAAGGTTTCCCACGGCTATCGATTCCGCAAGACACGAACTGCTTCACGGCATCCTCAAGCAGGTTTCCCGGTCCTTCTATTTGACCCTCAACGTGCTACCGTCCACGGTACGCGACCAGATGGGCCTGGCCTATCTCTTCGCGCGCGCCGCCGACACGATTGCGGATACCGAACTGATCAGTCGCGAGCAACGGCTCGATTACCTCAACCGGTTTCGAGCGCAATTCGCTGATGTGGCCGTGGCGCGTAGCGATGTGCAGGCGATCCAGGCTGCGCTGGTGCCTCATCAATCCGATTCCGCTGAACGTGTGCTGCTGCAGCGGCTGGAGGAATGTTTGGCGTTGTACGAGACGTTTGAGTCCGGCGACAAGGAACGCATCCGATGGTTGATGGGCGTCCTGCCTGATGGAATGGCGATGGATCTCACCCGTTTCCACGGGACCTCCGCCCAAGGGCTGACGGCACTTCAGACGTTGGAGGAGTTGGATCAGTACACCTACTACGTCGCCGGTTGTGTCGGAGAGTTCTGGACCAGGATGGTCTGTGCCCATTGTCCAGCGATGGCGAGTTGGGATGTGAGCCGAATGTCGGCCATCGGGGTTCGTTTCGGCAAGGGATTGCAGCTCACGAACATTGTGAAGGATCTCGCCCGTGATCTTCACAACGGCCGTTGCTATGTGCCGGAGGGATTGCTTCGTGAGGCGGGACTGACGCCGGCGGATTTACTGAACCGGGACAGCCTGTCTACGTTCAGGCCGGTTCTGAACCGCCTGATCAAACTTGCCATGGAGCATTTGGATCAGGGCTGGATGTACACCATGGCCCTGCCTCGTTTTGAAATCCGCCAGCGGTTGGCCTGCATGTGGCCGATCCTGCTGGCCGGAGAAACGCTGAAGCGTGTGGCGACTGCGCCTGATCTGCTCGATCCTGCCGTGAATGTGAAGGCGCCACGGTCCGTTGTCTACCGCGTGATGGCGCTGACCACCTTCACCGGGGCCTGCGGCTACGTCGGCACGGCCTACTGGGGGCGTCTCCGGAAGCAGATCGTCTGAACAAGGGGACCTGGTGATTGCGGGTCACGCCATCGTGATGATGATCGTGACCCTGCAAATTAGCGGGGGAAGAACTCTGTAGTCTTCCGGGGTTACTTCTTCTGGGGCTCTAACAACTTCTCGCCCTTTTTGAACACCGCATAGATCGCTTGCGACGGGCAGGCATCCAGACAGAGTCGGCAGCTTTCCAGGCAGCGGGACGGGTCGAATTTGTAGGGCGGCGTGGAAAGCCAGGCGCTGGTCGGGCAGATGGGGACGCAAATGGCCTGATGGGTACAACGGTCGGGATGACGGACAAGGTGATCGCGGATAACCAGCATCGGTTTCACTCCTTCGAAGAGACCCTGCGAGAAGATCTCGAACATGTTTTTTTGCGGGAGACTGCTCACTTCCACTCCTTGACCAGCTGTGCGAGCCGGTCTTTCAATTCCGGAATCTGTTCCACATTGTTTCGAATCGCGCCGAGAATGTTTTCGAGCCGCGCCGTGCGCTGTGCCTCTTTGTCTTTCTTGAGCAGGTGATCGTACCCGGCATAGGCTTCGCCGTGTTTGGGTTCCAGGTGCCCGCGTCCGGCTTGCAGGGCTTCACCCAACTCATAGGGCTCTGCCGCGAGGAGGGGCGCCACGAGGAACGATCCGTCCGTGCACACTAACAGCGCAGAGCCGGCTTTGCTCTTGAGCGGCATGACCGCTTCCACGGTTTTCCCGACCAGTTGATCCCAGTTGCAGAGCAATCCGGGAAAGGCTTTCATGAAGGCCACTTTTTCCATGTTGGCCTTCCATTTTTCATCGGCTGGCATACAGTTCTCGCGAAATCGTGCGGATGTGACCGGCTCAGGTTTTTAACGGGGAGAGGAGGGGGAGCGTGGACTGGCCGGGCATCAGAAGTCGCTCGACCGGCTCTCCCTTCACAATGTGGCGCTCCATAATTTCTTTCACGTCGGCCTCGGACTGGACCCTGTACCAGATGCCTTCCGGGTAGACCACCACACTGGGGCCTTGGGCGCAGTAATCGAGGCAGCCGGCCTTGTTGGCACGTACGACTCCTTTCAGGTTGAGTCGTTTGGCTTCCTGCTTGAAGCAGGCGTGCAGCGCCTCGGAGCCGAGCTTCGAGCAGCTGCCGCGTGGATCATCGGCTTCCCGCTTGTTGGTGCAGACAAAAATGTGTCGTTGATAGCCGGTCATCTTAGATATTCCAGAGCTGCACGGCGCGCGGTTTGCCGCAAGGTTCAGGCGCGCGCATGGAACTGTTCAATCAATTGCGTAACTTCCGCTGGATTGAGGAGTGAAGAGCCGGCCGCTTGGGTGCCGGCAATGGCGGCAATTTCCCGGAGGCGCAACTGCGCGCGTTGCTTCGCTTCAGGTTCCGAGAGGGCAGAGGCCTGGCCCTTGGAAAGCTTGTCGAATTCCGTGCGGATATCGCGGAAATCACGTTGCAGATTCTTCATCATGGAGCAGGGTTCGCAATACCATTTCGGGCTTTGATCCGAAGACGGCGAGAGCCGGTCGTAGGTGCGTCCAAAGAAATCCTTGCCCAGCGATAACTTCATCAACGGTGTGCCTGCGGTGCTGCAGGCATTACATGATCCGGCATCCATGCGCGAGGTGCTCCTCTCAAGGGGGAAGAATCGATAGACCGCGAATCTTACCGCACTGCTCTTGGCTCAAGCAAGGTGGCCGGGCGGTTCACGTTGTTGATGTGGAGGCTCCATGTATAATGCGGGCAGAGGGGTGGCCGGGTGTCGAGGGCAAGGAGGGGCTTATGCTGATCGGGGTTCCAAAAGAGGTAAAGGATTACGAGTATCGGGTGAGTCTGACGCCGGACGGCGTGCGTGTGTTGAGACAAAGTGGCCATCAGGTGCTGGTGGAGCCCTCTGCGGGGCAGGGGAGCGGTTTTGCTGATGACGCCTATCGTCAAGCCGGTGCTGAGGTGGCTGGTTCCAAGGCAGAGGTCTTCCAGCGGGCTGACCTGATCGTGAAGGTGAAGGAACCGCAGCTGTCCGAGTGTGCGTTGTTCCGGCCCGGCCAAGTGCTGTTTACTTATCTGCACTTGGCATCGTTGCCGGATTTGACCAAGGCACTCATGGCGGCCGATGTGACGGCGATTGCCTACGAAACTGTGGAAGCGAAAGACCACAGTCTCCCTATGCTCCGACCGATGAGCGAGATTGCCGGACGCCTTGCTGTGCAGGTCGGAGCCCATTATCTCGGCACGGTTCAGGGTGGCCGCGGGGTGTTGCTGGCGGGAGTGCCTGGAGTGCCGCCGGCTCATGTCGTGGTGGTGGGCGCCGGAGTCGTGGGTACGTCGGCAGTCAGAATCGCCGTGGGAATGGGCGCCCGAGTTACGGTGGTCAACCTGGACCTGGATAGATTGCGCTATCTCGACGACTTATATGGCGGCCGGATTGCGACCTGCGCGGCAACCGAATCTGCTATCGAGCGGGCGGTGGTCCATGCAGATCTGGTCATTGGGGCGGTCTTGGTGCCGGGTGCGCGCGCCCCGAAAGTGGTTTCGCGCGGTCTCGTGGCAAAGATGCAGCCTGGCTCCGTGATCGTAGACGTGGCCGTCGATCAAGGCGGGTGCTGCGAAACGACGAGGCCCACAACCCACTCGGATCCCGTGTATGAGGTGGATGGAGTCGTCCACTACTGCGTGACGAACATGCCCGGGATCGTGCCACACACTTCCACGCGAGCGTTGACCAATACCACACTTCCCTATATCGTCAGGCTTGCGTCGGAAGGGGTCGAAAACGCCATTCGCCTAGACCCTGGTCTTGCCAAGGGGGTCAATGTAAGGAACGGTACGATTACGTGCCAGGCCGTGGCTGAATCTCATGGCTTGCGTTTTACCCCTCTGTTGTAAGACAATCCGGTCTTCGTTTTCGGATCTGCCCGGTCGGGGCGTAGCGCAGCCCGGTAGCGCACTGCGTTCGGGACGCAGGGGTCGGAGGTTCAAATCCTCTCGCCCCGACCAAACTTCTCTTCATCCGCCGACTTCGCGTGCTGCTTGCGCGTGGATCTCCAATACCAGTCCCATTCACGAATCGCCCTTCAGCAGTTCCCGTTCTGTCCTCAGCGTCGCATCATGTATCGTGCTCTGACCCGCTAGGATTTCCTCTACGGGTCTCGCGATTCACCTGCTGACGTATGCCCTCATGCTTTGCTACATACCTGCCGATAAGGTAGGAGCAGAGGGTTGATAAGGCCGCGTAAACTCGTAAAACGCGTGACGGGCCTTGGGAGCTGTGAGAGTATCCTGTCCTAGGCGTAGTACTCGCTCTGCAGCAGGTGTAGTCACCCACGAGGGGCTTGTGAATCGATGACCGACACCGGTGAATCTGTGCGCGCAAAAATTCTGGTGAGTGGTCGTGTGCAGGGCGTGGGATATCGTGCGTTCACCTGTCGTATGGCGGCGTCGCGCGGATTGACCGGTGGTGTAGAAAATCTGGATAGCGGCCAAGTGACGGTGGATGTGGAAGGAAGCCGGAGTGCGCTTGAGGAGTTTCTGGCAGATCTTAAGAAGGGTCCGGTTGGAGCGCGTGTGACCCAGGTGCAGGTGGAGTGGGGCAATGCGACGGGCCGATATCACGATTTTACGATTCGGTAGTAGGTAACGATCCTATGGCTCGACGTGCAACCGTACGACAGGATAGCGAAATGAGTCCGCCGGTCTCGACCCGACGTCCGCGTGCGGCACGCGCTGATGAGGATGAGGACGCAGAGTCGCAGAATCATTCCGAGGCGGAGGAGTCGGGAGGGGAAAGCCGTCCCGCGGAATCGGGGCGTGCGGAAGGCCTCGACACCATCAAGAGCTATCTGCGTGAAGTCCGCAAGTCGACCCTGCTGAATTTCAAACAGGAACAGGCTCTGGGTAAGCGGGTCATGGCCGGCGACGAAGCGGCCAGGCAGGAGATGATCGAGGCGAATCTCCGGTTGGTCATCAGTATCGGCAAACGATACATGAACCGCGGGTTCCCCTTTGCCGACATCGTCGAAGAGGGCAATCTGGGCCTGATCAAGGCGGTGGAGAAATTCAATTACAAGCGGGGATTCCGCTTCAGCACCTATGCGTCCTGGTGGATCAGGCAATTTATCGAGCGGGCGATCATCAATCAAGGCAAGTTGGTCCGGTTACCGGTGCATGTCGTGGAACGGTTGAACCGCTACCTTGGCAAGGTTGAACAGTTGGTTCATGAGCTGGGGCGAGAGCCTCGGGCCGATGAAGTTGCTGCGAAGTTGAAGACGAGTGTTGCCGAAGTAGATGATTTGAAGCAGCTGGTCCGTACGACCTGCTCGCTCGACAGCCCGATCAGCGATCGACAGGACACCTTCTTACGGGATGTGATCGAGGATCCGCTGTGCCTCACCCCTGCGGATACGACTGAGGGTGTGATGCGGCGGGCCGAACTCATGGCCTGGGTCAATGAGCTGCCGGAAAAGGAACGTACGGTGATTTTGGCACGGTTTGGACTTGACGGCGCCGAGTCGCGGACGTTAGAAGAGATCGGCCATGAGATGGGGCTGACCCGTGAACGGGTTCGCCAGATCGAAACAGCCGCACTGGCAAGGCTCCGCGGGATCATAGAACGGAAAACCATGAAGCGGGCGGATCTCTTATGAGGACGTCCCGGTTCGATCACACCCATGAACTACAAGGCCCTCATTCGAGAAGTCCCCGACTTTCCTAAACCCGGCATCCTGTTCTACGACATTACGACGCTCCTCAAAGATGCGCAGGCATTCCGTGCCATCGCCGATGAGTTGGCCGCTCGCTACGAGGGGCAGCGCATCGCGAAGGTCATTGGAATCGAGTCGCGGGGGTTCATCCTCGGCGGCACGCTGGCTGCCAGGCTCGGCGCCGGGTTTGTCCCGGTGCGGAAGCCGGGAAAATTGCCGGCCGACATCTATGAGGTCGAATACAATCTCGAATACGGCTCCAGCGTGCTGGCCATTCATCGAGATGCCGTGGCGGCTGGAGAGCGGGTGCTGATCGTGGATGACCTGCTGGCCACGGGCGGAACAGCCGCGGCCACCATCGATCTGGTCCGTCAACTCGGCGGTGAGATCGCGGGTCTGGACTTTCTGATCGAGTTGAAAGGCCTGAAGGGGCGCGATCGGCTGACCGGCTATAACGTGCACTCCATGATCATCTATCCCTAAACACCCAAGATCTTGGGGAACCGGGTACTTGTCAAACGATCTATAGCGTGATATACCTGCCAAACTTTTTCGCCTTGCACTCATCACGAAAGGGCATGAGACTCTATGGCGACGAAAGTCAGCGCAAAGAAAAAAACACCAACGACGAAAGTAAAAGCCGCCGCGCCTGAGAAGCCTGTGAAGAAAGAGCGACCGGCTCCTGTAACAGCTATGACAGAAAAAGATGAAGACAGCGTGGCCGCGCGCGTCGTGGCGGCGTTGACCTTAAAGGAAACCCCGAAAGAAAAAGAAGAGCGTCAGCGCCGGCGTGAAGTCCTGCAGCGGATGCTGCTCGGTAAGCGTCAGGAGATCATGCGCGAGATCGAGGGCAACCTCGGCCAATCGCTGACGGAAGATCAGCAGCGCCGCTTGGAATCGGCCCGTGATGTGGGCGATCAAGCCCTCATGGATCTGGATCGCGAGCTGGGCATTTCCTTGATGGAGATGCGGAACCGGAAACGCCAGGCGATCGATGAGGCCTTGACGCGGCTCAGCGAAGGGACATACGGCATTTGCGCGGAATGCGGCATCGAAGTCAGCGAGAAGCGCTTGGAGGCGGTGCCGTTTGCCAAGCTGTGCGTCCAATGCCAGTCCCGGCAGGAACTCCTCGAGAAGATTGAAAAGGAAGAAGATCGCGACTAGCTATCAAGGCTAGTCGTTCCTTTTCTCCCTTCGCGCCCTCTGCAGCGTTTCTGTGCTGCGCCATAGGCGCTCTCTCCCTTGACCGTCGTTGAAAGACTGCAGAATTCTTTCCTCTTCCTATGACTCCTCTCCATCCGAAGGCAGTGGTCTTACTGAGCGGTGGGCTAGATTCCACCGTGACGGCCGCTCTCGCTCAACAGGACGGCCATCGAATTCATTGTGTGACGGTGTCCTATGGCCAGCGCCATTGCGTCGAGATCGAACGGGCTCAGGCCGTGGCCAAGGCGTTGGGAGCTGCCGGCCATGTTGTCGTGACGGTCGATCTGCGGGCCATCGGGGGATCGGCCCTCACCGCCGATGTGGAGGTGCCTAAGGATCGTGCGCAAGAGGAACGGGCGGGCAAAATTCCCATCACGTATGTCCCGGCCCGCAACACGATCTTTCTCTCGCTGGCCCTCGCCTATGCGGAAACGCTGGACGCGCAGGTCATTTATTTCGGGGCCAATGTGCTGGACTATTCCGGCTATCCTGATTGCCGGCCCGACTTTATCCGCGCGTTTGAGACGGTGGCCCGGCTTGGGACGAAGATGGGGGTGGAGGGACGGACTGTAGAGATTCGCGCACCGTTGCTCATGCTCTCCAAAGCGGAGATCATCCGGCGCGGACAAGATCTCAGGGTTCCCTTCCAGCTGACACACAGTTGTTACGATCCTGGGTTGGAGGGTGTCGCTTGCGGCCGGTGCGACAGTTGCCTGATTCGACGCGAAGGTTTTCGCCAGGCGGGAGTTGTGGATCCGGTCCCCTATGCGATACTCTAACGAACGGTTCGCGCGGTCGCGCAAGAGTCTGGAGAGATGTGCCCATGACGCCTGAGGAATTTTTCATGTATTTGATCATCGGGTTGGTGATCATTGCCCCCATCGGTGCTCGGCTCTACCGGCGATTGACGTTGAACCGCACGACGCAATTGTTACACGAGCAATTAAATCAATCTCAGTCAAACCCGTCGAGGAGCACCCCGCCGGAGTCACCGCAATGAGGCAGAAGATGTTCGGGAGGATTCAGGTGAAAGTCTGGATGGCAAGCGTCGGATTTGCGGTGATGGTTGGGGCCCTAGCTGCCTGTGAATCAAACGCCACAAATCAGGATGCGGCCAAGCCGGCAGGAAGCGCCACGCCGGCGGATGTTCAGGCGGGCGAGGCGAAATTCAGCGCGAATTGTGCCGCCTGTCACGGTGTCCGCGGCGTGGGGACCAAGCAAGGTCCGCCGTTGGTGCATAAAATCTATGAACCAAACCATCATGCCGACATGGCCTTCCAACGGGCGGCGGAGAATGGAGTCCGCGCTCACCATTGGGAGTTTGGCAACATGCCGAAGATCGAAGCGGTGACGTCGGCCGATGTGGAGCAGATCATCCGCTACGTGCGATGGTTGCAGCGCGAGGCAGGGATTTACTAACCCGCCTGCAGTTCCCCTTTCTTTCCCCGTGCCCTTATCCTTCGTGTACCGTTCTTTCGATCCGACCCCGTGTTTGACAAGCCACGCATGCGGTTCGTAAGGTATTTGCATGACAAAACGCGGCCGTGGACTCCCTCGGGACGGCAGGGGCCCGGCTCGTTCGTCAGACCTTTTCACAGGAGGAACCTATGAGACAGGGAGCCTGGTCCATGCTGGGAGTGGTGGGGGCGGTGGGAGTGATGCTGGTGACCGCGGGCTGTGTCGCGATTGAGGCCGGCCACGAGGGTGTCATGGTGGAGCAGCCGTTCTTCTTCGGCCACGGAGGCGTCGATCCTTCTCCGACCAAGACCGGTCGTGTCTGGGTTGCGCCGACGACGAAGGTCATCGAGGTGGATATCCGGCCGTTACAGTATTCCGAACACTTCGATATCATCTCCGCGGAAAATGCCCCGGTGTCGTTCGATGCGTTTATGATTGCCAATGTTCTCGAAGGGCGATCGCCCGAACTTATCGGCCGCTACGGGACCACCTGGTATCAGAATAATGTGAAGGAAGCGTTCCGCACCTTCGTTCGAGAAGAAGTTCAACGGTATCCGCTCTTTCAGTTGACGACCGATCCAACGACTAGGACGAAGCTGCAGGATGCCATTGCTCGAGAGGTGCAAAATAAGCTCATTGATAAACAAAACATGCCGATCCGCCTGAATCGCGTCGTCGTCGGCAGCATCCTGCCGCCGAAGGGCGTGGTCGAACAAACCACACAAACCATTGTGCAGGAACAACGAAAGATTACGATGGTCGAGTTTCAAAAGGCCGAAGAGGCACGGGAAAAGGCCGAGAAACAGCGCGGGATCGCCGACCGTGCCTACCGCGAATCGTTGGGACTGACTGCGCCGGAGTTCGTCGATCTCCGCCGCATCGAAGTGCAGAAGGAAATCGTCCAGCATTCGCCCTCGGCGCTGACCGTCATCATGGGGTTGGAGCGAGTCGGCATCAACATGCCCTCCTCCGGTGCTGATCGATAGCGCCTACTTGTTGTTGTGAGTTGATCACGCGCAGGAACGCAAGGCCGGACGACATCCGGCTTTGCGTTCTGAGCTCGCTGCTACTTCACGACCCATACGCGGTAGGTTTTCGCATTCAGCGGTTTCACGACCCTGAGGGTTCCCACCTCACCGGGGTTCATCACATCATCGCCGGTGACGGTCTTTCGGGCCGGGTGCCGACTGCTCCGCACCAGCACGCCCTGCTCGTCGTAAAAATCCACCATGACATCGGCTGATTCACGCAGCCCCCCTTGATAGGCGGTGCCGAGCCAATCAAGCCGCCTGAGCGCCTGATACGTGACGACCAGAGTGCCGTCAGCCTCCTCGCGTGCGCTGAGAATCTTCAGCGCTCGATTCTGATCCAGGGCCTGGTCTGTTGCGCTGGTCGTCTGGGCGATCAGCACCCGTTCCACGGCGTCCGCGTGAAAGACTCCCTTGACCTTGCAGTACACCGTGCGGCCCTGTTCGCTTTGCTGAATGATCTGTTGATCGGTCACATGCTGGGTAGACAGGGTATGGACCAGCGCGTGGAACAACTTCGAATCGACGATTGAGGCCGTGTGCTCCCGCACGGCGGCTGTGGTACTGACGGCCTGATGGAGCGCTTCCATGCAGGCATGCTGCTTGGCTTCCGACGCTGTCTCAGGCTGGTGGTAGGCATATCGATAGTCTCCGGTAATATCGACGCGCGAACCTTCTGATGCAGCGTGGGCCGGTGTGGCAAGGGTCAGACATTGAACGGCGATGGCAATCAGGGCGCCGCTCCCTGTAATCGACAGCAGCGGGGTCATACGAGCCACCTCCCTATCCGTGGCGACCTTCAAATGTACCGAAGCGGACTGTCACGTGAGATTATGCTACCACGCGTAAAGTATGGCGGCAACGCAGGCTAGTCGGGACGCGCGTTCAGTGCCTCCACGATAGCCTGGATTGTGAGAGGCGCGTTGCCCTCCGAACGATTGTTGACAAGCACGTAGGGCGTCACGCCCTGGGAAGAGGCGGCCTGAATCAACGAGGCGGCCTCGCGCCGCATCTGCGGTTGTGGCGTCACGATGCGATTGTAGGGGGCATACCGTTCCACGGCCGAGGCGTAGGGAAGGCCGAGCGGAGTGAGGAGGCGCATCACCACGAAATGAGCAGGGAAGCGTTCGCCAAGGAGACGATGTTGCGCGAGCAGCGGGGGCATCCCCGTCCAGTGATTGTAGGTATGCGCCACCCGGTGCGTCTGGAGAATCTCCCGGTACCGGGGCCTCAGCACGGAGGGATTCCTCACTTCCACCGCATAGGGAAATCCAGCCGGGAGAGTGGAGAGAAACCTGTCCAAGGCGTCGAGGAAGGGGGCAGGGTCTAACCCTGTTCGCTGAAATTCAAAGATGAATGGGCCAATGCGGTCCGGCAGGGCCTCACGGAATGGTTGCAGGACCAGGTCGCGGAAGAGACTGCTGTCGAGAAACCGAGGGTTGGGTTTTCCTGCCTTATCGCCATATCGAGGAAGATTCGCGTAAGCGGGGATGGTGAGCTCTTCCCATACCTTCGAGCAAAAGTGGAAATCGGCCGGAACCTGACTCCCGTAATGTGCCAACTGGGTTGCGCTGGCCGGCCGGTAGAAGGAATGATCGATACCGACCGTGCGAAAGAGCGCCGTCCCCCCGGGCGGGTATGCGGCATATTCAGCGAGGCTGTCCTTGGAGAAACGACTGGCCGGATAGGTTCGTTGATAGATCTGGTTGCGCCACCCTTCATAGGCCCAGGAACTGGTCCCGAAACGAACGAGCGAAGGTTCGGTCATCGAGTCCACCGCGTGAAGTGACCCTGACGGCCTGCAGAGGGTACCAGGCCGATGTCGTGAGGAGATTGGTGCTGGCGCACAAGGGCAATCATGCCGGGAATTGTAGCGCAACTCTGCGGAAAAACGTAGGACGCCTTGACTTGATGGAGGTCTTCACTCACACTCGGGCACGACACTATGTATGACGGTACCGAGCAAGACCTGCTTCGCCTTCTCGCCTCGCGAGCCGGTATTTCCCCCGAATATCACGACATCGCCGGCACACTTCACGTGACCAGTGACGACACTCGTCGCGCGATCCTGTCCGCCATGGGATTTGACGTGGCCTCGTGCGAATCGCTGGCCCAAGCCCTGACCGGCTGGGATGAAGCGCCGTGGCAACAAGCGTGCGATCCCATTCTCATTCTCCAACATGGATATGGTCCGACGCAGTGGGCATTTCGGCTGGCGCTCGAGGAGGGAGAAGAGTTGCAGCTGACGGTGGCGTGGCATCTGACGGATGAAAAGGGGATGGTTGTTCATCGGGGTGAAGGCGGTCCGCGCCTGGTCACGCAAGAAGTCCGGTGGCTGGCCGGGCGGCGCATGGTGCGGCTTGAACTACCGCTGGTGCCTGATTTGGCGCTGGGCTATTACGATCTTTCGGTTGTTGGCACAGTGGGAAAGATCGCCACCAAGGGGGCGCTCCGTATCATCGTGGCTCCGGCCCATTGTTATGTGCCCGATGGGATGGCGCATGGCGAACGCGTGTGGGGATTGGCCGTGCAACTGTATGCCCTGCGATCCCGGACCAATTGGGGTGTCGGCGACTTTACGGATTTGGCCCGGCTGGTCGAATGGGCCGGCAAGGAATTGGGCGCGGGCATCATCGGGCTGAATCCGTTGCATGCGCTCAAAAATTCCCGCCCTCACCACCTGAGTCCGTATTCGCCGACGAGCCGCTTGTTCCTCAATGAGCTCTATATCGATTTGGATCGCCTCCCTGAATACCATGCGTCACCGGAGGCACAGCGGCTAAGGCAGAGTCCTGAGTTCCAGCGCAATTTGGAGCAGGCGCGCACGGCGGACCTGGTGGATTCTGAATCCGTCGTCAAGGCCAAGCGCACGATGCTGGACCTGGCCTATCGGCAGTTCCTGAAGGAGAATTACACGGGAACGGAGCCATCGCTGCAGCCGACCAGTGCGCGTGGGTGGTTGTTGGAACGGTTTATTCGGGACGAAGGGGAGTCACTGGAACGGTTTGCATTGTTTCAGGTGCTGGAAGAAGAGCGGCGACTGATCGAACTGTCTCCAAAGCTCTGGCCTGAATGGCCGGCGCAGTACCAGAATCCTGGTTCTCCGGCGTTGCGAGAATTTGCCCGGCGTCATCGTAAACGAGTCCGATTCTTCCAGTATGTGCAGTGGGTAGCGGCTGACCAGCTTAGGGCCGCCAACGCCCGCGCCGCTCAGGTGCATATGACGGTGGGACTCTATCCCGATCTGGCTTTGGGCAGCGATCGCAACGGGGCGGAAGCCTGGATGCTGCAGGATGCGCTGGCCTTAGGCGCAGACTGCGGAGCGCCGCCGGATGCGTTTGCGCCCCAGGGCCAGAATTGGGGCTTTGCTCCCTTTCATCCGCTTCGTTTGAAGGCCACCGGCTATCGCTCGTTCATTGAGCTGCTGCGGAAAACGCTGCGCCAGGGCGGGGCGATTCGCATCGACCATGTCATGATGTTGTTCCGGTTGTTCTGGGTGCCTCGCGGGTTGACGGCGGCGGCGGGAGCCTACGTGCAGTATCCGGCGGAAGATCTCCTGCGGATTCTTGCCCTGGAAAGCACACGTGCACAGACGCTGGTGATCGGAGAAGATTTGGGCACCGTCCCGGACTATGTCCGTGAGCAGCTGGCGCGGTACAAGATTCTTTCCTACCGGGTGTTTTATTTCGAACGAAACTGGGACGGCTCCTGCAAGCCTCCGTCGGCCTATCCCGATCAGTCGCTCGCGGTCGTGACGACGCATGATCTCCCGACGTTGACCGGCTATTGGATTGGAGAAGATATCCGGCTGCGAGCGAGGCTCGGCATGTATGGGGACGAACAGGCGGTGCAGCAGGCCCTCGAGGAGCGGGCTCGCGATAAGAACCGTATCCTGGCCGCCCTTCATGGCGAGGGGGTGTTGCCTCCCGGGGTGGGTGATCAGCAGGAATATGTTCCCGCCATGACGCCGGACTTGTGCCGGGCCATTCATATGTATCTTGCGAAGTCGCCGGCGTGGGTCGTCATGGCCAATCTTGACGATGTGATCGGCGAGGTGACGCAAATGAATCTGCCGGGTACGGTGGATGCCTATCCGAACTGGTCGCGCAAACTGTCGCTGTCGCTGGAGGATCTCCAACAGGATGAGCGCGTTCAATCGCTCGCTGCAGCTGTGCGTACTCTCCGCCCTCCTGCTACAGCCTCCTAGCCGCATGAGGAATACAGCCTCGGTGTTGTCCTCCTCTGACGCCGTAGCTCACTGTGCCGTTCAGTGTGCGCCGGTTTCAATGCACCGGTGTTTCCGCCTTGAGAGTTCATCCACTGGTTGGTGAAGCGTCGGCAGGGCCGTCCGTTATGCGGAACACGTAATCGTGATGAAGAACCGGAATCAACTCGTTCTCGCCATTGCCGCGTTCCTGTTTCTCATCGTCACGGTGATGGAATGGATGTTTCCGCTGAACGTAGTCGGCGCGTTTGGATTTGTGCTGCCGATTCTATTGGTGGCCACCGTTCGGAGTCGCCGGCTCATGGTATTGACGTTGGCCCTGTGTATTCTGGTGACATTTGTCGGGCTCATCCAGCCGACGAAGAAGAAAGAACGGTTCACGGCGGTGGTCTTTAACCGCATTATGGTCGTGTGCGTCCTGGCCGGGGTCGCCTATATCGGGGTCACGTGGGAAGAGCGCAAAGCCAGGGAGGAGGCGGCCCAAGCCGCGTTGGCGACACAAACGGAACACCTGCTACGGGCCAATACGCAGCTGGTGGAGATCAAGGATAAGCTCGCGCGCTCGGAGCGGCTGGCGACGGTGGGGCAATTGGTGGCATCGGTCGCGCACGAAGTCGGGACGCCGCTGCATTCCATCGCCTGGCATGTGGAGGCGCTGGCGGAAGAGCCGGGTGTCACACCGGAGATGCAGAAACGGATCGGGATTATCGATGAGCAGTTGAATCGTGTGGTGCGGATCATTCAAGATCTGCTGTCGTCCACGAGACAACGCAAACCCGAGCCGACCTGGTACCCTGCGGAACGCCTCATTGAGCCGGTCGTCGCATTGATGGAACCGGGGTACCATGCTAAGGGTGTGGCCCTTCAGACAGAGGTAGCGCCGTCGGTATTGATATGGGCGGATGCCGAGAAGATCCACCAGGTGTTGGTAAACCTGCTCAGTAACGCACTGGCGGCGACCGGTGGAGGAGGCCAGGTGACGGTCTCCGTGGCGACGCGACCGGCTTCGGTGGAAGAGCGGGAGCGCGGAGCCTGCACGGGCCGCTCGGATCTCGACAGGGTGGTGACGCTCGTGGTGTCAGATTCGGGATGCGGGATGCCACAGGAGGATGTGGAGCGGGCGTTCCAGCCGTTTTTCACGACAAAGGCCATCGGCAAGGGCACGGGATTGGGCTTGTTTCTCAGTCGCGAGGCGGTCTTGGCGCATGGCGGTCAGCTGACCCTTGAGAGCAAAGTAGGAGCAGGAACGACGGTAACCGTGGTGCTACCCGGATTGCCGTCTGATTCAGCCGCTACGTAGGAGCCCCACAGTGATGACTCAGGCGAAACTGTTTGTAGTGGACGATGACGACGCTGCGCGCACGCTGTTGGCTGAAGCGCTCGTGAAGGAAGGGTACGAGGTCGAAGCCTTTGCCAGCGGTCAGGCCGCGGTGGAACGCGGGAAGCAAGCCGCCCCCGACGTGGTGCTCACCGATATCCGGATGGAGCAGGGCGACGGGTTTTTGGTGTTGAAGGAATTTAAGCGGTTCAGTCCGGACACGTCGATTGTGTTGCTAACGGCGTTCGGGTCGTTGGAAGGCGCGATCGAGGCAATCAAACAGGGCGCCTACGATTACCTGGCAAAACCGTTCAAGAGAGAAGACATCCGCCTGGTTGTGCAACGCAGTTTGGAGCATTGTCGGCTGGTCAGGGAAAATGCCCGCTTTCGGGAAGACGCGCGTGATCGGGAACCCTGGTCTCATCTGGTCGGCAGCAGTCCGGCGATGCTGGAGGTGTACAAGCTGGTGGCCCGGGTGTCCGACGGCCGGAGCACGGTGCTGATCGAAGGGGAAAGCGGCACGGGGAAAGAGTTGATTGCCCGGGCGGTCCACTTGAACAGTCCGCGGCGTGATAAACCGTTCATTCCCGTGAACTGCGGCGCCTTGCCCGATCATCTGCTCGAATCGGAGATGTTCGGGTATGAAAAAGGTGCATTTACGGGAGCGGTCGGTGCAAAGGCGGGACTCTTTGAGGCGGCCAATGGCGGCACCTTGTTCTTGGATGAGATCGGGGATCTCGGCCAGGCACTTCAGGTGAAACTTCTGCGCGTCATGCAGGAGCATGAAGTGCGGCGTGTCGGCAGCACGTCTTCGGTGAAGGTGGACGTGCGCATTATTGCCGCCACGAATCGAGATCTTGCGACGCGCGTCAAGGAGGGAAAGTTTCGCGATGACTTGTACTATCGCTTGAACGTGGTGCGGATTGCGCTCCCTTCGTTGGCCGAGCGACAGGAAGACATCCCGATGCTTGCCCATCATTTTTTGCAAAAATATGCCAAGCAATCGTCGCATGTGAGAGGATTTCTGCCGGAAACAATGGCGTTGTTGAAGCGCTACCATTGGCCCGGCAATGTGCGCGAATTGGAAAATGCCGTGGAACGCGCCGTCTCTCTCAGTCATGGCCCGCTCTTGCTCCCAGAAGATTTGCCCGAATCGATCCGGGCGGAGCCGGAGTCGTCGGATATGCCCACGGGCGGGCGGAGTGATGCGGACCCCGAGGCCTTGTTGACCTTGGATGAGGTAGAGAAGCGGCACCTGTCGCGTGTACTCAAAGAGACGCGGGGCAATAAGGTCAAAGCGGCGAAGATTCTCGGGATCGACCGGCGAACGTTGTATCGGATGGCGGAGCGGTTCGGACTGGATTTCGGCGATGAGCCTGAAGAGAAATAAGCAGGGATTACAAGAGGCGCAGGGCGTTCTTGATCAGACGAATTTCATTCGCGGCGCTCTGCGGCAAGGGCGTCTCCGCCTCCTCCCACGTGTCGAACAGCCCGTCTTTCCCGCGATAAAATACCTGTAGTCGTAACCGTGTGGTGTTGTCGTCTTGCGGGACGACTCGCGCTTCCACCCTGCTCTTGCCGACGCCGAATCTCCAGCGCAGCAATCCGTTCCAGGGCCCCCTGACTTCTTGTCTCATCCCTGTCGTCACGTTGCCGGCCTCGTCCTGGTCGACTGAGTAACCGCCCTGCGTCAGGACATCGGCCACCGCACTGTGTACCTTGTCGGCAGGAGCTGCAAGGATCACCTCCACCACATCTGGCTCGGGGGCAGGGGGACCTCCTGCGCATCCGGTCATGGCGGTCAGAAGCACAAGGGATGCGAGGATTGCGGCGACCCGAGTCATTTGGGCTTGGCCTCTTGCAGTCGATAGACCATATGGGTGTCGGTTTGATCCACGCCGGGTATGGCATGAATTTTTGCCAGGACGAGTTGGGTCAAGGCGTCCTGGTGAGGAATTTCGACGATGGTGAAGATATCCGGTTTTCCCCAACAGGGGTCGATCTGTTTAATTTCTTTGATGTCTGCGAGGGCTTTTACGACGTCGGCCGTTTGGCCGGGATGAACGTTGATCAAGACGTAGGCTCGGTCGGACATGGGGGAAATCTCCCTTGCAGTAACGTGGGGCCATGGTCACGCCAGACCACGAAGCGAAACCTAGCGGATTGCTCCGGATGAAGTCAACCGAACGGACCGGGTCTTCGCATGGTCCAGATTGTCGGATTACTTAGGTGCCACGATGACTTCGACTTTATACGTGCTGTCGACGGACGTGAGATCAGCTTCTAGTCCTCGAGGATTTCCCACTCGGCCGTCCGGGTCGTAAATGAAGCACACCAGGGTAGCACCGTTTGCCCGCGCTGAGTAATGGGCCTTATCTGTGGCCACCTGTTCGGCGAGGTCCTTGGTCGTCAGCCCCGAGCGAGTCTGTTTGACGACGACAACCGTCTTGTCCCAATCGAGGAGGTAGCTGGTTCGTCGCGCGCCATCGGCATACGCAGGTGACCACTCTTCCGTCCCGACTTCATCAAACTGCAACCGGAGGAGCGCGTAGAACAGGTCCTGCAAGTCGTACTCGTCGTTGATCTCAAGTGTCGGCCGATATTCCTTTCGCAGACGCAACTGGCGGGCGACCAGGTGAAAGCGCGCGCATATTCTTCGCAACATGTCGAGCGTTCCGTTTTCTGTCGACTTGTCAGCGTTCTGAGTCAATGTGGGCGTGGGTGCAGAGGCATGGGGCGATGTTGTCACCAGCGGGGTGATGATCGGTTCCGGTTTTGGTTTGGACTCTGGCGTAGAGGCAGCGGGTGCCGGCGGTGGCATCGTGACAGGTGGAAGCTGTGCGTCGGCCGGAGCGGTGAGATGGTTCTGTACCGGTTTTGCCAGTGTGGTTTCCGGTGACGGTGGCGGCGGTGCTGCAGGGGTGGCAGGAATCGCAACCGGGGTTGGCATCGGAGTATCCAACGGTTTGAAGGTCGGCTGCTGCGTCGAAAGCGGCATGGATGGAGAGAGAGGGGCCGGCGTTGGCCGCAGCGTGGCGTGGGGAACCGGGGGAATGGTCCCTGACGGAATAGGCATTGCAGTCGGGGTGACGGGGGACACGGTTGGTACGTGAGCCGTGGGACGTGCCGTCGTCTCCGATGGGGCTGTGCTCGGTATGGACGGTCCTGGCGCGGTGGAGGTGGTCGTCACCGGTGGCAAGGGTGGTTGTTGAAGGGGCCGCGGAATTGAGGTGTCGCGAATCGGTTGAGGGAGTGGGGTTGTTGCGGCCGGTATCGGCGTAGGAGGCGCAGCGACCGGTGGCGGTATCGTAATCGAGGGGATCGATGAGACGGGTTGGCTGAGAGGCGCGGCCGTCGCCACGATAGGCGTTACCGAAGCGCTGGCTGTGCTGCCCGTGGCGAGGGGGGCGATGTTCTGAGCGCCCGGCACAGCACTAGACTCGGAAAGCTTTCCCGGAGGGACCGCGGTCAGTGTCGTGCGTTCAGGAGTCACCGGCGCGACGGCCGTTGCTTCATCCGGCTTGAGGCCCAGGAGTTCGGCTTTCTGGCTCTCCAGGGCTGCGATCAGTTCCTTGAGCAGGGTCGTACTCAAGGCGGACTCGGTCCGATTGCCGATTCGAAGTTTGTGATTTTTGTGCGCCTGATACTCCGGCGATTTCTCTCCGAACAGTCGCCTGATTGTTTCCCGAAGCGAGAGTTCAGTTCTGGCGCGGACCGCTTCCCCATAAGGGAATCCGTCACGGCTCAGGTCGTCGATTTGAATGCTCAGTTCGCGCAATGTGGTGATGCCACGGGTGAGTTCTTCGACGGCATTCGGTTTTGACCGGCTGCGCTGCTGTTCGCTGGTTTTTGCTCGTGCCATGCGTGATGTCCCTCTGGGAGAAAAGTCTAGCTGAGGGACTGTGGCCTGACAAGAAATCCTTGCTTTGTGGCCGCCGGGTAATGCGGAGAGACCAACAGGGATCGACTTGCTTCAGTCAACCCACTCAACATCGCCGCTTCCGGATCGAGAACTTTTCTTCGGATCGGGCGTGGCGGGTGGCTCTGATAACGCCTGCCGTACGAGCGTCAACAGCGCGTCGCTCGTGAATGGTTTCTTCAAAAAGAGCAACCCGTCCCGTATGAGGCCCCGGCTCGCTAATTCCGGAGCGGGGGTGCTGGACATCAGGATGATGCGTATCTCACGTTTGCCTTCGAGAAGGCGGTCGACCATATCCAGCCCATTGACGCGTGGATAAGGGTTTCTCTCGACGGAGAGTTGGAATCCGGGGGGCGGGAGGAAAATGTCGGTCACGACGAGTTGGATGGGAGTCGGGTGTTCCGCATAGAGCCTGAGAGCTTCGGCGCTTCCCGGCGCCTTGAGTACGCTGTAGCCGGCATCCTGCAAAGGTTTGGCGGCCATCAGGAGGGTCGAAGGATCGTCGTCGACAATGAGAAGGGTCGCGCGCTGCGTTCCGTCGGTGGCCATGTCGGACTCCTTGGTAACGGTTTCCTCCCGCCTCGGGACTAGAAGCGGGGATGGTGCTCCTTCAGCCGCTGGTATTCCCGCTGCTCGCAGGTACCTTGTGTGGGACGCAGCGATGCAGGGACGTCCGCGAACCGTAACGAGCAATAGCGCTGCGCCTCACGATGTCGCTCAAGGTCCTGTTGCTCTTCCAGTTGTTGGAGACGAACCGTGAGATCAATGGTGGGAAGATCCTTGCCTGGAGGGGGATCGGGCTGGGGTGCCGGTGCGGTATCCTCGCTGGAACGCGGGTGCGGACCGGTCAAACGCCAGCGTGTCAGGACATCATCTTGGTTGAATACGATGGTGAGGCCGAATTGCGAATAGTCCCAGATCAACTCACCTTTTTCCGGTCGTGCCCAGATCGAACGAGGCAGACCATATCGATTCCATACTTCGTCCCGTAACATTCCAACGCGGGGAGTGAGATTCCGGACCGCTGCGACCTGTGCGAGGATGGGAGAAATGTCTGCCGGCTTGCCTGGAGCCGCGCGCCTTGCGAGCGAGTCCAATGCCGTGCGTGGAGCGCGTAATAACCGCCACACCGTGACTAAGCCCTGCGCACAGTCGGCCGGATGGGTGTCCTCAAATATCATCTGGGTGTCCAGCGGAAATCCCCCGATTTCCTGCGTGCGCGTGAAATTCTTTACTTCCTGGAGGGCGGCAAGATAGGCGCGTTGGCGACCTTCTTCCACGTTGGGGGCGCAAGAGGATCGCCCTGTGAAGAAGACGTCGTCACCAAAATGAAACAGGGCTTGCTCCGTCCAGAACGGTCGATTCTCCGCGGCTTCGGCGATTGAGGCCGCGAAAAGACTAAGGGTTAGAAAAAGGACAGAGTACACCATAGGCGTCTCGGTGGTGCGGCATCCCGGACCGGTACTCTTGCAGTATAACGCGCGGGGCTTAAAAATCGAGAGAAGATGACGTTTGTGCGTGGAGAGACTCCGGGGGGAGCCGGTCAGGCGAACAGGTCAGAGTCTAGTTGTTCATCGAGGGGGTGAGCGTTTCTTTACTGGAGGCAGCAGGGGCAGCCTGAGACCTCGTGCCCTCAATGCTCATGAGGCCGGACCCCGGAGGGCATATGTTTTCCGCCGCAAGGGCCCCGGGATTGCGCATACCCCAGGCGGTGGCCAGGGCGTGGCAGGTGAGAAGGCTGATACCCTCCTCGATATTGCTGAATCGTTCTGTCGATTGGGCTTTGCCGCTCCACTCAATCTCGCCGGTATTCACGTCTACGGCTCGGAGCGCGATTGTGGCTGAATACACCCGTTGGCTGTGTGGAAACCCTGCACTCCAGTCCAAGGCTTCCCACGACCCCACCTCGGCGTTGCTGAATACCACAAGCCGCGCACCCACTAATTTGGCCATTCGAAGCACATCTGTTTCCAGATACTGGTATCCAGAAAGACTCACCTTTTGGTCAGCCGCAGTCTGCAACACCTTGGTTTGGTCGACGACCAGAATGCCCTTTTTGAGCAACCAGGTGCTTGCGCTCTGGACTGTGTCCGGCCGTCCACCCCAGACGACTGCCCTGGTGTAGGGGGCAGGGAGCTTGGAGTGGAAACCATCCGTTGTCGGGGTTTCAACGAAGGCATATCCACGGCAGCCGGTTGTGGCCAGGAAGAGCATGACAAGACACATGAACAAATTCGCCGGTTTCATGGGCTCTTTATGGGAGGATTTTACGTGAGTCGTCGCCGAGAACTGTATCTTCATCGAGAACGGTTCCTGCGGCACCAAGGCTAGGCCTTCGACAGCCGAGCATATTATACATGAACAATTTTACCTACGTCTGCTGTATTCGTCGAGTACATTGGACAATTGGGTGGAGCCGGCGCGATATACCCTTACCTACTTAGGAAGGCAGGGTTGTGCGACCTTCGTGGGGCAGCCGTCCAGTTTGAGAGTTTCGGAATCCGAACTCAACTGCGGGTGGTAGGCGAGTCAGTATCGAGCGTGTCGTCGTTGCCTGGAAAGGCGGCGGCTCCGTTCATGGCAGGCAGAGCCGCCGCAAGGCTCACAGGATTTCGACCTGAGGAAAGGCGTTTTGTTCGCCCTTCTGCTGGGGCCGGTCAGCCATGATCATGAGCTGTATGGCAATCAGGGGGAGAAGGGCATAACCGATGAGGATCAACGGGAACTCAATCATGATGTGAACTCCTTTGTTATGTGGAGTCACCTGTGCAAGCTCGATACCGCTAGCGTATTTTCTCCTAACGCATTGATTGTGTGGGGTTCGGCAGGGTGGGTTACCGCAATAGGATTATTACGGGGCGGAAATAGGTGGTGAGAACTGTGCAATGCGAACATTTTACGCTGAGCCGGAAGGCCTAAGGGTGTCGTGCAAAAGGTCTTGGTGGCTGCAACCTGTCCAATGGCTGGACGAGAATTGCCGCTGCCTGCTCAACAAACATTCCGTCAACGAGCAGCGCGTCAGATCATGGGTGAAGGCTACGGAGTGCGCAGGACAGAGGAAACGAGTGGGAAGGAGGCGATCGTCTTGATGGTGAAGATGGGTTGAGATCGGTTGGTGCCCCCGACACGAATTGAACGTGCGACCCGCGGTTTAGGAAACCGCTGCTCTATCCAACTGAGCTACGGGGGCGTAGGGATACGATACTGAAAGCAGGTGAGATTGTCTATAACGGGGATGCCTCCGAAGAGCCCTTGTCACCTTCGGAGGCGTACCACTGATTAGACCGGATGGTCAGATTACCGTTGATTGGCTTGGTCGCGTTTGCAGCTCTCTTCGGCCAACATCCGCTGCCCTACGGATCCATCTTTTGGAATCCGGGCCATACAGGCTTCAAGGCTATCACCGGCGGCGCCGGCTGCGGCCCGGCCTTCACTCTTAGCCGTGGCATTGCCTGCGATGGATTGGCGAAGGGCTTCGTCCCGCTGGCAGCTTTCTTCAGCAATCATACGAGTGCCGGCTGTGCCGCCGGACGGAATCCGTCCGAGACAGGACTGGAGGGAATCGTACGACTGTGCTGCGGCTTTCGTTGACCCGCTCACTGCGGCGGCTTGAGTTGATCCGCCGGCGGTGATGGTTTCTTCTGTGGCACAAGCACTGAGCAAAAGCAGAGATAAGGACAGAACAACGGCACCGTGAGAACGCGAGTACGTCATTGAAGGATCCTCCTTGATCAAGAGCGATGGGCGCACAGTAGCATAAACCCCTGCTCCCTGGAAACACCTTCGGGGGCTGTTTATGGGGGTGTTCCAGGCCCTTGGGCCAGCAACGCGAGCCGGGAGGGAATCTGCGTCAGCAAGTCCGGTCGTACTTGGAATACCCCGGGAATTCGATGGCCAATGGCATACACGAGCCCTCCGACTTGATTGCCCAGGGCGAGGCGGCCGGCGATGCGTCCGTCTTTCCCGGTGGCGACGAATTCGGCTACCGGAGCCACGAGTCCGTAGGGCGCCAGGGGGCCGGCTTGTTTCAGGACGCGTTCTTCTGCCGGGAGAGTGACGATTCGGCTGACGAGCAAGTCCGCGACATCCTGGCGGAGCTTTTCCGTCGGCTGATCCTCCAGGATCCATTCGTTATGGTCGTGAATCAGCGCGTATTGCTCGTCGCGCGTCTTGATGGACAGCATGGCAATATCGCCTGTCTCCACCCCGAGCAATCGCTTATCTTGAAGCGCGAACAGATCTCTGGTCAGGTCTTTAATGGCCGAGGGACTGATTTTGTAAATCGGCCCGTCCGGTGTCGTCTGTGCATAGGCTTCTCCGCTGGTTGGATCGGGCTGAAACAGGCGAACAACATGGTCCGCGCCTGCTGCGTGCAGGGTGACTTTGACTTTCGGTTTGGTGAGGGTTGGCGCCAGCTTGTCCCGTTCAGGACCCGGATCCACGATAGCCAGGGCCTTCAGATCTTCCAACCGAAAGAGGAGGGCCTGGATTTCCGTGCGATCAGCCTCGGCCTCGATCGGATAGCGGATTCGCCATTTCTTCTTCGGTTTCTCTTCGTACGCGTACAGCACCATTTCCGTGGTTGGATAGGTGAGGCGAAGCTGTTCGGTCTCCTGCTGATTGAACTGCAACAACTCCTTGCGGCGAAAAGACAGCAGCGTTTTGTTCAGAAAGTCCTTCGGTGCCAGGTCTGTCAAGAGCACTGATTCATCAGAGGCCCTCAACACGTAAAGCGTTGAAGACAATGGTCCGGCATCTCCGATCGAGAGTGTTTCTTGTCGATCCCCTGCGGTTAAGGTCACGACTGTTGAGGGATGGTCTAGACCAAAGGGAGTTAAGGAGACGGGATGGGTTTCGACCAGGCGGGTCACCTTTCCCGTGACCAGTGCCCGAAGCAGGGCCTGCACCTGCCGTTGATCGGCGTCAGTATGAAGCGGTTCCGTAATGGCCCATGGCTGGCCTGGTGTCTGGCTCAGCACGACTTCACCGGAGTGGCTGCGGACCTTTATTGCGCTAATCTGGGCCTCGGCGAACGGAAGGATTTGTTTGGCCTGGGTGGCGGTAACAACTTCCGTCCGTTGCTCGGGGAGTTCGACAAAATACAGGTAGCCACCGAGCCCTGCGAGGACGCCTGCGAGAAGGAGTGTCGGCCAATAACGCGACATGGCCTTACAAACGACGCCGTTTCCGCCAGACCAGAAGGCCGCAGAGAACCGTCATTGCCGGAAGGAGAATGACTTGCACGTAGAGGAGGATGCGTTCCTGTAGCGGGTTAGGGGTAAACGGTCGGACCGCCGGGTCTTTGGGGGTGAGGGAGATCAGATCACGTTCCTCCGACAGCCATCCCACCGTGCGTTGGAAGAAATCGCTATTGCCGACGAAATTGATAAATCCGTTGCTGGCGAATGCCGAATTGCCGACGACCACCACGGCAGGGCGCGGCTTGCCTTCTTCGGGCGTCTGCTTCGGCGTTAAGGCGGCGGCCAGCGCCAGGGGCCCTTGAACGTCTTCCTTTTCGTCGTAACTGACGACCCGACCCTTCATATCGGTTTCGGCCCAGCTGCGAGGCGAGGTTCGGGCGAGGGGGACATAGTCCCACTCCTTTCCCTGTTCTTCTTGAAAGATGAGATGCCGGGCCAGGGGAAACAACACGGCGGCCGTCAGTTCATGGGTGATTTCATGGTCGGTGAACGTGCGGACTAAGAGGGCCGTCAGATCACCCTGGGCGAGCCGGTCTTGTAGATCGACGAGCACGCCGGGCCCCAGCTCCAGCCCCCAGATCTTGAGGAGGTGGTCCATGTTCGATTGCGTGTCGGGATCGAGCAGGAGAAGGAGGTGGCCGCCCTTGGCCACGTAGGCCTGAATGCGTTCCTGCTCTTCTTTCGTGATGGCTCGCCGCGGACCGGCAACGATCAAGACATCGGTGTTTTCCGGCACGGCTGGCTCTTGCAGCAATGTGACCGTCCCGATGTCGTAGCCTTGCTTCTGGAGCACTTCCTTGGTGAGCGCCATCCCGCCACGATCTTTATCCTCCAGGCTGCGTTCGCCGTGGCCTTCCAAAAAGACGACCCGTTTCTTGGTGTCCTTGGACACACGCACCAACGCGCCGGTGATCTCCACTTCGGCCGGCGACGTAATGCGGACTGATTGGGGTCCACTTTCGAAGATGGCCACGTCAGTCCGGGTGACGCCGTAATTTTGTGCAACCTTTGGCTGGCGTTCCGGGTCGATGAACTGGACCGTCAGCTTGGGACTGGCCTGACGATAGCTGTCAAAGCGCTCCTTATATCCCTGGTACCCCGGGTCTTTCTCCCTTGTAAACACGGTTACGCTGACGTCTCGAGTAAGGTTTCGAAGGACGCGGTAGGTTTCCGGCGCGAGCGTGTAGTTCTGATTTTCTGAAAAATCCCAGCGGATCGAATGCCGGACGGCCAGAAAATTCACGATGGCAAGAATGGCCAGAAATAGCGCCACCATGACCGCGCTGTTTGCTCCCATGCGCGTTGAACGCTGCGCGGAGAACTTCTTAAGCCGGTCGAAATGGGTCGCAAAGGCCCAGATCAGGCAGCTGAGGGCCAACCCTTCCAGCAGCGTCACGAGCCACAGTTTGTCGGGCACAAGAGAATAGGCCACCACGCCTGCGATGGCCAAGCCGGTTCCGATGGCGCCGATGGGAGCGGGGTTGCGCGTCATTTCCATCGTGAGGCATCCACAATCCGGTGGGCGAGGAACAGCATTAGCACCGTTCCGCTCAGGTAATAGACGAGGTCTCTCGTGTCGATCAAGCCCCGAACCAGGTGGTCGTAGTGTTCCATGAACGAGAGGTAGGAGACCACTTGCCCAGCGGGCGTGTCGCCCAGGAGTGAACCCAGTCCGGCCAACAGCCAGCACATGAGGAGCAGGCCGAAGCTCGTGAACGCGGCCACGATTTGGTTTTCGGTGATGGACGAGGCAAAGAGGCCGACGGCCAGGAAAAATCCGCCCAGGAGCGTCAAGCCCAGGTAGCCTGTGAGGACAGGGTACCAGTCGAAGTCGCTGAACAGGGCCAGGGTGAGCGGGACCAGCGTGGTCAAGAGCAGCATTCCGACAAACACCAGATACACGCTGATGAATTTTCCGACGATAATTTCACTGACCCGGATGGGAGCGGTCATCAGGAACTCGAAGGTTCGGAGCTTTCGCTCCTCGGCCAAGAGCCGCATGGTGAGGATGGGGAGGATCAACAGGAGCACGAACCGCATGCTGGCAAAGAGGTTGCGGAAGACCAGATCATTCAGGTTGATCTGCGCCGTGCCGCCTTGCATCTGCATCAGCTGGATGGCCTGGGCACCGGTAAACACAATATAGAGATAGGCGAGGAAGCCAAAGGTCAGCAGGAAGACTCCGCCGACGACATAGACGATCGGGGACACGAAATAGGATCGCAATTCCTTCGCGATGATGGCTTGGACAGGTGGCATCGGTTAGTGTCGTTCGGTCTCGGTGGTTTCGTTCGACTTCGGCAATTCTTCTTCGCGCTGAGTCAGTCGCAAGAAAACGTCTTCCAACGTCATGGAGACGGGCTTCATTTCAAGCAGTCCCCAGTCTTGGCCCACTGCGAAGCGTGCCACGTCTTCCCGAATATCTCTGCCCAAGGCACATTCGAGCAGGACTGTCTGAGGATCGGAGGTGGTCAGGACGTGTTCTACCCCGGCGACTTCACGAAACCGCTCCAGAACATTCGCCGGCGGGGTTTTCAGGGTGACGCTGATCTTTTCCGACCTGCGAAGGCGGGCCGACAGTTGGTCGGGTGTATCTTCCGCGACAATCCGGCCACCGTTGATGATCACGACGCGCTGACAAACCGCGGTGGCTTCCGGAAGGATGTGGGTACTCAAAATCACGGAATGGGACCCGGCCAGGCTCTTAATCAATTCCCGGATTTCGATAATTTGCTTCGGATCGAGACCGACGGTCGGTTCGTCCAGGATCAGGACGGGTGGATCATGAATCAGCGCTTGTGCGAGTCCGACCCGCTGTCGATAGCCGCGTGACAGGTTGGCGATGAGTCGGTGCCGCACAGAGCCCAGGGCCAGCCGCTCCATCACGCGATCCATCGCTTTGGCCAACTCCGTTCCGCTGAATCCCCGCAGCTTGCCGACGAAGTCCAGATATTCGGCAACCGTTAATTCTTGGTACACCGGCGGGGTCTCGGGGAGATAGCCGATACGTTTCTTGACCTCCTCCGGCTGTTCAGCGCAGTCGAAGCCTGCCACCTGCGCGGTTCCTTCTGTCGCGGGAATGAAGGAAGTGAGGATGCGCATGGTGGTGGTTTTGCCGGCGCCATTCGGGCCGAGGAATGCCAGAACCTCGCCTTTCTCGACGCGAAAGGTCACGCGATCAATCGCGGTGAGGTGCCCGTAGCGTTTTGTGATGTTGCGAACTTCGATCATGCAGTCGGGATTGACGGCTGGCTGGGAGTGCTTTCTGCTGCTTGTTGATACGGCACGTGGTGTGGCAAATCGCGCCTGATATTACCGACCGTCCGCAATGCAGTCAAGAGAAGGATGTGTCGTGTTGCCTCCCGATGAGGGCGTGAACCCCTTTTCCCGTCTTTACAGCGTGATTCGTAACTGCTACAGTTCCGCGACTTTATCTGCCACATAGTCTTTTGCAATGCACCCAGAAGAGGTTTCTGCAGGATGAAGAACGACCTGACTCAACCGAGACCGAGTCTGCTCGGAGTGCTCGTGATTGGCGCTGTGCTCTGTGTAGCTCTCGCCGGCCTCGGAAGCTTTCTGACCTCAGTTTATGCTGCCAGCAGCACCGTGCATGAGATCAGGGGGACGGTCGAAAGTGTGAATGCCGGTGAGGACCCGCCCGTAATTGTCGTCAAGGGACGGCAGGGATCTAACGAAGCCATTGTGGTCGGGGCTGTGGTTAAGCAGGGTGTCACCATTTTGCGCGGGAAGAAACGGATTGGGCTCGATCAGATCCATTCAGGGGACAAGGTGACGTTGAAGTACCTCAAGACTCGCGAGGGTCTCACCGTCCGTTCGATCGTCCTCCATCGCAATTAAACTCGGACTCATAATAATTTTAGGATCTGTTACTTACTAAGGAGGTAGAGAGATTTTATGATTCGACAGCATGTGGTGCGGGGAATATCTGCGCCGGTAGCCGTCGGGTTGCTGCTCCTGGTGGGCTGCTCCGGAAAAGGCGACATTATTCCGATGAACCTGACTCCCAAAGCGTCCAAAGAAATGACCGGCGCTGTTCAGACGGTCAAGCCGATGGCAGGGCCTCGGGTGACAGTGATTCCTTTTGAAGATGTACGAGCGGACCGTGCCAAAGTCGGGAGCCGTAGCTCGATGTGGGGCGGGGAAACAGATTTTAACGTCTCGAGCGGCAGTGCAGGTGAGGAAACGGCCCAGGCGTTTGCCGACTATCTCAAGCGAAAGGGTTGGCAAGCTCAGTACCTGAAAGTGGCGCCTCAATCGGGGGACAATCGCCCCGACATTCTGCTGTCCGGGAAAATTCTCGAGTTGGCAGTCGATGCCAAGCGTGGGTTTTTGCTGACTGATATTGAAGCCCGCAGCAAGTTGGTTATTCAGGCGAGCAATCGCGAAGATGGCAGTTCCATTGTCAGGACGGATGCGCATTCAGGTAACCACGATAATGTGTTCTGGTTTGAACCGCAGGACGGAGAGGAGATTTTGTCCGAAGTATTGGAGAAGAATTTCGAGCGGTTTGTTGTGAACACCAAGTTTGAGGATCGGGCCATTCGGTTTCGGTAACGAACTGCACTTGCAATAGGTTCGATCTGCTGCCCCGGCCAAAGTGTGGCGTTGCAAATCGTCTATGCTGTCGGCAGGGTGTTCATTCGTGAACTGTTATGGGGCGGTGCGTTGCTAGGCCAGCCTATAGTTCAGATTGAAGACGGTTCCGTTTTTTTGTCGTATCTGGCAACAGGTGCGATGTCTGTTTCGGTGATGGTTGGATGTTCCGTCCGTTTGTAGGGGGCCTTGCTACCCAGACGGTATTGTCGCCAAGGGGAATCTCCCGTAGCCTGAAAACACTTCTGGGGAGAGTATTCAAACAGAGAGTGCTTTTCAGGCTTTCACACGAGGTGCTTCTTATGGATAAGAATTTCCGGAACTTTTCTCGTTGCAAGACCGGATATGCTGTCATCCCCTTGGTGTCATGCCTCTTACTCAGTGCCTGCTCCGTAGTGCCGAAGGGTGAAATGACCCTGGATCTCGGAATTAAAGACCGTGGCGTCGCTTCGTGGTACGGAAAAGAATTTCACGGGAAACTGGCAGCGAATGGAGAGGTCTTCGATATGTCGGCCTACACTGCTGCCCATCGCAAATTACCTCTCGGCAGCCTGGTACGGGTAGTCAATTTGACCAACGGTAAATCGGTCCAAGTTCGAATTAATGATCGCGGCCCTTATGTCGCAGGGCGCATGCTGGATCTTTCGCAGGCTGCGGCCCGTGAACTGGACATGCTTGACGTTGGCACGGCTGCTGTACAAATAGAGGTGATTGGCGATCATCGTCCGGTGGCGCACATTCCCCCCGCCCGGATTCCCGCAGTAGCAGGGATGTTGTTGAACACCGATATTCGCACGATGAGACCGCACAGCCGACAGGAAGAGGGGCTTGAAGTGCCTGCTGTTCCGCTTCGAATGATGCCGCAGGAAGCCCTCTACGTCCGTCGTGAGCGGCGAATTGGTAGCATGCTCGCCGCCGATCATTCGGCTCACAACACCGTCCCTGTTCTGATCGTATCCTAAGTAACTCTGGTCCGCACTGCATCAGTTGACACTTCCTCCTGCACTTGATTAGACTGCTTGATCTGGAGTGGCCCCTAAGGATGTGGCCGTCCCTTATGTGTGTCGATTTTAATTGTTGGAGGTTGACGCTGAATGGCAAAGAAACCGACCGGTGAATCAGACGAAATCCGACTGAAGAAGAAAATTTCGGCGGGCACCAAAGATGAGCAGAAGTCTTCTGGCGATGCTGCTGCTCGTTCCCTGCGAAAGCGACTCAAGCGGGTACAACGCAAGCGACGGGCACTCTCATTGAGAAAGAAGCATGCGGCGGGAAAGCAGACTGAAGCAAAATCCTAACGTATTACAGGATCGAAGCGTCTGCCCCCAATCCTACCCCCTGCGGAACAAGGAATATTGATATGGAACAAGCTGGTGAAAAAGAAGAACAGGCCCAGGCTGTTTCCCCTGTCGGCCAAGTTGCGGATGAGGCTTTGACAGATCAGGTCTCGGATCAACTTGCGGTGTCCTTGGATTCCTCGTCAGTGGGCCAGGAGCTCACTGATCCTATGCAGGAGGTGGTGCTAGAGGAAGAAAAGGTTAAGGACGAGATCGATATTCAAATCGATCTCCTCAAAGATCCTGATTGGGTGGTCAGGCGGGAAGCCGCGATTACGCTTGGGGAAATGGGAGACGAACGTTGCGTTGAACCGCTCGCTGCGGCTCTTCGTGATGGTGACTGGCAAGTGCGAGAAGTTGCCATTGAGGGTATCGGGCAGATCGGTTCTCCTGCCGTCGAGGTGCTCCTCAAGCTTCTCCGCGACTGGGATGTGCGGAAGTCTGCGATCGTGGCGTTGGGGAAGATTCGTGACGAGCGAGTATTAGAACCCCTGATGCAGCAGCTTCGAAATGATGAGTTCATGGAAGATGCGACGGATGCATTGGTGAATCTTGGGGAGCCGGCATTGCCGGGGTTGATCAAGGCGTTGAAGGACAAAGAGGAGTTGGTGCGAAAGCAGGCGGTGATTGCGTTGGGCCGCATCAAGTCGCCCGAGGCCATCGATCCCTTGATCGAGATGCTGCAGAATAAGGACTGGTTTACCCGTTTGACAGCTGCTGCGGCGTTGGAAGCTATCGGCGATGAACGTGGTCGCGAGGCGATCAAGCCATTGCTGAAGGATACCGACATGGTGGTGAAGATGCGGGTTGAGCGTATTCTTGCCAAGTGGAAGAAGCAGCCGGCGACTGTGTAGTGTAGAAGTTACCTGCGTATGAAGAGATCCAATTCTTTCTGGATCTCTTCAAATTTGGCCACCAACACTTTCCTGCCTAAAGAGACATCCAATCGAAGCTCTCTGATTCTTCCCACCAGGTTTTTGATTGACGCCTGAGGTTCCGCCTGTTTCTCCCCACGCATCACCATTTCGAGTGAGTTGACGGCTTCTGCTAATTCCTTTGCGGCATCGGCCGCATTTCTATTATAGATTTCTGCCTTCGCTTGCACGACCCGAGATTGTGCCTCGATCAGGTGTTGCAGCTGGCGTATATCCCGTTCATTTTCGAGCGTGCCATCTATTACGTTTCGTGAAAAGTCCCGTACAGTTTGCTCAAGATTGTTCGTCGGTTGCTTCCCTCGCAGGTACCCGAAGCCGAACGAGAGGGCTAGAAGCATCACTAGCCCAATGAATCTGAGCATGTCGAACTCAGCCCCTAGCGGGCGTTCCCTTTGTCTTTTCGTGACAGTATGTGGACGAGGCTTCCTGCCGAAGTGATACGAACGGCTGCATCTGAATCCTGGAGGCCGATCTTAAGCGCGGGGATGACTGATTTCAGTTGGGATTTTCCTAGGGCGCGGGCGGCCATAAGCCGAGGAAGCGGCTGTTGATCTCGGAGCAAGGTTTCGAGGATAGGGAGTGCATTGGAGGTTGTTGCGAGTGCCAGGGCGTGTGCGGCATCGCCTCGTATAGAGGGGTCGGGGTGTCGTGCGAGATCGGCAGCATTCAAAATGACACTGGCATCGCCCAAGCGGAGCAGGGCTTCCACTGCGCTGATACGGACATGTTCGTCTGAGTCGCGTAACAGCGTCTGAACGACGCCTCGGGCCTCAGGAACGCCGAGCCGGCCGAGGCTGGAGGCCGCAACACTACGCACCCGCGGATTTTCATCCCCTATGGCGTGTGTCAATGGTGCAATGCCCTCTACACTGCCGTATTCTCCGAGAGCGCCTGCCGCAAAGGCACGCACCGCAGGATGAGGGTCGTAGACGGCCTGGCTCAAGATCGACAGGCTTGCCGGGCGCCGTAGGCGCCCCAACACGCCTAATGCCGCCATACGAACTTCGGGATCAGGTAGGGTGACGGCACTGGAGATGTCTGTGAGCACATCTGTGCGGCCAAGTTTGTACAGGCCCGCAAAGGCAAAGATGGATTCCGGGCCCTCATCGATTCGGGCGATTTCGGTAAGCTGATCGGCGATGCCTGAGACTTTGGCGTCACTGAGCGCGTTCATTGCGGCAATGCGCACACCGGGGGCTTCATCACGAAGCGCACGTTTGAGCGCGGCTGAACGCCCGGCCAGTCCGCTCCGTCCGATGGCTTCTGCGGCCCTGGCGCGGACAAGCGCCGACGAGTCTAGGAGTCCATCCTCAAGAAGTGGCAAGGTGTCACTCTCCCCCATTTCCGCAAGTGCCGTATAAGCAGCGATACGGATATGCTCTTGCGGATCTCGAACGCGGGAGAGAATAAATGCTCGCGCGATGTCTCGTAACAAGGCTGGCTCATCAGGGCGATCTGATGCGACCAGCTTAGGGTAGAGTTTCCACGCCTCCTCGGGTTTTCCCATCTTCAGGTGACTCAGGAGGGCGTAGCGGATCGCTTCTCGGCCTGGCTCTTGGCCAGCAGGCGGATGCTGGATTAACTCTATGACCCGGCCGTACTCCGCCGCTCGAAACAAGGTCATAGCCTCTTTTTCCAACGGCGCAGGCGTGGCTTTTGGTGCGGGTGTGACGGCCATGGCTGGCGTAGGGCCAACCATGGTGAGCAGTAGAAGTCCGACTGGAAGTCCCCAGAGCGAAAAACGGCGGCCCCGCGTAACAGTAGCTCTCCTGGCGATCATGCTACCATTTGCTCGGAGTGCGCGCGGTGGCCGGTGCATACAGCTGCCTCATGTATTCCTTGACCATCCGTTTGGTGCAGAACCGGGGCGCAACGGTCTTAATGCTCTCTTTGACGATGTGAAGCCATCCGCGTGGGATGCCGTCAAGGTCGCGTTGATAGAACAAAGGGACGACTTCCTGCTCTAGGAGGCGAAACAGCTGTTCGGCATCGTGCGCGTCCTGGGCGTGCGTGTCCGACCCTTCCGGAAGGGGCTGAATACCCCATCCATTGGCGCCGTTGTAGCCTTCCTGCCACCAGCCGTCCAACACGCTTAGGTTAATGACTCCGTTCAGCGCAGCTTTTTGGCCGCTGGTTCCGCTCGCTTCAAGCGGGGCACGAGGGGTGTTCAGCCAAATATCGACCCCTTGGACTAAGTACTTCGCCATGTGCATGTCGTAGTCTTCGAGGAAGGCAATGTGCCCGCCGAGCTTGTGATCATTACAGAAGTTCAGGACTTCGTGAATAAAGTACCGGCCTGGTTCGTCGGCCGGATGCGCTTTGCCGGCGAAGACAATTTGGACAGGTCGCCACCGGTTATGGAGTAATTGCTTGAGACGCTCAAGATCGCGGAACAGGAGGGTCGCACGCTTGTATGTCGCGAACCGCCTGGCGAAACCAATCGTCAGGGCCTCAGGGTCCAGAAGAGTCCCCCTGGCAATGGCTTGCATCGGTTGGAGATGGCCGCGAATCCACCCATCCCGCGCGCGTTCACGAATAAATCGCATGAGTTTGCGTCTGGTGGTTTGCCGAACGGCCCACAGTGCGTCATCAGGCAGGTCTGTGACCCGTTGCCAGATGGTGGGGTCGTCGATTCGTTCCGCCCAGTCAGGGCTTAGATATTTGGCATAGAGCGAATTCGATTCCGGAGAAATCCACGTGGGGGCATGAATGCCGTTGGTCAGGCTCCGGATGGGGACCAGATCCTGCGCCAGACCGGGCCATAAGTGTTGCCACATTTGCCGGGAGACGCGCCCGTGTTCGCGGCTCACTCCGTTCACGTGGGCCGACAGCCGCATAGCAAGTGCGGTCATATTAAAGCCGTGGCCCGCGCTTTCCGGCGTTTCCCCGAGCCGCAGGAACTCTTCCCGGGACAGTCCGAGCTGGCCCCAATAGTTGTGGAAATAGCGATCCATCAGATGAAACGGGAAGATATCGTGTCCGGCAGGGACGGGTGTATGCGTGGTGAACACGGTACTTTGTCGCACCAGGTCGCTTGCTTCGGCATGACTGTGTCCGGTCGTGACAAACTCGCGGATCCGCTCGACCGTCAGGAAGGCCGAATGGCCTTCATTGCAGTGCCAGACCGCGGGGTTGATGCCGAGGGCACGAAGGATGCGCACGCCGCCGATGCCGAGAAGAAATTCCTGACAGAGTCTGGTTTCCTGATCCCCGCCATAGAGCCTCGCCGAAAGTGCCCGATCCTCCGGGGTATTTTCCGGGACATCTGTGTCGATCAGGTAGAGCGACATGCGTCCGTTGCGAACCTGCCAGACAAGTACCGTCACCTGACGATGGCCGATTTCGACTTTGATCGTACAGGGAACGCCGGCCGGCGTCAGTGCCTGGTGAATCGGTGAATCGTATCGATTGAATGGCACATAGGTCGCTTCCTGCCATCCTTCGGGGTTGATGCGCTGCTTGAAGTACCCTTGCGGATACATGAAGCCGATGCCCACGAGTGGAATTCCCAGGTCACTAGCTTCCTTGCAATGGTCTCCGGCCAGAATGCCGAGACCTCCGCTGTAAATCGGGATTGAAATATGGAGGCCGAACTCCGCCGAAAAGTAGGCAATCGGGGAATTCTGGAGTGCAGGGAATTCTGTGGCTGCCCACGTGTTCTTGCTGCTCATATATTCGTCGAAGCTGCGCATTACGGCGGAATACTGACGCGCGAAATTCGGATCACTGGCCAGGGTGGCGAACCGGTCCGCTTTCACGCCGGCGAGCAGTTGAACAGGATTGTGATGCGTGAGGAACCACAGCGTCGGGTCGATGGATTCAAACAGCTGCCGGGCCGGTTGATTCCAGCTCCACCAAAGATTGCGGGCCAGTTCACCGAGTCGATGCAGGCTTTGCGGAACCGTATCTTGAGGGGGTTGGATGTGGTCGGGTGCTTGCACGACGCCTCCGTGGAATGTGATCGATGGGTGAGGAATGGGGCCGCAGGGTCCCGCTTCCGGAATGCTGTGTTAGGCGTGCCCGGCTTTGTGCCAGGAGGCCCACTGGTCAGAAAAGGCGACGGTGGCGTAGCGCTCTCCGAGAATCTTGGCGACCCGGTTCATAGTCGCCGTCAGTTGTTTCGCCTCCTCTTGCGTCAGGTCCTGACGGAAACGCGGATGGAGTCCCCACCGCGTCTCGACTTCTTCGCCCTTGATGCTCGACATTACGCTGACAAGCTTAATGTCGGCGCCGGTGGCGCCTCGCGGGTTGCTGCTGGCGCCGCTTCCAGTGGAATGGGACGCTGCCTCGGCAGGAACCGGCGGCGCTTGTCCCTCAAAAATTCCCCTGAGGGCCGGAATGACAGCGGCGATACAGAGTGTCGCCGCGGCCTCAACCTTCGGATTTCCCGGTGCCCCGACCGCACGGGCGACACGATCGCTGAAATCGCGATATAAATCATTTTTGGCCGGGCTCTCTTCTGTGACCAGGAATCGATAACGCTCGTATGTCTGGCGGCTCTCGGATACAGCGGCCCCGATCGTCATGACGATTTCCATCTGGTCGCTGCCTGTGCCGAAGGCCGGCTCTAAGACTTTCTTGAGTTGGTCGATGACCGTGTCGGTCAGTTCATCCATGAATTGTGGCTGTTCCTTGAGCGGGATGTGAAGCGCCGAGACCCGATCGGTCAGATTGAACATGAGGCGCAAGAATTCGAGATAGATGCCCCACTCCTCCTGGCGCTTGAGTTTCAGGGCCTGCTCCGGAGCTGCCCGTTTGATGACTGAGACGGACTCTCCCGATACGGCAAGCATCAGCTCCGCCACGGTTTGCATCTGTTGAGCGAACGAATGCGATCTGGTCGTCATAGAGGTCCCCTACTGGTCGGGCATTATATACAACTCAATTTGAAGCTCCAAGTGTTGATCTCATCCCGCTCGATCACGAGTGGTGGGGGCGCTCTGTCGTTGCAAGGCTTCGGGTGGTATGTTATACAGCGCGACCGCTCCCGTCATGAAACTCACCGCCCAATCGGATGCCAACATGGATCGAGATACAAAACCCTACATTCTCAAACGGACTCCGGATCAGGACCTTGTCCGGAAGTTTTCGTTGGATTACGCCAAAGAGCTGAATCCGCAGCAGTATGCGGCCGTGACGGCAGCGGATGGCCCGGCGTTGGTGATCGCGGGTGCGGGCAGCGGGAAGACCAGAACCCTTGTCCATCGCGTCGCGTATTTGATCGATTCGGGTGTCGATCCTTCACACATTTTGCTGCTGACCTTCACCCGGAAATCTTCCGAAGAAATGCTGGAGCGAGTGGGCGCCCTTATCGGGTCGCGCAGCCAGCGAGTGTGCGGCGGCACCTTCCACTCGGTGGCGAACATGCTGTTGCGGCGTCACGGTCGAGTGCTCGGGATCGAGCCGGGGTTCACCATTATGGACCGGGGCGATGCCGAGGATCTCATCGCGCTCTTGCGCGCCCAATTGGGCCTCAATGAGAAAGACAAGCGGTTTCCCCGGAAGGGCACCATCGCGGAAATTTACAGCAAGTGCGAGAACACTTTGCGCGGGCTGGAAGAAATTGTGCTCGATGAATTTTCGCATTTTGCAGATCACCTGGAGGCGCTCGGGAAGCTGCAGCGAGCCTACCAGTCAACGAAGCGGCAACGCCAACTGCTGGACTATGACGACCTGCTTGTCTTGTTGCGCGACGTCTTGACCAAGGACGAGCCGACCCGACAGGCGATTTCACGGCAGTTCCGCTACATTTTGGTGGACGAGTATCAGGATACGAACCGCCTTCAGGCGGAACTCATACGCAAGCTGGCGTCGACCCACGATAATGTCATGGTGGTCGGGGACGATTCGCAGTCGATCTATGCGTTTCGCGGCGCGACGTTTCGCAACATCATGGAGTTCCCATCCTGGTTTCCCGGTGCCACCATCTACAAGCTGGAAGAAAATTATCGCAGTACGCAGCCGATTCTCAGCCTCGCCAACGAGATCATTCAGGAAGCACCCGAGAAATATACGAAGCACTTGTTCACGCGTAAGCTGGACGGGCCGTTGCCGGCACTGGTCGAGGCGGCAGGGGAGAATGCGCAGTCCCGGTTCGTGGCGCAAAAAATTCTGGAGTTGCGAGAGGAGGGCGTCCCGCTGAACGAGATTGCGGTGCTGTTTCGCTCCAGCTTTCACTCCTTCGATTTGGAAATCGAGTTGTCACGCTGCGGATTGCCGTTTGTGAAGCGGGGCGGCATCAAGTTCATCGAGGCCGCGCATGTGAAGGATTTGTTGGCCCATTTACGCGTGGTAGTGAACCCGCAGGATGCGGTGAGTTGGCATCGCGTGCTCATGTTGGTCGAAGGTGTCGGGCCCAAAAAAGCGCAGGACTTGGTAGCGTCGATGGTGCGGGTGAATGATCCCTACCAGGTCTTGCGAGACAGCAGCGGTCGATCGGGCAAAGGGTTGAAAGAGCTGGGAGTGGTGCTTGAGAACCTCGCCAAGAGTGACGATTTGAGTCCGACCGAACAGGTGAATCGGGTCTACGAGTATTATTTGCCGATCCTCAAAGATCACCATGACGACTATCCCAAACGGATTCGAGACCTCGATCATTTGCATACGATCGCCGAAAGTTACCCGGGCTTGACCGAATTTCTGGCGGACTTGGCTCTGGCGCCGCCCGATGGCAGTGCGGTCGGCGTTGAACCATCAGGACGTGACGATGAGCAAGTGGTGCTGTCCACGATTCATTCCGCCAAGGGGTTGGAGTGGCAGTGCGTGTTTATGTTGTGGGTCGTGGACGGGAAATTTCCCTCGGTCTTTTCATTCAATACGGATGAGGAGCTGGAGGAAGAGCGGCGGTTACTCTATGTCGCCGTGACGCGGGCGAAGCGCTATCTGTTTTTGACCTATCCGATCAACGTCTATGACAGGAGCTCGGGCATGTTGCTGTCCAAACCGTCCCGGTTTCTGGATCACGTGTCCCCTCGTTTGTTCGAATCGCTGGCCTTAGTCGAGGAAGGCCACGGGCATGATTGGGGTTACGACCGCGATCGCTCCATGTAGGTCGATTGCTCTTCCTCTATGATTCTGGAAATAATCCCGCGACGTGTTTGCTGATTCAGGCTGATCATGCGTTCTGTGCATTCAACTGTCGGGTATGTGCGAACTCTGTTTGCCGCAATGGCGCTAGGCATGTGGCTGGGGCTGTTGTGCCCCGCTCCTGTCAAGGCTGAGGCGCCGGCGACGTTACCTGACTCTTCTCGGCTGTGGCGCACCTTGGTAGCCGAAGCGAAAGCGCTTCACCTTCCCACTCGATTTCTTGAACAGGTGCCCGCGCAGTTCGTGACGTTCGAGTTTGAGGAGTTACACGCGTTTGCGGCGGAGTATCATCCGGCGGAGCATCGAATGGTGCTGGATCGGTCGCTGTCGCTGAATGCGGCGGGCAGAACATTGCGCCCGTTGGGGAAGCTCACGCACAAAGAACTGGAAACCCTGTATCACGAACTGTTCCACGCGTACATGGACTTTCTCGAGCAGGAGCTCGCACCATCGGAGGCTCATGCATCATTGATGGCCGTTGCCCGTGAGCAACAACACTGCCGGTATCAGCAGGTGCTTATTACGCCGGTGCTCCAAAAGAAGGGGCTCAAGGAAGAGCGGTTTCTGAGCGAAACGGAATCGTGGGAGGCCCTGAATGAAACCTGGGCTCTGTTCATCGGGTGGGCCGTATGGACGCAATTGGAAGTTGATAAGAAAGGTGCGCGCGAACCACAGTCGCCCCGCTCCGGGCCCAATGTGTCGGCGTGGATTGACCGGCTCAATCAGGCAGAAGATGATGCCGTCTTGAGCGGGTATTACGAGCCGGAGGACCCGAATGAGAAGCTGATGGCACGGAAGCGATTTCTGGCGCCAGAATTTCGCCTCTCGTCCCGGGAGTTGTTGCTGCTGATGAAGGATGTGCTGGGGAGTCAACCCGACATGATTCGTCAGGCCAGTCAGGTGCTTCAGCGTCCACGACCGGTTCCCAGCACGCACGGAGCCTGCGATGCTCATGGCGCGCAATAGAATTGTTCCTGCATAGAACATACCCCCTTGACATTGGAGCGCGTCGCAAATAAAATCGGCTGCTTTCGAAGCCAGGTCAATCCTCATTTTATCAGCACCCCAGCCCTGTCATCTTGCTGGGAAGCTGTGCGTGGTGGGGCTTACTTTCATTCTCTGATGAAGAGGGTGAGAGCGCTCTGGCTCTTGTTTTCTCTGAAACGAATAGTGGTGGCTTAAGTTTGGACATGTTCCTCTAGCGGGCAGGTACCCAAGTGGACAAAGGGGGCAGACTGTAAATCTGCTGCCTTATGGCTTCCAAGGTTCGAACCCTTGCCTGCCCACCAAACTAAGCTCGTTCGATCCGAAGGGCGCGTTGTGAACTGCGTCGCGGGTCTAAAAAATAGTGGGATTATTGAAATCGTGCCGGTGTGTCGCAATTGTTCTCGGCGAGATGTTGCCGGCAGGCCGTTGAAGTGTTGATTAGGTTCGCCGTGGGCGGGCGTAGCTCAGTGGTAGAGTTCCAGCCTTCCAAGCTGGCTGTCGTGGGTTCAAATCCCATCGCCCGCTCCAAATTCAGCGTGCTCGACCAGGGTGCGGACAGAGGGTGCGCGAGCGGATACAGGCTGCATGATGAGTGCCCACGTAGCTCAGTTGGCAGAGCACGTCCTTGGTAAGGACGAGGTCACGCGTTCGATTCGCGTCGTGGGCTCCATGAGCGGGTTGTGCTGGCGAGGTTGCTGTCTGTTCTGGTGAGTGCCTGACGAATACCGTTGGGGTTTTGGAAAACAGTGTTCTGAGAAAAGGAGTGAATCATGGCGAAGGCGAAATTTGAGCGACGAAAGCCCCACGTGAACATCGGGACGATCGGGCACGTGGACCATGGAAAGACG
>VOPR01000032.1 GCA_009594995.1 Nitrospira sp. | reverse complement strand
CGGCGGTGGCTGCGGGCGGCGAACTGCAGGTTCACCTTGAGCGCCTGGCCACCATCAAGGGGCAGCGCGAGGCGACCTTCTCGACGCCGCGTAATATTTTTGCCAGCCTGCTGCCCCAGGTCGAGCCGGTTGCGGTGCCTCCTGCGGCTCCTCGTCGAGGACGCTCCCGAGGTCCTGCGAAAGCACCTCCTGCAACCGAGCCGATTGCGGAAGAATCTCAGGGGCAGATTACCGCCGAGGAAGAGCCGGAACCTGTGGTCGAAGGCCCCAAAGGGCCGACTCCGGAAGAAATCGAACGGCTGCGGATTGCGACGGAGCTGAATCAGTACCGCTATGTCGGATTCATGGCGGTGGGCGGCGGGTCGCAGAAAAAGAAGAATATGGCGGTGGTGGTGCACAACGACCAGATGCACGTCGTCCAGGTCGGAGAGGTGATCGCCGGTGAAGTCCTGGTCAAGGAGGTCTCCTTGAAGGAAATTACCCTCCAGGATGTGGCGTCGAAAATTACGCAGGTGATTCCGGTCACGGATGATCAGGGCGTAGGGGGGCAACCCAACTAGGAGGCCCATGGGGTTGCGTGGCCATCTCCAAAATACGCGCGGGATTACCTATCTGGCCTTGATGTTTTCGATCGTCCTGATCGGAATTTCCGTGTCCGCAGCCGCCCGTCAATGGACCGTGATGGTCCAGCGCGAAAAAGAAGCTGATCTCATGGCGAAAGGCATTGAAATTCAAAATGCCCTGGCGCTGTACTCGGCGCACATGAAAATCGGGCGCATCATGGCCACCGAAATTTATCCCCAATCCCTGGCAGAGTTGACGCGGACCCCGAAGCCATTTCTGCGGCGCGTGTATCAGGATCCGATCAGCGGCGGAGATTGGGAATATATGCGCGCGCCCACCGGGGGAATCATGGGAGTGCGGAGCAAGAGCAAAATAAAACCCATCAAGGAACGGGACTTTCCGCTTGCCGTCCGCCACTTCGAGGGGCGAAAGACGTACCATGACTGGATGTTCCAACATCCCAACCCTTCGTCACAGTCCATGCTCATGCCGCCGATGATGGGCCTTGCTCCCGGGGCCATGCCTATGCAACCCGGTGCGCATGGGGCTGTACCCGGCGCTCCTGCCCCACAGGGTGCTCCCGCAATGCCCGGGGCTTCCCGGTAACCCTTGACCCGACTCTAAACCCCACAGTATCCTGTCTCGCTATAGTTCGCCGCGCCTACGTTCACCATCTTGATCGGCAGATACGCCGGCCCCTGGGCCCGAGGTATCGCCAGGCAGCAGGAATTCACGACATGGAACAAGACCTTACCGAATCCCCGGCTCCGGAGCTGGACGCTCCAGTTGAAGTACTGTCCCCTGAAGACTATGTGGCTGCATTGGTGAAGAAGGCCAAGGCGGCGGCCGGTCGACTGTCGACCCTCTCGACAGCCGTCAAAAACCAGGCGTTGGAAGCCATGGCCGACGGATTGGAATCGCATGAGGAGGAACTGCTGGCCGAGAACGAAAAGGATCTGGAGCAGTTCGATGCTACGCCCGAGCGGAAAGCCATGGGAGATCGCTTGCGCCTGACAGCCGAGCGTATTCGTGACATGGCGGCCGGAATCCGCGATGTTGCCAGACTACCGGACCCTCTCGGGGACACGCCCAAGATGTGGACGCGTCCGAACGGCATGCAGGTCGGCCGGATGCGGGTACCCATCGGCGTCATCGGAATTATTTATGAGGCACGTCCCAATGTGACGGCCGATTCGGCGGCCCTTTGTCTCAAGTCTGGAAACGTCTGTCTGCTGCGAGGCGGATCAGAAGCGTTGCACTCGAACCTGGCGATCGCGAAAGTCTTAAGCGAGTCAGCCGAAAAGGCCGGGGTGCCGTCTGGCGCCATTACGTTTGTCGATCGTCCGGAGCGTGAAATCGTCCAGCTCTTGCTGAAGCAGGACCAGTTCATCGATCTCATCATACCCAGGGGCGGGGATTCGTTGATGAAGACCATCGCTGAACATGCGACGATTCCGGTGTTGAAGCATGACAAGGGCGTTTGCCATACCTATGTCGATGCGGACGCGGATCCCAAGGTGGCGGAGCAGATTTGCGTGAATGCCAAAGTACAGCGCCCGTCAACCTGCAATGCCATGGAGACCTTATTGGTGCATCACAGTATTGCACGGACCTGGCTGCCGCACTTGGTCAAGCAACTCACGGCTGCGAAGGTGGAAGTCCGCGGCTGCTCCAAGACCTGTCAGCTCTGTCCCGAGGTCAAGCCGGCGGTTGAAGGAGATTTCGGGCAGGAGTTCCTCGATCTGATCCTGGCGATCAAGGTCGTCAAACACATGGACGAAGCCTTGGAGCACATTGCCACCTTCGGCTCCCGACATACGGAAGCCATTGTGACCAAGGACTACGCACGCGCCATGCGGTTCCTGCGCGAAGTCGACGCCGGTGCGGTTCTGGTGAATGCCTCGACCAGGCTCAATGACGGGTACCAGTTTGGTCTGGGGGCGGAAATCGGTATCAGCACGTCCCGGCTCCATGCGCGAGGTCCGATGGGGCTCGAAGAATTGACCTGTTCAAAATTCGTCGTGCTTGGGAGCGGCCAGATCCGCGAGTAAATGCCGGTTGAATCCTCGTTACAGGAGATTCTGGGACGTCCCGGTACGCTCACCTTTCCTTCCAATCTCGCTGATGCGCCGCACCTGCCGGCCTCTCCGAGCTCACTCCTGCGCCAGCCGACCGGTCATCTGCTGGTGTATGGCCGCCATGGTCGCCGTGTGTTGGCCACCGATCCGGACGGCTATCCGCTGCATGAATGCGAATGGGGGACAGTCAAGGGTCTCCTGCGATTGCTTCGCGTCCGTGTGCATCTCGATTGGGGCGCATGGGTTGGGCTGACTCCCGGCGGTCTTGTGAACAGCATGACGCTGGATCTGTCTCGAAAGCCCGGATGGCAACGGCTTCGGGCCGACGATCTTCGAGTGATGGCTGCCCAGGCAATGTGCGTCCCATTGGAGGAGGTTCGCTTCTTTTACAGCGACCAGGATTTGACCATTGATGCGAAGGGGACCGCGACGATCCGCCACCGGAAGGACGCGATCTACCACTTGCCGGACGGAACCTTTGAGCACAAACAATTCATGGCTTGTATGGGAGCCATGCATTGGGAGGAGATTGATTTCCTGCCGGTTGTCGAACTATTCCTGTCACTGCTGCCTGGCACGGGGTCCGCACTGTTTGAACTGATTCGCGGACTCTATGACGATCAAAACCGCGCAAAACCCGTACCAAGATCATTGCGATATCGTGGCATTCCCACCTATCCCTCTGAAGCCGCCTATCGGTTGTTCAGCAATTTTTTCTCCCCTCAACTGATCGGCGGGGGCGATCCATTCCCGGTGTTTATGGATGCTCCTCGATCACATCTGGTCACATGGGCACCAGTGCCGGATCCACCCAGAAGGCATATCGAAGGTGCGCGGAAGCTGTGCGTGACGATTCAGGGCCAGCGAATGTTGAAAGCGACTCGTTGGGATGATGCCGCCGGGCTGTCCTATCAACCGTTTGATCAGCGAGGAGCGGCGCCATGCGAGCGTGGACTGGTGATCGACCAGGGCCGGCTCCTGTTGAGCGATCGGGGAATCGCTCAGGCCATTCCGTTGCCTACCCATTGGGGACAGGTTACGGCGCCTACCACGCCCGGTGCCGCCCAGCGCGTCGCCGATTGGACGTCGGTATTCGGAGACGCCGTGCCGCGGGTCAGTCCGGAAGAAGCGTTCAATGCTGTCCTGCTTTATCCCGACGATGAGCGGGAAATCGGGGAATTGGCGACACAGCCATTCGTCGCCGACTATCTGCAAGATCTCCTCGAGCAGGACCGAGTCCTCGCTAACCGAGTGGCGCAAGTGGGGCATCTGCTGATTTCTGGATTCGATGCTGCGATCACTGCCTGTATCGGCAGCGACCGCCCGCGTGCCTACACCATTCTGTACGACTATCCGGCGTTTGCGCAGCGGCAGGCGCAGATGTTGTGGAACCAGTTGGCTCGCGCGCAGCGATTGGACTGGCTCTCCCATGTACGCATGAGACCTCGGACAGATGCCGGAGGCGAGGGCAGTCGCCAGTCCTACGACCTTGCCTACGAATGGACACCATTCAATCTCTATGAGAAGCCGGACGCAGTCATCAAGCGGATGCAGCAACTGGCCGAAGAATTGTCGCCCGGTGGGGTAGCCTTCATTGTCGGCCCGCCATCGATCGCAGATGGTTGTCGGACCGCTGGTGTACGGATGCAGGCCATTACGCCGGTCGCCTCGCTGCCCACCTTCCGCATGCATCAGAGTGTGCTGCCTCGTGCGCAACTCAAGCCGGGGATCATGCTGTATCAGATTTCCAGACTCTAAGAGGGGTGGCCTCTGTGACAATGCCGGCTTCAACCGGGTGTGCATGGCCATGGAGCGAGGTTACTCTACGGGATTTCGACTACAGTCTCCTCGCAGTTCCTGTTACAATTCCCCGTCAGTCTGATTGTGCGGTTCGCGGGTTGACCGAGATTGGTTGAGAGAAGGAGCACGGTGTCTATGGGATTCTGCGACAGTCTGAATGGGCCGGAGAATGGCTGCAGGCGAACGGCTGCCAATCAGTGCCCTCCTCACGTCGGCAAACTGAGATGCAGCGGGGGATTTTCGTTCATCGAGGTGATGATTGTTGTGGTGATCCTGGCGATCCTGGCCACCCTCCTGATTCCCCGCGTAATGGGTCGCACCGAAGATGCCAAACGGGCCGCCGCCAAGGCGCAAATCTCCAACATTGAGAGTGCGCTCCAGCTCTACAAACTCGATAACGGTAACCTTCCCTCAACCGAACAAGGGTTGAAGGCGCTTGTCGAGCGACCCTCATCAGGTCCTGCCGCCCCCCATTGGAAGGCCGGTGGATATCTCCCTAAAGTTCCGGCTGATCCATGGGGTTTCCCATACAAATATACGAATCCCTCCGCGCAGGGAGCAGAGTTCGAGATTATCTCGTTCGGCGCCGACGGCACTCCGGGCGGCGAAGGCAAGAATGCCGATATCGTCAGTTGGGATTTAGACCGCAATTAGCCCGCGGGTTTCTTCCCACCTATCTCAAGCGACCCCTGCGCGTTTCCAGATTCGACTCAAGGTTACGCACCTCCCGACCGATGAGGAGAAGAGACAAATCCTGTCGGGGGAGTGGCCTATGCGACGAGTGGTGTTTGTAGATGACGCGCCGGAGATTTTGCAGCACCTTCGGCGCGCGTTCGCTCCCATGCAATCCGAGTGGGAAATGCAGTTCTTCCCTTCCGCCACGGCCGCGTTGGCCGCTATCCGTGAGAACCCCTGCGACGTCGTCGTGTCAGACATGACGATGCCGGGGATGGACGGCGCTCAATTTCTCACCGAAGTGCGCAAAGTCGCTCCGCAAACGATCCGATTGATTTTGTCGGGCGATCAGAGTCCCGTCAACTATCTGCGATCCGCCTCAGTCGCCCATCGGTTTCTGCAGAAGCCTGTGGACCTGGAGACTCTGAAGGCAACCATCGCGCAGGCTGAAGCATTGCGGGCAGTGCTGGCCAATCCGGCACTCCGGACGTTGGTCAGCGAAATCAAGGCGCTCCCAAGTCTGCCCTCGATCTATCAAGATTTAATGCAGGAGATGCAGGCCCCGCAGGCCTCACTGAAAAAAGCCTCCCGCATCGTGGCCAAAGACCTGGGGATGGTCACCAAAATCCTCCAGCTAGTGAACTCCGCATTTTTCGGTCTCCGTACCCATGTGTCCGATCCGGAGCAGGCCGTGGCGCTTCTGGGGTTTGATACGATCAAATCATTGGTGCTCTCCAGCCAGGTGTTTGCGCAATTCGATCAGACCCGGTTGCCTTCCTTTTCGTTGGAGGAGTTGTGGCGGCATGCGATGCTGACCGGAACGTGCGCGCGTCGGATCGCCAAGGACGCCGGCGCTAGCCAGCAGGTAATGGACGAAACATATACAGCCGCGCTGCTGCATGACGTCGGGGTGTTGGTGCTGGTGGCGAACAAGCCTGATGAGTACGCGCAGGTTCTCGAACTGGTGCGATCGAAAGACGTGCCGGATTGGGCTGCTGAACGGGAAATCTTCGGGGCGGACCATGCCCACGTGGGCGCCTATCTGCTCGGTATCTGGGGGCTCGGCGACGGGATTGTGGAGGCGGTGGCGTTTCATCAACATCCCGGTGATTACCAGGGCTCCGGTTTTCGTGCCGTGACCGCCGTTCATGTGGGGAATGCCATGGCCGAAACTCAGATGCGGACCAGTGCCGGCACAGGTGAGTTGGTCGGCCTTGATCAAGACTACCTCACTCGCGAAAACCTTCTCTCCGCAGTTCCCCGCTGGCGCGAGCTCTGCGCCGCCGCATGATCCTGTCTTTCTCGGCTTGACCGTCGCGTGCCACTCACAGTACAACCACATTTTCTTTCAGCCATTGCTTCGTGAGGGGGGCATGAGCCGGCGTCAGTCACTTCGACATGCTCGAATCATCAGCGCTCTGATCGGTCTGCTCCATGTGGTCACCGCGCTGGCAGCTCATGCCGGCACGATCGTGGTTGATCTTACTGTTGAGCAGGGGCCGATGAACCATCGGGCTAACGGGTATCTGGTCAGCATCGAACCCACTGAGCCTGGAATGGAATTGATTCTCCCCTTGAAGCCGACCAGCTTTCGAGGCAACGCCGGGTATGTCTTCAAGAATTACGATCGGCTTAAACAAGCAGGGGTAACAGAGTTTCAACTCACCCTAGGATTGGTCTTTCAGGACCTGTCCCTGCAGATTTTTGATATCAATCAGATCGGAGAGGAGGGGAACTATGGGCCATGGCTCGCCCATGTCGACCGGATCATTGACGAGGTGATCGAACGTCGACTCTCCGTTTTGTGGGATATCTATAACGAACCGGATCTAGCCGCGCTCGCGATCAATGAGAACGAACGGTTGAAGGAAGGCTGGCGGCTGGCCTATCGGCGCATCAAGGAGCGAATTCCCGGTGCACAGATCGTCGGGCCAAGTGTGAGCCGGTACCGGCTTCTCAAGCCTTTCCTGGAATGGAGCCACGCGCACGACGTGTTTCCTGACATCGTCGCCTATCATGAATATGACGATCCATCGAACGCGCCGGGGGTCGTGGAGGACTTGCGGAATTATCTCAAAGGGCGAGGCCTCGCCAGGCCGATTTCGGTCAATGAGATTCTGGGACAGGAGAGCTGGACCATCGCTGGATATACCGTGGGCGTCATTGCGGCCTATGAGCGGGCCGACATTCTCAGCGCGATGCGTTCCTGTTGGCCGGACCCGCAGGACACCAGCCGCGACAAGGTGGAGAACACCTGCGACAATCCCACGCTGGATGGTTTGCTGTATGTCGATCGGCAGTCGAAGCGGCCGGGGTGGCATATCTACAAGGCGTATGCGGAGATGCAAGGGCTTCGAGCCTATTCGATGACGGACAATCCGAAACTCCACGCCCTTGCGGCAGTCGACCAGGCGTCAGGCACACTGCGATTATTGTTGGGCAAGTATGAGGATTATTCAACAGAGGACACGCGTGTTATCCTCAAACATGCGGGGCGACGGTTGACCGGGGGAACGGACGTTGCTTTGCATGTTTGTGCCGAGCAGATTCCGGATGTCGGGTCCGGCCCTCTCGCCAACACCGTGTTGACCCTTAACCATTCACTGGCTGTCCATGATGGAGATATTTCGTTCACCCTGCCTCAGTTTTACCATTCCGATGCCTATCGAGTTGTCGTCAGCCCCTCGCCTCATTGTGAAGCATATCGTTAAGAAACCAGCGACAGGATGACAGCCTATTAGGGCCATTCTCCTCCTCGTCTATCCCGGTTTGGCATAACGGTTACGCGGCTGGTCGTAGAAGAACCTTGGTCCACCCACGTTGGCGCGAATCAAATTGTTGATAAGCCTCCGGCGCTTCGTCTAAGGCCAATTGATGGGACACGAGGAAGGACGGCTTGGCCTTTCCTTCATGAATCAAATTGCAGAGATACCGGTTGTATTTTTTTACGTTAGCCTGGCCCGATCCCATCCGCAATCCCTTGGAGAAGAACAATCCGAGATCGAAAGCGATCTGCCCCTTGCGTTCCAGCCGATCCGCTGCTTGAGGGTCCTCCGGGACGAAGACGCCGATCACACCAATTCCCCCCGTCGGCCGAACCGATCTCACCAGATTGTTCATCGTGAGGTTGGGTTGTTCATGACCTTCGGGATCGTGCGCTTGATAACCGACGCATTCACACCCCCTGTGGGCGCCCTGGCCGTCTGTTAATTCTAGTATTTGTTCCACCGGTGAGCCTTTTGAGTCATCAATGGGAATCGCCCCGATGGCTTCGGCCAGACCGAGCCGGTCGGGGAGGCGGTCGACCACCATGACCTTGGATGCCCCCTTAATGTATGCAGAATAGGCCGCCATCAATCCGACGGGTCCCGCTCCGTATACGACGACTGTTTCTCCAGGCTGTACACCGGCCAGTTCGGTAGACTCATAGCCCGTCGGAAAAATATCGGCTAGCATCACATAGTCGGCTTCTCGTTCCGGCGCATCCTCCGGCAAGACCAAGCAATTGAAATCTCCGTAAGGCACACGCAGGTATTCAGCCTGCCCACCCTGAAACGGACCCATGCCTGCATAACCGTATGCTGCCCCAGCGACTCCCGGGTTCAGTGTCAGGCAAAATCCGGTGTAGCCTCGTTCACAATTGTTGCAGAACCCGCAGCTGATATTGAACGGCAAGCACACCATGTCGCCGACCTTCACGCGCCTCACGGCAGGCCCTACTTCGATGACGCGTCCGAGGTTTTCATGGCCCAAGACTTTTCCCTGCTCGACATTTGTGCGTCCTTCATACATATGGAGGTCCGAGCCGCAGATATTCGTCGTGGTGATTTGCACCAGCACGTCAGTGGATTCCTCGATTGTGGCATCAGGAACGTGCATGATCCGCACATCGCGTGGACCATTGTAGACAAGCGCTTTCATTGACACCCTCCTTTTTTTGACGAGGAAAGCGTGTCCGGAAGGAGGTTCCGGTCGGTCGGCCGGTCCTCCCTCCTGACGCACTCATTGGTGGCCTTAGAGCGTCAGCGCGTCGTGCCATCCACAGCGTTGCTATTCTGGTGGCCTGGTTGTCCCTGGTTCAAAGGCTGGCTATCGCACCCGCCACCGAGACAGTTTTCCGTTCTGCTGCCGGTCCCCGGTTTAAACTCGGACGACCCGGCCGTGCGTGTCACCTCAACTGGCGTGCCGTCATTAATGGCCACGCTCTTGGCCCACAGGACGGGGTAGTTGCCTACCTGAACCACCGGCCCCTGCGCCACCATGCGATCCCCGGCCGCCGCTCTTAACGGAGTCCGGTCTTGGTTGTCAGGGCCCAGGTCCACCAGGGCCATTCGCCCATCCTGAGTCTGGACTGCGGCTGCACGATGGAGCTCACCAGTGCGATTCAAGCGAATGTCGCGAAAGTGTTGAATGCGTCCCTCTACGGTCCTGTCAACCGCGGTCGGCCCGATGTGGCGGTTCAATGAGACGCGTTTGGCCTCCGTTCTGATCTGTTGTGCCATGAGGACGGAATAGGGGCCCACATCCTCCCATGAGCCGGCCACGGCAATCGGGTCGCCTTGGGTCAGCGCCAAATCCATCGTGCGTCGTGAAGACCCAAGGTCGGCTGTAACTTGTCGGCGATCCGGAGTTGTGAGAAGCACCACGGTGTTTTGATCACCGGTCGTGCGGTTGCGGACTTGTTTGGCAGCCTTGACCGTGCCTTTGATGACATTCCCGCCGGACTGATCCGGTCCCGCTTCTGGAATGCCATACAGTGGGTCGCGTTGTGCATAAAACCAAGGATCGCCGGCATATTGCGCCGAGGCTGCGCTCTGGTCGCTTCGAGTAGGCCTCTGGTGTCGGAAGGATGGGTGCGCGGCATCCCCCAGGTAGGCAGTATGTTCATTCGACGTTTGAATCACGGTGCCGGAATCGGCACGGGAAAATCCTGGACTGTCATAATAATCGTAGTACCAATCGTCGAGTTTGTAGCGATCTTCATAGAACCCGCCTGTGACGTCCGTGTTGTGGACACGCCCATCCTGTTGTCCTTGAGGTGCTCCCTCTCTTGGCTCACGCGGCTGTTCTGCATAGGCAGATGTGGCGCTGAGAATTCCGATTCCGAGCATGGTCCCCAACAAGTGCAAGTGTCTGTTCTGCTTTGACATGGTATGCCTCCTAAAAAATGGATGCGAGCTTTCTTCTCTCCTCCGGGGTCTACTTACCCGTGGCGCCGGAGACGCCGCCCCCGCCAGACCCGAATTTTAAGGTCGTGCCTGGAGTCGACTCACGAGAATCCGGGGCCTTTGGTTGAGACCGATTCGGCGTCGTCTCCTCCACGATCCCCTTTCCCGATGACCGTCGTTTCTTTTTGCCCTGACCATTCTTCGATCCGGTTCCGGCAGATGTGCTCGAGGTGTCAGCTCCCACTTTGGGAGCGGTCTCTGTAACTGTCCCTTGAGCGGCACCGCTCGGAAATTCCGTAGCCAGCCCGGTTCCGATCACGAACACTGCGATCATCAATCTCCGCATTAGTTTCATGTTTCCCCCTTCCCCTCGGCAGACCCGAAGATGCAACTGAGGGTCGCCATAGATCAGGAAATTCATCACCGCTCATCGTGAGGCAGTGGTGTGCGACTCCATCGCCTCTTTGAAGCGTACGAGATCGCGGGCGATTTTCTGGCCTGGTTCCTGACCCAGTAAATCTGCGATCGCGGCACCGATGGCGCCGGCCGGAGGATCATATTGCAAGGTGACCGTGACCTCGGTTTGGCGTCCCCCATTCAGCGGTTTGAACCGTACCGATCCCGCGTGTTCGACCAAGGCGCCGTCGAGAGTTTTCCACCCGATGCGTTCATTCTCGATCTCATTGATTATTTCCGCATCCCATTCCACGGTGGGGGCGCCCGGCAACGTGTTGATGATCCAGTGCGACTGTCGATCATCGCGTAGTTCCACACTGCGGACCTGAGTCATGATCGTGGGAAGATTGTCGAGTTGTCTCCAGAATGCATAGAGGTCCTTCGCAGAACGCTGGATGGTAATAGACTGTTCAATCTTCACGGCCCGATCGCTCTGTACCTTGGAGCGTCCTATCGAAGACGTATCGGTCTGATCGTGCGTATTCATTCCCAGCAGGTCATAGGCCGTACAGTGCCCCGTAACAGATCGCTGCACCAGCGCAAGGCCAAGCACTGCCTTCAGGGCGCTGAGGCCGGAAAAGGGAGGCCGGAGGCTGTACAGAAGCAATCCACCCCCAATGAGGCCTGATACAAGGCGCTCCTTTTCTCCGACGTTCGTATGCGTCTTTTCGTCATGCCCGTGCTGCCGTGCTTCATTCCCGGAAGCATTGCATGTATCGTGTACTCGTTCGTTTCTCCGCTCAGGCGGGGTTCTGAGCCCTCCGCGCATGTGTGCCATGTGACCCTCCAAATCGTTCTTGTGAAAAGACAAATAAATGGGATGCCGTCGTTATGTCAGCAAACCCCGGTGCAAATGCGAAAGCACAACCTGATCACCGATGCGGCTGCGAACCGTTTCATTGACCGTTCTGGCAGCGTCGTTTAAGGATTAACGTGCTGCAATACCCCATTCCCAGAAAGGGTATGGCCGATTGTCTGAGCCGGGACATTGTGTCTCTTTTCCGCTGACTGGTGACCTGTGTGTTCATCGCATTCGGTGTGCGGAGCGTTTCCCCGCTGGCTTTTGCGGAGAAGCGTGCTTCGCGCCGTTATTCGCGAGATCCTGTCTGCTTGCAGCAAAATGTCCCGCTTCGTGCCATAAGGCAATGCCGCCAAGAAGGCCGTTTAGGTTCGACACGATGGTCACATTGCCGGGAAGCTGTCCGATATCCACTTGGACGGCATTACCCCCGCCGATATAGAGCCGATCGTAGTGAAACATTCTGTCGAGTTTGGCGACGACCTTCACCAGTCGATTGTTCCATATTTTTTTTCCGAGGCGTTCGAACTCGGAGCCCCGCAGACGATTTTTTCCAACTTCCAAATTCGGCACGAGACGGCCATCCACGAATAAGGATGATCCGACCCCGGTTCCCAATGTGAGAACCAGCTCCACACCCTTTCCCGAGATCGCGCCATACCCTTGGACATCGGCGTCGTTGGCTGCTCGAACGGGTTTTTTTCGTAGAACCTTGCCGAGGGCGGCGATGAGATTGAAGTGTTTCCATGCAGGGGCGAGGTTTGCTGCATCAAGGATCACTCCGTTTCGAATCGTCCCCGGGAAGCCGACGCTGACGCGATGGAATCGACCGGCGAGTCTTGCAAGACGACGAATGGTCTTGAGTACGCTCGGAGGAGTTTTTCGTTTCGGCGTCGGCAGCCTCACGCGTTCTCCTATCGCCTCTCCGACTTCATTCACGACCAGGGCTTTGATACCTGTGCCGCCGATGTCGACCACCAGCGTTTTAATTGGTTCATGATGCGGATGCGGCATTTCCGCCGATTGGCTGGAAGGAGTGGTGTCGCGCGCAGACCGCACCTTGTTTCGATCTCGAGATGAGTTCTGTTTAGGCATAGCGCAGAATAGAAACTTTCGTAAAATGGGGAGGAGCTACATCATTCATTCTCTGTTTGGCATCATGACCGAATGCGCGCCGCAGCGTAGCTGGTGGTTACCCTAGAAGTGCCGGAAAGCTGGTAGGTCATCTATTTGCCACGGTCCCGCCGTTTGAATGCAGGACCTGCCCCGTCATTTATGAGGAGTCCTGAGAGAGGCCAGAAAGACATAGCAAGGTGCCACTTCCTCCGGTGGTCTGACCGGTTCCCGAGTCTTCGAAGGTCCTCAACCTGAGAGGCCTAAAAGAAAGCCTGAGTCGCTAGTCCTAGGGTATAGCGATTGCCTGGCGGTGGTGGTTCCAAGGGAAGTAGGAGACCGTCGGAGGTGAAATTATTGATCTCCCTCCATCGGAACATAACGGTGCGGAAGCTGAAAAAATGATTCTGCAACCGGCCCAAGCTTCACGTGCCGATACTCCACCATCCAGTCGCCGTTTTTTTTGGCCAGCTTGAGTGGGAAGTTAATGTCGATCGCGACCCATTGATAAAAAGTTTCGCGTCGCCCCCCCGCCGCAACGGTGCGCACTTCATACAAAATAGTCGGATGCCCATCCAAACTCTGTGTGCCGATCATTTCTCGCGACGTTTCATGATCCAGTGTGGTTGACAGATGAAGGGCATCATCGCGGTGATACGACAATGTCTTGTAATGGCGCGTCGCAGGCAATAGGTGCCAGACTTGATTCCGATCTGCCCGGACGATAGTGACACTCACGGGACCTCGTTCATTGTGTTCCAGCCGCCACATGCCATCGTGGTAGAAGATCCGCGCGTGGTGAAAGCCGTGATCCGTATGAGTGATGCGATCTGCGGTAAAATCCAAGGCTTCGGATGAAATTGCTAACCCTGCACATGCGGCAAGCGTCACGACAATGGATGCCAGCCATTTCCTCATAACGTCTCCGTTCGTGGAATGATTAGGCGTGACCTGCGTTCACCTTCACCATACACAGCTGGCTCTCAAACCGACCCGAGGGGAACCCCCGGTTTCTTTCGGAGAATCTGCCAGCGATGATGGTGGAGCTCTTCCTCATCACGACCAGAGACATCTGTACTGAGTGAGGGCTTAAAGCCCTGCAGTGGGTAGAACGGCCACAGATGAGGCGAGCCAGGCTCCTGGAGCGGCCCATAGTGGGGGGGCCGTGCCCTGAGAGCCCACGCAATCTATTGCGGTAAAGCAGGTGGGATCGGCTTTGGCGCGGGAATCGGTGATGGGGGAGGGGTTTTCGGAAAAGGTCCCGGGATGGGCGCTTGTGGAATCGGTTAGGCTTGTTGAAATGCCTGATCGCATGAAACCCAGAGGGTCATGACCAGGTTGATGATTTTTGCCTCTATCGGTGGCAGGCAGTGCTCCTCAGTTTTGACTGCTCTTCGTTGAGATTCCAGCCACCGGGATGACGCACCAGGGTTTCATCCAGGTTACGATCGATGCGGCCACGAGATACGCTACAGTTGTAGCGTTCCATCGGTCCATCACCCATGGCAATGGCACAACCCTCATTCTCATCGTGGACAGTAAGGCTAGGAGGCGGCACGTAGGCGTATGAATCAGTCCACTGGACAGTCTGGAGGTTCCGTTCCGCCGCTCAGGGAACCGGGGCCCCGGCTGCCGCAGCGAAAGGAGCCGCCGGCTGATGTTCCGCCGCAAGAAGAGCCACCGGCCGAGATACCGCCTATGAAGGAACCTGACGAGAAGAAGGCACCCATACAGGTGGAGGTGACACAATGACGAGCCTGCTTGTCGCAACCGTGTTGATCGGCATGATACTTACCGGGCTGTATGCGTTCGGCACCTTCAGTACACCCTTTATCGAAGCGTTTCGTTTTGGCTTTTATCTCCTGCTGGTGTTGGCACTCGTTGCCGTGGTGCTGGCTATGGGGCGTCATCCGTTCGAAGGGTACGATCCGACTCCGACTGGGCCGTGAGATGCCTGTGCCAGAATGAATCGGTCTTATGCCGTAGTCTGAAAAGACTGGGGTGGAAAATAGGTGCCGGGAAAACTCTCCCGGCACCCCCGGGTACACCGAACAGTTAACGCACCATTCCAATAGCATTGACACGCCGTCGCGCGCCTCCTCGCCGCCATTCATCGGTATCTTCACCTCCACGATTACGATTTTCAGCAATAAGCTGATCCACAATTTCTCCACAGGCGAAGCATCGCCACGCGGCCACATCCTGACTCACCAGACCACCTCCCCAGTCGTAGAGTGTGACTGGAAACATTAGGTTCTCGCATCGATGACAGTGCATGGTAGCCCCCCCTCAACGTGGTGTTTGGTAATACGTACATCCTAGGAACCTATGGCCTGGCGCAGCACTAGGAGACACCCTGGTTTGTCTCTGCCTGAATGCCAAGACGCTCATTCCAGGGGTCTGCCTAGTGGGAGAATCAGGCTGGGCGCGGGTACAGTTTTAAGGAGTGAATCTGTGTGTGCGTAAGGAGAGACCATATGGAACGATATGCTCGGGTCAATCAGCCCCGCGTTCTGGCCATGATTCTGGCTGGAGGGAAAGGGACTCGCCTGATGCCGCTGACCGAGGCGCGCAGCAAACCGGCGGTTCCCTTCGGTGGTACCTATCGCATCATCGATTTTGTTCTCAGCAATTTCTACAACTCCGGCATCCAGGGAATGCATGTCATGGTGCAATACCGGTCGCAGTCTTTGATCGAGCACTTACGCAAGGCCTGGCGAATCGGGGATGGCGATCGTCAGTTTGTCACCGTAGTTCCTCCTCAAATGAATTCAGGCGGAGGATGGTACGAAGGGACGGCGGATGCGGTGTATCAGAATATCAACCTGATCCGCGATTTCGCTCCCGATATTGTTGCCGTCTTTGGCGCGGACCATATCTATCGAATGGATATTCGGCAGATGCTCCAATGTCATCTGGAACGGGAAGCCGATGTCTCAGTGGCGACCCTGCCGGTTCCTCTGGCCTCCGCACAGGGGTTTGGGATCGTCGAAATCGACCGGACCAGTCGGGTGGTGGGCTTCGAGGAGAAGCCGGCGGTCCCGAGGCCAATGCCGGGAGATCCAGCACGGGCCCTCTCGTCCATGGGCAATTACCTGTTCAGCACAGATGTCCTGATTCAGGCGTTGGAAGAAGACGCGAAGAACGGAGGATCGCATGATTTCGGGCGGGATATCCTGCCGCGCCGGATCAAGACTGACCGGGTAATCGCGTACAACTTTCTCGATAATGAGGTGCCGGGGGTGGCCTATTACGAAGAATCCGCCTATTGGCGCGATGTCGGCACGATCGACGCCTATTGGCAAGCCAATATGGACCTGCTGGGAGACACCCCGCCCTGTGATTTGCGCAATCGTGACTGGCCTATCCGCACGGAGCCTTCCAGTGGCCCGTCGGCGAGTCTGGTGAATTGTTATCTCGACCATGCGCTGATCGGCGAAGGCAGCCGTGTCGTCGAAGCGGACATTCGGCGCTCCATCATCGGTCGAGATGTGCGGATCGACAGCGGCGCCTATATTGAAGACTCCGTCATTTTCGATCATACGCATATCGGCGCCGGCGCGAAGCTGCAACGTGTCGTCATCGACCGGCACAATACGGTGCAGGCTGGTGTTGAGCTAGGAGGCCGTGAAACGGTGATGAGCGGAACGACAGACTGGGCGGGGGCGGGCGTGACCGTGCTGCCAAAGCCCTCGATGTCAAAAGAGGAACAGGACCGCCGACTCTCATCCTACTAGGCGCGTTCTATCCGATTGTGAGAATCATGCCTCGCATCCCCAGTGCCACGTATCGGCTTCAGTTCAATCATACGTTTACGTTTCGTGACGCCAGCCGAGTCGTGCCTTATCTCCACGCCCTCGGTATCACGGACTGTTATGCTTCGTCTCTTCTGAAAGCCGTGCCGGGGAGCATGCACGGATATGACCTGGTGGATCCAAACAGCTTGAATCCTGAACTGGGGACGCTGGAAGAGTTTCAGGCTTTCACTGCCGCTCTCAAGAACTGTGACATGGGACTGCTCTTGGATGTGGTGCCGAACCACATGGGTATCCGATCCATGGACAACCATTGGTGGTGGGATGTTCTCGAGCATGGGCCCGGTTCCCGCTATGCGACGGCATTCGACATCGACTGGTCACCGTTGAAGCGAGAGCTGGAAGACAAAGTGTTGCTCCCTGTTCTTGGCGACCAGTACGGCGCGGTGCTGGAGAATCGGGATATCCGTCTGGCATATGCAGACGGCGGATTTGTCGTCACCTATTTTCAGCACACCTTTCCCGTTGCTCCGCAATCCTGGACAGGCATCCTGTCCTTCAGGCTGGACGACCTGATCGCTCGAATGGGCGAGGCCGATGAACAGCTTCAGGAGCTTCTGAGCATCCTGACAGCATTGCGGAATCTTCCCTCCCGCAGGGAGCGCGATCCTGCGCGAATCGCGGAACGGTATCGAGAAGAGCACATCGTGCGACGCCGGCTGTCGGCCCTGCTGGACGCGAGCGATCCGATTCGGGCGCATCTCTCTGCAAACGTAGAGACGTACAACGGCACCACGGGAGATTCGAGCAGCTTTGACCGACTGGATGCCCTGCTCGATGAACAAAGTTACCGCTTGGCCTTTTGGCGGGTCGCATCAGAGGAAATCAACTACCGGCGATTTTTCGATATCAACGAATTGGCCGCAATCCGAACAGAGGAAGCCCGTGTTTTCCATGAATTCCACCGGCTGATTTTCACACTCCTCAAAAGTGGTGAGGCCACCGGGTTGCGCATCGATCATGTAGATGGTCTGTACGATCCGGAACATTACCTCGTTCAATTGCAGGAGTGGGCGGCCAGGGAACTTCCACCGGATGTAGCCGGTGAGCGGGCATCCTTGTTCGTCGTCGTCGAAAAAATTCTTGGAAAAGGGGAGGCACTTCCCTCCACGTGGCCGGTTTCTGGAACGACGGGGTATGATTTTCTAAATCTGGTCAACGGCCTGTTCGTCCATTCAGGGAAGGAAACGGCCATGGACGCTCTGTATACACGTTTCGTGGGGCAGCGGATCGACTACGACGAGTTGGTCTACCATGCGAAGAAGTTGATCATGCGGGCGTCGATGTCCAGCGAGCTGAATGTACTGGGCCATCAGCTGAACGTCCTCTCAGAAAAAGACCGGCGATATCGCGATTTCACGCTGAATAGTCTGACCCATGCCATCAGTGAAATCATTGCCTGTTTCCCTGTCTACCGTTCATATGTGACGCCCGATCAAAAAGAACTATTGGATCGGGACAAGACCTATATCGGTATCGCCGTGGCACGGGCGAAACGGCGAAATCCCACCTCGAGCAGCCATGTATTCGATTTTGTCCGGGAGCTTCTTTTGCGGCGCCTGGACGATCGTATCAAGCTGACGCCAATGGAACAGGTACGATTCGTCACCAAGTTCCAACAAACCACCAGTCCGGTGACGGCAAAAGGCATTGAGGACACGGCATTCTACATCTATAACCGCTTGACCTCCCTGAATGAGGTCGGAGGGGAGCCTGCTCAGTATGGTGTATCGGTCGAGGCCTTTCATCAGGCCATTCGCGAGCGGCGTGCTCAGTGGCCGCATTCCCTCTCGACGACCTCCACTCACGACACCAAGCGCGGGGAGGATGTGCGGGCAAGGATCAGTGTGTTGTCGGAGGTTCCTGACCGTTGGCGGAGCGCAATTATGCGCTGGACCCGGTTCAATAAACGGTATCGGACGACGATCGATGCGACAGCCGTACCGGACCGGAATGAAGAATATTTGCTCTATCAGACATTGGTCGGAGCCTGGCCGCCTGCTTCGATGGACAATGCTCAGTATGTCGCATTCACCGAGCGCATTCAGAGTTACATGGTCAAGGCGATTCGTGAGGCCAAGGTACATACGAGTTGGATGAACCCCCATGAGACGTATGAAGATGCGGTGAACCAATTCGTCAAAGCAATCCTCAACCGGTCCGCTCCCAACCAGTTCCTTGAAGAATTCCTTCCGTTTCATGCGTTCGTGGCACGGTGCGGGTTCAGCAATTCCTTGGCCCAGTTGACATTGAAGATCACGGTCCCGGGAATCACCGATTGCTATCAGGGAACGGAGTTGTGGGAGTTCAATCTGGTAGACCCCGACAATCGAAACCCGGTTGATTTCGACCTGCGTGCCAGCCTATTAGCCGAATGCCAACGCAGTGGTCGGGATGTCTGGAGTCGAACAGCATTCGTCCGCCGGTTGGTGCAGTCCTGGGAAGACGGCCGGATCAAGATGTATGTGCTTCAAGAAGGCCTGCGCCACCGGCGTGAACATTCATCTCTCTATCTGAACGGAGACTATGTGCCGCTCGAATGTGATGGGCTTCACCCAGAAAAGATTTGTGCGTTTGCACGGTTGCATCAAGAGCAGGCCATCGTCACCGTCGTGCCGCGACTCATTGCGGACCTTGTTCAAGGTTCCGGCACCCAGCTTCAGCCGGAAGAGATGTGGCAGGACACACGTATTTCAGTTCCCTCCTGGAAGGCAGGCTCTGCCTATCTCAATCTCTTTACCGGGGAACGTCTTGAAACTGTGACGGAGGCAGGACATCAGATGCTGCCGATCGGCCGCATCCTACGTGATTGTCCCGTGGCCATACTCGAACGTTGTGCTTAATTATCCCTACCTGCGTACATACTCTCTGGTTCGCCTTCACCGTTCCTCTCGAGACCTTGCGCAATTCTAGGGTACTTCCTAGCTGCCCCTCTTCCATTCGAGCAGTATCACTAAAGAACAGGGTTGCATCTTTCACCACTGTCATCGCTCATCCGCTGAAGGAGGATTTATGACTCAATCCGGGACCATGGAGGCGCAGGCCGCTCAAGTGTTAGATCCGCTTCGTGAAGACCACCACAAGGTCAAGCAACTCTTTGACGAGTTTGAAGCGGCCACCGAGAGCGAGGAGAAGCAGCGTATCGTTGAAGAAGCGATTCACGCCTTACAGCAACATTCCTACGTAGAAGAGAAGGTGCTCTATCCCGCATTTTTGCCTGCGCTGGACGAAGAGCAGCTCATGCGGGAAGCGCTGGAAGAGCACCATGTGGTGCATTTGCTGATTGCGGAACTGAAGAAGCTAAAACCGAATGACGAGCGATACGACGCCAAATTTACGGTGCTGGCAGAAAATGTGCGGCACCATATCAAAGAAGAAGAAGGGGAAATGTTTCCCCAGGTCGAGGAGTCTGATCTCGACTGGACCTTTCTCGCCGACAAGGCCAGTGAGGCGAAGCGGCAGTTTTCATCCAAGGGAGCACGTGCCGGAAGATCCGGAGCAAGAACGAAAAAGGCGAAGAAAAGTGCATGACTACCCACGGGTAGATCGTTCATCACCATAGGAGGCTGAAGATGGCAATACATATTGGTCGGCGGTTGTTGACGGCATCGACGATTGAAGGGACGGCGGTTCAAAACGCCGCCGGTGAGGATCTCGGCGAAATCCATTCGCTCATGATCGATCTTGAGAAGGGGCGCATTGCCTATGCGGTACTCTCCTTCGGAGGATTTCTCGGCCTGGGGGACAAACTGTTTGCCCTGCCCTGGGGCGCATTGACCATCTCCGCCGGTGGAGATTTTTTCATCCTCAACGTGCCTCGCGAACGACTGGAGCAAGCTGAGGGCTTCGACAAAGATCGGTGGCCTGATATGGCGGATTCCGCCTGGGCGGAGCGGTTGCATACCTACTACGGGTACAAACCGTACTGGTGAGACGAGGGTGGTCGGTGAAGGTGAGCAGGCGCAGTTATCTATCGGACAAAGGAGAAACTCTATGAATCGACGAATGGCTATTTATGCAGGAACCATTGCCTTGGCGCTGATGGCAGGTGCCCCGGCTTACAGTCAGGTGTCGACCAGTTCCGGCGCACCGCCGCCGGATTCCACTATGGGAAAGGGCGCCGGAACCAGTACCCCCAAGGAGGCTACCACGGTCGACAAAAAGACCGACCTGACCGGAGGGAAACCGGGCATACCGGAAGAGTATGCCGATACGCCGGTTCGCCAGGGAAAACTGGAAGAGGTCAAGGATAGCAAATATGTGAACGCGTCCGTCTTCAGCATGAGTGGTGAAGAGATCGGTAAGATCCAACAGGTCATGAAGGATACGAAGACCGGCGACATTGAGTATGTCGTGTTCGTATCGAATGAATCCAAACGAGCCATGCCCATCAGGTGGAGTCAATTCAAAACGAAGGGCGACAAGTTGCAGCTGACGCTGAAGAAAGAGGAGATCCAAAACGCGCTACCCATGAGCAGCAGTAAAGACAAGTCTCCTGATATCCAGGAGTACAAGGACAAGATGAGTGAAGTCCGGGCTGCTCCGACGACCCCAGGCAATCCCGGTGTGCCGGGGCAAAAGGGACCTGATGCCACGGGTTCCATGGGCGAGGAGTCGGTTGGTGGAGGCGGGCCCAGCGGGACCAGTGGGTTGCCTTCCGGCAAGGCTCCGGGATTCGAGGGCGGCAATCCTAGCAGTAAGCGATAATTTCTCACTGGTGGGGAGAAGGGGAAGGGCAGGCGTTCGTAAGAGCGCCTGCCCTTCTTGCGTTGTCAGAGAGGTGACAACTGGCTTGAGGCAGCCAGTCCAGTGCTGTGGTGTTCTGAGGCAGCGGGCGTTTTTCCTGAGACTCCAAGTATCTGTTCATAGACTCCGATGTAGGCCTGCACCATTCGTTCAGCGGTAAAGCGTGCTTCGAATGCCTGTCGGCAGTGCGTTCGTTGCAGGAGGGAGACATGCCGAACAGCCTGGGCCATGTCGTCGAAGGTATCGCATACAAAGCCGGTAACCCCGTGATCGATGATTTCGGCAATGGCGCCACGTCGAGAGGCAACAATCGGCGTACCACAGGCTAATGATTCAATCAGAGAGAGGCCGAACGGTTCAGGCCAGTCACAGGGCGCAAGCAGAGCGTACGCATGACCCAACAGGTCATCTTTTTCGAGGTCGGTGACTTCACCTACAAATTCGATGAGCGGATGGTCCAGGAGAGGCTCAATGACCGTGCGATAGTACTCTGCATGCTGGACATCGATTTTTGCGCCGATGCGCAGGGGCATGTCGACCCGTTTGGCCAGCTCAATAGCGACGTCCAATCCCTTTTCCGGTGCCACTCGACCGAGGAACGCGAGGTACTGTCCTTGATGGGCATGTGATGCATAGAGTTGTTCGGGCAGACCGGGTGGGATGGTCGCCTGCCAATTGGCCCAGGGCAGTGATTCACGTTGGATGTCGGAGAGGGCTACGAGCGGCAGGTCGGCAAATTTTCTGAAGACCGGCACCAGTTCAGGCAGATCCAGGCGAGCATGCAGCGTCGTCAGCATCGGTGTTCGGCTTCGTCTGGCCAGCGGAAAGGGGATGAACTCGAGATGCGAATGGATGATGTCGAATTGCTCCGCGGCCCCGAATACCTTTTCCAGCATGGCGGTCACCGGGGCATCGTAATTGACGGCTACCTTGGAGGGGCGAAGCGCCTCCGGACACATGGGGATGAGGCGTGCTTTCGTAGTGGAATCCCCGCTTGCAAAGAGTGTGACTTCGTGACCGAGGCGAACCAATTCTTCGGTGATGCATGACACGACACGTTCTGTCCCGCCATAGAGGACCGGAGGGACACTTTCCCACAACGGTGCGATCTGCGCGATCTTCATGCCTGGAACTCCTTTACTATTGTATGAAGGTTCGATAGTCCGATGCCCTGCAAGGAATGGCGCGAGCGGTGATTGATTCAAGGCGGCAAACCCCAGATTCCCTGTCCGTACCCTCTGCGTGACCAATCATAGTGGTGGCGGAGGCGACGCCAAACTAGGCGGCTCCCTAGTAGCGGCCTTTCGCCCGTTCAGGAATGCTGCGGGCAATGCGAGGAGCGGTCACCGAGTGCCGAACGGAGGAAGAGACAAGCGTGCAACGGGATTCTCGAGACCCGGTGATTATCGTAGGCGGCGGGTTCGGAGGGTTGGCCGCCGCCCGGGCGCTGTACCGGCTGAAGAATGACATCATCCTCATTGATCGGGTGAACCACCATCTCTTCCAGCCGTTGTTGTATCAGGTCGCCACGGCGGCGCTGTCGCCTGGTGACATCGCATGGCCCCTTCGAGCCCTGCTCCGTTCTCAGAGAAATATCCGCGTGATGCTGGATGAGGTGCGTGGGATCAACCGTGCGGATCATCGCCTTGAACTTCGGGATCGTGAACCGATCTCCTACGGTGCGCTGATTCTCGCACCCGGCTCTCGCCATTCCTACTTCGGGCATGGGGAATGGGAAGCGAATGCCCCTGGACTGAAGACCTTGCCGGACGCCTTGGAGCTTCGCGAGCGAATGCTCATGGCGTTTGAAAAGGCCGAACGATTGAAAGGAACGCCCGAGGCGCGTGAAGAGCTCACATTTGTCATCGTAGGGGGCGGACCGACCGGAGTAGAACTGGCGGGGGCGCTGGCAGAAATCGGGCAAAAGGCCATGGCGCCGGATTTTAAAGTGCTCGAGAACACGGCCTGTCAAATTCTGCTCGTCGAAGGGGGAACGCGTATTCTCGACGCGTTTCCTCCGGAGCTGTCGCGTCGGGCACAGCGGGCTCTCGAAAGCCTCGGGGTGAGGGTGCTCTTAAACCGTCGGGTGCAGCAAGTGACCTCACAGGGGGTTCTGGCCGGTTCTGAGTTTATACGAAGCGCGCATGTGATTTGGGCCGCGGGCAACGTGGCGTCGCCCCTTCTCAAGTCACTGAACGTGCCGTTGGACTCGGCGGGACGCGTGATCGTACGACCGGATCTGAGCCTCAACGGAGATCCCTGGGTATTCGTGATCGGTGATGCGGCGAACTGTTCGGGCTCCGAGGGGAAGGCTCTGCCGGGGCTTGCAGCGGTTGCCATGCAAGAGGGCCGCTATGTAGCGGAGATTATCGGGAGAGACATTCCGGCAGGTGAGCGTGAGGCGTTCGTGTATCGCGATCGCGGCATATTGGCAACCATTGGTCGTGCCAAGGCTGTGGCAAAGTTCGGACCCTTGTCATTGTCAGGCGTCACGGCCTGGCTGGTCTGGTGTTTTGTCCATATCTTTTTTTTGATCGGCTTTCGAAATCGCTTCCGGGTCATGTTCGAGTGGATCTGGTATTACCTCACGTTTAAGCCCGGTGCACGCTTGATCTATTGGAAGGAACGTCGTCATCTCGAAGATCACTGAGCAAATCCAGGAAGGCAGTGATGGAGCGTGACCGACTTGCCTGCGATATCAGCGCTGCGGCACCGGCGGTTTCTCCGGTGTCGAGGGCGGCTTGGAATTGCCTGGAGCCCCAGGACGTTCCGGATCGATCGCCATTTTCGGGTCTACGACCGGCGGCGGCACAATGGATTTGGGATTCGGCACGGTGTCCGGGGATTTTTGTATTCCCGGATCAATGCGCGAAGGTGGTGCGACAGGGGGAGCCTGTTGGATCGGAGGATTCTGAGGCAACCCCGGTTCCGCCGGCGGTGACCCTGGCCCGGCCGTGAGGATGCCGGCTGGTGCTGGCGTGAGCAAAAGTGTTGTGATGAGAAGTAGATCGTGAAGCAACATGCTTGGACCTCCAGATCCGGCGTCCGAGTGGGCTTGTTCCTTCAGGCTACAGCTCTTCCCATGCGCGCTGTACTAGGCGACACCCTAGCATCAACTGTGTGGTGCCGCGCAGCCCTACGTTTTCCCCAACTCGGCTATGGTTGCGGCACGTGCGAAGGCCCGCTCCACGGTTCCTATCGCTCGTCCCAACACCTTCCCCACGGCCCGTCCGACGGACTTTGCTTGTCGGCTGGAGTTGGTGGAACGAACTTTTTTCGCAGGGGATTTTCGCCGGACCGCGGTGGTCGATCCTGTGCTTGCCGCCTTGGCTTTCACGGGCGTCTTCTGCGATTTTCTTTCGATGATATGCGCCTTCGGTTCAATCTCACGACGTTTCACCCGGTTCTGGGTGGAAGGTTTTTTTCGGCGGGGTTGTGTTTTTTTTGCCAGAATTTTTCGCATAGTCCCTCCTGGATGAATAGGGGTTGTTTAGCCGCGAGCCTGCTTGTACAGTCTTAGAAATGTCGTTGCGCGTGCTTCAATCTGATGCCTCACCGGGGTCTGTTCATGCATAGCTCCACAAAGATAGAAGACTATGCCCTCATTGGCGATACACACACAGCGGCACTGATCTCGCGCGATGGATCGCTGGATTGGCTCTGCCTGCCACGCTTCGATTCGCCGGCCTGCTTCGCCGCGCTCCTGGGCACTCCGGAGCACGGGCGGTGGCTCCTCACGCCCTATGACGATATCACAACCGTTCACAGGCGGTACCGAGGGGACACCCTAGTGCTGGAGACCCGGTACGTGACGGCGACCGGTACGGCCATGGTGCTCGATTTTATGCCTCCGCGTGATCGCGACATCAATCTGGTCCGCATTGTCGTCGGAGTCAAGGGAACGGTGCGGATGAAGATGGAGATGACCCTGCGATTCGATTATGGATCGATCGTACCATGGGTCAGCCATCACAGGCGATTGCTCAAGGCGGTGGCAGGGCCGGACGCTGTCTACCTCGAAACTGCTGTCGACCTGCAAGGGGTGGGGTTTTCGACCGTCGCCGATTTCACGGTCACCGAAGGGCAGGAGATTCCTTTTACGCTGACCTGGCGCGCGTCGCACGATACGCCTCCCAAGCCGCTCATTACCGAACGGGCGCTATCCGAGACCGAACTGTGGTGGAAAAAGTGGTCGAGCAGATGTACGTACCAGGGGCCTTGGCGGAATGCGGTGATCCGTTCGTTGATTACCTTGAAAGCGCTGACCTACGCACCGACCGGCGGCATTGTCGCCGCGCCGACCACCTCGCTTCCGGAACTGCTCGGCGGGGTGCGTAATTGGGATTACCGGTATTGCTGGATTCGCGATGCCACGTTTACGCTCTATGCCCTGTTGATGGCGGGATATCACAGTGAGGCCAATGCCTGGCGGGAATGGCTGCTGCGAGCGGTGGCGGGAAAACCTTCCGATTTGCAAATCATGTACGGCATTGCCGGGGAACGGCGCCTGACCGAATTGGAATTGACCTGGCTGCCTGGCTATGAGCGGTCGACGCCGGTTCGCATCGGCAATGCCGCTTCGCAGCAGTTTCAGTTGGATGTGTACGGCGAAATGATGGACACGATGCACCAGGCGAGGGAACTGGGGCTGGCTGCGAGTGAGGACTCCTGGCGCGTGCAGCATGCCATCATGGAATTTCTCGAATCAGTCTGGGACCATCCCGACGAGGGCATTTGGGAAGTGCGGGGTCCGCGCCGGCATTTTACCCACTCCAAGGTGATGGCGTGGGTGGCGGTCGATCGGGCGGTGAAGGCCATTGAGCGATGTCATGTCGAAGGGCCGCTGGACCGATGGCGTGCGCTGCGGGCGACGATCCACGAGCAGGTGTGCCGGGAGGGGTACGACGCGAATCGGGGATCGTTCGTGCAATATTACGGTGGAACTTCGCTGGACGGCAGTTTGTTGATGATTCCGCTCGTCGGGTTTTTGCCTGCTTCCGATCCACGCGTGCAGGGAACATTGCATGCCATCGAACGTGATCTGACGGTCGAAGGATTAGTCATGCGGTATCGACCCTCGGGGCAGTTGGACGGTCTTCCCGGGGATGAAGGGATGTTCCTGCCCTGTTCATTCTGGCTCGTGGACAACTTGGTCCTCGCGGGACGCGAGGACGAGGCTCGGACGTTGTACGATCGCTTGGTCGGGTTGAGCAACGATGTCGGGTTGTTGTCGGAAGAGTATGATCTGAAAAACAAGCGGCTGGTGGGAAACTTCCCGCAGGCGTTTTCACATGTGTCCTTGATCGACTCGGCCTACGGGTTCTGTCGTGTGGAAAGCCCCGCCGAGCGCCGCCAGCGAAGCTGAGTGTCCAGGGCCGGTCGCGGTCATGGTGAGGAGGGGATCTTGACTCGCAGCGTTCGCATGATTGTCGGGACGGTGGTCGGTCTTGTCTTTCTAGGCGGCGCATTGCCAGGTTTGACAGCCCACAGGGCTATGGCCGTCGATCCGGCTCACGATGGTCAGACTCAAACAGTTGCTGCGGCGGAGGGAACAGTCGAGCGGTTTATCCTGGATCCGCGAGGGGAAGTGGAGGGGTTGCTGCTTTCAGACGGCACGTACATGTACATCACCTCCCGCGCAGCGGAGCAAGTGGTCCGACTGTTCAAGCCGGGAGACAATGTTCAGGTATACGGCCGCCTCAGACGAGATGAACGGCAGGTTCAACCGGATGTCCTTAAGAATCTTACGAGTAGCGAAACGTTCACTGTTCCGTTGCGTTTGGATCTCCCCATGCAGAAGCAGGAGTTTCAGCTTTCGGTGACCGAGATGAGCGCGACCGGGACCATTCGCTTGTTCTTCTATCATCCGCTACAAAGAGTCATTCAAGGTATGTTGCTTTCCGACAACACGCAGATCCGTCTGCCGCCTGATGCCAGTCAGGAGCTTCGGACATCTCTGCATATTGGTGAGGCGGTCACGGTGAAGGGAAACGGGACGAGCAATCAATTCGGCCGGGCGATTGAAGCGGTCGCAATTGGAAGAAATTCGAGATCGCTCGTTCCGCTCGACGCATCTCTGCAACGATTGCCCTGATAGTGCCCTAGGGTTCTGGAAGTCGGGCCTGCTTGACCCGGGGCGATATCTGTTCGATCCGCCAACTGGGCCCGCGTGGATAGAGGCTTCCTTCAAACCGTACAAAGGCCGGCGCGTCTTTCTTGATCAACCAGAAATGGTACTCAGGCGGAGTCCGTCCCGCCAGAGCGGCAAGCGCGCCCAGGAACCACCCCAGCCGAGGCTTCAGTATGTAATGCGCTGCAGTCGCCTTGGTGTCCTTCCTCGTCCGATTGCTGGTGTCTTCCTCCTCGAGTCGCAGCAAATCAACTTCGTACAGTTTCGGTTCGGGATTGAAAACAACCATATGAATGGAGGTGCCGGTTTTGCCGCGAAGATTTTTCAGGACGGTGATGGTCATACCGTTGTACACGTCCGGGGGAAGGTCAATGTGCCCGGAAATCATTTTTTCATCCGCCGCTTTCTCGTGCTGCCTGACTTGATATTGTCCCGTCTCGCCATTGAGCGAAATCGTCAGGGGCTCGGGGAAGGCCGGCCCTCGCTGGGTCAATTGGTAACTCAACAGGGTCAAATGTTTCTTCTGAGAGAAGGTGACGATTTCGTCATAGAGCGATCCGTCGGCAAAACGAAAGGTGAGGCGACTGGCCAGGCGATCGGCGCCTGTCGTCACCTGGCTTAGTTCTCCATCCGCCAGTTTCTTTCCATCGAGCGTCGTTAACGTCACAAAGCCTTCACTGACGCCTTCGGGGTAGAGCACCTCGACCGGCTGGGCAAAAAGATTGGCCGTGAGGAGAAGGCAGAAACCGGTCATGGCCATTCTCACCAGCCATGTTGTGAAGAGGGGCTGGAAAAACCGGACCGTTGCGTATGTCGTCGGACGATGGGGTTTCATTGTTTTTACAGCATAGAGATCCGGTGCGCAGGGGAGTACTGGGGATGTGCCTGGTTTCGTGGTGGGGGAGGTTTGAGGAGCCATCTCACCTCTCAAACCACCTCAATGAGTACAGAAACACAAATACTCGGTGATTCACTCCGTTCTCCTAGGGGTTTCACTAGGAGTGCGCGGTGTCGAGACTGACTTATAAGGAGACACCATCGGTTACTGCATCACACATCTAACGTTCTGGAGCGCATACTTTCCATGGACATGAGGGTTCGGCGACGATTCCTGGGCTATACGTTCTGTATCATGTGGGTCTGGGTTATGAGCTGCGGGGTGGTCGGGGGAGAGGTGGAACCGGTGCGTGCTGAAGAGCCGACTCCCATAGCCGGGGAGCCTTTTCGCACGACGCTCTTTGGTGAAGAGATTTATGTGCCGCCTCGAGACCGGAGAAGCGTCACGGCAATTAGTTTCGGGATTCAGGCCATTCCAAACGGACCGACCCAACAGGAAGTGCTTCCGTTCGGCGCCCTGTATGTGTGGCGTAATTGGGACGACGACAATCGACGCCTTCGGGGCACCTTTTCCGGCGTCGTCAATGACGTAGACTATACGATCGGCTTGCGGGACTATCCCAACTGGTCGTTGCTGTTCACCTGGGACAACTTCATTCTTCCGATGGGCCGGTCGGAATATGTTCAGGGGCAGCGTCAGAGAGGCACGGAGCTGGAGTGGAGCTATGCGTTTGCCGGCGCCGGACTTGGATACCGTCTTCCGGTCCATCCGTTTCGCCAGGACAGCGCGGTGAATATTTCCCTGACCTACGAGGCTGGGTATCGCTGGTTCAAGGGAACCGGCCACACCTCGTCAGATTATGGCGTGCCGAAGGACACCTATGAGGGGCGTATTCACTTCCGGATACGCGCCGATGCCCTCAAGCGCAATCTGATGGAACTGCCCCATGAAGGTTTCACGATGGGCGGCGATCTCTTGCACGGCCATCGGGCGAAGTGGGATCAATGGGGCGGCGCACCGTTCGACACGCCTGATTTCAAAAAAGAACGCACCTACATCCAGGCGAGCGCCTATGCCTTGATGGCGACCGGACTCCCATTCATTGAGAGCGACAAGCATCGCCTGTTGACCAGTGTGCACGCGGGGATCGGGAAGGACCTCGATCGATTTTCCGCTTTTCGGCTGCCCGGCCGACCGACCGGCTACGAGTGGGAAGCCATCTCGCTTCCTATGATCCACGGGGTGGCCTTCAATGAGTTGTTTCCGACCCGGTATGCCGTTGCCAACCTCCAATACCGCTACGAGGCCCTATTTTTCATGTATCCCTATGTTGAAGCGACATGGGGACTGGTTGAACGCCCAGTGTTCACGTCGAGCACGGCGGTGAAAAGCATCACGGATTCCATGCCGGCATTGGGGGGCGGATTGGTGACCGGTGCTCCCTGGAAATCCCAGGTAGAGCTGAATTACACGTATAATTTCGGCATCTACCGGGATCCGGGGGGCGCGCCTCCGACCAAGGGAGGGCATGGAATCATATTTTTCTGGTCGAAGGAACTGTGAGAAGAGCCCTCTCGTAATCACCTTGTGACAGTGGTAGGATTCTCCAGCAGTTCCTCCACCGCACTAGCCCGGAGCACACTCATGAAACCACGAGTACTGATAGCCGACGACCATACTCTCGTTGCAGAAGGTGTTGAGAAACTCCTGGAGCACGATTTTCAGTTGTGCGGCCGGGTGGCGGATGGGCGAGCGCTCGTTCGAGCCGTCGAGAAAGAGAAGCCGGATATTGCCTTAGTGGATATTGCCCTTCCGTTGCTCAATGGCCTGGATGCGTGCCGGCAAATCAAAAAGTCAGTGCCGGAGGTGAAGCTGCTCGTCCTCACCATGCATGGTGAACAGTATTTCGTCACGGAAGCCTTTCGTGCAGGCGTATCCGGGTATGTGCTGAAGCAGTCCGTCGCGGAAGAACTGGTCTTTGCGATCAAGGAAGTGCTGAAGGGGAGATTATACGTGTCCCCGAGCGTCGCAGAAAACCTCGTGGAGCAGGCGCTTCATCCGGTTGAGCCGACTCCCGCCGGCTCGACGCCGTCCAATGTCATGCTGAGCGGGCGCCAGCGCGAGGTGCTGCAGTTGATCGCCGAGGGACAATCGACGAAGGAAATCGCATCAACTCTCAACGTCTCGATCAAGACCGTCGAATTTCACAAGACTCGAATCATGAAGCAACTCGGCGTCCACAGCACAGCCGAGCTCACCAAACATGCCATTGCCATCGGTCTGATCGCGATGCCACATCAGCCTACCGTTCCCGGCTTTCCGCCTTAACGCGTTCAGGGGTGTTGGTCGCTCAGTTTTGTCAGACCCTGTGAGAGGGCGAACCTGGTCAGTTCCGCAGTCGTGCGGATGCCGAGGCGACGCGTGATGTTGCCTTTGTGAAATTCCACCGCCTTCGTCGAAACATGCATGGTGGTGGCGATCTCCTTCGTAGACATCCCCTTCGTCAGCAGTTGCAGCACCTCTTGCTGGCGAGGAGTCAGTTTGGATGAAAATCCCTCAGGCTTCACCCACGGCGTTTCAATGGCGTCCTGAACTTCGAGCGAGAGTTGCGGCGAGATATATCGCTGGTTCTTGAGCGCAGCATTCAGCGCCGACAACAATTCATTCGAAGCAGACTGCTTCAAGACGTAGGCAGACGCGCCCAGTTGGAAGGCCTGCGATATATAAAAAGGTTCGCTCATCATCGTGACAAAAATAATCTTGGCGTGAGGAACCGCCGCTCGTAACTGTTTGGTGACTTCCAACCCGTTTATGAGAGGCATGGAAATATCGAGGAGCACAATATCCGGGTTGAGGCCCGGAGCAATGTCGAGAAGTTCCTGTCCATTTGCCGCAGTGCCTGCCACCTCAAACTCCGGCTCTAGCAACTGCCGATAGGCCTCCAGCACGAGACTATGGTCGTCGGCGATCACAATACGCCCTTTAGCCACGGTGTCCCATCCTCTCTGGTCTTTTTACTATCTTTGTCATGGTGTTCATCTGTCCGCCGTGATTGTCGGACGATCTCAGCATAACAGGCTTGTCGAATCAATACACCTGCTCTCACTGGGGTGTAAACGTTCTCGCACAGTCACTAAATTATTACCTCAGCAGGCTGAGTTCTGCGCCTAGGAAAGTCCCCTGATAGCGCGATTCAATGCCAGGGCATCGCCTAGTGGAGCACAGGCCGCTTGAGTGGTAGGTCTGGTTATGTAGGGTTCGTGAGCACACACTAGGCTACCAATGAAAGGCAACGACATGATGACCGCAGACCCAGCGTATACAGCGAAGACCTACGATCTCTTTGGTTTGTCCGGAATCTCCGACGAAACGCTCCGTGTCCACCTCGGTTTGTATGAAGGGTACGTAAAAGCAGCTAACGACTTGCGTGAGCAGCTATCGGAGTTGATGCAAAAGGGAAAGGTCGACCACGAGCACATGCCGGCCTATTCCGAACTGACGAGACGACTGGGTTTCGAATTTAACGGAATGGTCTTGCACGAATATTACTTCGGAAACTTACGGCGGGGAGGGGGAGACCAGCCGCCCAATGGCTCGGCATTCGGAAGGGCAATCGAACGGACATTCGGTACCTACGAACATTGGAAGGCGGATTTCTGTAGTGTCGGCATGATGCGTGGGGTGGGGTGGGCGATCTGCAATGTCGATCCTGCAAGGGGACTCATTTCCAACCATTGGGTGTCCTTGCATGAGCATGGAAATATCGCAGGATTTCTCCCCATTCTCGTGATGGATGTCTGGGAGCATGCGTATCTGTTGGACTATCAGCCCAGTGAGCGCAAGCAGTATATCGACTCGTTTTTTAGCAACATCGCATGGCCCGTGGTAGAGGAGCGAATCCAGGCAGGCCTGTCGTCCGTCGCCCTGTCACGCTAATGGAAAGGTGGGATATGAATGATGCGTATGCACAAAACGCCCATGTTACCCATGATTCGGAATTCATGCGGATCGACCCAACTCCGTTTCCTGAACCGAACCCGGGCCCGGATCCATCCCCACAGCCCAGTCCTGACCCGAATCCGTTTCCACCGGAACCATTTCCTCCACCGATTCCGCCGCAACCGGTCAAACCGCCTATTCCGCAACTGTTGGTAATGGTTCCCGGGCATCTGTGTGTAGAGTCAAACCGTTTTCGATCACAACTGGATATGACTAGAGGGATTGCCAGTTGGGCCGCCCTGAACTTCAGGGGAGAATAGCTAAGAGTCAGCACAGACGGTCGCATGAACGACCGTCGGCCGGACTATGGAGGCAGCATATGGAATCAGCAGGCAAGGCGACGGCTATTCGACAATGGATTGATCCGGAAGAGCGTGTGACCGTGGATTTTCAGGATGAAGGAAATTTAAATGCCGAAGTGATCGAGTGCGATGGTCAAACGGTGACTCTTCTCCTGGAGACTGCATTTCCGCATTACAGGCAACATCTCACGCTTCCTCTCAGTATGATTTCGATCGGGGAAGACAAGGGGCATTACACCAGAAATCCGGACAAACCTCTCCAGTATGGACGGCTTCGAATCATAGTGCATGAAGCGCGTCCCCAGGCGGTGTAGTGCGTTCCAGAGGGCAGACGCATGAAGGGTAGAGTGACCACGTTCCATACTCCGCGAACCATTGCAGAGGCGGGGCTTCTGCACCCGCGTGGCAGTCTCTATATGGAATCCAGAATCGATGAACAGTTGGGAATATTGCCCGAAGAGGCTCGCACGGTGAGAAGCGTCATGTGCTCCGCTTTGACGGTGGTGTCGCCAGACACGAGTTTGGAGGATGCCGTGTCTGTGATGAAAGCGATGAACGTGCCGGTTTTGGTGGTCTATGAAGGACGACGGTTGGTTGGAATGGTGACCGAGCGCGATATGGCAGTCGAGCAATTCGAACGTGGAAAGACGAAGCGCGGAGTCGTCGCAACATTGATGCGACCGGATCCTCCTTATTGTCGTGAGGATGATCTGGTGGCGGAAGCACATGCCCTGATGCGCCTTTCAGAGTTGGACTGGATGCCGGTACTCGACCACGCCGGGCGTCTGGCCGGCGTCTTGTCGATCTATGTCCGCTCGACCTGAAACAATTCTCCCGCCGGGGCAATCCGGCTTATCTCCCAGGGTTCTACCTAGTACGTACTTTCTCTCCTCTCTTCTACTGTGAGCACAGGTCAATCTGCACAGAAGAGGAGAGGCTGTATGGTGCAATGTGTGACTCACAAGCAGGTGGGGATACTTCTGTCAGTCGCCGCCTGTGCTCTGGTTATCGGAACTCAGGTCAAGAGCCTCACGCAACGTTCGGAGGACAGGGCGTTGAGTACGGAACTGGGGCTCGAATCGGCATGGCCTCATTTACGGCTGGATTTCACCCGCTAACAAGTAATTGAGCGATCAGACTTACTACGCACTTCACGAGTATTGAAAGGAGTCGCAATGAAAACCGAAAAGCCCCATGTGTCGATCATCAAGGATGTGCAGACCATCAGAGAGCGCGCCAGGCAGCACATCGAAGAGGGTGCGCTGACATCGGACTATAAGGCAGATCCCGACACGGTCATTAAATTATTGAACGAAGCGCTCGCGACGGAAATTGTGTGCGTGCTGCGGTATCGGCGTCACTATTTCATGGCCCAAGGCATGAACGCGGACAGTGTTAAGGCGGAGTTTCTGGCGCATGCCGGGGAGGAACAGGCTCATGCGGATGAACTGGCGCAGCGGATAGTGCAATTAGGTGGAGAGCCGAATCTCTCTCCGGACGGGTTATCGGCGCGCAGCCATTCCGAGTACGTCGAAGGTGAGAATCTCGAAGAAATGATCAAAGAGGATCTCATCGCGGAGCGCATCGCGATCGAGAGTTACCGGGATATGATCGCCTTTGTCGGCAGTGATGATCCTACGACCAGGCGGCTTCTTGAAAATATTTTGATGAAAGAAGAAGAGCATGCCGAGGATCTCGTCAGTCTCCTGAAGTGAGACGCTTCGCGGTATAGCCCTCAATGTTAGAAGGCTCTGGAACGTGATGTATATTGGAATGGCATAAAGTATGGCCGGGCCGACCCTATCCGCTGGGAGCCACGTGGGAAAGGGTGAATGGTGCCCTGGTTTTTCGAGAGTGCCACGTCGGTCGAATGGTGCCATTGTCGGTGGACCGGCTCCTTCTGAGGTGTCCCACCGGACTTACCCGGAGGAACGAACTACCCAATATTGGCATCGCTATCTGCCGGAGGGTCGCCCCGGCCTCCAATTGGGGGCCGGGGCAGGATTGACGGTGAATTGATCTACGGCGAAGCCAAAGATCACTGATGAGCAAGTCCGACTGGCAACCCGGCTGTCGAAGTGATCTCCGTGGTACTCGATACCGCCTCAAAATACTCTCGTTCTCAGGCCTTTTTTCTCCGAGCGTTACACACGCAGCGACCCCATCCCGCAATCATGCGGTAGTCATCTGCAAGCTTCCGCCCGTCGTGCACCACTCTAGCTCTTCTACATTGAGCCGTGGATCTCATTAAGCCGTTCCTTGTCTGCGGTCCGGCTATTCACGAAATAGTACGTATTAGTAATCAACGAGTATCCGGGCTTCGTGCTGTCTAAAACTAGGGGAATTTCCAGTCATCACCGACGAGATTCGGAGATATAACAAGTATGTACAACAGTCGGGAGGCCCTCATGAAGAACCAAAGAGATCTTGGAGTAAAAGCCACGGTCGTCGTGAGACTCGAGGACAGTGACGGTGAACAAACCATCGTGCTGTACCGAGGCGGAAAGACCGGCCTGGCGTTTCGATCTCCATCACATCGGGTGTTGAAAGAGGCGGCCCGGCAACGTGGCGGCGGTGATGCCGCTGCGACATCAGGAGCTCCGGCTTCTGCGGCAATGACACATCAACAGGGAGGTTTGTGATGAATACAGATCAATTCAAAGGGAAGTGGGTGCAGTTCAAGGGCGAAGTCAAGAAACAGTGGGGAAAGCTCACCGATGATGACCTGAAACAAGTTGAAGGAGACTACGACAAGTTTGTCGGCCGTATTCAGGAGCGGTATGGGGATAAAAAAGAGGAAGTCATGCGTTGGGCGGATGATTGGTACAACAAGCAGGGACAACAGCCGCCAAGGCGAGAGGCGCAGCCGCCGCGTTGACATGCTGTTCCGACGACGACGATGTATTCATAACTATCCAAGGAGCTTTGCACATGAAAAAAATGATCGCAATTGCGTTGTTATCCGGCCTGATGGCGAGCCCGGCCTGGGCCTTGTTCGAAAACAATAAACAATTGGCCGCAACCGCCACGGTGACATTGGAGGACGCGATCCGGCATGCCCTGAAGGCGGTTCCGGGAAAGGCGGTAGAAGCCGAAATCGGCAAGGAGGACGGGCGTACCGTCTACGAGGTGGAAATCATCGACTCCAATAATAAGACCCAGAAGGTCTATGTGGATGCGCAAAGCGGTCAGACCAAAATCGATCGCTGAACTGGCGAGCGTGCCGGCCTCACGGGTCGGCACGCTCCTTCAGCCTTTGGAGGAGCGCGTATGAAACCCGGATTGAGGCTGCTATCCCTGACGCTTCCAGGCCTCATGCTATTTGCGGGGACGGCTCAAGCGGTATCACCTCTGTTCGTACCCCCGGCGCAAAAGCCTGTGAGGTTCGTCCTCAATCAGGACCAGTTGGAAGGCATGTGGAAACAATTCAAGGGCGAATTGAAGCAGAAATGGGCGGAATTCACGGACGACGATTTGATGTTGATCGAGGGGCGGATCGATAAGCTGGAAGGCAAGATTCAGGAGCGCTATGGCGATCGCCGGGAAGAGGTGAAGCGGTGGGTCGATGAATGGTTTGAAACCCACGGTGAACGCGCGAGGCAATCCTGATCATGCTGTTGGCCGCACCACATTCACAGAGGAGTCATACAATGAAACGATGGGCCCTGCCGGTAGTGGTTCTGTGTGGTTCACTGTTGGTCATTGGAGGCATCGGGGTGCCCTCTATGGCCGTAGCGGCTGAGGACAAAGGACTGTTTGAGCAAATCGACATCGGGTTGCTGTCCATCGGTGGCCGTGCCACCTGGATTGATCCCAAGGATGGGTCCAGCCGGTGGTTCGGCGGCGGGCAGGTTCGTCTCCATCCATCGCGCTACTTCGCCTTCGAAGGATCAGCCGACTATCGTCGCAATGACATCGGGGACACCCGCGTTCACAGTTACCCTGTGCAAGTGTCCGCGCTGATCTATCCCTTGGGTACCACCAGACTGGCTCCGTTTCTGTTGGGAGGCGGTGGCTGGTACTACACCACGGTTAAAGGCCCAGGAGGTTTTGACGACACGCAGAATCGATTCGGTGCTCATGCGGGTGGTGGGCTACAGTTCTTCTTTAATAAACATGTATCCATCGACAGCACCTATCGATATATCTGGCTGGAAAAAATTGAGTCGAAGGACCAGAACATCGTCGACAAAAAGTTTCAAGACAACGGTCACATGGTCACAGTCGGCATCAACTTCCATTTCTAAGCTGGACTGGACGAGGCTGTGAGGTGGAGCAGATTGTGGCACAGGATTGCAGGACAGGACCGCAAATGGACCGGTGACGCGACCCGATGCGTCATATTCCTGCTTTGCCTTTTGCCGATGAGTGGTGTGGCAGAGGGTGGAGCTGCCGGATCAGATGAATATATCGCCGGCTATGCCGCGGGCATGCTGGAGCATGAGTTCCACCTTGCCGGTGCGGTGATACAGGTCGAACAGGGACGAGTGGACGTCTATGCCAGACGACTGGCAGCCGAGGATCCGGCCAAAATCGTGACGGCTCTCGAAGCGATCCCGGGCGTGATTCACGCGGAAGTGCATACCGGGACAGAGGTGAGATCGGCGTCACGGCCCGGTGTCGTGCAAGCTGTGACGCCGGAATCGCAATCTAAGTTTCTTCCGCGCGGATTGCTGGTGGATCCGTTTCATGCCGATTTGCGCTGGCCTCATTTTGGTGCCGCCTATCATTCGCTTTCGTCCGGCCACGAATTTGCCAGCGCATTCGGCGAATCCTTTGCGGTCTACCGGGATGCCGCTCCATTTCAAGGGGAATGGGAACTGGGTATTCAGGCCGGTGTTTTTGGTGTCTTTGACACGGATAAACGTTCGATCGACTTGATCAACGCTGACTATACGTTCGGAATAGTGGCGAGTTACCGGGCGGATAAACTCTCCGGCTTTGTGCGTATCCGTCACCAGAGCTCACATTTGGGGGACGAATTTCTGCTGAGTAATCCTCAGGTCACCCGAATTAATTTGAGTTACGAGGATGTGGATGTCCGATTGTCATACGACCTGACGACTTGGTTTCGGGTGTATGGCGGGGTCGGGACCATCGTGAGAAAGGATCCGAGCACTCTGGGCCGCGAGACGACTCAGGGAGGTGTGGAACTAAAAAGCCCATGGCTGTTTTTCGGAGGAAAAGTTCGCCCGGTGGCTTATGCGGATTTCCAAGCCCATGCCAAGTCGAATTGGGTCGTCGGGCAATCGATCATGGGAGGGCTGCAGTTCGAGAATGCCAGGATTGGCGATCGAAAACTGCAGGTATTGGCGGAGTATTTTTCAGGGCCCAGTCCGGACGGCCAGTTGTTCACGCAACGCGTGGAATGGATCGGTATGGGTGTCCATCTCTGGTTCTAGAGGAGGCGACAGAAAGTGGACCGGCTGTAGCCGATGGAAAGGATGAGTCATGCCAAACGAAACAGTGCGAAGAAAACCCTGCGCCCATCCTCGTTGCGCCTGTGAGGCAGAAAAAGGACGGGAGTTTTGCTCCGATGCCTGCCGCAATGCGAAAGCGCCAACCGGGAGTTGTAACTGTGGTCATATAGGGTGCGATACGCCGCACGCCTATCATTCGACAGGGGCCCGTGACAGGTGAGTGTGTTCTTACACTTTCAGATGAGGTGCCATCATGTTGAGCTGGGCCGTCACATTTTTAGTCATTGGATTAATTGCAGGAGTGCTTGGAGTGAGCGGCGTGGCGGGGACCGCCACACATATCGCCTATGTGCTCTTCGTAGTGTTTCTGATCCTTGCTGTGATCGGCATGGTGATGGGCAAGCGCCCTCCTGCCGTCTAAAGGTCGAGGATCCGGCTATTCCTGGTCCGCATCGTGCTCACGATCGCCTCATACAGCTGGACGGCGGCGCGCTCTTTGGTGACGAAGACCGCCGCCCCTGCCTTCAGCATGGCATCTTCGATATGGGGCTCGTTCTGAACGGATAGCCCGATCACGACGACATCGGGATGTTCTTCCAGGATGTGGCGGGTCGCTTCGATTCCGTCGATCCGCGGCATATTGATATCCATCACCACCACATCCGGCTTGAGGGCTGCCGCAATACTGATCGCGGCTTCTCCGTCACCGGCCTCTCCGACGACCTCGAGGTCAGCATAGTTTTCGAGCACGCTGCGAAGGCCTTGTCGCACCATGGCATGGTCATCCACCAGCAGGATGCGTAAGCGCGGTGAGGACAGCTTGGCCGGATCGGCGGGATGTACGGCTGGTGGCACCGCGGAGTCGTGGGTTAAATCGGGAGAGGTTTCGAGGGGAATGCTCAGCGTAATGGTGGTTCCTTTTCCTTCCGCGGACTCCAGGCGCAGGTGTCCGCCGACTGCTTCCACGCGTTCCTGAACATTGAACAATCCGAACTGGCCGGGATGTTGGCGATCAGTATCCAGCAGAGTGGCCGGATCGAACCCGCGCCCCTGGTCGGCGACGGTAATCGTCACCAGGTTGTTGCGATTGCGGGCCAGCGCAATGGTGGCCTCGCTGGTTTCGGCATGTTTGACGATATTGAACAATAATTCACGCACACTCTGGTAGAGAATGACGGCGCGTTCTTCCGCCAGCGAAAGCTGGTCGATCTCGCAGGCAATCGTCACGTCAAGCCCATGGGTTTTCATCTGGCTCGCCAGCCATTTCAGTGCTGCAGGCAATCCGAACTGATAGAGAATTTGCGGACTCAGCTCGGCAACGAGAAATCGCGTGTAATTGAGCGATTGCGTGAGCATGTCGTCCGTCTCGTTCAAGAGTTGCTCGGTTTTCGGGTCCCGTACATGGGGTCTGGCTTGACTCAGTTTCATACGGCCGACGACCAACAATTGCGCGAGGTAGTCGTGGAGTTCCGTGGCAAGCCGCCGTCGCTCCTGCTGCTCCGTCGTGCTCAGATCGGAGGCTAGGGCGCGCAGGCGCGCCTGCGAACGCACCAGGGCTTGCGTTCGTTCGTCAACGCGTCGTTCCAATTCCATCGTCCATTGCTGCAACTGTTCTTCAGCCAGCTTCCGGTCGGTGATGTCGATGGCTGCTCCGAGGTATCCGTTGAAGACACCGGTAGCCGTGAGAAGGGGAACCCCGCGATCCAGGATCCATCCATACGTGCCGTCCTGTCGCCGCAATCGATATTCCAACTCAAAAGGTTCATGTCGGGAAAAGTGCGCGTTGTACGCTCGTATAAATTCGCCTCGGTCGTCTGGATGGACGCTGTCCGTGCGACCGGATCCCACCTCCTCGTCGAGCATGCGCCCCGTATACTCCAACCAGGACCGGTTGAACCAGGTGCAGAGACGGTCGGTTCCGGCCTTCCAGACCAGGACCGGGGTGGCGTCCGCCAGCATGCGAAAATACGCTTCGCTCTCGCGAAGACCTGCCTCCGCCCGCTTGCGCTCGGTGATATCACGGACGATGGCATGCCATCGCCGGTCGGGCTGCAATTTGGCGCTGATTTCCACGGAGACTGTGCCTCCGTCCTTCCGGCGCAATTTCCATTCGCCGGAATGGCGGTGGCCTTCGAGGAGCTCGGCCTTGATGGTCTTCAAGCGAGGATAGTCATGCGGATCCAGCAGGTCAGTCACCCGCATGCCGAACAGTTCCTTGCGTGTATAGCCCAGCATGTGGCATGCGCGGCTGTTGACGTCGAGGTAATGACCGCTCATGTCCGCCATGACGATTCCGTCCGAGGCCTGTTCAAAGAGGTGGCGGAATCGTTCTTCGCTTTCGCGCAGGGCGGTTTCGGATTGTTTACGTTCCGTAATGTCGAACATCACGCCCGTGATCTGCCGTGGTTGGCCGGTTGAATCGGGGAGCACTTGTCCGGTGATCGCAATCCAGCTTTCGCCGGCGGAAGCATGGCGGAGGATACGGCATTCCAGGTCATAGGAACTCCGATTGGCGACTGCCGCATCAACGGTCTGTTGCAGGCGCGCCCGGTCGTCAGGATGGATCAGTTCCTGAAATGCGGCGACCGTACTGCCGAACGTCATGGCAGGCAGGCCGAAGATGCTCTCGAGTTCGGGAGAAAGTACCAGCGTGCTATTGTCGAGGTCCTGGTGAAAAGTCCCCATGCGGCCGGCTTTCAAAGCCAGGCGATGGCGGGCCTCGCGCTGCTGAAGGATTTGCAGGATGTGTTTCTTCTGCCCGTCGGTTCTATTCAGATTTCCGGCCAGGACCCAGAGAAACGCCAGCATGACGAGCATAACTGCGGCCACCGCCATCGCGACCCCGAAATTGAAATCGTAGTGGCCGGATCGCTGAGCGGAGATACGAATCCATCCGGCCAGAATCGGGAGCGCAATGGCAAAGGGGAGGACGCGTCTGAGCATCACGCCTCCCAGGTCTTCACTCGTCAGGGTAGTCATAAACCCCCTGGCTGGACGGGCGCTCAGGATGCCGAGTCCCAGGGCGAGCAAGAGGCCGGCGCTGAAAATGGACATGCTGTTGGAGCTGCCCACCTTGTACAGGGTCTGTACGCCGTAAAAATATCCTACCAGTGCGATGCTACCGATAGTTCCCCCGAGTAGCGCCAGATAGTGGCTGGACGCATGGGAGCTACCGGGTTTCCGGTCGAGCCACAATAATGCAAGGCCCAGCGTGAGGACCGCGAACGCCGTGGCCGGCGCCATACGGCCCGGATGTGAATCGATTGAATAGTCGGGGATCGGGGCGAGCCAAAGATCAATGCCCAGGTCCATGGACAGCAGGTATTCCAACAGCGTCAGACCCGCGAGGAGACAAGCGGCCCCTGCAGCAGCTTCTGCGATGCGCCGTCTCGTCAGGCTGACGGTCTGTTCCTCGACTTGCAGGAGAAGAGAGATGCCGCAGAGAAACACGGCGACCATGGTCGTCGGTTTTACCGTACCGGAGTGGGGAAACAGGTCATGCAGCAGAGTGGGGTCGTAGATCCAGCACCAGAACGCGATGACCGGAAAGCCGATTGCAACTCCGGCGGCCGATAGCACCAGACGTTGCAGTGTGGGCCGTACTGAAGCCATGCGTGACAGATATGCCTCCGGGGATACGCCGGCTCAATTGAGACGACTGCCCCTCAAGATTCGCGGCGCAAAGACGACGGTGAACTCAGGGCGGACCAACGGCGAGCGGAGCCCAGGCTGTGACGACCTTTTGCTGAACCGAGGATAGGATAAATTGCGCGAGGTTAATTCACCACTGGGGGATTCCCTAGTTCGGGGCGCTCAGATGCTCCCTTAATAACGGGGATGGGAAAGTGGCGCAGAATGACTTCATAGAGCTGGTCGGCTGCCGATTCCTTGGGCAGAAAGGCGACTGCTCCCGCTTCGGTCATGGCTTGTTTGACTTGCGGGTCGTTGCGGACGGAAATGCCGATGACTGCGATGGACTGGTGCTCGCGATTCAAAATACGAGTGGCCTCAATCCCGTCGATGATCGGGAGGTTGACATCCATGATCACAATGTCCGGCAGCAGCGAGCGGGCCATGATGACGGCATCCTGTCCGTCGGCTCCTTCCCCGACAACAGTCACATTGTCATATCCGTCAAGAATGCTCCGAAGTCCTTGTCGAACCATCGCATGGTCGTCGACGAGCAGAATTCGGATATTGCGGGAGGACGCTTCAGTCGCAGCGGATGGTGTAGGCGCCTGGCCTGTTTTGGGTCGTGAATGGGCATGTAGGGCATCGGGTGACAGGGGGAGCCGCAGGATCACCACCGTACCGCCTCCCGGCATGGATGAAACCTCGCACTCTCCCCCGAGCAATTCCATCCGTTCCCTGATGCTGAGCAGGCCGAATTTACATCGCATGTTATTGAAGGCGGTCAGTTCGGTGACGTCAAACCCGGCCCCTTCGTCCTCTACACAGATCCACAGTTCCTGACGTTCTTCATCCACACTGATGGTGATACCGGCATGGTCGACTTTGGCATGTTTGATGATGTTGAAGAGCAGTTCCCGCACCGACTGGAATAGCAAAATGGCCTGATCGTCGGGCAGGGTGAACGAGGGTGCGGCGGCTTTCACGGTGACGGCAAGCCCGTGTTGCTTCATCTGGTCGCCCAACCAGATCAGCGATTGTGAGAGCCCGAATTGGTAGAGGATGTGAGGACTCAATTCGGCGACCAGTGAGCGGGTATAGGTCAATGCCTGATCGAGCATCGCGTCGATGCTCGAAAGGGATGCCGATGCCGTGGCATCTTGGATGGTGGGCATCACTTGCGCCAGCCTGAGCCGGCTGGCCACGACGAGTTGAGCCAGATAGTCATGCAGTTCCGTCGCAAGACGTCGACGTTCCCGTTGTTCAGAAAGGGTGAGGTCCGACGCTAGCGCCCGCAGGCGCTCCTGCGACAACAGCAATTCTCCCGTGCGTTCGACGATCCGGCGTTCCAGGTCGGCGGCTGAATTCTGGAGCTCGCGTTCGGCCTGCTTTCGTTCCGTGAGATCGACAAGCACGTCCACCGCGCCGACCAGGGTGCCTGACGCATCACGAAGCGGTGTGGGGTGAGGGGCGACTGGAATGCGAGTGCCGTCGGGACGTTCGATGATGGTCTCCAGCCCGCGTAGGGGACGATTGAGTTGGAGCGATTGTGCCAAGGGGCACTCTTCCGGCGGCATAGTTCGTCCGTCGGCCCAGTATTGACGCCAGGAGCCGGACCAACGGGCGACGCCGATCGTCGGTCTGCCCCCCCAGAGGTCCACGGCGGCCTGGTTATACCGCGTGATATGGCCCTCAGCATCGGTGGTATAGACGGCGGCAGGAAGGGCTTCAACCAGATTCGCCAGGTTGCGTTCACCCTGTTTCCGCTCAGAGATTTCGCGCGCGATTTTGGCGGCCCCGACAATCTGCCCGGTTCGATCCTTAATCGGCGACACCGAGAGGGAGATCTCAACCCGGGTTCCATCCTTACGTTGCCGGACTGTTTCATAATGATCGATGCGTTGCCCTTGGCGCAGTCGCTCGAGAATACGAGGCTCCTCATCGAATCGATCGTCTGGAATCAGCGTTTGAACCGGTTGCCCGATCATTTCCAGCGCGGTGTATCCGAACAGGTGTTGTGCGCCCTTATTCCAGCTGGTGATGATGCCGTTGAGGTCTTTGGAGATGATGGCATCGTCAGAGGATTCCACGATCGCCGCCAGGTGCGCCAGCATAAAGTCGACCGAAAGCCTGGTCTCGGGAGGCGTATTCGGCTGGTGATCGGGGACGTGCATAGCCATTCCTCGTTCCGCCCATGGGCGGAGGTCTCCTGCCATGGTTATACCACTAAGCAGCGCGAGCGTCAGTGTAGGGGGCACACAGCATTTTGGTAACTAGGCAAAGCGCTAGCACGTGTGTGCCGTTCTTCACCAGGGAATCGCCTAGTAGCGCCACTGCCCAAAAACCGTATCCTGACCATGGTTCAGAATGCGACGAACTCATACGACCTACTCATACATGGAGGTATCATGATCAATGAGCTGAGCACCACCACCCCTCGTTGTTCCGCAGATGACCTGATTCAATCGAATGCTTTATCTGTGTTCCCTTCTTCCAGTGAGGCGAATGGTGGAGTGCCGCACGCTCCGATCATTGAAGTCTCTGAGTCAGACGGCATCTTTCAGATTTATGCAGATTTTCGCCCCGTGCTTCAGGGGGCAGAATCGAATATCAAGGTCGAATTCGCCCGTCAGGGAATGATCCTCATGAGCGGAAGGGTGCAACGCTATCTACCCCTCCCGACCGATGCTCAAACCGACCATGCACGGGTGGCGATCGCAGATGGCATTGTCCGGGTCTCGATTCAAACCGGGGATTTAGGCCATCGTTGGCGTTCCATTGTCATGTGGTGAGGAGGGGGCGCGGTGTACGGTTATCGATCGGCGGGCAATGCGCAATCGGAGTTTTCTCCGGCCAATGCCTGCCGGATCGCCAAGTACAATTCGTCCACGGCTGCTTCTTTGGAAATAAGCGTCACGGCGCCGGCCCGAAGCATTGCCTCCCTCGCTTCACCCGAATTCTGGACGGACAGCCCGATGACCGCGACTTGCGGATGGCGCGCCTTGATTTCAACCGTGGCATCGATTCCGTTGGTGACAGGCATATTGATGTCCATCACCACCACGGACGGTCGAAGCCGATCCACACTTTCGACTGCCTCTCTGCCGTTTGAGGCCTCGCCGATCACGGACACATCATCATACCCGCCTAACATACTCCGCAATCCCTGGCGAACCATCGCGTGATCGTCCACCAGGAGAATACCGATGGTCGAGTTGGGGCGATGGGGAAGTTCAGGAATCTTGGCAATGCGGCCCGCTGCGGGGTCGGGCTGCGGTAGCCCGGTAGCCGGTGGCGCATAGTCTTCTGCCTCAATGCGTACAGGCCGGTACGGTGTCTTCAGTGTAGCGCTGGTTCCTTTCCCCGGCATCGACTCGATGAGCAACTCTCCACCCATTGCGGCCATGCGTTCGGTAATGCTGAACAGGCCGAAGCGCCCGGGTGCGGTTCCCGGCTGATCGGGGGCCACGGGAACAAAGCCGCAGCCGTCATCCGAGACGACCACCTCCAGCACGTCCTCATCGGTGACGGCCACCAGAATCGTCGCTTGTTTCGCATGGGCATGTTTGAGCACGTTGAACAGCAGTTCCCGCACGGATTGAAACAACAGCACGGCCTGATCCTCGGGTAGTGTGAGCGTGGTCGTCCGTTGTTGCATCACGACGGAAAGGCCGTTCCGCTCCATTTGCCCCGCCAGCCAGCCGAGCGCTTCCAAGAGTCCGAAATCCTTGAGTGTCGGGGGAGTCAATTCAGCAACCAGGCAGCGGGTGTAGTCCAGAGACTGGGTGAGGGCGTGATCAGCATCCTGCAGAAGTCCCGGTGCCCGCTCTCCGGTCACCAGCGGGATGGCCTGGCTCAATTTCATCCGCACGACCACGAGGAGTTGGGCCAGATAGTCATGGAGCTCTGTCGCCAGCCGTTTGCGTTCGCGTTGTTCGGTGAGATTCAGTTCGGTGGCCAGCGCGCGCAATTGCGTCTGCGAGTGTCTCAGTTCGTCGGTCTTCTGATTGACGGCGCGTTCCAGGTCCACGCTCCAGCGTTGCAGGCGCGCTTCCGCTTCCTTGCTCTCCGTCATGTCGAAGCTGGCGCCGATGTACCCGAGCAGTGCGCCGCTTGAGGAAAGTGTCGGCATGCCGACGGTACGTAACCAGCGATAGGCCCCGTCGCGCCGCCGACAACGGAAGGAGGCTTCGAAACGTGCCTGCCCCGCAACGGCGCGAAGGTACGCCTCGGCGGCCTGGGCCTGGTCGTCGGGATGGACATACTCCGCCCAATCGAACCCATTCACCTGATCGATCCGCTCGACGCCGAAGAATTCCAGGCAGGCCTGGTTGAGAAACTCACAGCCCTCCAATCCGTTCATCCAGATGATAACGGGGGCGCTGTCCGCCAGGCTTCTGAAGCGCGACTCACTATCGCGCAAGCGGCGATCGGCTTCGTCGCGTTCGCGCAGCAGCCGGGCTTTCTCTTCGGCCAGAATCAAAAACTGGTCCCGTTGCCGAGCCAGTTCTTCACGTTGCTTGTAGAGATCAAGAAAGATCGCCGCCTTGCTGCGCAGCACATGCGGCTCAATCGGCTTATACAGAAAATCGACCGCACCGGCCTGGTATCCACGAAAGCGATGCAGATTGTCCTGCGCTTCCCCCGTGAGGAAGATGATGGGGACATGTTGGGTGCGCCGCGCCCCGCGCATCAATTCTGCCAGTTCGAACCCATTCATGATCGGCATGTGCACGTCGATGATGGCCAGTGCGATATCGTGCTGTAACAGCAGTTCAAGGGCTTCCCGGCCGGACTTCGCCTGGACCATTTCGACGCCCTCCTGGGACAAGAGCGTGCTGAGGGCGACCAGGTTGGCTTCATGGTCATCCACGAGGAGGAATTTGGCTTGGTCCGCCGACATCAAGACTCCGTTGAACCACGAGTGACTAACCAATGGTTAAGGTTGGGGAGGCTCATGGCCTTGGATTCCGGACAGGCCGCCAGCGCGGATTCCGGCATCATCCGAGCGGTTGCCGATTCCGGCGTTTGCACCAGGACCGTGCCTCCGGCTTTGATGACGGCGCAGGCGCCTCTCGTCCCGTCGTGATTCGCTCCGCTGAGCACCAGCGCCAGCAGGTGCTTCCCATAGACATCCGCTGCCGATTCGAAAAGGACATCGATTGATGGCCGTGCAAAACTCACCGGTTCTTCGTTCGACAATGAGAGGTGCCGATCTTCTTCCACCAACAAATGATAGTCCGGCGGGGCGAAATAGACGGTGCCGGGACGGATGGGCTCCTTGTCTTCCGCTTCTTTGACCGTCACGTGGCATTTGGTCTGTAGGAGGGCCGGAATACTATTCGGCTGGTCCGGAGGGATATGCACGGCGACAAGTATGGGGAGGGGATAGTCCGGCGGCAGCGGCGGAAGCAGGTGAGTGAGCGCCGCGATGGCTCCCGCCGACGCGCCGATGACAATAGCCTCGATATCGAGCAGAGGACTGTCGGTGCGCAGGGCGTTCATGCATCGCTCCGTTTCTGATAGATGCGTTCAGCGGAAAGAAACTCACTGTACGCCTTGACGTGAGCGTTGAAGCGCAGACTTTCCCTGGCGCCGATACCGAGAAACCCCTTCCGCACGAGCGCCTCCCTGAACAGCCCCACGGCCCGATCCTGCAACGGGCGATCGAAATAGATCAGCACGTTGCGGCAGGAGACGAGATGCATTTCGGCAAAGACGGAGTCGGAGGCCAGACTGTGGTCGGAAAAGACGGCGCGTCGCCGGAGCGTCTGATCGAACCGGGCCGCCCCATAGGCCGCATGATAATATTCCGATAGAGAGCCGGTTCCGCCCGATAGCCGATGATTTTTGGTGAACAGCGCGATGCGCTGCAAATCATAGACGCCGGCTTCTGCCTTCGCGAGGGCTGTCCCGTTAATGTCGGTGGCATAAAACGTCGTCTTCTCTTCGAGGCCCTCTTCCCGGAAAAGGATGGCCAGCGAATAGAGCTCTTCGCCGGAACTGCATCCCGCCACCCACACTTTCAGTGAAGGATAGGTCTTCAGGTGTGGAATGACCTGCTCCCGGATCGCGCGAAAATACCCCGGATCCCGGAACATGTCGCTCACCTGAACGGTCAGATAATTCAAGAGCAACGGGAGCAGGGAGTCATCATGCAGGATGCCCCCTTGGAGGGCGGACAGGCTGGGATAGCCCATGCGCTCACAGGCGAGGAGGAGGCGGCGTTTGAGCGAGGCCTTGGAGTATTCGCGGAAGTCGTAGTGATAGCGCGAGTACATCGCCTCGAGAAATAGCCGCAGTTCGATATCCTCGGCTTTGACGCCTATGTTCGGAGTCATCGCGGCATCCATACGCGCACCAGGGAGAGCAATTGATCCACGTCGAGCGGCTTGGCCATGTAGTCGTTCGCGCCGGCGGCCAGAGCCTGCTCCTGGTCGTTTTTCATGGCTTTCGCGGTGAGGGCGATGATGGGGAGCTTCCGCCACTCGGGCTTTTCACGGATCGCGCGCATGGCGGCGAGCCCGTCCATCTCCGGCATCATAATATCCATGAGCACCACGTCGATGCGCCGTTCATCGATGGGCATGCATTGCTCCAGGAGCCCCAGACATTCACGCCCATTCCGGGCAATTTCTATCTTGGCCCCGTGCGGTTCCAGAACCGCGCTCAAGGCAAAAATGTTCCGCACGTCGTCTTCCACGATGAGCACGCGCCGTCCCTCCAGCACCGCATTCCGGCTGCGCGCCTTCTCCAGCATGCGCTGCTGTTCCGGAGGGAGTGCGGTCACGACCTGATGGAGAAACAGGGTCACCTCATCAAGCAGTCGCTCGGGGGATTTGGCCCCTTTGATGATGATGGAGTGTGAGTACTTCCGGAGACGCTGTTCTTCCGCCGGCGACAAATCGCGGCCGGTATAGACGATGACCGGTGGAAATGCGAGGTGCTCTTCGCGGCTCAGGGATTCCAGGAGTGAGAAGCCGGAGGCATCGGGCAGCGTAAGATCCAGGACCATGCAATCGAACGTTCGTTCACCGAGAAACGCCAGGCATTCTGCGGCGCTGCGCGCACCGACCGTTTCCACCTCGTCCGATCCGAGCAGCAGACGCAGGCTGTCCAGTTGCACGGGATCGTCCTCCACGATGAGGACTCGCCGTGGTTTATCCGTCAGGCGGGACTCGAACTGCCGGAATGCTTCGACGAGCTGTTCCCGTAGAACCGGCTTGATCAGATAACCGACGGCTCCCAGGGAGAGTGCGGTTTGTTCATGGTCGTATCCGGAGACGACGTGGATCGGAATGTGTCTCGTTCTCACATCCGCTTTCAAGCGATCAATGACTGACAGGCCGGAGTGATCAGGCAGGCCGATATCGAGGATGACCGCGCTTGGGAGATGGCGCGATGCAAGCGTCAGGGCCTCGGTGGCGGTACTGCTCAGCAACACTTGAAAATTCAACTCGTGGGCCAGCTCCGCGAGGATACGCGAGAAGGATTCGTCGTCTTCCACAATCAGGATGGCCCGGCGATTGGAGGCGAGCCGCTCACGGTCATCTTCGGTGCGCATGGGCGCGCCCTCGTGTTGTGAGGCCTGATGCGACACGATAGGAGCCGGGTCCGGCCATGTGTGGGACTGAGGGCGGGGGTGTGAGGCCGATGAAGGCGCCGACGTCAACGAGTGAGGAAGGAGAAGAGTGAAGGTACTGCCTTGCCCCGGAGTGCTGGTAACCTGAATCTCTCCGCCGAGAAGCCGCACGAATTCACGTGAGATCGATAAGCCGAGACCGGTTCCCCCGTACTTGCGGCTGGTGGTGCCGTCACCCTGGCAAAAGGGTTCGAAGATCAATTCGTGTTGGTTTTTGGATATTCCGATCCCCGTGTCTTGGACCGCAAAGGCCACCCGGCCGTCCGGCAGGTTGGAAAGATCGAGCGAGACATGGCCGGTCTCTGTAAACTTCAGGGCGTTGGATAAGAGATTCTTGAGCACTTGCTCGAGCCGTTGCCAGTCCGATTCGATGAATTCCGGCGTGCCCGGCGCGTGCTGGATCCGTAGCTGCAACCCTTTTTGCTCCGCCAGCGGCTTGAATAGCGCCTGCAGGCTGTCCAGCAGCCGTCGAAGCGAGACCTGCCCCGGTGTGATGTCGATGCGGCCCGCTTCGACCTTGGCCAGGTCCAGCACGTCGTCGATCAAGGCCAACAGGTCGTGGCCGGCCGATTCGATCGTGGTGACCGACCTGACCTGTTCGGGCGTCAGATTTCCCTGGGGGTTATCGGCCAGCAATTTGGACAGGATCAGCGTGGAGTTGAGCGGCGTGCGCATTTCATGGGACATGTTGGCGAGAAATTCCGACTTGTATCGGCTGATCCGTTCCAACTGTCGCTTTTGGGCCTCGGAGATGAGGGCCGCTTCACCCAATTCCTCTTTCTGCGATTCCAGGATTTGTGCCTGTTCCTCCAACTGAGAATTGGTCTGTTCCAACTCCGCCTGTTGTTGTTCGAGCCTGCTGTGGGACTCCTTGAGTGCCCGGCTTTGTTCCTCGAGTTCCTCATTGGCGACGCGCAGTTCCTCGCTTTGCACCTGGAGCTCTTCGGTTTGCCGTTGTGTTTCTTCGAGCAGCTCCTGCAGCCTGGTTCTATATTGGGCCGATCGAACGGCCACAGCGATCGACTCGCCTAGCCGGTTGATCAGATCCTTATCCGAGTCATGTACGCGCTGGAAGAAGCCCAGTTCCAGAACCGTGTTGATGCGTCCATCCACACCGAGCGGGGCGATCAGCAGGTGCCGAGGAGCGCTTCGCCCCAACGCGGACCCGATCGTGAAATACCCCTCGGGCAGGTCCTGGGCGACGAGGAGCTGTTTGTGTTGAAGGGCTTGGCCGAGCAATCCGTCTCCGGAGTGAAACCGTTCCGGCAGAGAGGTGCCCTCCGGGATGCCATAGGTTGCCGTGCGATGAAACCCGGAGCCGTCGTCCATAAAGATTGCGCCGCCCTGGGCTCCCATGTATTCGGCCAGGCCATGGAGGACGCTTTCGCCAAGTGTGTGGAGACTCTGCTCGCCGAGCATCCGTTCACTGAGGGTCGTTTGGCCTAGTTGAATCCACTCCTCTCTCCGTAGTGCCAGCCTGCTGCGGATGAATTGGTGGCCGAAGGCCGCCAGGGCGCAAGCCGTCGCGACTCCCATGGCTCGATTGACCAGGGACAAGGTCGGATCGATGCCGGGAGGGCTCACGAACAGACCGATGATCGTAAAGAGGACGACCGTGCCTCCGACCGCCACCGGCAGCATCGGGGTCCACGTGAGGTACGACAAGACCAACGGGACGAGATAGAGCACCCAGACGGTGATGCCGTGCGGCGTATAAAAATCAGAGATGAAGACCGCGGCCATCGATAGCCCGATAGAGGCGGTCACGATCGGAGTGGGTGCGTGCTGGAATCGAATCATGAGGGGCTCAGCAGGCCTTTCCTGGCGGTCTGCACGGCTTGGTACAGGTCTTCGACCGCCGCTTCCTTGTTGACGAACGCGGCTGCCCCTGCCTCTCTCATTTCGTGTGCGACGTGGGGAGTATTCTGAACGGACAGGCCGATAACAATTGTGCCCGGCAGACTTTCCTTGATCCGTCTCGTGGCTTCAATTCCATCCATGACCGGCATGTTGACGTCCATCAGGACAACGTCCGGTTGCCATTGTCTGGCGAGGGCGATCGCCTCTTCTCCGTTCGCTGCTTCTCCCACCACGTGAATGTCAGCATATCCCGCAAGGAGTCCGCACAGGCCCTGACGCACCATGGCATGGTCGTCGGCGATCAGCACCCGTATCTGTTGGGTGGCCTGGTGCGCGTAACCGTTGACCTGCGCTTCCGTCCCCGGAGTTCGTACCGGTGATGCGACCGTATGGGGTGGCTGTGACTCGTGAGTAGACGGTGAAACCCTGGCTTGTTCCATAGAGGGGGAAAGCGGGGCAATCAACGTGGCTTCGGTGCCTTGGCCGGGAAGGGAACGCAACTCAAATCGCCCGCCAAGGGCAAGCATACGTTCACGAATGCTGAACAGTCCGAAGCCTGGTACTCGTCCGCCATCGCGCAGGGAGACCTTGTCGAGATGGGCGAACCCGATTCCCTGATCCGCCACCGTAATATGCAGGCATCCTTCTTCCACCCTGACGGAAATCCTGGCTTCTTTCACGGAGGCATGTTTGACCACATTCATGAGCAACTCGCGCACCGATTGAAAAAGCAGCATGGCCCGATCTTCCGGCAACGGGAGCCGCTCAGGCCCGAGTTGCAGGGAGACTCGCAGGTCTCGTTGCAGCATTTGCTCAGCCAGCCAGCTCAAGGCCATCGGCAGTCCGAACTCCTTCAGTATCGGCGGACTGAGTTGGGCCACCAGGGTGCGAGTGTAGGTCAGGGCCTGATCCGTCACCTCCTGCAATTCATTTAAGGTTCGGGCCAGCGCGGGTGAGACCGCATGTTGCATCGCTTGGGCAAGACGAATCCGGCTGAGGGCAAGGAGTTGCGCCAGATAGTCGTGCAATTCCGTCGCCAAATGTTGTCGCTCGCGCTGTCCCGCGAGGTTCAATTCGGTGGCCAGGGCCCGCAGTTGTTCGCGCGATTGAGTCAGTTCGATGGTCCGTTCAGTGACTCGGCGCTCCAGTTCGGTGGCGGATCGTTGCAGATCTTCTTCGTAGCGTTTTCGCGCCGTGATGTCGTAATTGATGCCGACCATGCGTATGGCGAGGCCTTGCTCGTCCGTCACTGTGGCGCCGTGCCCGGAGAGCCACCGTATGGTGCCATCACTCGAAATGATTCGAAACTCCGCGGCGAAGGTCCCGCTGTCTTCCGCCTGCCTGGCCGCCTCCCGCACGCGCGTCACATCGTCGGGATGGATGGCGGCATAGAACTCTTCTTCGTGGTTCAAGGGCCGGTCGGATGGACGCCCGAACAGTTCATATTGTTTGGCGTCCCAGGTGGTTTCGCCGGTGCGGAGATTCAAATCCCAGGCCCCCATGGTGCCTGCCGCCATGGCAAGGCGAAGCCGTTCTTCATTCGAACGCAAAATCTCATCCGCCTTGGCCCGTTCAATGCCGAGGGCCAAGGTTCTTGCCAAGGCCTGAGTCCATCCGATTTCCTCTTCGTTCATGCGGTGCGGATGGTCGAAGTACACCATAAATTTGCCGAGCAGCGTGCCGCCATAGGTGAGAGGAATGAACCCTAACGCGTGAACTCCCTCTCGCTGGATGGTTGCGCGCAGCTTCGGCTCCAGTTCGGCGGAAGCAAGATCGGCCATAAAAATAGGGGAGGGATTTCGTTGTTCGGCCGTCCAGGGGGAATGGCCTTCGACCGCACGGCGATACTCCTCCGACAACCCTCGCCAGGCTTTGAAGCGCATCACACCGTCATCATCGAAGAGCAGAATCGACGCGCGATCCGCCTCTGTTGCTTCGATAATAGCGTTCAGGGCTTTTTCAAAGAGACTCGGGACCGGTTCGGCGCGGTTGACGGCGTCGGCCAGTTCGTAGAGCATCTGCTGGCGATGGTTGAGCGCAAGCAGTCGCGCTTCCTGTTGCTTGCGGTCCGTGATGTCGAGGCCCACGGCCAGAATGTGCCGCAGCTCACCGTCCTCCCGGACTCCGCCGACACTCAGGCTCATCCAGACCAGAGAGCCATCCTTGCGCCGGTATCGTTTCTCGATGACGAAATCGGGTCCTCCCGCCACGAGTCGATGAAACCGCTCGAGGTTCGCGGGCAAATCTTCTGAGTGGGTAATCTCCTGCATGCGCAGGCCGAGCAGTTCTGATTCCCGGTACCCCAGGATGTCGCACAAGCGTTGGTTGACGAACAGAAAGCGGCCGGTCAGATCGGTTTGCGCGACGGTGGCGGTGGCCTGGCTCACGATTGCACGGAAACGCGCCTCGCTTGCGGCAATCTGTTCCTCCGCCCGTTTCTGATCCGTGGTGTCTTTGGCCGTACCGATGATTTGTTTGGCCTTGCCATCGGGAGTGCGATCGAAGATCGAGGCGCGCATCACGATCCATCGGTAGGTGCCGTCGGCATGCCGGAGCCGGTGTTTGTGCTCCAGTACCTCGCCATCCGATGCGGATTGAAACCGTGCCTGCCATTGTTCGACGTCCTCCCGATCATCTGGATGGACGAGCAGGGCAATCGGATTCTCTTGGATTGACGGGAATGGCTCGATGCCAAATCCCAGCACGGACTTCAAACTGTGGTTGATAAAGACGGTTTGTCTCTGCAACAGGTCAAACACGAACAACAGGTCCGGCGTGGAGGCGGCGATCCGTTCCAGGAACAATTTGCTGCGGATGATTTCTGTTTCGGCCGAGCGGCGGATGCGTGCAAGATCGAGATGAGTCGCCACCCGCGCGACGAGTTCCTGCGCACTGAATGGTTTGACGAGGTAGTCATCCGCGCCCTGCTCGAGGCCCTCAACGCGCGATTCCTCGCCCGCGCGAGCGGACAGCAGAATTACCGGGATCGTATGAATGGCGGGATCGGCCCGCAAGGCGTTGAGCAGACCGATGCCGTCGAGCTGCGGCATCATGATGTCGCTCAGAACCAGGTCCGGCGGGTGACGGCGAATTTCGGTCAGGGCCGCCAGTCCGTCTCCGACCGCCACGACCTCATAGCGACTGCTCAGGAGGCGAACGATGTACTGACACATGTCCGCATTGTCGTCGGCGACGAGCACCCGGGGACGAGCGAGCCCGGAAACCCGGCCCGGGGTATTGAGTAGAGAAGGCTGCGCCGGACTGGGGGCTGGCAGCCAGCGCAGCGCTTCTTCGAGGTACGGCGCCGCCGTTGCCGAAGGAGATGCCAGGATGTCACCAGCACCAATTTGCTCCGCAGGGAGATGGTCTTTTCCCCAAGGAAGTGTCACGGTAAACGTGCTGCCTTCATCGAGGCGGCTCTCGACCTGCACCGAGCCGCCATGCAGGTGCACCACTTCTTGCACCAACGCCAATCCAATGCCGCTGCCTTCATGCGTTCGACTTCGCCGGTTCTGCACGCGATAGAAGCGCTCGAAGAGGCGGGGAAGCGCCTCGGCCGGAATTCCCACCCCGGTATCCTGCACCGTGAGTTCCACCCCCTCAGGCTTGTGCTGTATCGAGAGGACGATCCGGCCCTGGAAGGTATGTTTGAAGGCATTGCTGAGCAGATTCAGAACGATCTTTTCCCACATGCTGCGATCGACATAGACCGGTTCCGGCAGGGCAGGGCAATCCACGAGCAACGTCAATCCCGCTCGTTCCACTGCAGAGCGGAAGCCGCTCGCCAGGTCTGCGCTATAGGTGGCCAGATCGGTCGGCTGGTAACAGGCTTCCGTGCGGCCGGCCTCGATACGCGAAAAATCCAACAGCGTATTGACCAGTTTCAGCAGGCGTAGACTGTTGCGATGCGCCACCTGGAGGGAAGGATTGTCGGGCCGGTCACGAAGCTCTTCCTCGATGGGGCCGAGCATCAGCGTGAGCGGGGTGCGGAACTCGTGACTGACATTGCTGAAGAAGGCGGTCTTGGCGCGGTCCAGTTCGGCCAGGGCTTCCGCGCGGCGTTTCTCAGTCCGGTAGGCTCGCGCATTGGTGAGGGCGATGGCGATATGGGAACCGACCATGCGGAAGAAATGGTTATAGTGGTCATCAAGCGGTCGGCGCGGGCTGATGCCGGCGACGAGGACCAGGCCTCCATCTTCCTGGGTGGCCGGGGTGATGGGAAGTAGAAGTCCCTGCCTTGTTGGTTCAGGCCAAGCCCCGCCAGGTAACAGGCCGAAACGATCGGGCAAGTCATCCAGCAAAAGCGGTTCCCCTCGCTGGAAGGCCGCCGCGAGCGGCCAGCTGCCGGCGGCCGGTTCATCGAGAAGATTCAGGGTGCGTTGCCTCGCCGGACTGCCGTCGTCCAACCCGATGGCGCCCGCCAGCCTGGCCTCCCGCCGATCTCGATCGATGTTGTACAGCAAGGCGAAGGGGACATCGTACGGGTCGGTCGCGAGGGTCTGAAGAGTGAATGTGCAGGCATCCTCTTCATGTTGAGCCGATCCCGACAGTGACGCCAACTCGCGCAACAGGCTCGTTCGCCGATCGTTCAAGACGCGATAGGTGGTTTCCTGAACAATGTTGAGGATACCTTCGACCGCGCCGTTCTGCCCGCGAATAGGGTTGAGACTATAATCGAAGTAACATTCTTCCGTGTACCCGAACCGTTGCATCGGCAACAGTTCGTCGCTCCGCCAGTTTGCCTGACCGGTCTCATGGACACTGCGAAAGTAATGTTGAATGGTCGGCCACAATTCGGGCCACACTTCCGAGGCGGGACGGCCCAGGGCCCAGGGGTGTTTTCCGCCGACGACCGGTCTCCAGGCGTCGTTATAGAGGAGCCACCCGTCGGTGCCCCAGTAAATGGCCATCGGAGTTTGGGCGGTCAGGCAGACGCCAAGGATGGAGACAAGGGAGGGAGGCCACTGGTCGATCGGACCTAACGGCGTTTGACGCCAATCAAAGGCCCGAATGCGACCGCCCATTTCGCTGCCACTCAACCAACTGAACATTTCGGTCGCCTTCATTGCTCCGGCCAAGGTCGTCTGTTGGTTGATGAGGGCTGGCCGATCATACGGCGGGAATCTGCTTCTCCCGCTGGAGCCACTCTTATGTAACTAGGGGACCAGCATCAATGGAAACGTCTCCTTTTTTCTCTCTGCAGAGCGTTCCACAGTGGGCAAATTATGTAGCATGAACAGACGGATCGGCCCCACTAGTGAAACCCCTAGTCAGGGGTGAAGTCCTCGCAATGTGGTTGTCACTTGGCAGGTTGAGGAGCGGGCAGCTCCGGAGTCGTCGTCTCCATCACGCCGATGGCTTGCTGGTTGTTGTCCAGTTTGACGGTGACACGCTGACCCACAGAAAGGTGAACGAAAAGTTCAGGTTTTGGAATATGGAACGCCACTTCCCGTCCGACGTCGGTCGCCAGCCGGCCTTCCCGTTCAGCCAGGTCCAGCTTCATCAAGGTCCCTGATACAGCCTCCTCCTGGTGATGGGGTATGTCGGCCATGAGGTAAGGTGAGGCGCTGCTGCTCGAGCTGGTAGTAAATGGCAGCGGCTTCTGCGGCGGCGTTGGAATAGGATCGCTTGGTTTTGGCGGCACGGTTGGCCCGGGCCCCGGTTGTGGCACAGGCGCCGGTACGTCCTCATGAAAGGGAGTCCATCCCGCCAGGAGTGTGATGGACAGCACACTGGCTCCGAGAAGTGTCGTGACCATGATTCATTTCCTTCCGGTTATGCCGGTGGCGCGGCTAGGCCGTTCCACCGGATGAACTCGGCACGGATTCCAGCACCATTTTGTGGCAGAGATCGGCACAGCTACGACAGACCTTGGCACATTCACCGCACATCGCATGGTGTGACGCATGTTGCTCACAGACGCCGGCGCAGAGCTCACACATTTCTACGCAAAACGCGCAGAGGCGAACGGACAGAGCTGAGGCCCGACCCATCCACTGGGCCGCGAGCAGGCAGATATCAGCGCAATCTCTGCAGAGCCTGATGCACCGGGCCATGAGTTCGTGCCGGTCGTCGTGTGACATTTCCATGCCGATCATGTCATCCCCGCATGTATTGCAGATGCGGGCACAGTCCAGGCAGGCTTGAATACAGTCGAGTCGATGTTGGTCAACGGATTGGATCGATGTCGCCATCGTCATGATTGCCTCCGCATGAATGTTCTCCCTCTTGATTCACCCTATCGTGGATGTTCGTCACTCCGTACTAGGGAAACCTCTCGACGGTGAGGTACCAGGGGCTAGGGGTCTGACTAGCTGGGTATCCGGTTGAGAAGTAGAGTAGGCTGAGCACCACCTACGAAAAGGCGATGATGAATTCGGGAGACAGAACCATGGACGTAGAGTTAATAGCGGGTCAGGACGATTCGATCAGCTCTTCACCGCTGTTGGTGCCGGGACGGACTTGCTGGCGAACTGAGGCCGCAGAGCGAGCCGCGTTCCTGGTGGACGGGGAGGCGTATTTCAAAGCCTTTCGTGCTGCGGCGTTACGCGCGCAACAATCCATCATCATCGTGGGGTGGGATATCGATACCCAGATTGAGCTGGTGCGAGGAGAACAACCGTCGTCGGATTTTCCCGGGAGGCTCGGTGAATTTCTGGCGGCCCTGTTACGCCGCAGAAAGAAGCTGCGGGTGTTTGTCCTCAACTGGGACTATGCCGTGATTTATGCGCTGGAGCGCCAGTGGATGCCAACTGCTCAGTCTGGGTGGGGGCGGCATCGGCGGCTGCTGTACCAGATGGATGATCACCATCCGTTGGGCGCGTCGCATCATCAAAAACTGGTTGTGATCGATGATGCCGTGGCCTTCGTCGGCGGGCTGGACCTCAGCAAATCCCGCTGGGACACGAGAGCTCACCTCTCGAACAACCCTTGCCGGGTGGATGCGGACGGTACGGCCTATGCCCCGTTCCATGACGTGCAAATGATGGTGTCCGGTGACGTGGCCGGCGCCTTGGGAGATCTGGCGCGCAGCCGCTGGCTGAACGCCACCGGCCGTCGCCTCCCCAAGCCGATGCGTCGCCCGGTAGAGGAATTGTGGCCCTCGGAACTCGTTCCGGATTTGCGTGAATGCCCCGTCGCTATCCTGCGTACCCAGCCGCGGTATGAGGAACTTGAAGAAATCCGTGAGATCGAACAGACCTATGTGAATGCCATCAAACGGGCACGCCGATCGATTTACATCGAATCACAATATTTTACGGCCCAGGCGATTGGGCGGGCTTTGGCAGCTCGGCTCTCCGAGCATGATGGTCCCGATATCATCCTGGTCCTTCGTCAGAATTGCGACGGCTGGTTGGAGCGCAAGACGATGGACAGTTTGCGGGCACGTTTGCTCCATGAGGTGGAACTGGCGGACCACTATGGCCGATTGCGGGTGTACGCCCCTATGGTCCCCGCTGATCACGGACGTCAATCAGTCGCCGTTCACAGCAAACTCCTGATCGTCGATGATGAGTTCGTGTCTGTCGGGTCGGCCAACATTTCGAACCGTTCCATGGGGTTCGATACCGAATGTAATTTGGCGATCGAGGCCTGCGGAGAGGAAGGCATCCAAACTACCATTGCCGCCTTTCGCAATGGACTGCTGGGTGAGCATCTCGGAGTTTCCCCTGATGTTGTGACGCGTCAGATCGAGCAGACCGGTTCGCTCATTGCTGCGATCGAAGCGTTGCGCGGCGGCGAGCGCACGCTGGTCGATGGGTGCTTCGAGACAGTGTCTCCGGCTGATACTGTGATGCCCGACCATCTGCTGGTTGATCCCGAACGCCCTATGGAAGCGGACCAACTGCTGGCCGGGGTTGGATTCCGGCGCGAACGCGAGCGTATTGTCCGGCGCGCAGCTGTCGGTCTCACGATTCTTGCCGGGATGGCTATGCTGGCCGCATCCTGGCACTGGACCTCGCTGGGGGAATGGTTGGCCCTTGAGTCGTTAGTGAACCAGGCGCAGGTGCTGGGCCGGAGCCCGCAGGGCTTGTTCATGGTGATGGGCGGGTACATTATGGGCGGCCTCCTGGTGGTGCCCGTGACGGTTCTGATCGTGGCCACCATCCTGGCGTTCGGGCCCTGGCTCGGTGCTGTATCCGCTCTGGTTGGGGCACTGCTGAGCGCGGTTACTATGTTCGTCCTGGGACGGGCCATAGGAAAGTATAGAATCCAACGGCTTGCCGGACCTCGCGTCGGTCTTCTGAGTCGTCGCATTACTGAACGAGGACTTTGGGCAGTGCTCCTGGTGAGGCTGCTCCCGATTGCGCCCTTTTCCATGATCAACCTCGTTGCCGGCGCCTCGCCTGTCTCTCTGCGGGATTTTATTCTGGGCACGGCACTAGGCATGTCACCCGGCATTGTGATCATGGCCACCTTCGTGGGGCGTCTCGAGGAGGCGGTGCGAGAACCACGCTGGCAGGCCTTTCTGGTCTTGGGTGTGGTGATTGCCGCCGCCTGGGCGGGCATGTGGTATCTGTCCGGTCGGTTACAAGCCAGAGGAGCAGCCTCGGCTCATGTTCCCGGTGAACCATCGATCACGCAGGCATGACGAGTGAAGGAATGTGCCCGGGATGCGTATACAAATCGCCTCGTACAATATTCATCGCGGATTCGGTAGAGACGGGCGGTATGACCCGGAACGCATTCTCCGCGTGTTGGAGGAGGTGAATGCGGATGTGGTGGCCCTGCAGGAGGTAGACTTTCTTGGTCTGGACCCCAATCAGATCTTGACCTGGTTAGCGGCAAAATTGGGTATGACTGCAGTGGGGGGACCGGTGCGGGCGTCCGAAGCAGGGAAATATGGCAACGCGCTCTTGACGCGACTTCCTATTCGAAAGGTCACGCGGCGGGACCTGTCCATCGGGGACCATGAGCCTCGCGGCGCTCTGGCCGTTGACATGCTTTGTCAGGGAACCATGATCCACGTCGTCACGACTCATTTGGGATTGTGGCCGCAAGAACGCCCGCTGCAGGCCACCCGCTTGATAGAACTCTTCCCGGTGCATCGAGAAGAACTCACCATTCTCATGGGTGACCTGAATGAATGGCAGGTCTGGGGTAAAGCGCTACGGATGTTGAGAAAAGTCTTCGGTTCACCGGCGAGCCCAGCGACGTTTCCCGCCATCTGGCCCCTTCTGGCTCTGGATAGAATATGGGTCTCACCCGCTCAGGCATTACACAGCGTAGAGGCCCATCGGTCGAAAGCAAGCCTCACGGCGTCTGATCACCTGCCAGTCAAAGCCGAAGTCTGGTTTCAGGCTGCCAAGAACAGGCGTTCCGCAACTGCCTAGGACCTCATGGTCAGTTCAACGGACTGCGGTCGCTCAATGTTGTAGCGCCCCTGTCCGAGGTGACTGAGCCGCAATTGGCCCATACGGCTGAGACGATCAACTTCCGAAAAGACCTGGTTCCACGTGAGGGTGGGGCAGGCCTCCACCAGCATATCGAGATCACATTGCTGCATGTGCTCGAATGCATCCAGAATGGTCGGGGTGACGCCGTTGTCCACCGTCGAAAATTCTTCTGTCACGGCTGGTCGAGCGGTTCTCCCTAATTTTGTGAACTGTACAGCGCAAGCGGGGCAGTAGGTGTGGGTGAGCCGGTATTCTCCGATCGTAAGGTGGTGTGCATCCAGATATGTCTTTAGGGGGCCCCACTCCGGTTCCATGCCGGATGCGAGGGCTTCCTCGCGCACGTTTTCACAGACGCAACAGATGGGAATGAATCGTCTCGCATCCTTGCTCATCACCAGCCTCCTCTCTTTTCCTGAGGAACGTCCTCTGTTTCATCAAATTCGCACTCTAGAAAATAATCTGCGCGCCAGCCACTAGGGGCACCCCTAGTTTTTAAGGCGGAATGGGCAGTGTGGGGGAAGCGTTGACCCCCTCAACCATCACGTCTTACTTTACCTTCGAGGCCTGGCAGTACCGCATCGAAGAAGGCATTTTGAAATAGGGTGAGCACCAATTCCCATGTACTGGCCTGCGGATTGTCGGCCGTGCCGGAGAGATCGCTCTTGGTGGCGACTTCTTCCCGCGGAGTGTTCTTGAAGACGTCTGCTAGTGCAGTGACTGTTTTCTCATACACTTTCTGCAAAAGGCCTTTATGCCGGTCCTGTTCTGGGTCGAACGCCCTGACATTCTTAAACAGAGGCTTTAAGTATCCCGTCACCTTGCCGTGCTTCACGGAGACCTCGCTAAAGAGCGAAAAGACCCCGGCCGCCGCATCGATTCCCCCGTATGCCCGCAGCAATTGATTCAGCGCCTTGATTTGGGTTTTGACAATTGTAAGAGAAAGGTCGAAGTCCGGTTTCTCAAGATCCGGTCGAAATGCCGCGGTCATCCTCGTGGCGCCACTGCCCATCAACATCCCGTTCAGCTTTATCCGGGCTGTTCCTTCCGCGAGCTGATTGCTCCAATTCTCCAATTCCAAGTCGGTGTCGGTGATAAACATGCGATAGGGAGGCTTGGTCTCCTGGTTCACAAACCCGAATTCGCTCCGTTCAACCTTTCCCTGATCGATACGCACAAGCAACGTAGGATGATTGTCGGCCTTGTGCACGGCTTGAGCTACGTGTGCAGCCGTTTGCTCTTCCTTCCGTGCCGTGCCGGCCGCATGGACAAAATCAACTTTCACATCATGGAGATTCAAGGATGTCAGCCGCACGTCCTGTGCCGCAGGGCCAAACTCCACGTGCCCTGTGGCCGTCAAGGATCCCTGGGTGAGATGAACCTGATGCGGGGCGGTCAGTGGCAGCAAATCAGCCAGGTTGATGTCCTGAAGGAGAATGTCGGCGTCGATACCCATCGTGGGCTCGGCGAAAAAATCCGCACGCCCATCCATCTTGAGGTGGCCATTCTCAAAGAGAACAGCCTCGATGTGCACCGGTGACGGATACTGCAGCGGCTTCGAGCGCACATTGCGAATGTTTCCCGCGTGGAAGCGGAGGTCCGTCAGCCGCAGCGGTTTTGTGGCCGTCTTTTCTCGATAGGTTACGTCGCCTCCAGTGATGGTGAGTTCATTGATCTGCAGCGGATAGATCGCGAACATGGCTTCCTGCCAACTTTGTTTTCGGGCCGAGCCGTTTTGTATTTCCTGTGCTGCCTGAGGACGGGTGAAGTGGATGACGGGATCATCAATGCGGTGGTCGCTCACTAGGCGCCCTGATAGCAAGGCCCGCCAATGAATGCTGGCATGCCATTGCGCAATCTGCGCCAACGGAGGGTGCGGATGTGCATTCTGCAGAACGGTGATGTCCTCGAGATCAAGCGAGAGACCGATGGGATGGAAGTCCAACCTGCCGATACGAAACGTATAGGCAGGGAGGCGGCTATTCAGCTCGCGTTCTGCGTAGGCTCGAAACGGCTCATCAAGGAACAATAGGCCGAATCCGGCGAGGAGCAGGAAACCCAGGCTCGCGGCCGCCACCCATGGCCAAACTCCATGTAGACCCTTTCTTATGGCCGGGGTGCTGTGCGGATTTTCGGGGGAGAGGAATGTTCGCCTGGAATCGATCTCGAGATTCACGAATGTTCTCCGCCTTGATCCTCACCCTCGTCATGCAGGACGAGGGTCGTGATGCAGTGCCCGTGCTCGTAGGAGCCTCCTTGCGAATGTATCGTAATGCTGTTGGTTGTGGCCGGCTACTGGGGATGCCCCTGGTCAAGGCTCCAGATGCAAATCGATAGGGATGGCTAGGGAATTTCCGAGTTATGCTCTGAGTGGCGATCCTGTCAGATGTAGTCCGATAGGCAGAAGGCTTACGAAACCAAGCGTGACCAGTGCGGGCGAACTGACAGGAGGAGAGCGTTATGGCTGAAAAGCAGGGACCGAAGACCGTTCAGGGACATGGCGGGGAGACGCATCAGCAAGTGGAGAAGGGGGAGAAAAAATCGGTGTTGACGACCGACCAGGGCATTCCCGTCTCGGACAATCAAAACAGCCTGAAAAGCGGCGCGCGAGGCCCGACGCTGCTGGAAGATTTCGTGTTGCGTGAAAAAATCTTTCACTTCGATCACGAGCGCATACCGGAGCGCATCGTCCACGCGAGAGGTTCGGCCGCCCATGGATTTTTTGAGCTGTACAACTCCCTGTCTTCCTTGACGAGGGCTGACTTGTTTCAACGCAAAGGCGAACAAACGCCGGTGTTTGTCCGGTTTTCTACCGTGGCCGGCGGGGCCGGCTCTGTCGATACGCCTCGTGATGTTCGCGGCTTCGCCGTCAAGTTCTACACTCGGGCGGGCAACTGGGATCTCGTCGGCAACAATATTCCCGTCTTCTTCATCCAGGACGCGATGAAATTTCCGGACCTCGTCCATGCCGTCAAAATGGAGGCCGACCGCGGCTTTCCCCAGGCGGCCAGCGCGCACGATACCTTCTGGGACTGGGCGTCACTCATGCCGGAAACGACACATATGTTGATGTGGGCCATGTCCGATCGCACCCTCCCGCGCTCCTTTCGGATGATGGAGGGGTTCGGCGTCCACACCTTCAAACTCGTGAATGAAAAGGGGAAGGAGACCTTCGTCAAGTTTCACTGGAAGCCGAAGCTCGGACTGCAATCGACAGTCTGGGATGAGACGCTGAAGTTGCAGGCGGCGGACAATGATTACCACCGTCGCGATTTGCGGGAGGCAATCGACGCGGGTGACTTTCCTGAATGGGAACTGGGCATTCAAGTCTTTGATCAAGCCTTCGCGGACAAACAGCCGTACGACGTGCTTGATGCGACCAAGCTGATTCCGGAAGAGCAGATTCCCGTGCGCCGGATCGGCCGTCTGGTGCTCAACCGGAATCCTGACAATCATTTCGCTGAAAATGAACAGGTGGCCTTTTGTCCCGCCAACATCGTGCCGGGCATCGACTTCTCGAATGATCCGCTGCTGCAAGGCCGTCTGTTCTCATACCTCGATACGCAGAAGTCCCGCCTGGGCACCGCCAATTTTCACCAACTGCCCATCAATGCGCCGAAGTGTCCGATGGCCAACTTTCAACGCGACGGACAGATGCAGATGCAGGTGCCGACCGGCCGGGCCAATTACGAACCCAACAGTCTCGCTTTCCAAGGAGAGGAGGGCGGTCCTCGGGAAAGTCCGCAGGGATTCATGAGCGCGCCGGGGAGAAGTGATCGTGACGAACAGGGAGACAAGCTCCGCATCCGTCCTGAACTATTTGCGGACCACTACAGCCAGGCGCGCATGTTCTGGAAATCCCTGACGGACAATGAACGGGCCCATCTGGCTTCGGCATTTGTGTTCGAGTTGGCAAAGGTGGAGTTGGCCGACGTGCAGACCAGGATGGTCGGCGGACTGCGCAATGTGGACGAAGGCTTGGCTAAACGGGTGGCTGCCGGCCTGGGCATCGCCCTTCCAGCGAAGGCCAGGGCCGCGAGGGAGCCGATCGACATGAAGCCGAGTCCGGCCCTCTCGATTCAGAAGAACATGCAGGTGACCTTGAAAGGGCGCAAGGTCGGCCTCCTGTTTGCCGAGGGATCAGATGGAGGTGACATCGATCGGGTCATCAAGCAGGTCAAGAAAGCCGGAGGTACTGTGTTTCTGGTCGCCCCGAAGCTATGCGGTACTTCACTCCACAACGGTAAGGAGTTGAAGGCCGACGGTCAGCTTGCGGGATCGCCATCGCAATTGTTCGATGCGGTGGCGGTCGTCCTGTCGGCCAAGGGCACGCAAGCACTCTTGAAAGAGAGTGCTGCAGTCCAGTTTGTCATGGATGCGTTCGGCCATCTGAAAGCCATCGGCTTTACAGAAGCGGCGCGCCCATTGCTAGAAAAAGCCGGGGTGGTTCCTGATGGAGGAGTCACCGATCTGGGAGCCTCGTTCGTAGAGGCGGCAGGCCAGCGGTTCTTTGCTCGCGAACCCTCCGTGCGTACACTCGCCTGATCACCCATAGCACAATGCTGCGGCGTGCGATGTCCCCCCTGCGGGACATCGCACGCGGTCCTTCAATCAGTCGTCAGACTATTGGACAGTGATGGAACCATGGGTATCGGCCATGGTGGTTTTGGTGTCGCCGGACGGGCGTACGGAATACTTCACCGTGCCGACGCGACTAAAGCACAGTCCGGCAGTTTCATTGCTGGATAAGGTAGTGGAATTATCCACGCCCATTCCCATGGCTTTGGAGAACCCATTACGACAGGACACGTTGTGCTCCAACGGCCCGTCGATCGTCACGGTGATGGATTCCTGCCGTTGATTGATCCAGCGAACTTCGTCACCCGCATGTACCGTCAAGGCATCGGGGGTAATCGTCTCTTTGATGACGATATTCTTAACCATCCCTGTCTTGGTTCCTGCGTCGATCTCAGAGCGGGTTTTTGTGGCGGTGGGTGAATTCGAACAGGCCGCGACCGACACAAGTGTCAGCGCCAGTAATGAATGGATCAACGTCTTCATGGGATCCTCCTCGTTAAGATGATAATGAACGACACTCTGTACAGGGTTCCTCGCGTTGCTCTCACTCGACAGTACTGTGAGCCGTCGCGAGACCGTACTCGGGGAACCCCCAGTATGCGGCGAGCGCTCGGCTGGTTATTGATGGAACAGCGTCGTCACACGATGCGTCAGGAGGAGCGTAGAGTGTCAATGGTCAGCGTAAAGCGACATCGAGGCAGGTTCACCGGTTTCATTGTCGCACTAGTGTTGCTCATGAACGGGTGTGCGCTCACGTTTGGATATCGGCACGCCGACTGGCTCATACGTTGGCAACTGGACCATTATCTGGATTTGACCTCAAGCCAACGTAAGGAGGTGGCTGCCCGGTTGGAACCGCTGCTTGTGCGACATCGCACCGAGGCGCTTTCGCAATACGAACAGTTTTTGAAGGACCTGCAGCAGCGGGTCAGCCGTGGTTTATCGCGTGAGGATCTGGAATGGACGTTCGCCGCCTATGATCGATTTCGGGCGGATCTCTTCGAGCGTGCAGTGCCGGAGGCGGGGCGACTGCTGACGACGCTGAGTGGCAAACAAGTCCGGCACCTTGAACGGGTTTTTCGTAAGGAGGAGGCGAAGGGGGATCGGATATTACAGGCGCCGGTTGCTGCCCGCCTCGACGATCGCACCCGCAAAGGGATGGCATTGGTGGAGGAATGGCTTGGTACCTTGAGCAAGGAGCAATCGGCTCGTGTCCGCCCCTTGATTCTCGCATTGCCGGACAGCCAGCCGGTCTGGTGGGACTATCGACGACAACGTCATGACGAAATACTGGGGTTGCTACGTCACCCCGTGGCTGCCGAAGAAATCAATCACCGTCTCAGGCAAATGTTCGTGGAGTCTCGTCAGAGTGCACCAGCAAGGTATGTGGAGATGGACAGGGACATGCGCACCGGACTCACAGCGTTGGTTTTGGAGACAGATCGCATCATCACTCCGCTGCAGCGACGCCACGCCGTAGCGTCCCTCCAGAAGGTGATCGATGAGCTGCACGCACTCGCGCGCAGCTCCTGATCAGAATGACACGACTCCGAACAACCACAGCAGGAGAATCAGACTGACCGGCACACCTAATAGCCAGAGTAGAATCGGCATGGTATTGCTCCTTCATTCAGGGTGATGTCTTAAAGATCGGAAGGGAGAAGCCCCGCACAATTGCGCGGCGCCTCCCGCCTTCCGATAGAGCGGACATTTCCGGACGGGAGGAAATGCGCGCTGCTAGTTCTCACGATGCAATGGAGGGTGATGTTTCGGTACTAGGCGAAGCCCTGGAACACATTTTCCACACGGCTGATGGATGGAAGGGAACAATCGATGCGAGAGCGATCCTTGCCTTGCCCTATGCAGAAGGCTCGATCCCGCCGGCCGGGACCGTGTACTGCTCCTCAATGGCTGCACGAATCAACCGCCTGCTTTCTCCGGCAGACAACTCCATTTGCGCTTCTATCTCACGGACCTTTGTCGCCAGCGTTGCGTCTTTGATCGCACTCCTGATCCAGGTGGAATAGTCATGGGCCTGGAGATGGTGCAGCCATGTTGGTTCATCCACCCCTTCGCCCATCTGCATGAACAGCAGAAGATTTTGAGCGCGCAGATTGAGCTGTCCGGCCGGGCCCTTGAAATAAAAGCTGCGGTCCGCAGGCAGTTCACCTTCGGCATACTTCCGTCTGTGCCGGCGGCGTTCTACGGCGCTCGGTGCAATCTCAATAATCTCAGGAACGTGCGAGGCTGTTCGGTTCCACATGAGTGCCCGGCCCGGTTCGAGTTCGGCTTGGGGCACGACCGGAGTTTCCTGACGTATCGCCTCGCAAAACGTCTTCAGCGTCTCGCCCGGCGATTGCCCGAGCGCAAACATTATTTGCACCGTCTCCAGAATAGACGGTTCGATCTGATCAGGATGAACCGTCACATACATCATGCCGGCCGCATCCTTTGCGAGCGCCTGCGCGGTGGGATTGCCATCGCGCGGCAGCAGGTGGTGCGTTTCATCCACCAGGATCCAGTGTGGGCGGCCGGTCTTGGCACGGAGCTCCAGAATCTTGTGGAGCAATCCGAGAAAAAATGCAGGGCGATCTTGCAGCGGCAAGCCGACAAGATTCACCACTACGTGGGTGTGCGGGTTCGCCAAGGCCGTAAGGATTTCGGTCAGGCTCGGCCCGTTTTGCACGGTCCCCAAAATTACGGCATGCGGAAAACTTTCATAGTCTCCTTCCGGATCGATGACGCAGAGTTGGTACCCTTGTCCACCGAGCCGTTCCAGAAGGCCGGTCGCAAGGGTGGATTTTCCGCTGCCTGAGGTGCCCGCCAGGAGGAGATTCTGCCGGCCGAATGGAAGAATGATGTCCTTCCCGTTCATTCCGTGCCCGAGCACTACTGCATGTCGGGATATCGTTCGTTCAGACCCAGCCAGATCGTCCGCCAGCAGATGGTCGATAATTTCGACGACTCCGCTCCCGTGATCTCCGTTCGTCGTGCGATCCGCTGTTTCCTTGAGCATGGGCACTGCATTTGAGACGGCGACACCATATTCCGACAAGGCCAGCATGGCATGGTCGTTTTCCCCATCCCCGATCGCTACGATGTTGTGCGGTGACAGCTCCAGGCGTGTGAGGGCTGCGGTGAGGCCCGTGGCTTTATCGATTCCATGAGGAAGCACCATCACCGCACCCTTGTTGAAGATGATACGTAGTTCAAGTCCGAGATCACGGATCACGTCAAGAATCACCGTTTCATAGGGGACCCTGGTGGCGAGAATTGTATGTCCAAGGCTGAGATGTTGAACTCCCCGTCGTTGCACCTCTTCCAAAAAGGCCGGTCGAGGGGCAGGGGCGAGGAGAGTGATTTCCATGGTTGCCGGGCGGTAGAGCAGGCCGCCATTTTCGGCCACGACCAGCTCGCACAACGAGACCTGAGGAAAGATGTCCAGCAACTCCGGCAGAATCCGGCCCGTTACCAGAATCAGTTTTCGGCCTGACGCCACGAGGCGTTCGATGGCGGAGACAGTCTCGGCAGTCACGGCTCCGTCTGACGCCAACGTCCCGTCATAATCGGCTGCTAAGGCAAAATAGCGCATCAGTCTCCCCTCCGTGATGATCTCCTCTTCACCACGGGGTTATACAAGTTTCACGAACAGGAGAAAGCTAGGAAGGAGCCTAGGGAGATTCCGAGGCGCCGAGAGGTGATGCTTCATGACACAAAGAGATGAGTCATCATCGTATGAGGCGAGTCGCGAGGACATGTCTGATCGCCGGTTGGTGTGCCCTGCTTCTGATCTCAGGAGCCGGAGGGTGCACGACCGTTATTGCTCCGGCTCACCAAGGGTCGGCAGAGAATCTTGGCCAACTCTGTGTACCGGCGATGACGAAACGGACGAGGACGGGGGCACCCCTGACCCGGCAGCTCAATGCCGTTCCCACACAAGAAGCCCGTTCACGTTTCAGTTCTGACGCCTTGCAGGTCGCGCAGGTCGTCGGTATTGTCCCCTTACTCAATCGCATGGCTGTCGAGCCGGGAGCCCCGGACCGGTATTCTCTAGAGACCGTGCTCCAGCGCCAGCGGTTGACGGAACTCCTTCTCTTGACCTTGTTCGAGATTACATCCGCCACCGCCGAGTTGACTTGCGAGCGGGATCGAGCCGACCAGGTTGCCGACCGTATCGACGAAATTGACGGTGCGCGCATCAAGCGGTTGACCATCGCGTCGATCCTATTCGGTGGAATCGCCGGGATCGTCTCAGGAGGAATCGGTCTGGCTGCGGGTGCCAGCGTCGGCGGGGAGGCGGCTGACGTGGCGGGAGGAATCTTGGCTTCCTGGTTTGGGGTTTCGGCGTTGTTCACGCACTCCGAAGTTGAGTTTCGCCACGATCGCAATGTGCTGCAGGAAATTTGGGACGATCCGCCGGAACCCCACATCTTTTCACCGGTTATCTGGAGATATCTGCATCGTGCGCATGAGGACGCGGGCGAAGCTCCACGCGAGCAGGTGCTCAAATCCTGGCGTCAAGGAGGAAGGTTGGGAGAGGAGGGGTCGGCCGATGAGCAGGAGCGACGCCGGTTGTTTTTTGGTCCCGGAGGGCGGTACGGGGCGACGGAATTACATGCGCGTGCATCAATGCTGGAAACGCTGGAAGCCTCGATACGGGTGCTCTATGAACAGTTGGAAGTATTGATGCGCGAGATCGCTGCGGAGCCCGCGGAAGACTAACAGATTCAGCCTCCATAGGAGCATCCTCATGGCAGTTAAGAATCTCAACTCCCAAGATTCAGGAATTTTCTCTCGCTTTGCAAACTTCGCATCACGAGCGCTGGGAAGTGGTGTCGCATTCGGCGCGGCAATCGGGGTCGTCGTTGCTTGGAGTTTGTCCGGACCGGTCTTTCATTACAGCGATACCTGGCAGTTGGTCATTAATACGGGCACGACCATCGTGACCTTCCTTATGGTGTTTCTGATTCAGAATACCCAGAATCGGGACAGTGCAGCCACCCAATTGAAACTGGACGAACTGATTCGAGCCACCCACGGCGCCCACAATGCCTTGCTCGATCTCGAAAAGTTAAGCGCGGCTGATCTTGAGGCCATTCGCGCGCTGTACCAGAAATTGGCAGACAAGGCGCGCCGCGATAAGAAAGGCGGGTGGGAGGATACGGATACGCCGGAATTGACCGCGTCCTAAGTTCCTCCCTGACCCGGTCCCCGGACTCATGTTCCGGGTTTCAGGGGATGCAGGTCGCTGATGGCAGGCCCGTTCAGGACCTTTCCGAATTTGTCAAAACGTGAACCATGACAGGGGCAATCCCATGTCTGTTCAGAATGGTTCCAGGCCACAATACAACTGAGGTGGGGACAGACGGCTGAACATTTGTGAAGCAGGCCGTCGGCATCTCGATAGGCGGCAATCTTTGTGAGTCCTTCCCTCAGTACCGCACCTTCCCCATTGGCAATCTGGCTTTCCGTTTCGACATCTCCTTTGGTCACCCAATCGGCATATTGGGCGACCACGTTCAATGACTCGCGTACAAATTCCCCGACGGCTCGAACCGGTTGTCTGGATGGATCGTAGAGGCTGGACCAGGCGGATTTGCGACCCATGATAAGGTCGGTGATGAGGAGTCCGGCAATCGTTCCATGGGTCATTCCCATGCCGCAGTCTCCTGTGGCGATGTACACATTGTCTGCATCGCCTGGATTTCTGCCGATAAACGCCAGGCCATCGACTGATTCCATGACCTGCCCCGACCATCGATAGCGCACCGGTCCCAAGCCGGGAAACCTCTCTCGAGCCCAGGCCTCGAGTCGCCCATATCTTGACTCTGCATCGTCGGCCTGTCCGGCCTTGTGGTCTTCACCGCCGACGATGAGAAGACATTCCTCGCCCCCCTGCGGCAGGGGTTGCCGGTGAGTGCGTACATAGTGGTACGGATCGAGCGTATCCCATAATAAGACCTGCTCGACGGCCCCGACTGGGATGACCGCCCCGATGACATAGGTGATGTAGGCTGCCTGTTTTGTATGGATGGTCACCATGTTATTGATCGGTGTGTTGGTGGCGACGACGACAGCATCCGCAGTGACGATGCAACCCTGGCTCGTTTCGACGCGCGCCTGCTTGCCCCCCTCTATTTTTGTGACATGGGCCTCCGTGAAGGCGCGTACGCCTCCCTTTCGGATGGCCCGCACGAGGCCGGTCAGATACCTCAACGGGTGAAATTGCGCCTGATCTGGAAACCGCAAGCAGGGACCGGATGGAAAGAGAGGAGCCGGCAGTTGTGGAAGTCGCTCGACATCGGTGATACCGGCTCGCCGAGCGGCATGCCACTCATCGTCGATCAGCTGCCTATCATCCGGAGAAGGCGCGAACAAATATCCGTCCAGGCGTCTGAAGTCACAGGTGATTTTTTCACCTGCCCGGGTCCTGTCGATCCAATCAACGGCAGCCTGATGACTTTCCGCTACCAGCCTCGCGGCGGATTGTCCATGCAACCGTTCGATTTCAGCATATCCTGCATCGACTGCGTTCGAGAGGTGGGCGGTCGTGCGTTCCGTCATGCCTTGTCCCGGTTGCCAGGCGTCCAGGAGAATCACGGAGCGACCCTCTTTCATCAAGCAATAGGCGGTTGTCACTCCGGCAATTCCAGCGCCGACAATGCAGACCTCGGCATGGGCGCCGGTGGCCAGATTCGGCAATGGCGGAATTTCTTCCGACATCCACGGTGATATGGTTCGCCCGAGTTCATGTTTCATCGTGGGTTCCTCACAAGTCACGTTGAGGCGACAACTGCCGACTACCAGTTCGATGATGGCCCCAGCCTATCGGTGGGACGCCGAGATGACAGCTAGGGAGGGGCCTAGTTGTAGAGGAGTGTGAGGCGAGACATGATCCCACCTGACTGCGTTTTCCCGTAGAAAAGGACTGTCAGTCAAAGGCCTGCATGGTGGTGTGTCCATACGATTGTAGTCAGTGCCTTGATCCGTCCTGCCGGCGCGACGGATGTAGACACATAGAGGCGACTCTGTTGCTGGTCTGTGACCTCTGTGGCGAGCCGGTGACATGTGTCAATTGTGCCCATATGTGCGTGGCCTGCGCCCTGGTTGTGAAGCAGACATTGATTTCCGTAAGACGAAAGTAATCCTATGCCCCGATCTCTCTGGAAAGGATCGATTAGTTTTGGACTGGTCAATATCCCGGTGGTCCTTTATTCAGCCGAGAATCGGAACAGTTTCGACTTAACGTTGTTGGATCGGCGGGACATGAAACCGGTCGGATTCAAACGCTACAACAAAGAGAGCGGGAAAGAAGTCGCGTGGGATCAGATCGTGAAAGGGTATGAGTACAACAAAGGCCGATTTGTCGTGCTGACCGATGAGGATTTTCGGCGCGCCAATGTGGAAGCGACGCAAACCATCGACATCGTCAATTTCGTACGGGCAGAGGATATCGCCCCGATGTCGTTTGAGACGCCCTATTACCTGGCTCCGGATAAGCGTGGTGAAAAGGGCTATGTACTCCTGCGGGAAACATTGCGAAAGACGGGCAAAGCGGCTGTCGCAACCGTGGTCATTCGTACCAGGCAGTACATGGCTGCACTCATTCCGTGGAGCGAGATGATCATACTGAACACGCTTCGTTACGCAAATGAGCTTCGTCCAAGCAAAGAGCTCGAGCTGCCTGCCAAAAAGGCAAAATCCACGCGCGTCACCCCCCGTGAATTGGACATGGCGATGAAGCTGGTCGAGGAAATGTCTGAACCCTGGAAACCCGAACGGTATAAGGACACGTATCATGACGATCTGATGCGGCTGATTCAGAAACGGGTGAAGGCCGGAAAGACCGAGGTCATCACCACGCCTGACAAAGCCGAAGCGGAGGACAAGCCGGGAGGCGCCAAGGTAGTGGATTTAATGGCTCTTCTCAAGCGAAGCGTGCAGCGATCCGGCGGGTCCAAGCAGTCGGTACACGTAAAAGAGCGAACGACGCGGCGCAAGAGTGCGTGACACGCCGCATATCGATACCCGCATGAAGTGAAAGGATGAGGATGGAGAGCGGCACGAACGTGCAATCGAAAGGCATTCAGCACAGCGATGCTCCGGAGCAGGGGCTGACGCTCGGCGCTCAGATCACCGAAGAAGGGGTGCGATTTCGCTGTTGGGCGCCGAAACCGGCGTCGGTCGAGGTTGTGCTTGAGCCGCAAGGAACTGCGCATGCGTTGACGCGGGGCAGTGACGGCTATTGGACTGGCCTCGTCACTGAGGCCACGGCCGGGATGCGCTATCGGTACCGTCTTGACGATGGTCAGCAGGCCTACCCCGATCCCTGTTCGCGCTTTCAGCCGGAAGGCCCTCACGGGCCATCGTTGATCGTCGATCCTGCCGCCTACCGGTGGAATGATGGAACCTGGCGCGGTGTCAGCATGCACGGGCAGGTGATCTACGAACTTCATATCGGCGCGTTCACTCCGGAAGGAACGTTCGACTCCGCCATCACCAGGCTTGACGGCTTGAAGGACATCGGCATTACCGTCCTAGAGGTGATGCCGATTGCGGAATTTTCCGGACGTTGGAATTGGGGATATGACGGTGTGGGACTTTACGCCCCGGCTCACGTGTATGGTGATGACGCGGCCTTTAAACGTTTTGTGGACGCGGCCCATCAACGCGGGCTCGGCGTGATACTGGATGTTGTCTACAATCATTTCGGTCCCGACGGAAATTATCTGCCGGCCTTCAGCGATGAGTGTTTGACCAATCGGTATCCCAATGAATGGGGCCAGGCGATCAACTTCGACGGACCCGGATCTCCCGCGGTGCGCGATTTTTTTATTCAAAACGCGTGTTACTGGATCCGTGAATGTCATGTAGACGGACTGAGGCTGGATGCGGTCCATGCTTTTCATGATGCCAGTCCGGTTCATGTCATCGCGGAACTCTCTCGGGCGGCTCGGCAGGCAGCCGGGACGCGCTCCATCATCCTGACCGCCGAATGTGAAGCGCAGTGGATTCACACCATTCAGCCGGTGGAGCAGGGCGGGTGGGGGCTCGATGCGGTGTGGAGCGAAGACTTCCATCATACGACCAGGGTGGCAGCGACCGGACGCAGCGAAGGGTACTATACGGATTACCGTGGAACACCGCAGGAGCTCATGTCCTGTGTGAAACGGGCCTTCCTCTATCAAGGGCAGCGGTATCAGTGGCAGGGCAAACCTCGCGGTACCGTCGTATCGACTGAACAAGCCGAGGGCTTTGTTTTCTTTCTCCAGAATCATGATCAAATCGCCAACCAGTTGTGGGGCGATCGCCTGCACCAGAAGACGAGTCCTGGCGTCTACCGTGCCTTGACCACGTTGCTCCTCCTGGCTCCGGAAACGCCTCTGTTGTTCATGGGCGAAGAATTCTCGGCTTCCGCTCCCTTTGCATTTTTTGCGGATTTTCCACCTGGTCAATTGGCTGACGCGATTCATGCGGGGAGAAGAGCCTTTCTCGCTCAGTTCCCGAGTTATGGGTCCTCCCAGGCACAGTCGGCGGTGGTTGATCCCTGCGATCCGACAACATTCGACCGATCTAAGCTTGATTGGAGTGAACGGGAGCGCCATCACTCCAGCCTGGCCTTGCATCGAGATCTCCTCCGGATCCGGCGGGAGGATCCGGTGATCGCTCAACAGTCGCGCGAATGTGTGGACGGCGCCGTCATCGGACCCTCGGCATTTGTCCTGAGGTACGCAGGGAGAAGGGGTGGGGACCGTCTCCTGTTAGTGAATCTCGGCGCAGACCTTGATTTCCGCCCCGCTCCTGAGCCGCTCCTCGCGCCCCCGATCGGGAGTGCCTGGTCGTTTCGATGGTCGAGTGATGCGCCGATCTATGGAGGCCCTGGTGTGATTGAGCCCTTGACCGAAACAGGGTGGACAGTACCAGGTGGATCTGCCGCTTTGTACGCCTCGGTAGAGCAGCCCGCGGGAAACCCAGAGTAAACAGCAACGGTGATGAGTACGCTCCAAGGCGATACGATGGTGTTCAAGGTGCCCCGTGAGTGCCTGAAGGACAGCCATGCGTTCCTCGCCAGAGAATGGCTGGTGACCAATGGACTCGGCGGGTATGCCTCCCAGACGTTGCTCTGTGCCCCGACACGCCGGTATCACGGAATATTCGTTCCGGATCTTCCCGCACCATGGGGTCGGACGGTCATCATCCCCCGATTGGACGAGGAGTCGATCGTCGATGGGGAGAGTCTTCTCCTCAGCGGCGTGGAGTTTGAAGACGGGCGTTTGCAGAGCGATCTCGTCACGGTGTTCGACGAATTCAGGCGCGAGTGGCAAACACCGGTGTGGCGCTGTGTGCTCAAAGGCCGAACGCTGGAAAAACGCGTCATCATGCCCTACGGCCACAATTCCGTCTATGTGGAATACCGTCTAACTGAAGGCGAGCCGATTCGGCTCCAACTCCGCCCATTCGTGACATTTCGCATGCTGGACGCGCAGCTTCATGAGGCTCGGCAGCCTCCTTTTCCACTCACCGTCCTCGACGGCCGCTACGAGATGCATTTCAGCGAGGGGGCACCGTCGCTGAAGATGTGTCTACGACCGCATTGCGGGTTGTTCGTGGCGGACTATCGGATGAGTCAGGGAATTTCCTACGGAGTCGATCGAGATCGCGGGTCGGAGCATATCGAAAATCTTGCCAGCCCGGGCTATTTCTCGGCCGACCTATGCCGAAACCAGCCCATCGCATTTGTAGCCAGCACCGAATCCTGGGACCTGCTCGAATATACGCCCGACGCGATTCTCGAGGCTGAAGCGCGGCGGCTGCACAAACTGCTGGTCGACTTGCCGGATTGGGAACAAGACGACATGGAGCAATCTCTCACTCTGGCTGCGGACCAGTTCATTGTTTCACCGGGCTCGCGTTTGGAAGAACAGGCGCTGGCCAGGGCGTCCGGCGGTGAGGCGCGCACCGTGATCGCCGGCTACCATTGGTTCACCGACTGGGGCCGGGATACGATGATCAGTCTAGAGGGGCTGACCCTTTGCACCGGCCGATATCGGGAGGCGCAAGCGATCCTCCGCACCTTTGCGAACTACATTCAGGACGGGCTGTTGCCCAACCTGTTTCCGGAAGGCAAGCGCAAAGCGCTCTATCACACGGTGGACGCGACACTCTGGTATTTCCATGCACTGGACCGATACCACCGGGTCACCGGCGACAACGAGACGCTGCTGGCGCTCCGACCGATCTTAGAGTCCGTCATCAAGCACCATGTCGCGGGCACGCATTTCGGTATCGGTGTCGATCCACAGGACGGCCTGTTGCGCGCCGGTGCCGAAGGGTACCAGCTGACCTGGATGGATGCGAAAGTGGATGGATGGGTGGTGACGCCGCGACGTGGAAAGCCGGTAGAGATTCAAGCCCTATGGTACAACGCGCTCCGCTGCATGATGCGCTGGACAGAGCTGGCCGGAGAGGCGACGCATGAATGGGAGAAGATGGCCGCGACGGCCAGGCATTCGTTCAATGAACGTTTTTGGCTGGGTGATGGCGGCTACTTGTTCGACGTCATCGACGGCGAGCAGGGGGATGATGCGAGCTTTCGTCCGAACCAGATTTTCGCAGTCGCTCTCGAGTATCCCATTCTCGATGAACAGCGGTGGGGTACGGTGGTGGATGCCGTAGCTGATAAACTCCTGACCCCCGTGGGATTGCGCACTCTCTCGAGGGACCATCGAGACTACAAACCCATGTACTTCGGCGATCTTCGTGCCCGGGATGCGGCGTACCACCAGGGAACTGTGTGGGCTTGGTTGATCGGACCGTTCATCGACGCCTGGCTCAAGGTTCACCATGATGCATCACAGGCACGCGGCATGTTGGAGGGGTTCAAGGCTCACTTGCTGGAGGAGGGTATCGGGACGGTGAGCGAAATTTTCGACGCAGAACCGCCCTATCATCCTCGTGGATGTATCGCGCAGGCGTGGAGTGTGGCTGAGGTGTTGCGGGTGTCCAAGAAAACGCGTGAAGCGTTACGGCATTCCTAGCATTGTGCTGGACCGAAGCCGGTTGTGTCGGACATGTCTGTAGTGTGGCTCGAAACATCCGGATAGCACTAACAGCAGTGGCAGGCATCTTTTGTCCCCCCAGCGTTCCTCGGGCGCTGTTCAATTACTACGCGCAAGCGTTTACGAGAGCGTGTTGAGAGCCTGGCCGGTGGCGTGCGGAGGAGCGACATGGGGCTTCGCCAATATTGGAAGAAGAGGAATTTCACGAAGACACCCGAGCCGAGGGGAAAAGCTGTCGCGGCTCAGGGGCGGCTGCAGTTTGTCGTTCAGAAGCATGCGGCGAGCCGGCTCCACTATGATTTCCGGCTCGAACTGGACGGGACGTTAAAAAGTTGGGCGGTTCCCAAAGGTCCCAGTCTGGAGTCTTCCCAGAAGCGACTGGCGGTTCATGTCGAGGATCATCCGCTCGAGTATGCGGGGTTCGAGGGCATCATTCCTGCCCAGCAATATGGCGGTGGCACGGTGATGCTCTGGGATCGTGGGTATTGGGAGCCGATCGGCGATCCGCTCTCGAGCTACCGGCGGGGACGTCTCAAATTCATCCTGCATGGAGACAAACTGCAGGGCATGTGGAACTTGGTGCGTATGGGCGGGCGGCAGGAAGCGGGCAAAGAAAACTGGCTGCTGATCAAGGAGCACGATGCGGAGGAACGGCATGGCAAAGAAAGTCAGGTGACAGACCGTTTGACCAGGAGCGTGGCCAGCGGAAGGAGCCTTGAGGACATTGCATCGGGAGCCCATGCAGTCTGGCAGTCCGGTAAATCGGTCAAACAGAAAGATTCTCCCTCGACCCGTCGGCCTGTGGTGCGAGCTCCAGCG
>VOPR01000039.1 GCA_009594995.1 Nitrospira sp. | reverse complement strand
CGACTTGGACCAGCTCACCGTGGCCACCGAGCATCCCGACCACTCGGTCACCATCCAGGTAGCGATCGCCGACGTCGACGCGCTCGTACCCAAGGACTCCGCCCTGGATACCCATGCACGCCACAACACAACCTCCGTCTATACATCCGGGGATATCTTTCCCATGTTGCCGGAACCACTCTCCCACGATCTCACCTCGCTGCGCCAACACCAGGATCGGCTCGCCATCGTGGTAGAAGTCGTCGTCGCGGCGAATGGAAAGGTGGTCGGTGCATCTCATTATCGAGCGGTCGTTCGCAACCACGCCAAACTTGCATACAACAGCGTCGCCGCCTGGCTCACCGGAACAGGGCCCGTGCCAGACGGAATCACCAACGTACCCGGCCTGGATACGCAACTGCGCCTTCAAGATCGAGTTGCGCAACGGCTCAAGGCACGCCGTCATCAGCAGGGTGCGCTGAGTCTCGAAACGATCGAGCCACGCGCCGTATTTGACGGCGATCTGTTGACCGGCATCAGGGTCGAGCAGAAGAATCGTGCGAAGGAGCTCATCGAGGATTTTATGATCGCCGCCAACCAGGCGACGGCAGCCTATCTCAAGCGCAAGGGTGTACCGTCGTTTCGCCGCATCCTGCGTTCACCGGAGCGCTGGCAGCGAATTGTCGATGTTGCAGCAGGCTGGGGCGAAGTCTTACCTCCCCATCCTGATGCGCAGGCGTTGGATACGTTCCTCATCACACGCCGTGCGGCGGACCCGCTCAGGTTTCCCGATCTGTCACTGGCCATCGTCAAACTCATCGGACGTGGTGAATATGTACTCGACGACGGAACCGGGGGCGCACCGGAACATTTCGGTCTGGCCGTGAAAGGGTATACCCATTCCACCGCACCGAACCGGCGCTATCCCGATCTCGTCACACAGCGGTTACTCAAGGCGGCACTGGCTGCTGCGCCCATGCCGTACCGTCCGGACGAACTGAAGTACCTGGCCGACTACTGCACCGAGAAGGAAGATGATGCGGAACGGGTGGAACGGCAAATGAGAAAATCCGCGGCAGCCCTCCTGTTGGAATCGCGTATCGGAGAACGGTTTGAAGCGATCGTGACCGGCCTTTCTGACAAGGGGACCTGGGTGCGGCTGCTTAACCCGCCGGTTGAAGGAAAACTTTCCGGAGGCCTGGCCGGACTGGATGTCGGCGACAGCCTGACCGTGGAGTTGGTAAGCACGAATGTCGAACGCGGGTTTATCGATTTCGTGCGAATCGCATCCTGAGGAGAAATCGCAGTGGCACCGACGGGCATGAGACCGGCGGGATGACTCAGGAACCCCAGAGCACATCCGGAACATTGGTGCCCGCAATCACTGTAAAGGACTCCGTTCCGAGCGTATAGGCCCCGGCCGGTAATAGCCCGGAAAATGAACCGGTCTCCACGATCTGCGCGCGCGCCCGTTCGATACTCGCCCGCTGATCTCCGGCAAACGGCATCACGGCCGGCACCAACTCCGGTCCCACCGCCTCGCCTTTCTTGGCATTCGCCGACCGCTTGGATCGTGGAGCAATCGTCACGGCGCCATAGGCCTGATCAATGGCGGCTACCTCCGCCTCCACCGCCTGCAACTGCGGATCATCGATCGTACGTCCGGAGGCAAGCAGGGCTGTTTTGGCCCGCAAGGCCAGCGATTTGTAGCGGCGGATGTCGCCGAGGTTACGGGCAGCCTGCGCCCCCAAGAAATGCAGCGCGGCCGGATCCTGCGCCAGGGCAAACGCACCGTCGCCCAGCGTCTCGATCCGTCGATAGGAGCGATCCACCCCGGCCCAGGCATTCTTCACCGCGAGCTGATTCATTTCCTCGGCCAGCCGTTGTACTTCGGCACGTGCCGCAGCTTCATTGTCACCTGTACTCCTGAACAACCGAGGCGCGGACCCGGCTCCCGCGAGGCGATACTGAGCCACATGCGCCAATTCATGCGCGAGAAGCGCACGACCGGCCGACGTCTGCGGTGCGTAGGCTCCCCGGTCGAACACGATCGTGTCCCCCATCGCAAAAGCGCGTGCGTTGACCGACGCCGCTGCTTTCTCTGCGCGAGCGTCGGCCACAATCCGTACCCGTCCGAAGTCCATGCCGAAACGCGGCTCAAACCACGCCCTGGTCGCCGGGTCCAGAGGATGGCCTCCTGAACACGAGACCTGCTCCACCGCCGCCGGGGTCGTACCCGCCACATCCTGTAACGATCCCTGTCCACGACTGGGGTCCACCAAGCCACGGCCAAGTCCTAACATTCCCTGCGGTTCCTGTAGTTGATGGCGCGCGGCCTGTTCCGCCTCCTGTTCGGCAAGGCCGGTCGGACTACTGACGAGCAACGGCTCTCCCGCAGCGGCGGAACGTGGAGGAAAGACCGGCATCCGGCCGAGGTCATGGCTAAACCGAGGCCGGTCTTGCCGGGTGGCATCGCTCCTCCCAGAAGATAGATTGGCTTCAGCGCGTGCGGAACGAGGTTGTCCGGTCGACTGACCGGTGCGCGCGCCCCGTTTTTGCAACGGATGACGGCCGAGCCCTGACATCATGGCCTCTCTCCTGGACAAGCCTCGCCATAGAATCCGCGTGGCACATCATTTACAATGCCCAACGCGGGAGATCGCCGCAGTGTGATCCCTGCCACGACCCATCCTGGTATTCCTTCAAGACGATCCCCGCCATCTGCTCCAACTGCCCAGGCGTTTTTCCATTCGTGGGATCCTGTTCATCCACAAACAGTTCCTGCCCAGGATCCCATTTGAAGATTCTAGCCGGTTGCGCGCGATCATGCGGTTGAAAGGACACAACGTCGCATCCGGAGTCATAACGTATCTCGTGATTCTTCCCCAATCGCCCTTGAGACTCTTCTACGATGTGTTCCGGCTGAGGATCCACGGCGTTCGGTTTTGGGTTCGTCCCCGGGCTCGCCGCCGGCACCGCTTCTCCCCTGACGCTGCCCTGACCCTGCAGGTCGAGCGTCTCTTCTTCCCCGCACATATTCATCACGGTCATCAGCGTCGGAGTAATGTCCAGGATTCTCCATGGGCCGATCCAGAAGTCATGTCGCCGCTGGTCGCCATAATCGCAATCGGGCTGCCCCTCGATCAGATGATCGGCTCGAAAGACACCGAGCCGATTAGAATCGGTTCTCAGGCTCACCTGCGCGAAACAACATTCGGGGCGTTGGGGATGGTAAATGGCGTCGAGCCAAAACAGCTGCGAAAAACGGGTGCGGCAATCAGGTGCGGGTAAGCCGGCGACAAGATCATCAGATGATTGCGACTCCCCGTTCTGTGTCGCCTCGGCGAGTTTGACCTCGCCAAATCCAGCCCGCTGGAGAATCGGACCAGCGCCCGAGGCAGTACCGCCACGACTTTGTTGGACTACATGCGTCAATTCATGGGCCAACAATCCTCGCCCTCTATCCGTACCCGGCGAAAACTGCCCGGTGCCCATGACCACGTCTTGACCGACAGTATACGCTCGCGCCTGAACTGCCGCGGCCGAATCCGCGGCTTTCGAATTGTGATGCACCCGTACCCGGCCGAAGTCATGCCCCAACCGCGACTCCATATGCGCCCGCGTATGGACGTCCAACGGTATGCCGGGCGATGCAAGCACTTCGTCGACGATAGGCGGGACGCTGCCTGTCCAGGCATGCTCGAACGTATGGGCACCTTGTTGTGCGCGGCATTGCGTGCAGGTCCCGCCACAGGCGCAGGACCGTTGTCGAGGCAGAAGGAAGGGAGAAGCCATCCGTCCAACACCGACCGACACCTCATTCGGTGCCCGTTGGTTCGGGGTGAGTCTGGGGGCCTTCATCGTTGCATCACGTTCTTGTGGAGGCCGATGAACTGTGTCTATTTACCCCGCCCCTTCCCCCGAATCGGACGAGGGGGGGTCGGCGTAGGTTGATCGCCGAAGCGCTTCTTGTCTTCCTCGATCAATTTCTCCAATGCCGTGATTTCCGCCTGGTACCCGGCGAGCTGTTGATCGATCTGGCGAGTGAATGTGGCTTTCGCTTCCGCAAGGTTGGCCACCCGCGTCTTCAATTCCGCCACCGTCGCCTCCCTCGCCGCAATCGTCGCAGCCTGGGTCGGCGGCTTCTTGAATGCCGCTTCCAGGGATGCTCTGGCCTCGCCGATCACTTTCGTTTGCTCTGCCACCATCTGATTCAAGGTCGCCATCTGTATTCTCCTTTAGCCGCGCAGGTCTACGGTCGATTGAACCCGGAAATCGGGGCCGGAATGCCGCCGAAATTCACCGGATTGGCCTGGGCCAGGTTGCCCATGTACACCGCGTCCTTCATGCCGTGGAAATCCACGGACGGGATCGGGACATTCGTCTTGATGTGGTTGCCCATCACGATCGCGCTTCTGGCCGAGAGCGACACGGTGGCGGTTCCTTGGGCGGCCACGCTGGCATGCCAGCAGAAATTGTTACTGAAGAAGAGCCGTTCGAAGCGGCGAAACAGATTGTCGCTCACATTCTGCTGAGCAACCTCGACTAATGCTGTCCGGCCAGGCCCGAGGAACTTGTTGTCGAGAATCTGCGCGCTGAATCCAAACACGACCTGTCCTGCACCGAAGTTGATCACCTGTTCCAGCCACCCACGCATCCAAAGCGCGCGATGCTCCTGATTCGCATCCAGCAAGGCCGCGTTGGCGTAGGTGATCAAGTTGCTCTGCACTCGCGCTTCCAGAATCAGATCCGCGATGATGCCCCACGAGAGCGCACTGATCGTCGCATTATCCGGTGAGATCCCCGTATTCATGACCTCACAGGACTCCACGCACAACTCCCCGAGCTGCACGGACGCGCCGATGCCGATCGACGGGGCTTGCTGGTATCCGCAGTTCAAGATCCGATTCTCTGTCAGGGCACATTTGGCAAACCCCACCAGGCTCAGAATGCCCCAATGCCGCATGTCTTCGACGCGATTCTGACTGCAGGTGAACGAGGTATGAAAGACCGCGGTGATTCCGCCGCCACCCCGCACCAGACTGTTGTCGGCCACGACGTTCGCCGTGCCGCCGCTGGTCGCGATCGGCCAGGCGGTATTGGTGAGACGATTGCCCTGCACACGGACGCGACTGGACGCCACCAGCAAGAGACCGAACCCGAGCTCCTGACCGTCGCTCTCCAAGCGGTTGTCCAGTACCTCGGCCCCTTCGTTGCCGATCACGACGATTCCTTCCTGCACGCCGATGACCTGGTTTCCAGCGACCCGGCCGCCGATCGTCCCGAGACTGCCGTTCGCGCCCAATTTGGCCAATAAGAGCGCAACCGGTCGAACCGATCCGGCTTCCTTCAGCATGGAGCGGAGTTGGTTGCGTTCGACGACCGTGTTGCGGCCGCTCACCGAGATGCCACCGTACTCGGGAGAATTATAGAGCAGGATATTGTCGCTGATGACGCAGCCATCGGCAGCCACGTCGATGCCGAACGCCTTGATGGTCGAAGCCTCGACCTGCGCACCAAGCCGCACGATGTAGTTCCCGGCAATAGTCGAACCGGCGGCCAGCGAAAATGGCACACCGGTCAGGAGCCCGTTGTTCAGCACGATACCGAAGACAAAACCCAGGATACGATTGTCTTCAATACGCGCGGGGAAGGACAGGTCTTGGAGCAGAAGCCCGACCAGGCCCGCGTCGCTCTGCCGCTTGTTTGCGGCATCGAAACTGTTACCGACGATGGCCAGCCCCGTCGTATCGGCGAGCGTCCAGACTCCATACTGCACATTGTCGACGACACAGCCCGTCACGCGCACGTCGCTGCTACGGCTGATGACGAGACCGGCGATCTGACTCAGCACCTGCGCGTGCAGCACGCACCGCTCGATCGTGGTCTCGCGGCAACGGTCCACCGTCACCAGGGCCTGCAGGCCCTGACCCTGCTGCCCCTTTGTCTCCAGCACAAGGGAAAGCCCCGAGACCGTCACGTGCTCCAACAGCAACCCGTCGGGATGCGTGATATGCAGAAGCTCAGTCCCGTTCCTTCGCACCACTCGCGCGCCCAGCGTTTCCCCGTGTAGCGACACGTTGGATCGTTCAATGCGAATCGGCGCCTCGATCTCGTGATCGCCCACCTTCAGGCAGACGCACCCGCCTGCGTCCGGCAAGGAATCGATTGCCGATTGAATGTCATCGCCGGGACGCACGACGACCGTGCAACAGCCTGGCGTGAGCTCCGTGAGCGGAGGGAATACCGTCCGGCAATCGTGGATCTCGCCGTCGGCCTCGATGATCGCGAGATGGCCGTAATGGTGGTACAGCCCGAGGGGAGGCGTCAGATTGAGTCGTTCGATATCGGCATCCGCGGTTCTCGCCGCAAAACACCAGTAGTCTCCGGTATGCGCCATCCCCCCTGCCTGGACGGTCAGGGTCGCTTGCACCCCATGCTCCAACACGAAACTGGGGTTGGCTGCGGACAACTCGATCAACCCGTCGGTCGTCAGGTCAAGATTGACGAGTTGCGACCCGTCCGGCTTGCGCACAATCCCGGTTTGATCCCACCGGATCACGCGCAGATGTTTCGTCGCATCGGCGACACCTTGAGGGAAATCGCCGACCGGCAGCGCAGGGGTAAATGTCAGCGTCTTGCTGGTGTCGTCTACCGTCACCTTGCGCATGTCACCGGGCAGACCGGCGAACTCGCGCACATCACTCGTGAACTCCACCCAGTCTCCGGTCTTGAATCGCAGGACGTTGTCGCGCCCGAGACTTTCCACGCGCACGGTCGTCCGACCGGCAAGGATTTCGACGATAGTGGTGGACACATGGGCATTCTCCCGCGACCACTTCACCTTGGCCGTCGTGTTCGTCGCACTGTGGACCTCGACGCGGTACAGATGGTTCTCCAGACCACGATACCCGCCGGTCGGCGGCACGAGACAGGGATCAGGCTCCGTGGTGACGGCAACCGTGGTGGTCGTCAGCCGCGCCGACGACGGAAGGTTGCTCGCAGGCCAACCGGGGATATTCTCCAGAGGAGTATCGCAATTCACATCCGCCGGGATGCCGCCCAGAATCCTGACCTGCCAGGCCGTCTGGTTCCTCGTGGTCGAATCGACATTGACGGCCGGCTCGATAAGGTCCGGGGCCTGTAGATGCGTCACTTCACGGCGCCACACGTCCAGGTAGACAAGCGATCGCACCTGCGGCGGAATGGTCACCGGTCCACCAAAGGGCTGATTCTTTACCAATAGTGCGGCCGTGCCGTACTGCTCTTCGATCGTCGCATCGAGTGCGGGCGCCGTGCCGTGGTTTTCAGCGACGTACCCATCGACGTACATCCGGCCTTGACCAACGGTCAGTTCCCCGCCGGTCACCTCGATTTTGAACCCATCTGGTGTCTCAGCCGGCACGCCGCACCGACCGACGACATCAATGGTCTCGGCTCGCCAGCGACGGTCCTGCAAATCGACATACTCATTCCAATCGGCATCCAGGTCGACACGTCCCTGCTGCCGCAGGACACCCTGGTAATGTTTTTCAGGGTTGAATCGTTTACGGCTGTAATCGCCACTCATATGCGCTCTCCTGATCGCTCGTTCGTTAGAATTCCATGGCCATGCCGAGGCTCGTCACGTCGAGTAGAATATCCCTGCCTCTAGCCCGAACCTCAGATACTCCTGCAATCTAATGTTGAGATTATCTTCCCGCTGCGGTGCGAAGACGTCATGAAACACACCCATCTCAGATTCATCGTCCGCCCCGCGTCGGATTTCCTCCGGACACTGTCCTGCGAGTTGACCATAGGCCGCCTGCCCATACCGGCGAGCGGTGAAGGCCGGCCTCACACGCGCCTGGGCTGCCAGCGTGATGGCTTGTATTTGGGAAACACTGAGGCTGCCCTTCGGCTGATCCGCCTCTAACAGTGCCGCATCCACGGCCAGATCCGGTTGGCAACGATACCGGCGAGGCACGATGGAATTCAGCGGTACAAAGGAACACCGACAACAGCCCTGCTGGTTTTGCTCCGACCAGACCGGGTGACTCCAACTGTCCCCACTGGCGAGGGCCGCCGCGAAAATCGTGTTCGACGCGAGGTCTAACCGTTTCGTGTGTACCTTGCCGATAACCGTGGTATTCACGATGCTCAACACCCCACCGGCGCCCAGCCCGTCGAGAGCCGCATAGGCTACTCCGGTCGGAGAGGTCGCATCGACCAGCGTATTGGTAATCGACAGGTCGGCACTGTCCACGGCGAGGACGCCGCCCAGCACACAGTGATCGATCTCGACGGTCGTCCCCTCCCGCTCTATCACCAACGACGCAGCGGACAGCGACACCGGCTCACCCTCTCTCGTCAGACTCAGCCCCGGCACCAACGTGCAATGGCGCAACCGCAGGAGTCGCGTCCCGCCGGCACCCGCTGCCACGACCAGCAGCCGCCCGCCGGTGATGAGCAGTCCGTTCAAGGTCAATTCTGCACCCGGCGCCAAGGTGAGGGTCCAGTCTCCGCTCAGCACCAGCGTCGGGCGATGTTCGTTAGCAGCACGCACCTCCACCTTCGCCTCTGCAGGGAGATTCAAGCTCAACGCTTCCGCATACAATCCACTGTCCTCGACCTGCACGATGCCACCGGTTTGAGATGCCGTGAGTTCCGCTTGAAGACTCTGGCCCTGCGTCACGGAGGCAAACCCGCCGCCCAACGCAAAGGTCTTCCCTCGCTCGTACTCTCCGCCGCCGGTGGGCATACTGAATCCGTAGTGATACGTCACGCGCAGATTCACGGGCGGGGTGCCCGGCGGAATAGCAATCCGCCCGAGCACTGGATCGATCGAGATTTTGCTCACCGGAAGATGTGCCCAGCTTGCCCCGTCATCCGACAGATCGCAGACCTGCACCTTCTCCAGGCTCGTATCCACATTGTCTGCTTCGAGAAACAGGCTCAACTGCGGGCCATAGTATTGAGCAAGATACCTGTCCAACACCCTGCGGCTGATCGGCTCCGGCACGTTCAATGGTTCCGCCAGGTGCGTGATATCCGTTTCCGACTGCGGTCGAGTGAACAATTGTTGGTTGTTCCCCAAAGGACTGAACAGAAACCGTTGATCGTCGACGCGGAACGCGGGTGAACGGCGCACCGTAAAGGCGTCCAACCGCCAGAGAAACAGACCGATGTTGGGAATGTTGTATCGCCCCTGCTGGGTTTCAATACGCCGCATATCGGCAGAATGGGCGATGCCGTTAAAGGCCGTATCCCGCCGCTCCAAGGCTTCCCAATTTCGCAGATCGACCGTGGCGAGATTGGTCGGGCGCAGGTGGTTCATGTACTGACTGGTTTCGAGCCACTGAAAGAATTCCACCACCTGGGCATTCCAGCCTGTGACATCACGGGCCAGTTGCTCGAGGACAGTCGCCGTACCTTTTCGACGCCGATACGCGATGGTATTGGCCACCTCGGCCCTGGCACTACGCGTCCGCTCAGTGACCGCGTGCAAGGTTCTGTAGCCGATTAAGTCACCGATGTAGGGCGCCACCCAGTCGGCGCAGGTTTCAATAAACTGATCGTCGTAGAGTTGATCGAGATTGTCCCGCAGCACAGCGATGTCTTCGGCCAGCACTTCGCACAAGGCGCGCAGCGCGCCGCTCTGTTCGGCATCACGGATGCGGTAGATCGCGGGAAGAAGCTGGTACAGTGTGTCTGCTTCTGGATTCATTGGATTGCCTTCAGTTGAGTCAATGACGCGGGCTCGAGCAACAACAGTTCCGCCGCCGGAACCACCCCGTCTGCCCCCATGGCCGGTCGATCCGCGATCAGACGCGGCTGAATCGCCGGGAGCGACTGGTCTGTGCGTGCGAACCGGTCCAGATCCACCGCCACCACACCCGGAACAGCCTGGATTGCGGCAATGACTTCACTCAGCGCAACCGGCTGACCGAACGCCCTGGCTGCAAAGCTATACCGCTGCTGGAGGTCGGCGGATATCGCCTCCATCACAACGTCGCTCACATGGTCCGGATCGATCGTGACCGTCCCTGCAATCTCGAACCAGGCCTGCCGGTACGCCATCACCGTGAACGCCACAAAGGGATCGCCGTAGGTACGCAGAGACTCCTTCAACTTGGTGATGACGGAACCATCTTCATCCAACAATTCCCCGTCCGGTCCGGCGACCGTGAGGAAGATGCTCCGCTTGCGGCCATCCCACACCCAGACAGCCTGAGCCTTGGCGACACCGGAAAACGTCCGGGAGAAGTCTTCGTAATCCTGCAACGACACGGCACGATCCAGCGTGAGCACCGTCAGCGGTGCGTTCGTGCGCGCGTCGTCCTTCGACTCCGGATCTTCGGCTCCCTGCGCAGCTTCCGGATTCACGACGCCTTTTAATCCGAGCGGTCGACTCATCAGCAGACTCAGTTGTCCGGCCCGCACGAGCCCCCCGAGACCGGTGCCCTTGCGATACTCGGCCCGAACATTGTTTTGTCCGGTCGGCAACCGCGCCCCCGTAATCCCGTCACCGAACCGGATCGTGGTGCGGCCATCGTCGTCCCGCCGGGTGATATAAATGCGCTCGGTGGGTCCATGCCCATAAAAAAACGGGACCTCTTCCCACAGAACCTCATTGACATACACCTTGAGTGTCGAAGCCGAACCGTCCGGCGTATCGGCACTGACGTACGTGACAGGTGGTTGGTGCAGGGTAAATTGCTGATACGGCACCGCCGCATCGCCGCTGCCCAATGGTTCCTTGACGCTTTCTCCGTGGGTGGCGGCCGCCACATTCGCGTTGATGCGGACCGTGGCGCGCTCGTACACGTTGGCGAGCGCCGTCGCGAGTTGCACCATCGTCCGATCGCGATCCTGAATAATAGCGGTACCGACCGCCTCGTCGATGAAGACAATCTCCGACACCGTGTCCGTCGCCGAGTCTGAGGCGACCAACTCGATGTCACCAGCGCTGATATCCAAAAACCCTGTCCGACCGTCGCGATCCATCAAGGGCAACCGCAGCAATGGTGGGACGGATTGGGTCAGCGACGCCCCGAATTCCTCCGGCGTCAACGGGAGCAGCGACGCACCCGCCACGGTTGCGGGAGCACCGATCATCTCCAGCAGGTCGCCAGGCGTCAGCAGGACCGAGCCGCCGTCATCGAGCATCAACGCCGGCGGTAGTTGAGGTCCACCCAGCGGCACCTTGTGTCCCTTAAATGGAGTAGGCGCCGGATGTTTGAGACGAACCGCCTGACGCCCACCGGTCACCGCAAGCGGGCGTCCCGGTATCAGACCTTCTACCAGTTGATCGAACGCGAGTACCTCGCCATAGACCGGATACAACAGAGGCAACGCGGCCGGGACCATCTCCTCGCTCTGAGCCGAGATCGTCATGGTGCGCAGCAGGTCCAGCTTCGAACTGGAAGCCTTCGCCCAACTTGCGCTCAGGCTGAGGGTCGTTCCATTGCCGGCAATGCCGTACCGAGCGACCGAACGATGAACCACATCGGTGATCGTGGCAAAGGTCCATATGCGTGCACCGTTCACCGGATCATCCTGCTCCACGACGGCGAAACTGTTGGTCAGGACCTTGTCGTTGCGGCTGCTGAGGGTGATGCGCGTCACCGTCTCGCTGGCATCCAACGCCCACTCACTGAATGTCCCCTGAAACACGCCACTGCTATTGAATTGCGGCTGTAACGGCGCATTGTGCCCGAAGGGCGAAGCCTGGCTTCGCAAGACGTAGACGCCTGGCCTGGTAGCGGAAATCGTCTCGGCACTGGTGGACATGGTCGCGAGCGAGAGCTTCGTGCTCTTGCGATCGGGAGACGACACGACACCGGTCACACGACGGATCGAGGCTTCAAAGCCACTGCCACTCTCCACGACAATGAGCACGACCTCCCCGACCGTCACATTCACGTTGCTGCCGGACAGCCACAGTGCCGGCATATCCCAGCTCAGCGGTTGTGTGGCTGCCTGTTGGGCCAGGAGCGCATTCCATGCCGGCCGAGCCTCAATGGCTTCGACCGTCTCGAAGGTTTGCGGGTGTTCATCCGGCCCGGGGATACTCTGCACCTTGGTCCCGACCGCTAAGGTCATCGGCTGAGCCGCCTGTTGCGGCAGGCCGGGACTGTCTTCGAGGGTGAAGGCCACATGGGTGGCGGCAGCCAGACCTGGACCGAGCTGATACCCGAGCAGGCGCGACTGCTCGAGAATCGAGAGGCGCTCGGTGGCCGTTCGTAAGTAAGATTCGTTGGCGATGCGTTCCTGATAGAAGGTAATAATGTCGCCGGTGACAGCCCAGGCGTCCAGCAACGCGATGGTGAAATCATCCTCGTCGCGGGTTCGCAGCCCGCGTAAGACCGGCCAGCGACTGTCGGAGAGCCGCGCCTGGAGGCTTTGACGAAACGTCCCGTAGGTCCCCACGCGATAGGCCACCGCCGACAGGCCCGGTCGATTGACGAGCAGGCCGGGGGTCGCGGCCTCGATACCGGCGCAGCAGCCGCATTCCTCTGGAGAATCCTGACTCATTTCCCTCCTCCCAACGTGATGGTCACCCGACCATGCTCCGGGAAATTGCGGTCATTGTCCAAGCGGGGAATTTCCAGGGCGGCCATCTCCAGGCGTCCACTGTCCAGGCGAGCGCTCTCCGGAATCCCCTGCCGCTGAAATGTCCGCACCTCCACGGATTCGACACCGGTTACCTGATGGGCAGCCCCATAGACGGTACTGAGATAGACCGGCTGGCCGAAGGTCCAGAGATCAGGGTGAAAGAGACCGCGACGTCCATCCGGCAGATCACGATTACTCAGCACATCAAGCAGCTCACGCTCGATATCACTTCGGAAATGTTCGGGGCGCACGCAGACATGCAGATCGATCTCAAGCGATACGAACTGCGGACCGTCGATCTCCAGATCATGACCGGCCATGCGATACCGATCGACATGTGCCCGGATGTCAGTCTCAAACTCGTTGGACAGGGCGGCGCCCCCCTCACGATCGACCGTCACGAACACCGTGTGCCAGCTCCCCGTCCAGCGAAACGTGGCAGCGGCCCTCTGCACGTCGGCTCGACGCTCGGTCACTTCGGCATAATCAGCCTCTGTCACGGCCCGCTCCTGCACGCGATACGCCACTGGCGCGCGTTGACGCACGTCCTGCATCGATTCGGGGTCCTGCCCACCGACGGCCGGCAGTGGATTTCGTACCAGAGTGATTTCGGGAAGAGTCAGCGCAATGTGGACCAGAGAATCCGCGCCGATGTTCCCCGCCCGGCCGTTGCCGACACGGTATCGGGCTGTAAACTCCGTCCCCGACTCGGGCCGCCGGCCATGCACATCGTCCCCGAAGCGAATCGTGCCGCTGCCATCATTCTCGACCTCAACGACATACTCATCCGCTTCAGCACTGCTGTTCAGCAGATCGCGGCGCGCCGTCCAGGTCGTGGTCTCTGGGCCTTTCATTCCCGCCAGAAGGATGGACGGCTGCACTGTCCGAAGATCCCACTGCAGCGCAGTTCGCGCCGATTTTGCATGGTCGTAGACAGGCCCCGCATGTGTGAGGGGTCCCTTGGAGAGGCTCGGCCGAAAGCGCGGCGGAACCGCGTCACGAGTGAGCAGGGTGCAGCGATCCGCTCCCTTCGACCGAGGCATGAACAGAAATGGGTCTGGCACCGAGCCCAGTGATTCATCCGCTTGTGTGGTTCCGTGATCGACCAGGATCAGATTCCCTCGGACCAGGGTGACGGCATCGCGATATCCGGCGTTTGTGGCAGCAGAGAGGCAGAAGGGAAACGGCAGGGCATCCTCCTGATGCCAGGTGATCTCCGTAATCAACTGATTCGTCACCGGATCGGTGAGCGGCCCGCCCCCCGCCGCCGTCGTCACGACCCGATCCAGTCGCACGACATGACGTGTAGTGGGATCGGCATCAGCAGGTGAACCGGTTTCTGGACCGATGACTTCCTCGAGCAGCAGTAGCATCCCCGGCTTGAGTTGTGGATGATTTCCGAACAACGTGGCCGAGGTCGCGCCTTTCGGCAGGCAGCATCGTTGGTCGCTCCAGCTATACAACCGCATCTCGTTATGATCGGCATAGAGGGACTGCAGGGACTCCATCGCCTCAAACAACAGATCGGCCTGTTCATAGATTCGTGGGGCGTTGGCAATGCCGGTAGGCTGCCCCGGGATGAGCGTCGTGAATCTGGTGCCGATGGGAATGGCGGGATTGGTCGGGTCGACACGAACCACGTCGGCAGAGACTTGAATATGCACCCAGGTTCTCGCGTTGCAGCCCTCGCTCATGTAGTAATCCATCAGTCGCGCGTGGCGGCGGAGGGACACGCGACGCCGCGCGGTGCCCAGATAGGCTTCCGTCGCAACCGCATCCTGCTGATAACTCAATTGATCGGCGGTGTACGCCAAGGCCTCGACCAACATGACCCCGAGATCAGCGGGACTGCGTTCCTGCCATTGCGGCATCAATGCCGACATGCGATCAAGCATGACCCGGCGAAAACTCGCATAGTCCTTGGCTAAATAATCGATCACCGGTGCCGGCTCAGGCACGTCCGAACATTGATGTTGCGGTGCACAATCGAAGGGGCTGGGGCATTCGACCTTGAATGAAAACTCGATCGCGGCCAGTTGCGGATCGATTCCAGATGGCACCGCGTCGTTCAGGGCATCGATCACCAGACGCAAGGTGTAGGTTGAGAAGTCACCGGGCTGATCCACTTCAACAGTCAGGACATTCGCGGAAGGTCCACTGGCGGCAACGGCAGACAGCACATGGAAGGTGGTGATGCGCTCCCCGCCTTCGAGCCTGATGTTGCTCGTTAGGAGCGTCAGCGCTCCCAGCGGCTTCACAAAATGGAGTTTGAGCTTCCGTTGCCGTTCGGCTTCCGTCGGCGCGGTGTGATCGATGACTTCAAGAAAATCGATCCCGTTCAGGGTCGGATGGTTCCGCACCACCTGACGACGCAACTCGTCGCAACAGGAATACTTCACGCTCCGCCTCCTTGGACGAAGGTCCCGACGACACGAGTCCCCGTCCGCCTGATCACATACTGCACCGTCACCCGTAATGTTGAGTCCACGGCCGCCACCTGCACCGATTCCACCAGGATCCATTCACCCAACCAGCGCTGCAATGAGCTCTGCACCAGCACCTGTGTGGTGGCGGCCAGCACCTCGCTGTTCGGCGCGAACACCAGCTGGAGGAGGCCGCTGCCGAAGTCCGGCCGCATGACCCGTTCACCGGGATGGGTGAACAGCACCTGCTCGATCAGATCGCGAATATGGTCGGCTTCGTCTGCGCCGGCGGTCCTGCCACGCGCATCGAACCGATAGGGGAAATTCACCTGCATCATCGTCACACTCCCGTAACCCTGGTTTGGGTCACCGATGCGAGCAACGGCGTCCCAGAGGGCGCACAAATCGCCTGACTATCGATCAACAACAGCGGCAGACCGTTGCTCGTCACCCTGGTCGCCGCCGTGATGTATTGCGCAGTGACGCAGGGCCCGTTCGCGGCGGTAGGCGGGGGCAACGTGCAGCCAGCCACGACGTAGAGGCTGTTCATCGCCACCGTCGGTTGCCCGCTGACGAGCACGCGTGGATTCGGCGCCACCGGCGTCGCTTGCCCCGCATGCGCGCACATCACGGTCGCTCCGAGGTGCAGCAAAAATCCTGGCATCCTGTCCTCCCCCGACTTCGATCCTGAAAGACTCGCTGTTCGGTCGCCTCACACGATCGTGAGCGCCCCGTTATTCACGGTCACCGCCGGCCCGACCAGCGTGACCATCGCGCCCTTGCCGTTTTGAATGTAAATCCCCGTGTCGTTCACGATGAGCGTAGCCCCGGTCGCACTTTTCAACATGATCCCGCCGGTCGGACCCGGCACATCGCTGATCACAATGGCATTTTGAGCCGTCGTCTGAAGCACGATGTTCGGACTCGCGGGAATCCCAGCTAAGGCCAGCACCGGCACCTCGGCGGCACTGCCGTACCAACAGCCGCTCCAGATGGGGTAATCCATGTTGCCTTGTTCAAACTCGACCCAAACGCCCGATCCGATTTGCGGCAGCATGTAGGCGCCCATTTGTTTGCCGCTGGCCGGGAAACAAGGCATGGCCCAGGAGGTCGGAATCAATCCGGCGACGTCGGGAACCTGCACTTGTAGTCGCCCCATCTGCATGGGGTCGATATTGTTCAAGACCGTGCCGCGATACTTCCCGTAATATTTCTGCGCATCGCTCATACCGGCACCAGCGGGGTGATGGATACTAATCCGTTGCGCGTGAGACGGAAACTTTGCTGACAACTTCCTCGCTTGATGGTCGTCGTCACACTGTCTACGTAATACAAACCATCAAAGGCCAATCCCGCGCCACGCACCCCGACTAACCCGCGCGACGTCAGGAGCCGGCCATAGCGCGCGACATCGAGCGACCCGCTCCCCGTCACCGCGTCCATCGAATCGCTCGAAGCCTTCAATCCCTCGTTGAGCGCCTCCGGCGCGGACAGTTTTCCGGTGGCCTTCAGCATCGACAGTTTCGTCACCGGTGGGCCGACCAGACCCAACGGTGGCTGCAAGGGATTGATGTCGGGAATCGGAATGGGAATGGGCACCTTGCTCAAGGCATTGTGAATCATCACGATGGGCAGATCCTTCTTCGTCGAGTTGAACTGAAAGCTGAGCGACTCCACGTTACGATCGAAATCCATGTCGACATTGAGGGCTGGTTGTGGAATGCCCACCTTGAGTTGAGGCCCCCAATAGGCCGTGTTCGTGCCGGGCACGGGACCCGGATCGATGTAGAACACGTAGCCGGCATCCTCAGCCAGCTTCAGGATGTAGTTGAGATCCGTGCCCTGCTGCGATGGAATACGCATCGTGGGGATCGGGACATCGAACCCGATCGGTGGAATGGCGAGCGGAATCACGCCGAAGACCGCATACTTGGCCAGGATTGCCGTGACACGCAAATTCGCCGGCATGGCGGGGAACGGCAAGCCGTCGAACGCCTGCAGATCCATGACCTTGGTGAGGTCCTCGCCGGTGATCGTCAGCGTCGATTCTCCCGGCTTGTCACCCGAAGTGATTTCCTGGTTGGTGATGACACCATCCATCAACACGTGGGGGATCAAGTTGATGGTCGCCACCAGAATGACGCGCATCAACGGCGTCCGCGTCGCCGCAACCAGAAACGCCTGCTGCAGAGGCGACTTGTTCTGAATCGTGAACTGCAGCTGAAACCCGCCCGCCGTACCGGTCGCGCTGGTCACCTGCACTTCGGTCAGCGCATCGAGCACCGGCCGAGGAACGGGAAACGGGATCACCGGCCCCGCCAGCATTGTCAGATGGACGCCTTTAAGCACCGGGAACCCCCGTCACGCCTTCCGGTAACGCGATGTGCACCACCGTATCCAACCGCTCGACGAGCGCGTCCGGCCGCACCGTATCGTTCGCATCGCACAAGCGCCAATATTGTTCCGGATCGCCCAGATAGGTGCCTGCGAGATGGTCGAGCCGCTCCCCGGCCGTCACTCGATGTTCCTGCACGACGGTGAAGCGGTCGCTCGCCTGCACGAATCGCCGTCGCAGATGCACCACCATGGTCCCGTCGCTTCCGACCATCGACGTGGTCTTCACCCCGTAGTACCGGCTCGTCGGCGGAAAAGGATTCGGCTTGAGTGCACTGTCCAGCAATGCCTGTAATGGATCCGCCATCTGTCTTTGCCTCCTGTGCTCTACGCGAGTCCTTACGGAATCCCCGTCAGCCCGAGCGTACCCAAAGTGCCGCCCTGCGCCTTCGCGCGGAGCCCTTCCTTCTGTTGCAGATAGCTCATGAACAAACTGCCCGCCTTATGCGTAAAGCCCACGTCATCGATGGACAGTACGCGCATCCCTAGGCTGACCTTCGCGCGGATGGGATTGAGGTTCGGATCGAACGCTTCTTCCGTCACACTGAACTCGGTCAACCGCACCGGGATGACACGATGTTGCCCGAAGACGAACAGCGGCAACGCGGTTTCCATCGGCAGAATTTCGAGTGTGCCCAAACTCGACAGCGTATGATTCGTCGTCAATTGTCCCGTGCTGGGATACAGCAGGGTCTCCAGCGTCGCAAGCTGGGGGGAGATCCCGGCCTCTCCGATCGTGCGATCACCGGCTTCCATCTCGTCAGTCGCATCAATTTCCGCATCCAGCTTGATCGTCTCCACCGCAGGGCCCTTTAGCCTGAGTGCCTCGGATCGATCACCACCATCGCTCACTCCCTGCACTTGCAACGTTCGGCTGAGTGACTCCGGGTTGTATTGCAGAGGAATGATCCGTTGCACCTGCGCCGTGGCCGGATCGATCAACACAATGCCGCCTTTGAGGAGTTTTGGGGAACCGGGAAAGCTGCTCATGACGACCTCGTTGTTCGACCACGCACGGCTGAATGTCCGACTCCCTGCTCCATCATCCGCCTGATCCTTGATCGTCTCGTGCTGCCGGTTGCGGGTCGGGAGCCGGGACGGCTGTGGGAGGCATGGTGGGCACTTCGCCCGGAACCTCGTGCCCCGCGCAACAGGACTTCCGTATGCGCTCTTTCGCCTCGAATTTCTTCCTCAAGTCTCCCTGGTACTGCGCGCGTGTTTTATACGCATCGGCATCCCAGGGAAGATCCCCATTCCGGTACCGTTCCAGCCATTGATTGTTCTCGCGCATGTCGGCTTGGATCGCGATCATCTCGGCGATGAGCGCAAAGCAATCGTGGGCGGGGGTAATCTCGACAGCGCAATCGACGGGGAGCATCGGCGCCGGCTCGGTGCGATGTTGTGCTTGATCGAGGTTCAATACGGCGCCGGATGAAATCGCTGCTTTTCTCTGCACGGAGGGACTTTGCCCCATGCCGGATTGTTGAACAACATGCGTCAATTCATGGGCAAGCAGATGACGCCCCACGCTGGTGCCTGGGGAATATTGCCCGGCGCCGAAGACCAGGTCTTTGCCGACCGTATAGGCCAACGCCTGGACTCCGCGTGCCGACGCCGCCGCGGTCGCATCGTCATGCACCCGCACGTCGCCGAAATCATGACCGAAGCGAGCCGCGAAAAATTCTCGCGTCGACACATCCAACGGACGGCCCGGTGACGCCAGCACGTTCTGAACCAACGACTGGGAACTGGCCGCTTGTGAGGCCTCTGGAGCGGCCTTCCGCTGCGCGACCGCCGGCGGGCCAGCCGGTGCACCAGGCGGCGACGGCTTCGACGACTTGGCGCTCTTGCACTCACGTTTCGTCAGCACCAACAATCCGTCAGGACAATGGTAATCGTAAAAGCACAAGGGCGTTGCCGGCGGAGGAGTTTCCGTGGCAATCTGCCCCGGCCCCATTCCGACGACGACATCCGTCTCCCGTACGATGACTCTCACCACCAAGCCATCACTGAAATGGACGAAACAGCCGTAGTTGCCATTGGCAACCGGAGGCTCACACTGGATTTTCTCCACCGTCGCCTGGGAAGGCGGTGTGATATCGTGCTGGACATAGTTCTCGGCGGCCCGCTTGCTGATACTCTCCGGATCGTTTCGCCAGCTCGGGCAGCGGCTCCCACCCTCGTCGGAGGAGCCGTCCTTGGGCGCCGCCCCGTCGGAGGTTGACTGTTCTCCGACCGGGGCCGATTCTTCTCCGGCGGCTTCCGCGCGTTGAACGGTCCCCTCGTCTGCCTGGCCCCCACTGTCCCCGACAACCCGTTGGACCACCGGCCGAGTCTGGAGAGATTGCGATCGACCTAGCTGCCCATCCGGCATCTGCATGACCTGCGCAGCAACTCGATCCGCCTCCTGTTCGTATTCGTCACCCGGTTCGTTGATCCGCAACTTGGTCTGAAGCGATTGGCCGAGCATTTTCTTTTTCTCACACTCCGAACAAGTCCCGGTCAGCTGACTCGTCCCGCCGCAAGCACATTGTGGTTGTAGAAGACCGGCGTGCGCAGCCCCACTCCATGCGGCCTCAGTCTGCTGGTGACTCGCTTCTCTTCTCATAAGGGCGACATTAACCCTTCCCACTGCCATCGTGATGGGGACTGCTTTTGGTTGCTCCGCCTCATACAGGCACCTGCTCCGTCACATACCGGGACGCGTTGACATAGAGGTGACCGAACAACTCCGGGAACAATGCCTCATACTGTTGCAGCTGGGCTTCTATCCGTCGCACCTCCTCGAGCCGAACGATCGTGTGGTGGATGAGGTGCTGATCTGCCACCGTCACGGCAATCATATCGAGTCCCTCTTCATTGATCGCCAACGTCATCCACTCCCAGGGGCCATGCGCGAACAGGCGCGCGAGGAGATCACGGCTGAGTCCGAGCTTCAGACATTCCAGCGCACGGTCATCGATGCCATGCCGAAAGGCCAGGAGCTTCTCAACGAATTGCGCCCGTCCGAAACAGATGCGCCGACGCACGGCGGCCGCCTGTTCACGAATCACGGCGGGTGGACGTTCGAGAAATTCTCGCGAGAAAATCCGGTCAGCTTCTGCTTCCAACTCGACAAACCGGCCCCGTCGCTCCAACGGATGTCGCACCAGCCAGATGCCGCCCGGCAGATCGCTATACAACCGCGGCGGATCGGCAAGGTAGCGCTGGCCACAAGCCAGACAGGACACTTCCCCCCAAGTGCCCTCGATGATCCGTTGCGCCGCCGTCTTGATGCGCGCCCCATTCACACTCACAAACACCTTCTCCTCCTGCTCGACACCGCAGTTGGGACAGCGCAGGCGTTGGACGACGCAACGACTCATATGAAATCCGCATACCCTTTCAAGACAGGATCGCCTTCAGCTTGAATCCTGACCCCGAGATAAGACAGGCTCGTGCGCCCGGCCGCCTCGCAGAGATGCCGCAGGCTTTCTTCTGCCTGCATAAGACGAACCCCATCGAGCAGCCCCGCCGCGACGACCGGAGCAACGTCTGGGTAGTCGATCTTCAACGATGAATCCGTTCCGTCCTCGGACACCGCCAGCGAGACAAAAAGCGTATGCGCGAGCTGTCGGGACGACAATCGATCGTGATAGGCCGCCCACCGAGCCTCGGCCGCCGGTTGTCCTGCAAATCGTCGAATGGCCCGCTGTAATCTCACGAACACCGTTTCATACGCATCCGGCGTGACGTACTGAGAAAAATACAACTTGTAGTGAATCGGCCGGCCCGGCCGCAGCACCGCGGAAACAAAGTGCACCGTATCCTTGCCCAACAACGCGCCGAGTTCACGAAGATCATCGAGTGGCACGGTGGTGCCCGTCGATGCGGCAAGGATCTTCAATGCCTCGTGCAGCTTTGGACGACGACGATAGTAAATCGCAACCTGACGATCGACCGCAGCGGCGTGACCGCACCATTCAAGTTTCAGAAAGCATCGCTTGTGCTCGAACGCGCCCGCCAGGTAAGCGTGGACGAACGCCGCCTCTTCTCCAAGCGCCCATTGTCGCAACAGTCCTTGAATCCGGTCGGTGAAGCCTACGCCCTCACCGCGTAGCAGGAGACCAGCCAACGGGTGGTCGGTCGCAGCAATGAGTTCGCCATATTGTTCGAACTCCGGCAAAAGGACAGACTCCAGGCTCGCCACCTGCTCGACGGCGTCTGGCACGAGCCCGCCGAGTAGCCGGGCACAGGCCTCAAACCGAGAGCCAAGTGCTACTTCGCCGGATGGACCACGGTGTCGAAGAACTGCTTCCAATTGGGCACTCCCTTCAACTTCTCCCCACGTTTCGAGCCCGAGCCTTCCTCGTAGTAGGCTTCATACATTTCCGCAAAGAATTCCGGATGGCCGAAGAGCGAATAATCGGTCAGCCGTTTGTCCTGCACCACCAGGTTGTAGACATAGAATTCGTGATAGTAGGTGCTCCAGCTGAAGTAGCAGGTTCCGAACTTCCGGACGCTCCCGAGATGCTGGTACACCTTATCTTTCTTGCCGGCCAGATCCTTGGCGGCTTCGATCATCGGCACGTCATCGTTCCAATAGGTTTGGATCGGATGCGTCTTGTCGGTATCCTTGCGCAATCCCTTGCTGCCGTCGCCTTTCACGTAGGCGTCAAGCAACGTATTGATCACCAGCTGGTCGGCCAGGGGCACCTCCTTGCCGCCCTTGCGCTTCCAGGGATCGGTCATGTGCGATTCCCACATCACGGACGTCTTGGACCAATCCCAGCCATTCGTGGAGTTCTTCTTGAATGTCTCGGTGGAGGAACCGAGGTAATCGTCCATGGCATGGCCGACCTCGTGTCGCGTCAGTCCTGCCACATCCGAATGTTCCATGCCGACCTCGATGAATGGGTTCGCCCAGTAGCCGGTGCTGCCCTCGATCAATCGGAAACCTGACAACTCGCCCTTCTGGATACCGGGCACATTCTGATCAGCCCGCACCACATGCCCCTCAGGAAGCTGCCTGAGCGCGGCGTTGAGCTGTCGGATCATATCGACGGTCCAGCCGGGTGCCTTCCCGCCTTTGCCCGCCTTCGACTGACTCGAAATGTTCCAGCGCGCCTCAAACGCGGCCTGCACGCGTGCCAGCTTGTTGTCGTTGTTGATCTGGATATTGATATCCGCCGCGACGGATTCCTGCATCTCGTGTCCGCGCGGCAGATACGCGATGATGTTCTTGACGACATCGTAACCAAGCGCCTCGAAATGATCGCAGGCTTCGTTCACCGTGTCGGGAAAGAGCAGCAGGGCATGGTACGTGTCCGGAAAGGTGATCGAGGCCTCGCCGAAGAACGACTGGGTGATGATGGCTTGCGCCTGCCCCAGTTCGTCGTCCGACAGCTCGTCACGTAACTCCATGAGTATCGTGCTGCTGTCCATCTGACGTTTGAGTTCAAGCGCCGGCGTCGACCGAAGGGCTTCAAAGATCCCTTCCTCGTCGGTCCCCCATCCCTCAGACGCGGCATGCACACGCGACTCGGCGGATGCACCGAGCAGCCCCAGAACCGTTCCCCACTCCCCGCGCGACAAATCATCCTGCAAGTCCTGCATCAGCACCGGATCACCCAGAACGGCCTTCTTCTCGTCTTCGCCGGCGATGCGCAACCGCGCATAAATCGCCTCCTCATCGGTGCCCCACCCGGCGATCGCCTCGCGCAGATCCTCCTTGATCGCACGATAAATGACCCCTGGTTCCGAAGTCGGCGGGCACAAGGCCGGAAGACCAAGCGCCAGCCGTTGCACCGTTCGCTCTGCAGTCTGTTCGGCAGCCGAATCCGGCCGGCTCACGCGGAACGATCCGGCAAAAGACTGAGGCATGGACTGCTGTGCGACATGGGATAGCTCGTGTGCAAGGAGAGCCCGACCCTGGGGGCTGGTCGGAGCATACCGTCCGGGCCCGAACACAATGTGCTCTCCGGCGGTGTAGGCGTCTGCAAGGAGCGCATCAGCGGACTCCGCGGCTCGCCCATCGGTATGGACCCGGACTTTCCCGAAATCGTGGCCGAAACGTTGCTCGAAGAATGTCCGGGAGGTCTCGTCCAACGGCATTCCCGCCGAACGCACCACACCGCTCACGAGTTCACCGTCCGGCCGCGGACCCGGCGTTTGGGCTGCAAAGGCCGACGTGCTGCGTGATGTAGCGGCCGGCTGACGTCCCTTCTCCGCCGACGGTCCTTTGGTCTGTGAAGCGACCGGCCCTCGATCACTCATATCGCGAACCTCTGTCCGTTCCTCTGTCCGACGCGGCCGGTATCTTCTCCCGGCTGTCTCTACGCCAGTGACCGGCAATCGCTCTTCCCGTGGCCTGCCCGATCTGTTGCCCTTGCATATCTCCTGACATTCGAACGGTGCCGAGCCGCAGCCGTGACGTGCTACCGATGGCGTCGATCCGCTCCGCCATTCCCGGCTCAGAGAGCAATTGCGCAAGCTGCTCCTGCAGTCCCCGCGCGATGGCATGCCGGTCTTCATAACGAAAGCCCTTGAGGACGAGCCGGTCGATCGTCACGACGACCCGCTTCATACCCACCCCCTGGTTTCGGCGTCGGACAAGGGACGTTCGCGTTTCGCCGCTTCGGTATGCGCTGCCTGCAGGAGATGTCGCATAGCCACGGCCGCCCCTTCATCCGCCGCCAGAAACGCGGCATTCAAGGCGATGCTCCGGATGTTTCCTCCGGACATGCTCAGCCTGGCCAGCTTGCCGTAGTCGAGCTGCTCCACCGGGGTCGCAGTGGGAAAAATGCGGCGCCAGATCAATTCCCGCTGCTGTTGGTCCGGGAAGGGAAACTGCACCACGAAATTGAGGCGGCGCGAAAACGCGACATCCAACGCCGCCTTCATGTTCGTCGTCAGAATCGCCAGACCGCGATACGCTTCCATGCGCTGCAACAGGTAACTCACCTCGATATTCGCGTACCGATCATGGCTGTCGCGCACCTCGCTGCGTTTCCCGAACAGGGCATCCGCTTCGTCGAACAGGAGCATGGCTCCGCTGGTTTCCGCGGCGTCGAAGACGCGACGCAGGTTGCGCTCCGTCTCGCCGATGTATTTGCTGACGACCCCGGACAGATCGATGCGGTACAGGTCCAGGTGCAATTCGTTCGCCAGGACTTCCGCCGCCATGGTCTTCCCCGTGCCGCTTTCACCCGCGAAGAGGGCGCTAATCCCAAGGCCTCGCACGCCTTTTCCGGCAAATCCCCACTGCTGATAGACCATCAGCCGGTGCTTCGCATGTGCCGCAATCTGACGCAACGTCCGCTGCTGCGCCTCCGGTAAGACCAGATCGTTCCATCCCGCGACCGGCTCCAAGCGCTGCGCGAGATCATCCAATCGGGAACGGCTCACACTGCGGCAGGCATTCCACAACGCGCTGTCCGCCGGACTGCCGGATTCAGCCACGTCTCGCAGCCCAGTGCCGGCCGTCGCGATCGCTCTGGCGCTCAAAGAAAACTGGGAGGCCACGCCGTCGAGCGTCCCGTTCATGCGCGCTGTGGTCGAACCCAACACTTGCTGCCACAATTGCTTTTGCTCGGTGCCGTCCGGCTTGTTCACCGTGAATCGGATGGTCGCCCGTTTGCATGAGGGCACGTCGCGACCGGTGATAAACAACGGGTTGCTGCCGCGTTCGGCGAGATGAGCGACCGCTTTTGAAGGCGCTCCGTCATGGCAATGGATCAGTAGCATCGCGCCGAGCAAGGCGGCTTCACGTTGCCACAGAACCCCAAAGGCATCGGCCTCTGCGGAGGTGGCCGGCAAATCGTCCGCCTGCACAGAATGCAACTGCACCTGCAACTGAGCCGCCACCGCCGCCGCTACATCAGTCTGTCCGTCCACATCGTCACCGGACAGCAGGACCACGGGATAGGACGTAGACTGTTCCCGCAATCGCTCCAGCACCGACTGACAGATGTGCCGATGTTTCTCGGCCATGACCTGGGGGGCAGACACGGGACTCAGCAGAGGTTGCAAACGCGGATCGAGATAATTGACCCCGGCCAGATAATGCAGCACCCGTTCGTCGATGCGTAGTCTCCCATTGACCAATCCGGCACTATCATCAACTTCAAGCAAACGCCACCGGCGCAACGGCGCCATCGCTGCCAGGGCACTCCAGTGCGAATGATCCAGCGCTGCCAACGCCAAACCGAACGTCGCATGCGGTCGTGGTGCTTGCGATTGGCCCAACGCCGCGGCGCACACCCGGCCGAGTTCGGCATCCATTTCCACTCCGGCGACCAAGAGCAGGAGATCTCGCTCGAACGCGCTCAGGCCGAACAACTCGGACAGGGTATCGATAGCCGCCTGAGCAGGAAGTGTCGCCTGCGCCGCCTCCAATCGAGTAGCCACCACTCGCTCATCATGTTCGGCTCCCAACCGCAGTTTCAGACGGGCGAACTCGGCCACCAGATACGCTTGATTGGCATCACACCATGCTGCGGAGGTCGTAGCAGTGTTCATGTGATCGTCACCCGAAAATTGTAAAAGGCCGGCGGAACGGCCGACCGGTCGATGATCGGACTGTCGATGCCATCAACTCGTATCCGAAGCAGAAATTCCCCCGTTGGAGCATCGGCGACGGCAACGGTCAACGTCCCAGTTGCCACAGTGATCGGCCCGACCGGAACTTCTCGGGTTCCCAACAGCAACGAGACCGACTGCCCCGGCTGAATCTGCGGCTGCACTGTGAGCACCAGGGTGGCCACTCCGCTGCCGTTGCGGGCGACCGCAATCGGCATCGCCGTCGCAATCTCCGGCCCGATGACCAATGCCAGAACATTGCTGGTCCGTGGAATGGATTCGCTGGGCCGAATGACCTGCATCGCCAATTGGTACAAGCCTGCCGGCACAGACGGCACGGTGAACGAGGTCTTGATGCTGCTTCCTCCCCCTGCGGCCGGCACCGCCTGATTGATCTCAAAGCGGCTGTTCGAAAGCAGAATCGTTGGATTGGTGCCATCGAGGTGATGGCCCGTGAGCTCCACGGTCCCACCGACTGTCGCAGCCGGTTGTCCGTTGGTCGCCGCCACGGTTTGAATGGTCGGAAACGGCGGCAATAGATCGGCCTGTACCACGACGCCACGCTCTAAGTGAGTGACCGGATCAACCGGTCCGCGAGTCAGCACGGGCAGAGTCGGCCTGGTCGGTTTTGTGGATTCAATCAGCACGACCGTGGCGACGTAGGCCGCGGAAGGCCGGTAGTGAGACTGCACCGCGGTCCAGAGTTTCGACATTTCCTCGCTGCTGAGGGGATCCGGGACGAGTTTGATCTGTTCCACCTGGTCTGCCAGCCCACACTCCGCCAGGGCCCGAAGCGCCGGCGGCAGGCTGGTATCGACCGACGGCGACGGCGTCAACGCCGTCGTGATGGCTCTGCGATCCAACACCGGCACCTCGTGGAGCAACTGCATGGCATACCCGAGCAGAATCTCGCTGCCCAATTCCTCGGCGCTGTAAGCGCTGAGCAGATAATGAAGATCTAATGCGAGCGGCGGATTGCTGAGGCGCTGCGTGCCCGATCCATCGCGAGAGGGCAACGCGTGATTGCGCCAGCCAGTATTGAACGTCACTTGGTGGAGAAAGAGATTCAGCTGGATGCTTTCGGTTCCGTTGACCGGCACCACACGATCCGGTGGCAGCGCACTCACGGTCACGGTGCTCCCGAGCAACCCGCTGACGTTATGATTGATCAACCCGTCATTGAGCAGATCTCGAAGCACGGCCGTCACCCCCGCAATAGCCAATGCGTTGCTCACGGACGCCCTCCATGGCGGCGAGCCAGATAGTCTTCCAGCGACATAGACGGTTGTCGCGGGCCCGCTTTCCGCTTCGGTGCAGCCGGCGAGGAGACTGCTGTCACTTCTATGCGTCCGATTGTGACCTGTATGGGAGGTTCGGTCGAAGCCAGCGCGGCGGGTTCTCGGTCGTTCCTAGACAGCACGCCTGAGAGCAATGAAGGCAGAGGCGAAGCGGTCGATCGTCGTCCTTCGCCAGGCGATTCAACCAGGCGAGGCGGAAGATCGATAGGCGCTTCTTGATGAAGACGCGTCTGGACCGGCGCCTGTCCGTCTCTCCGCCCCGGCATCGAACTATGATAAGACGTATGTTCCGATACCAATCCAGCCGTCGGATTAGAAAGTGTAGCGGCCTCTGCTCCATGCGCAGGCCGGTTCAGGACAGGCGCTGGCTCGACGTTCCACGGTCCAGGTAACGACTCACTCAGACCGCCCCGCGGTTCTGAACGAGGGGGGCCCGCTCTACTACGAGTCGGTTCGACAGCGTCTTGCGAATCACGGACGCGCGGGAGCGGTCGGATGACATCGGCCCCCTGTCCCTGTGCGGAAATCGGCCGACGAGCCTCTTCCGCCGCCGGGATGTGCTCCATCCCTGACAAATCGCGCAGTGTGGGCGATTCCCGATCCATGGCCGGAGCAAACATGGAGCGAGTGCGCGGGCGGACCGTGGGCATACCCCCCGTCTGCCGTTGTACGAGCCTGGTGAGGAAATCGCTCATGACAGTGCCATCTCGACATAGAGGCTGCGACGCTGATCCTTCATGCGGAGAATCTCTCCCTCCGTCCAGCCATAGGTGCGCGCCAACAGATCAACTTCCTGCAACAACCGCCGGCTTCGTGCATGGATCTCATTCCAGAAAAATGTCGCGATATCGAAGACCGTCTGCCACCTGTGCGCGCAGCTCTCACACTGCACATCGATGAGAATTTCGGCCAGCGGATCGAGTTCGCTCAATCGTGCCGCGAGCGGGCCCCCCAGCTCGTCCATCCAGTGCCCTGACGGGCTTGCGCCGGCTCCCTCGCGCACACAACGGGAAAGAATCACCCGTCGAGCCTGCTCCAGATCGGGAGCGGCCGCTGCCAGCGCGAGATCGCGACTATTCGGCCCGCGCACATCCCAGGCGCACCCGGCCTGCTCGATCGTTCGCCAGGTCGCGTTATTTGGTACGGCAGACGCCAACAACGCCTCGCATGACAGTTCGAAGTCGAGTCCGGCCCGACAGACCGGGCATTCCGCATACCCCTCGATGCGGTCACCAAACGTCGCGCGGCGAATCTCTAACAAACGCATGTCGCGTTCTCCGACCGTCCAATCGCACAGCGCGTCTAACGACTGCTCAGGGCAGACCCGGCGCAGCAGCAGCAATGCCTGATCGACCGGGTGCCGACCGCTCCCCTGCTCCCAGATCTCGATCATCGCTTCCGCAGATAGGCTTACGGTCATACCCGGCGTCATCGTCAAGGCTCCGTAAAGGTCGTCTCAGCCGGCTCCGCCACTTCGTAGTCGCGTTCCCAGCCTTCGTTCTCGAGCTTGAGCGTCTGGATCGCGACCGCATTGGCATTCGCATCCAGGTCCGGCTGGGCTTGGTATTCCGACACCCAACAACGGAAGACCTTGTACGCGATCGCCAACTGCCCGGCTTCGTTATAGAGTTCAATGATGATGTCTTTCCGGAAATCTTTGAGCGACACTTCCGCGCCCAACCCGGAACCGAAATTCCACACCTTGTTCGCCCATTGTTCAAACGCCGTATCGTGCGTCACACCCCGCTCCAGCGTAATGGCTTCGAACTTGGTGCGACCCGGTGACTTGCGGCTGGTGCTGGGATCACCGCCCTCCCGATGTTCGACCACTTCGGTGGAACGCTTCAGGGACCCGACCTTGCTGACGCCGGCGACATAGCGGCCATCCCATTTGACGCGAAATTTGAAATTCTTGTACGGATCGAATCGTGTCGTGTTTACGCTGAATTGCGCCATGGCATCTCCTCCGATTAGCAGGATGCTGAAACTCTCCGCCACCTACCCATAACCCTCTACGTCGCGATCTGACCCGCCATCTGCTGGAGTTTGATAATCACAAATTCGGCGGGCTTGAGCGGAGCGAACCCGACGACGATGTTGACGATGCCGAGGTTGATGTCGTTCTGGGTCGTCGTCTCCTTGTCGCACTTCACGAAGTAGGCATCGCGCGGCGCAGTCCCCTGAAACGCCCCCTGTCGAAACAGGTTGTGCATGAAGGCGCCCAGGTTCAAGCGAATCTGCGCCCAGAGAGGTTCATCATTCGGTTCGAACACGACCCACTGCGTTCCCCGATAGAGACTCTCTTCGAGGAAAAGGGCGAGTCGTCGAACAGGGATGTACTTGTACTCATCCGCCGCTGCGTCAGCTCCCCGCATAGTCCGGGAACCCCATACGACCCGCCCGTGGACCGGGAACGTGCGCAGGCAGTTGATCCCCAACGGATTCAGGAGCCCGTTTTCCGCATCGGTCATGTCGAGCTGCAACCCGGCCACGCCGCTCAGCGAGGCATCGAGCCCTGCGGGCGCCTTCCAGACTCCGCGCTGGCTATCCGTCCTGGCCATGACTCCGGCGATCACGCCGCAGGGCACGAAGGTATCGATCTGTCCGCCGAGTTGCGAATCGGCCTGTTTGATGCGTGGAAAATAGATCGCCGCATTGCGCGCCATGTCACCATTCAGGCCCATGCCAGCCGCCCCGGTTTGCGCGGCGCTTACGGTCGTCCACCCGGCTTTCGAATCGACGATCAGCATCGTGCGCCGTTTGACGCAATAGCTCAGCGCCTCCTGATACACGTCGTCGGGCACATCGCCGCCACGTGCATCCGGTGCAATACAGAGCAAGTTGAAGAGGTCGACTTTTTCCAACTGGTAGAGTCCGGTTTTGCCGGATTGGCTTCCTTTGTAGGCCGCGCCGTCCAACACGGCGCTATCGACCGCCACATCCGCCGGCGCAGCATTCTTGGCAGCCGTAGACTTGGTATTGGCCGTCCAGACGTCGGAGTCCGCGAGACTGCCCGCATGGGCCGAGGGCGAGGTATTCGACGGCAACACGGCCGTCACGCGTACCAGGTTCGACTCGGCCAGCAGAACCCGATCCGCGCGCCGCGCACTCTCTTTTGTCGTCAGGTTCAGGAACGTTTCTGTGACGCCCGTGCCGGCATCGCGGATGGTCAGGTCGAACAGGTCGGCCGGCAGTACGCCCAGCCTCGTTGCGACCGCGATCAGGTTCGGATCACTCACGGCTTTCTTGTCGACCCGTGCCCGAACCTGCATGCCCCACGCGCCTTCAGACGCGGCCTGCAAGGTCAGGCTCGGCACTTCGTAGGTCGCTTTGCTGGCACTCCCACCGGTCGCTTTGTAGAGACGCACAATCACGGCCTGACCGCCGCCGTTGAGGAAAAAGTCGCGTACCGCATAACTCAACGTCATATCCCGGTGCAGGCCACCGAAGATGCGTTCGTAATCGGCAAAACTTGTGATCGTCACCGGCTGATCGGTCGGGCCACGCAAGGCCTTGCCGACGAAGCCGGTAATCGACGTCGCGACGCCTGTAATGGTGCGCACTCCGCTCGGCAATTCTTCGATGTACACACCCGGATAGGTTGGTTGCACTGGCATACTCATCCTCCTCGGCTTAGGACATTCACTTCACGTCTCGGTTCTGCGTCACAAAATCACGGATTTCACCCAGGCGCGCATGGTTGAGACTATAAATCGGTTGGCTCGCCGTATTTCGTTTCAGAACCCAACCCCGCGCCACCAAATCTTCCAATACCTCAGCAGCGAGGCGTTCGTCCGGACATGGTTTGGCAATCCACCAATTGACCACGCCTTCCCTGGTGTCTTTCGCGTCGGGATGGCGAACGAGGTAATCGAGAATACTGCGCCTGACAACCGCATCCTGTGTTTCCATCCGGATCGCCCCCCGGAGACGCGTCACACCCCGCCATGATCCTCATGCTGAGCAAGAGCAGTGCCATTAGGGAAAATCCCTTTTGTTGGCTTTTACAGGCGATTCAGGCGAACACAAGTTGGCGGCGCGGCATTCATGCCGCAGCTGTATGACGCGGATGGGGAGAAGACTGCATTGACAATCAATGCGATGGCGAGTGCGGCACCAATGCCGCAGTGCTGGGGTATTTAGGCATGTCCATCGAACGGCATATGGAGTGGTGGCGGATAGTCACCGAGCGGACCCGCTTCATCCTGCCGGAATGATTCCCGATCAATTCCGTATTTTCGGAGCAACCGTTGAAAGCTCCGCCGCTCCTTCCCCGCTGCCTTGGCCGCATGTGTCACATTGCCCCGGAAGGTCACCAAGGTTTTCACGAGATAGGCTCGTTCGACGTCCATCGTCGCAGAGTGTTTGACGGCACGAAGCGAGGCGTTCAGCGGAACGTTCGTCGACGTTTCCACAGTACACTCAATGTCCTCTGCCTGGATGGTATCGGACGCACCCATCACGACTGCGCGCTGAAGCGTACTCTCCAGTTCACGCACATTACCCGGCCAGGCATGTGCGAGCAGTTTGTGGATGGCGTTCTCCGACAACATGCGTGGTCCCTGACCATCGGCACGCCGGAAACGCTGCAAGAATCGTCTGGCCAGTAAGGGAATGTCTTCCGGACGATCCCGTAACGGCGGCACCACCAGCGAGAGCACATTCAACCTATGAAACAGATCCTCCCGGAACTGCCTATGTGCCACAGCCTGCCGGAGATCATGATTGGATGCGGCAATGATCCGCACGTTGGCTACCTTGGTGCGCGAACATCCTAATGGCCGATATTCCCGATATTGCACGAAGCGGAGAAGCTTCGCCTGAGCGTAGGGGTTCAACGCATCAACTTCATCCAGGAAGAGGGTTCCGCCTTCCGCCTCAAGAACCAGTCCACCCTGCTCGTTTGCGGCGCTTGTGTACGCGCCTTTGGCATGCCCGAACAATTCGTTCTCGAACAACTGGTCCGGCAGGGCCGCGCAATTGATCGGGATGAATGCATGGTCTTTGCGCGTACTCGAATAATGGATCGCTCTGGCAAACACCTCCTTGCCCGTGCCCGTTTCGCCTTGAAGCAATACCGGAGCATCGACATCCGCGAAGAGGGGAATTTTTTCGACCTGCGCCTGAAAAATCGCGCTGTCGCCCACCAGGGAATCAACACGCACGCGCCGGGAAGGGGTCGGACCGCTAGAGGCCGACTGAGGCTCCTGACCCAGGACACGGCGAACGCGCAAGGCTAATTCTCGGCCATCCAACGGGCACAAAAGAAAATCGCGCAGCGCCGCAGGAATCCCGTGAACGAATGTATCCGTGCAGCCCTCCTCCTCACCGATGACTCCCAAAATCGGCACATCGGGCCAGCGCCGGCTCACAGCCGCGACACGTGCCTCGAACGTTCGATGGGGAGATTCCTGATGGAGCAGCACCAAGTGAGGTGTTTGCGTCGTGAGGAGCGAGGGATCGCTCGCGCGGTCGAGTTCAACTGTTTCACCGGGCAGGGCGCGCTCTAACTGTTCGATGATGCGAGAGTGATCAAAACAGGACCGGTCATGCTGGTCTGAAGATATGAAGAGGATTCTGATGAAGGCTTTCATCCGACACACCTCTCTCTGTGATGCGGTTCAAAGGGTCAGCCAAGGTACCACTCGGCAGAAGTCGTATTGCCTTTCTAGTTCAGGTTGCACCATTCGTACCATTGAAGTTGGCGACAAGGGACTTCGTCTCATTTTTAGACAACGCTGCCGAAGATCGTCTCCGCACATGCATCCATGAGCGCCTGCGCTACATCTACAGACTTCTATGTGACCGTGCGAGCGAGTCGCCCACCTGAAGTTCGCCTGTATACGATCCGATACAGTCAGCGATGCAAATAGATACAGTGCTCACCTCATCAGCCTGCAGACACGCTCTTATATCACAGCGCAACAAGACCGGCCATGCGGCCATTGAGATGGACCGGCCCACCCTGTACAAGTACAATACATTCACATTTTTTCGGCGTACGTTTTTTCCACAGTCCGGCATTTCGGTCTTTGCAGACCTGCCGCAATAGAGCCCGAGCACATGCAGCCGGCAACTGTCGAACGTCCAGGAGCAGGACCATGTTGATACAATCAGGGTGGCTTGTATTGTTACTCGCCTTGTGCACCGGATGTGCAGAAGGCAGGGACAGCCATGAACTGCTCCACAGCCGCCTGTGGATGCAAACTTCTGCGGAATACCATGCGATCGCCTCGACCACCTACCGCCAGGCCGGAGAAGCGCTGGACCGTGCGCTACGCGATACCACCTGGACGGCGGCGTTGGAACAGACCGGAAACTTCACCACGCTCCCACCAGCCGTCATCCTCGATCTGGACGAAACGGTACTCGACAATGGACCGTTTGAAGGACGGCTGATACGAGACCGCACCTCGTTCAGCTCGTTCACATGGGATCAGTGGGTAGAGGAAGCCAACGCGTCAGCGCTCCCGGGGGCACTGGAATTTGTCGCCAACGCTCGCAGTAAGGGTGTCACGGTCCTGTTTATCGCCAATCGTCAGGTTCGCCATGAAACAAGAACGCGGGTCAACCTTGAGAAGCTGGGCATTCCCCTACCCACAGATTTCGATACCGTTCTCCTGGAAGGCGAAGCCCCGTTCAATTGGCCATCCGACAAATCAAGTCGGAGACGATACGTCGCGGATCGATTTCGCATTCTGCTTCTCATCGGTGACGATCTGGGAGACTTTGTCAGCGGAGCGCGCGACGTTCCGGAAAATCGTGTACGGCTGGCTCGACAGTACGGCACTCGGTGGGGAAGCTCGTGGTTTCTTCTTCCCAACCCGCTCTATGGATCGTGGGAAGCTTCGCTTTCTTCACCCGCCCTCTCCGATGCCGACCGGCTCGCGATCAAACGCAAGCTGCTAGACAGCATGCCATAGACGGAGCGGCACAACCATGATCAAGGACTCAGAGGAGCCTGTCTTCATGACTACGTATTCATACCTTGTATTCCACTCCGCCCTTACTGATTCAGAATGACACACCGCGCACCAGACCCACATTAAAATGGCTGCCAAGGGTTGACACCCAGACACTCAATAGGGTGTACTCGCTTCTGGTCGTAGACGCTTCCACAAGGTGAGCCTTCGCGACCCACAACTCGAAGGCTTCCGGGCCGCTCTTCCCCTGAATATCTCGCGACTGGGATCACGGTTATCCTGACGTGAGCGCATCAGTTGCGGCCTCCGTTCATAGAGCCACCAGCATGCAACCGGCCACACCCTGCAGAGGCGCTGTGGCAGAGACGATACGGACAACGCACCGGCACTAAGGAAAAGGTTCCTCGAGTGATCACGCGCACTGGAATTTCGCCCGCAACGCCGTCCCCCAATCTGGACCTCCTTCGCGCCACGGCCGTCCTGCTCGTCTATTTCTTTCATTTGTTCATCACCACCGGCTCCCGGCTGCCAGACTATATCGGCCAGTTCGGCGTCCTGCTGTTCTTCGTCCACACCAGTTTAGTGTTGATGTTTTCGTTGGAGAGAATCGAACTGGCAGGGCGCAGCCTGCTTCCGACCTTTTATCTCCGCCGGCTGTTTCGCATCTACCCTCTCAGTATCGTCTGTGTATCCGTCATTGTGCTGCTTCAGCTGCCCCGTGCGCCCTGGTGGCCATGGGCGCAGCCCGATCTGGCCACAATCTTCGCCAACCTGTTTCTCTATACCGAGTTCATGTACAAGCCCGTGGTCACGTCCGTCCTCTGGAGCCTTCCGTATGAAGTGGCGATGTATGTGGTGCTGCCGTTCCTCTATCTTGCCGGGAAGGCCTACGGCATCAGAGGAATCCTCGCGCTCTGGTGTCTCGCGGTAGTCGGTGGCATGCTCCAGCCCTACGTGTCGGGACGCCTCGAAGTCATTCAGTACGCACCCTGTTTTATAGCCGGAGTCGCCTGCTACTTTTTCGGGTTCGGGACTCGCCAACGTCGCCTCCCGCTGATCTGGTTTCCTCTCATGCTGCTGACGGCACTCGGAATCCTGGCGTACGGAAACTACTTCGAATATGAGAATAGCGCCCGCTGGATCTTGTGCCTGTTGATCGGCCTCACATCGCCGTTTTTTGCCGAGCTCAATCTGCCAGTCATGCGCAAGGGTGCCGCGTTGATCGCACGCTATTCATACGGCATTTATCTGACCCATCTTCACGCGCAATGGATGGCCTTCGTCGTGCTGAAGGATGCAGCCCCGACGGTGCGTTACGCGACGTTGATCGTGCTCAGCGTAGGGCTCCCGATTGCCCTCTATCATCTGATCGAGGCCCCCATGGTCAGACTGGGAGTGCGCCTGGCGGACCGCCTCCCAAAACCTTCGATACCGCTCCCGCGACCGGTCCCCTCCGAACGACGACTTCCAATCCCGGCAACGGCGGGCGGCCCTGGTGCCTCCTTCCAGCCGGCGCGACACCACACCGGACATTCGTCCGATCACCGCACGACCAAAACTGCCCAGGCCCCTGCCTCAGCGAATTAAACGACTCTGCCTCCCCATCGTCGAGACGCTCAACCATCAGGTCGCTGACACCACCCATCTGTGCCTTGCGAGAATTGACAGGTCCCTTCACCTGGCGTACGCTCGCCTCCACTCACGCCCCAGTTCAGAGGTATCTGCGTATGCGACAAGCGACACCATCCGCCCCACATTCCCTATCGAAGGAGAGGCTTTCCATGCTGATTAAATTCTTGTTGGCTCTTTCAGTGGCGGCTCTACCACTGACACTCTCGGGACCGGCGATGGCCACGGACCGCGCGAATGTCGAGTACTCGGCCGACCAGATCATTGAATCGGAAGAGGGTGCGATGAAAAGCCGCATCTATTCCACGCCGACGAAAGAACGCCGGGAAATGTCACAAGGCGGCGCTGCCATGATGATGATCACGCGGTATGACAAGAACCTCAGCTGGACGCTCATGCCTGAAGAGAAAATGTATATGGAAGCGCCGGGCAACAAGGCGTCGCAGGACAAAACCGATCTCTCCGGCTATCAGATCGAACAGACGCAGGTGGGTGAAGAAACGATCAACGGAATCGTCATGAACAAAAGCAAGATCATCATGACCGGCAGCGACGGCACGAAGATGGGCGGCTTCATGTGGATGACGAAAGAAGGCATCCTGGCCAAAATCGACGCCATTGCGGTCGAGAAGGGACAGAAAGCGCGCTTCAAGATGGAGCAGACCAACATCAAGATCGGCAAACAGCCGGCCGAGCTGTTCGAAATTCCCAAGGGATTCGAAAAGTTGGACATGGGCGGCATGGGGATGGATATGATGAAAGGGATGATGGGACGATAAGGAGGCTGCCGTGACACGAATCACATCCCTGCATCTTGGTCTGGTTGTCGCCGTCGGGCTGTGGAGTGCGCCGGCTTGGGCGGATTCCCTCTGTGCCGAGAAGGCCATGCAAGCCGCTGCGGACACGCAATTGAAAAAGGCGGAAGAGCTTGAACGGGCCGGAAAGGCACGGGAAGCCTATGCCGTCGCCGCGAAAGCGGACAGCGACTGCGTCAGCGATTCCAAACGGCACGAGGGAGTGAAGCAACGAACCGCCAAAGCCATCGGAGCGGGGGATGAAAAGAAGGGAAGCCTGACCGAGGCGTTTGATTGGTACGTTCGCGCACAGGCCCCCACCGACGCCGGCCGCATGCAGCGGAAACTCGTCGAGGCCAAACCCGACGACATCAACACCGTGAGCCACGCAATCGACTATTTTTCCCAACAGAATGACAAGACCCAGGAACAGGCGATGCGCGCGCACGCGCTCAAGAACGTTGAGAAGGCCCTCGCGGAAGAAGAAAAACGGTTTGCGTCCTTCACCAAGGATTCCCTCCAGGAACTCGGGCGGGCGCGAGACTGGGCCTACTATGCCAAGGGGGGCGATGACCGGATTCGTGCGCGAGCCGCTCAACGCGGCGACACCCTCGCCGTCGAGGAAGGCAGGAAGTTCCTGAATCTGGCCATTTCCTATTACCAGCAGGCGGACCGTCCGGACGGCGTCAAAAAGGTTCGCGACAAGGCGCTAGCTCTGGCGAAACGCCACGAGGCCAAGGGTGAAGGCGAGATTGCGGCGGAGTTTTACGCGATGGCCGGCGACGCCAAGCAAGCCGAAGCCATTCAGAAACAGACCGAGCAACGCCAGGCGCAGGCCGAAGAAGGGCGGAAGAAGACCTTCAAAAAAGAGCAGGCGGATCTAGAGAAAGCACTCGGTTTCTAAGCGCCACAACGGTTCAGCGGACCACACTTCCCTCCTTCCGTTTCTCGGGTCCTCATCCCCTGCCCTTCTCCGCTCCTCAAGGAACCGCTTGCCTGATTACTCCGGTTGTGGGATAAGCGCGGCGAACATTCGTTACGTGGAGAGCTTGACCCGCGCATGGTCGCCAAATTAGGCAGGACCGACGCTCCACGCAGGGCGAACGACAAGTCATCAATCCCTGATCGAAACACCATCGCACCACCAGACGACAACAGCAGGAGCACATCATGGCGACAATGAAATCCGGCAAGGTGACCTGGGCAACAGCGGAGGGGTGGGACGTTCGCGCAACGGAGCAGACTCGCGGAGGGCGACGGGCGGCGACTGAACTACCGGATCCCTTTCTGGCGAATCTCACCGCGACCAAACGCTGGCAAGTCGAACAGACGCTCACGGCCACACCCAAGGCCAGGCGCGGCGAAGGAACGCCGGCGCCTCTCACCCTGGACGTCGAAGGTGGGCCCGATGATGTCTACATCGTCATGACACGCTACGCGTCCGGAGCGATTCGCTTCCATATGCCAACGGAACCGGCTCGTCGCGGCAGGCGGAGGAGCACGCGAACCCTGTACCGGTTTTCCATCCCCGTTCCAGCCGCGCCCATCGCTGAGCCGGGCGGGCGGCGCGGGTTCATCAGTGCCGCCATCAAGACGGTGGTACTCAAGGTGGCCGGGAAGATTGCCGACTATGCGCTCGCCAAACTCGCCCTGTTGTGGGAAACCGCCAGCTGGAAACACAAAGGGCGCCAGGAAGGGTGGATCACGGTCACTCCAGAAGCCCTCGGCAGCACCGACGTGCTGCCTGCCGCCGATCTCCAGACCTTGAGTTCCACCGGACGTAATCTCTTGTTCATCCACGGGACGTTTTCAAGCACGACCGCCGCCTTCAAGGAATTGGCGAAGACCCAAGGCAGCAACGGCAAGACACTGTTTGCCGAACTGCAGGAGCTCTACGGCAACCGCATCTATGGCTTCGATCACTTCACCCTCAGCCGCACGCCGGAAGAAAACGTTCGCATGTTGCTCGACGCCCTGCCCGATCGCACCACCACCTTCGACGTCATCACCCATTCACGCGGCGGATTGGTCCTGCGTCACCTCGTCGAACGACGCGAGCGGTTCGGTGCATTAGCCGATCGTTTTGCCGTCGGCCGCGCCGTGCTGGTGGCCAGTCCGAATGGAGGAACTCCGCTCGCTTCGCCGGACCATGTGACGCAATACACCAATTGGCTCTCCAACGTGCTGGAACTGTTCCCTGACAATCCCTTCACCACCGGTGTGGAGTTTGTGAGTGAAGCTCTGTCCTGGATCGCGCGCCGGTTGGTCGGCAGCCTGCCGGGCCTGGCCTCGATGGATAACAACGGCGAGATCATCCAGGCACTACAGGCGGCACCAGGCCCGCCCGGCCAAGCCTACTCTGCGCTGGTCGCGAATTTTGAACCGGATGCCGGGTTGCTCCAACGCATCATCGATACGGGCGCGGATTTGTTTTTTCCGACCGCAAATGATCTCGTGGTGCCGACCGAAGGCGGATGGCGGGTCGATCCTGGAACCGGAGCAGCCGCCATTCCAGGAGACCGTGTCGGTTGTTTCGGGTTGGGAGGCAACCTGTCGCAACAGCAGCCCGTGAACCATGTGAACTTCTTTGGAGATCCCGGCACGGTCGATTTTCTTGTCCGTGCATTGCGCGGCGACACACAACCGGTCACCCCCATGGACATCGAGCACGACCTGCCGTCGGGCCGCCGACGAGGCGCCGCCAGAATAGAAGCACCGACGCCCGGCGTCCCGGCCAGGCGTCGCGAGGCGCCCCCTGTCACGAGTCCTGCGCTCTCCCCTCAACAGATCAGTCCACCTGTCACGTCGCTCGCGCCCTCGCCGGAGCCGGACGACGTGTTTCACATTGCGCTCGTCGCCCCCAAGCAGGGAGCAGAAGTCGCGCAACTCATTGCCACGTTTCGCAACGCCCGCGTCATGGAGCATCTGCACACGAGAGGCGAGCGGAAGACCGCTGCAACGGCACGTCGGAACAACAGTGATCACGTGCCGACCCAGTGGGATCGAATCAAGGCAGGCCAAGCCCATATTCAAGGCTACATCAACGGAGACCCTGCGTACCCGCAGCTTCCGAATGAAACCGAACTCCAGCAGATGGGCGGTGCGCTTTTCGCCGCGCTGTTTCCCGGACAGGTTCGCCGACTGTATGACGCGGCCCGCTCGGAGCAGGTCAGCCAGCGGCTGAACCTGATCTTCACCTCCGACATCGGGTGGATCGCCGACCAGTCCTGGGAGTTCATTTACGACCCCGATCGGCGAACGTTCCTAGCGCTGGAGGAAGTCAATTTTACGCGCAACGTGCTCACGGCCATTCCGGCTGAGCGTATTCCGGTTCGTCCTACCATGCGCATCCTCGTCGTGGTCGCCCAGCCGCTGGGACTCGGCACCCTCTCGGTGGAGGAAGAAGCCGATGTGATTCGCAGTGGTTTCCGCCGCCTCCTCGACGCGGGGCTGGCTGAAGTGGAACTGCTGCTCGATGCCACTCCGGAGCTGTTGCACCGGACGCTTGAATCTGCGGAGGCGCCGATCGACGTCCTCCACTTCATCGGCCATGGGGAATATAACGAACAAAGCGACTGTGGCTATCTGATCTTTGAGAATCAGGATGGCGGCGAACAGCGATTGGATTCTTCCACCCTGCGCCAGATCGTCTGCCGCCGCGGCATTCGTCTGGTCTGTTTGAATGCCTGCGAAACGGGGCACGGCGGCCGACAGGATTTCAGTCGCGGCGTGGCCCAGGCCCTCATTGCCGGCGGGGTGCCTGCCGTGGTCGCCAATCAGTACCCGGTTCTGGATGTCTCCGCCACCGCGTTCTCCCGCCACTTCTACTGGGCCCTGGCGATGGGACACAGTATCGGGGATGCCGCCCGTGAGGCGCGGGTATCGGTGAATTACTCGATCTCCGGGGAAGCCATCGACTGGGCCGTCCCGGTGGTCTTTGCCCGCAATCCCGCACAACATCTTTGCCTGCCGAGGACGGCGGCGGACTACGAACGGACGAGAACCGCGGCCGTACGCAGCCGGCGACGCGCGGTGGAAAATCGGACCAAGATCGGGATCTGGAATGCGCATCGCATGATTCCGCATCTGCCGGAAATCTGCGAGCGCCTGACCAAGGCCCAAAACCAGTATGCGTTTGAGACCGTGTCATTTCCTGCACCGATCGGAATCTGGCGGCGGGAGCAGGAGAAGGATCAGGCCTTTGTGGTAGCCGAAACCTTATATGACCGACTGAAAACCAAACCGACAGAATTGGGCATTGAGACCCTCATCTGCATGATCAACTTCCCGATGAAAGACGCGCGGACTAGGTACCTCTACTATTGGCGTCGGGACCCGCTCATTGTCACCTCGACCTTCGGGTTGCTGGAACAGCTGAACGAACGTGAATTCACGGTCGAACGTATGATGGCGCACCTGGCGGCGACAGTCGTCGCGGGAATTGCGCCGCATCCACGACGGGTCGGACCGGCTGATTGCCCTCTCTTCTACAACGACAAGCGAGACATTCACTCGATCGCGGGGAGGCTGACGTTCTGTAACCCCTGCCGAAAGCAATTCAAGGACAAGGCAGGACAGGCACGCTTGCGGGCTGCCGAGCGGCTCCTTGCGGCCTATCCGTAGACAGGGGCGAGATTATTCGAGCTGGGAAAATTGTCGAACGGCTTTGACGAGATTCTCCGGCGTTCCGATATCCAGGTAACGTTCGTCGGGGAACTTGACGCTCTGGATCGAGAGACCGGCCTTCAAGGCAGCTTGGAGAACGACGCCGACGGCTAAATCACCGCCCGGGTCGTTGGCCTTACTCGCCAGCCGGTCGAGATTGCGCCTGGTCTCATCGGTTCGAAGAAACGAGTGGAGGAATTCCGTAAACGCCGGCGTCCAGACCGCGCAACACCAACCGTGAGTCAACGTCGTCGAAGCCGGTTTCATCACAAGATCACGCACACGGCCATCTTCACCGCACTCCACCATGTCCCACACGCGCGGGTCTTCGATCTCATGAAGGCCCAACACCACGTCGGCTCCGGTCCGTTCCTGTTGCGCAATCAATCTGGCATAGGCGTCGTCAGGCCCGAAGAGAATATCCGGGAACCCGAAGGCGACGCGCTTCGCCTCGATGAACGGATAGGCACGGTCCAAGGTATCTGGCGGCCCCAGCGACCCGGGAATTACGATATAGGCGAGCGACAACCCGAGAAGGCTGCCATCCCGGAAATAGTTGGGAATGTCCCATTTCCCATCCTTGATCACGAGGTAAGCCTTGGTGATTCCAGCCGCCCTGAACTTCTCCAGCAAATACTGCGCGGCTACTTTCGGACGAGGCGCCCCGGTCTTCTCATCGAGCGCGAACCCGACAGGATAAACCTCCTTGCTGCACGGAAAGGGCTGCAGACGTTTGGCCATCCCGGCCGCCGGAATAAGTCCCACCACTTCCGGCACCACATCTACAGTACGTTCGGAATGACCGCTCGACGCGCTCATCGCAAGACTTCCCTCCCGCCGTCCGGCTGACTGCCGATGATTTCCTTGTAGTAGGTTTGCACCATCGCCGCCCGGGCTGGTTCGATCACGACCAGTTGACGCTGATCGAAGGTGTTGGCGCAATAGAGATACACGAGTCCATCCGCCCGTCCCCACTCCACATGCAGCTGTCGTCCATCGGCTTCTTTCCTGGTGACCTGCTCCACCACCTGTTTGGCGGGGAGATCCAGCCAGGCCTGTTGGGCGGAAGTCCCATGGTTTTCGTACAGCGGCTGGTCCTGCTCCGCCGGAACGGATCGCAACCGCTCCACATGAAGAGGAGGAACCCCGTCCGGCTCGGGGGCCTCGTCCCATGGCAGAACATTCGAAGAGGAAACCAATCCCGTCACATATAGGGGACCATCATCCGTCACTTCTTCGATTGAATGGTACCGGATCGGTTCAGGCGATCGGAGCGGCGCGAGGCCACGTGCCGCCAGCGCCCGCTGCAATGGAATGCGCCGCGCGAGTTGCCTGGCCTTTTCAAACACGATCATTCGACCATGTGATGCGAGCGCGCCGCGAAGCGGATCCAACCGTGGCCCCAGCCCGGTCCGCTGTTCAAACGTTTGTTGGGCGTTGGTATCCAATGCTCGCGCGAAATCCAGCCAGTCGGAACTGGGGAGCCCCGGATCCTGCTCAGCCTGGAGCAGACAATGCGTGGCAATGATCAGATCAAACCGGCCGCTCAGTTCCTGCTGATCCAGATCCAGGCATTCGAATCGCAGGTTAGCTAATCCCAATTCCTGCGCCCGCTGTCGTGCGAGGGCGATGGAGGCAGGCGACCGGTCGATTCCCACCACCGTCGCATCGGGACATTGTTTCGCATAGAAGGTCGTCAGGAGGCCGATGCCGCAGCCGACATCGAGCATGGTTTGCGCCCCGTCGAGTTGACGCGCGACCCGTGAGCCGACCTGGAGATAATATTCGTAGCGTTGACTGTAGAGGGCGGGAACGAACCGAGGCTGGGCCGTGAGATCGTAGAAGGCAATTTCAGCGGACGGGCCATCCGTTGCCAATCGTTTGGCTTCGACATGCTGATGAAGCGTGGCCAGCTCTTGCAGCGAAAACACATCCCGTTGCCACGCAAAATAGGCGGCATCGGATTCGATGTGCCGTAAGCCCCACCAGGCAAGGTGATCGCGCAGGGCCACCTGAATCTCGTCGTTCCGGTCACCAGGCACGGGGTCCTCTTGCCGGGAAAGCGACACGCTACGCGCGTTACGGCCGCTTGAGCATGATGGCGTCTTCGTACGCCAGGGGAACCGGGTGCGGATGCCGGAGCTGCCCGCTGCCGAAGACGACATACTTTTCACAGGTGAGTTGATTCAGTCCGATCGGCCCACGCGCATGGTGGCGTGTGGAACTCAACCCGATATCGGCGCCGAAACCAAGGCTGTCGCCGGCATTCAAGCGCGACGACGCGTTTACCAGCACCGACCCCGCATCCACTTCCTTGCTGAATCGCATCGCCGAGTCATAAGACTTGGTGACGATGACACAGGTGTGACTGGGACCATGCTGAGCGATATGGGCGAGCGCCTCGTCAAAGCTGGGCACCATCTTAATGGCCATGGTCGGCCCCTGGAACTGTTTGTTCCAGTCCGCCTCTTGCGCCGGCTTGACCGCTTTGTGACCGGTCATGAGCATCTGCCCCATCAAAGACACGGTTTTCGGACAACCGTAAATGTCGATTTTGAACTCATCCAGCAACCGAAGGATCAGCGCCGACAACAGCGGTCTCGCAATGCCCTGGTGGACCAAGAGGGTATCCAGCGAATTGGGCGCCGATGGGTTTTGGACCTTGGAGTTCACCACAATATTCTGCGCGAGCGGGATCTCGACGTCATCGTCGATATAAATGTGAGTGATACCACCGTCGTGGCAGAGGATCGGCATCTTGGCCTGCTCCTGCACCACCTTGCGAAGCCCGGCGCCGCCGCGCGGGATGATCGCATCCAGCGCCTTGCCGGACTTGATCAGCTCCAGCGCCGCCTCCTTCTCCGGACGGTCAATAATCGTACAGGCGCCCCTGGGAATCCCGGCGTTCGCCATGGCCGTCGCAAGCCCGGCGGCGATGACCTGTTGCGTGAAGGTCCAATCCGGTGAGCCGCGAAAGACACAGACGTTGCCTGACTTCAGGCACAGGGCCAGTGCATCGATCGTCTCCAGCGGCGACAGTTCCGACACAATGCCGATCACCCCGATCGGCACGCGAACCCGGCTGACCTGGAGACCGTTGGGCTCATCGTGACGCCCTAACACGTCCCCCAGCGGATCCGGCAGATCGGCAATGTGATGCAAACGATCCACAAGGGCCTTAACGTCGTCGGCCGTCATGCGAATCCGCGCCACCGCATCACGCACGCGCTCCCGGTTTTCATAACCCGTCATCGACTTGCCGACCGCGTCCACATCCTTCTCATTGGCGGCCAGGATGGCTTCCTCAGCCTCCGCAATTGCCGCCGCCACACTGCGCAGCGCGTTGTCCCGAACCGGACCTGTCAGCAGCGAGGTCGGACGCACCGCTTCGCGCGCCGTCTTCAGAACTTTATCAAGGTAAAGCTTAACTGGAACTTCAACCATTTTTTCCCCAACTTGGTGATCTGGTGAGTGGACGATCCGAAGTATGGGTACCAGGCGCGGGGCAATCGCCACGTCACCGGATGACGACATGCTCAGGTCTACGCGCCGGACTATAACACGCGATTTTTTTGTGAGTCAAAGCGAGGCCCCTCGTCGGCACCAGCCCTTAGGATGGAAGGCGCTTGGGCCCTTCCCCTTGGGCGATCTGTTTGCGCTGCTCTGTCGCGAGCCATCGACCGAGCCAGGCCCAGAGCAACATGAGCGGCACTAACACCCAGGCGATCTGCCCCGTCGTCACCCCGAGGGCCTTGATGCCGGAAACCAGCCATCCTGTCGAGGCATCGCCGGCCCGCGAGATCGCAGTATCAATAAAATTCTTCGCCTTGTATTTCTCCTCGCGACTGACAACCGTGAAGAGCACCTCACGTGCCGGTTTGGAAAGCGCATACTCCCCCACCCGACGCAACACGGAAAAACTCACATACACCACCAACCCCGGCCACAGGGCGATCCCCAGAAAGCCAAGCAGGCTGACGGCCGGGAGGAACAGCAGGGCCACCACCAGACCGAACCGGGCTACCACTCGATTCGTGATCAGGAGCTGCGTCAGCCAGGTGAGGATATTCGTCGCAAAGTCCAGAGTGGAGAAGAGGCGCGTCCGGGCTTCCGGCGTACTAAAGTGCTCGGCTACCAGGCGCACCTGTTCGAAATATAAGAAGGTGGCGGTCATGGTCAAAAAGGTGAGATAGCCGCAAATGCCGAGCAGGTACGGCGACGACCAGACTAGCCGAATCCCGGCCAGGAAGCCGCCGCCCAACGGTTCGCCGCTGTTCTCTCGATGCGTAATCGACCGGCTTCGACTCCACACCTCCAACTTGTAGATGCATCCGATGCAAGCCAACAGGAACGCGGCCGAAACCAGCATGAGTATGGGGACCGGAAAGACGTAGGTGAGTCCGGTCGTGATGAGCGGGCCGAACAAGGCGCCCGTACTGCCCCCCGCTGCAACCACTCCGAACAGGCGCGCCCCCTGCGCCGGCGTAAACAGGTCGGCCATGAAACTCCAGAACACCGACACCACGAACAGATTGAACACTGAGAGCCAGACGAAAAATCCACGCGCCACCCATTCCACATACTGGTGGCTCGTCATCAGGATATATAAGGCGAACAAATTGGCGATAAAGAACAGATAGACGGCGAGCAACAACCGATAGCGGGAATACCGCGCCGAGAGCCAGCCGAACAGCGGCGTCACGGCAAGCAACGTCACAAAGGTGCCGGTCATCATCCAGGGTAGATTGTGCACTCCGCCCTGGATTGCCATTTCATCGCGCACAGGGCGCAGAATGTAGTAGCCGCAGAGGAGGCAGAAAAAATATCCGAACGACCAGGCTAACGGCCGCAGCTCTTGCGGCTCCGCCTGCACAAACCGGATCACTGACTGACGCCATCTTTCCATTGGACTCCGAATGAGGGCCAGTGTAGCAGGCCTGCGATCACCGGCACGAAAAAAAATTTGCTACAATGCCGCCCGCACCTCCTCCTGCAGCAGCCACCATATTTCTTATGACGAGGGCTTACCCATGATCGATCTCCGGAGCGATACGGTCACGAAACCTTCTCCCTCCATGCGCGAGGCCATGGCCCGTGCCGAGGTCGGTGACGACATTTACGGCGAAGATCCCACCGTGAACCGGCTACAGGAAGTCGGTGCCGCCCTGGTCGGGAAACGTGCGGCGCTCTTCGTGCCATCCGGCACCCTTGGCAATCAACTGTCTCTGCGGGCGCAGGCCGAACCGGGACGTGAAGTAATTGTTGAAGGTCGATGTCACATCATTCGCTACGAACAGGGTGCAGCGGCGGCGCTGGCCGGCGTGCAACTCCATTGGGTGACCGGCACGCAAGGCCTCATGACGGCGGAGCAGGTCGAGGCGGCCATCCGCCCCAAAGACCCCTACAGTATCCAGACCGCCCTGATCTCCATTGAAAATACTCACAACGCCGGAGGCGGCACGGTCTATCCGCTCTCGACCATTCAAGCCATTCATGCGGTAGCCTCTGCCCATCAGGTGCCGATGCATCTCGACGGAGCCCGCCTGTTTAATGCAGTCGTGGCATCGGGCGTGTCGGCGGCGGAATATGCACGACATTTCGAGACGGTCACATTCTGCCTATCAAAAGGATTAGGGGCTCCGGCCGGATCGTTGATCGCCACCGATGATCCCGGCCTTTTAGAACGCCTCCGTCGGTTCCGCCGCATGTACGGAGGCGCCATGCGCCAGTCCGGCATTCTGGCGGCAGCAGGCCTCTACGCGTTGAAACACAATATCCAACGGCTCGCGGAGGACCATGCACATGCCAAGCGGCTGGCCACCAGGCTGCAACAGATTCCCGGCGTTGCCATCGATCCAGCCACGGTCGAAACGAACATGCTCTTCTTCGAGGTGCACAGCAACAAACTCTCCCTGCCGGCCTTTGTCGCCGCGCTGAAGCAAGAGGGCGTGCTGATCAATGCTGTCGGCGCACACACCTGTCGCGCCGTGACTCATCTCGACGTGTCGGCCGAGATGATCGAACAGGCAGCCGATCGAATCGCCCGCGTCCTCAAATGACAGTCGACCACTCACATTGACAGGCTGGCTCCCCCCTCCTAAAATGCCAACACGCTCATCCGAGCAGAGAGGAATACGTGTCGCTCCACGCCGTCTCGTTTCAACAAATCAGCCGCATTCTCGAAGCCACGGATGCCCTGGGCCTCAATCGCGAGTGGGTGGAAATTCCCCTTTCGCCGGAAAGCCCTGGCGTGGTCCGCAAACTTCCTAATGGAAAACTTGAGATCATCGTCGACGCCGACCAGCCGTTCGATACATGGCTCGGCACGCTTGAGCAACAGATACGCCGTGTGCAGGGCGCCTGACCACGTGTAAGGATAGACATGGAATCACCACTTGCAGCCTCCTCATCTCAGCCCTCCCCGGTACTGCCTTCATCGGAAGAGCTGAAAGCCGAATTGCTCGATGTTCCGGAACCTCCCGAAATGCCCCCTGCCGTAACGCCGCCCGGATATGACGAGGCCCTCGCCGGCGCCGTCAAATTCGTCCGTGCCAAACGAGGCGGCGACCTCGTCGGTATTATTCTGGTTGGATCAGGGGCCCGTCGTGCCGTGACCGCACACAGCGATATCGATCTCATCGTGCTGGTCAAGGGCCCGGCGGATGGACAGGAAATGATTCGCGTGGGTGACCGGCTCGTGGACATTCGCTACGGTGAACATAAGACTGTGGCCGAAGATCTCGCCTATTCCCCTCGCCTGGCTCCTCTGCTCCGCAAGGGGCGCGTGCTCTACGACCACGAGGACATTGCGGCACAAGTGATCGCCAAAGCCGCGCAGCGCTTCCGTCAAGGTCCGCCGGCGGCCAGTATCCATGAACGCATCCGCCTCAAGGCCGAATGCCTGCACTGGCTTGGTAAGGTCGAAGACCTTCGCGACAAACCCAATACCGCGCAATACCTGCTGCAACTCTTCTTTGAAGACTGCGTGACGGCGTTCTTTCGGACCCGAGGCCTCTGGTTTACGGCGCCGGTCGACACCCTCCGGTTCCTGGCTTCGCGTGATCCGGCACTCGGAGAATTGGCCAGTCAATTCTTGAGCGCGGCCACGCTTCACGACCGCCTGATGGCGGGCCGACGGTTTGCCGAAACCCTGTTCCGCGATATCCCCCTCCCGCCCCGCGTGGACTAGGAGGGCTTCGCCGTCCCGTTCGAGCCGGCATCCCCTTGCGTCGGCGGCCAACCGTGTTAGCATCGGGACTTCACCGAACAGGTGCGTCGGCACTCTTCCAGAGCCCGGCTTCGCACCAGTCATCGCAGCGCGCTCTTCAACAGAGAGGATGACCTATGGAACTCGGATTCGTCGGACTCGGCAAGATGGGCATGAATATGGTGACGCGCCTGCAACAGGGCCGCCACCGCATCGTGGCCTATGATCGTGCACCCGATATCGTGAAGCAGGCGGAAGGCAAGGGCTGTATCGGCGCCGCCTCGTTGAGCGACCTCGTCTCCAAGCTGACCGCACCCCGCGCAGTCTGGATCATGGTCCCGTCGGGAGCCCCGACAGAAGACACCATTCAGGCCATCAGTGCACTGTTGCAGCCAGGCGACACCATCATCGACGGCGGCAATACCCGATTCCACGACGACACGCGGCGCGCCGCCGAGTTGAAGAACAAGGGCATCAATTATGTGGACGTCGGCACGAGCGGCGGCATCTGGGGACTGACCGTCGGATATTGCCTCATGATCGGCGGCGAAAAGGAGCCGGTTCAGCGCCTGACCCCTATCTTTGAAACACTGGCACCCCAACAGGGTTGGGCTCACATGGGAACTCACGGCGCGGGTCACTACGTCAAAATGGTTCATAACGGCATTGAGTACAGCATGATGCAGGGATATGCCGAAGGATTCGAGCTCATGGCGAAAAGCGAGTATCGCCTCGACCTGGGAAAAATTGCCGATGTCTGGATGCACGGCAGCGTGGTCCGCTCCTGGCTTCTGGAACTGGCCGTCGGAGCCCTGCAGCAGGATCCCAAGCTCGAAAAGCTGAAAGGCTATGTGCAGGATTCCGGCGAGGGCCGCTGGATGATTCAAGACGCCATCGATAAGGACGTGCCCGTACCGACGCTCACCGCGGCGCTCTTTACCCGCTTCCGGTCGCGACAGGAAGAATCGTTCGCGGAAAAAATGCTGGCGGCCTTGCGCAACGCCTTCGGCGGGCATAGCGTCCGGCGCTGATCCTTCAACCCCACGGACACCGACACCATGTCTTCGCCAACAACCCCTGTCGATATCAACCCTGTTCCTGAAGCCGTCACTCCGATCGAGGCGTGCACGCTCGTCATTTTCGGCGGTTCCGGAGACCTCGCTCGCCGCCGTCTCATTCCGGCCGTCTATAACCTGCTGCTCGACGGGCTATTGCCGGCCAAGTATGCCGTGATCGGCCTGGGCCGCAAAGCGATGACCGATGAGGAATTCCGCAATCTGGTGAAAGAAGGCGTCATCAAACATTCGCGCCAGGCCCTGGTCGAAGAGACCTGGGCCACGTTCCAATCCCACCTGTTTTATATCCAGGGAGAGAACGAAGACCCGCACACCTATGCCGCGCTCCGCGCCAAGGCGGAGCAGGTTGAGCAGGCGATGCAGTTACCCGGGAACCGCATTTTTTATTTGAGCATTCCGCCCAGCTCCTTTGCCTCGGTCTGTGAGGGACTGGCGACGGCAGGTTTGGCGACATCCTCCGGATCATCCTATTCGCGCATCATCGTGGAGAAACCGGTGGGACGCGACCTGGCCTCCGCGCAACAGATCAATGCGGTGACGGGCAAAGTCTTTGAGGAGTCCCAGATCTTCAGGATCGATCATTATCTGGGGAAGGAGACGGTCCAGAATCTCATGGTGGTCCGGTTTGCCAACAGCATTTTCGAACCGATCTGGAACCACAAATATATCGATCACGTCCAGATTACCGTCAGCGAGTCTGAAGGTGTGGGGACCAGAGCCAGTTACTACGAAGAGGCCGGCGCGCTGCGGGACATGATTCAAAATCACCTGCTGCAATTACTCTGTCTCGTCGCGATGGAGCCCCCCTATTCCCTGGACCCCAATGTGGTACGAGACGCGAAAATGGAAGTGTTGCGCTGCCTGCGGCCCATCGTCGGCAAGGATGTCGAGCGATATACGGTGCGGGGCCAATATGCTGAGGGGACCGCTCATGGCCAGCCTGTGCCGGGTTATCGTCGGGAGAAGGGCGTCAATCCGAACTCCACCACCGAAACGTATGTGGCGGTCAAAGCGTTCGTGGAAAACTGGCGCTGGTCAGGCGTGCCATTTTACCTTCGTACCGGCAAGACCTTGCCCAAGCGGGCGAGTGAAGTCGCGGTGCAATTCAAAGACATTCCGCAGATTCTTTTCAATGCCGACCCCGCGCGCCCTCAGCCAGCCAACGTACTGACCTTACGCATTCAGCCTGATGAGGGCCTGTCTCTCCGCATCATCTCGCGCGTTCCGGGGACACGCGCGCAGACACATCCGGTGGAGATGGACTTCCAGTACAGCGACGTTTTCGGATGCCCCTCGCCGGAAGCCTACGAACGGTTGCTGCTGGATGTGATGGCAGGCGACGCCTCCCGCTTCATGCGGCGTGACGCGGTGGAAGCGTCATGGGATTGGGTCACGAAAATCCTGGACGGCTGGGCTCAACAGAAACTGCGCTGGCTGCCCGAATATCAAGCCGGGACCTGGGGACCGGTGGAAGCCGAACGCATGATTCAAAACGACGGGCGGGCCTGGCGCATACTCTAGCCCTGCGGGGAAAATATTCGGTTTCCTGCTTCCCTCCCCGAGGCTCTCTCGACCAACCCAAGTGGCCGGACCTTCTACGACCTAAGAGGCAATTGTTTTCGGATCTCGTCCTTCTTTCCGATGCCCCCGATGAACCGGGCGAACGATCCCCCTTCGAACAAGGCCAGGGCCGGCAATGAACTGATCTCCAGTTCAGCAGGGATCTGAAAATTTTCCTGCACGTTCATCTTCACGATCTTTACCGCCGCCCCTACCTCCTGCTGCAACTGCTCCAGCTGCGCGAGCAGCGCCACACAGTGGCCGCAACCGGGCTGCCAGAATTCGACGAGCACTGGCACCGGGGCCTGCTCCACCTCGCGCGTAAAGGTTCGATCCGTGACCTCTTCAATCATGAACGCGCCGGATCGGAGACCGGCGCATCTCCGGGAATCGCATTGCCGACGCGCACCTGCTCATACACCAATCGGCCAAACAGCGCGTACCCGCTGGTGCTGAGATGCAGGCCGTCATTTGAGTAGGGTTCCGCCAGCATGAGCGACACCGGTTCGGCCGTCGCGGTGAACAGGTCTACATAGCGCAGACCCTTTCTCTCCGCATACTCTGCGATCATGGCGTTCAACTGCTGGCGTCGTTGAATGTGTTGCGCGAGCCAGGACGCGGCATCGGGGTTCTCCGCTCCCACATCGACACGAATGGACGGCACAGTGACGGGAACAGGAACGATCGAGGAGGCTCTCGCCAACTCATACATCTTGGTCAGATTCCGCATGATCTCAGCCGGATTCGCATTCCAGCCCAGATCATTCGTCCCCCCCAGAATGACCACCGTCTGCGGATGACGTTCAAGGGCGGTGGACCGAAAGCGCAGAACCATTTCGCCGGTCACTTCACCACAGATTCCGCTGACCTCTACCCGGCCTTGAACCCCAAGACATTCCTGCAGCACGTGGCCGTAGGGCGTCTCCTCGGCCAACGGATGCGCCGGACCTGGTGTCTGATAACCAGCCGTGAGGCTATCACCGAAACAGAGAATGAGCGGAGATCGATTCGAGATGGTCACGAGAGGATTCTACTGTCCCCAACACGTCGGCGCAATGGCAGGCATTTCTTCATCATTAGATGTACGCGACGCGGCCCCGCACAGACGAGATCTGCGCAGACCGGCTATTTTCTTGACGAAAAATGAGGCTCACGGTACGACTGACACATATGGAACCTACGGCTCCGCTCGAAGAAGGCACTCCGCTCGTTCCCTTCGTGAAACCAGGCACCGACCCCGAGGTCGCCGCGATCAAGCAGTTGTTGAAACTGCTCGACAAGGCCGCCAAATCGGCTCGTACCTACGGCACCAAGAACCCGGTGGCGCAGCGATTTTTCCAGCAGTTTTACGACGATCTCGCCAAACATCTCGCGCAGCACAACCGCCTCGCCCTTCTCGTACAACGCAACCAGCTCTTCTTTAAGAACGAAGTCGTCTACGAGCCAGAGCGCGACGCGACGGGGGATAGCTTCGCCTTCAAGATGTACTCGGACGGCATTCGAGAGCTGGCGTTCCATCAAGGGCTTACCCACGAGGACCTGTCCTTCTTTCTGGAAGCGTTGTGGGGCATGCCGGCCGATGAGACGAATTCCGCAGACGTGACGACCGACCATGAAGAAGACGACGACATCGTGACGCGTTTGTGGGCCAAGAATCTCGAGACCATCACTCTAGTCACCGCGGAAGAACTCGTTCGCTCCTCCGGCTTCGGACTCGATGAGCTCGAACTCCAGACGCAGGGATACATGAGCATGCAGGTCGGCTCCCTGCGTGAACTCCTCGACCGAGAACGTGCGAAAACGACCGTCGAAAAAGAAGGCCAGGACGGCGCTCCCACCCAGACTGCCGAAGACCCCTCCGGCAGCGGCACCAGCCGGAACCGTCGCTTCCAGACCAATGTCGTCGGGTACGATGTATCCGAACGGGAGCACGAAGCACTGACGCAAGAGATCCAGCGGGAAACTGAACGTGACGCCACCACCTACATTCTCGACATCCTGACGGCCGTGCTGGCTTCTGAACCCTCGCCTGCCCTGCTGACCAAATTATTCGACGTCTGGGATCATGTGTTGGATGTGCTGATTCGCGCCGGACAATGGACGTTGATCGAAACTGTGCTGACCATGTTGCAGGAGGCGGAAACGGTTCGCCCGGATCTTTCGGAGAGCCATAAACAACAGGTCGCGGGACTCTTCGATGGATTGTCTCGACCGGAACGATTGAAAGCTATCGGCATTCACCTGAACCGCACACCGCATGCCAAGACAGAAGGATTACTCACCCTCCTGCTCATGATGAAACAGGACTCAATCCCGGGTCTCTGCTCGGTCCTGGCGATCCTGGACTCGCCGACGCACCAAGCGGTGGTCATGGAGGCCCTGCAGACCATCGCGCGGGACCATGCTGAACCGATCGTACGCGGCCTGACCGACAAACGACCGACCTACGTGCGCAACCTGTTGACCCTCATCTCGCGGTGGAATGATCCCCGCTTCGGTGACAGCGTGGAAAAAGCGTTGCGTCATCCCGAAGCTACCGTGCGACGTGAGGCCCTCCGAATCCTGGCCACGCTTCGTCCCTCCGGCAGCGGCGTAAAGCTGGTCGGTCTGTTGGGCGACAGCGATGAAACCGTTCGCTTGACGGCGATGAAGGTGCTCGCCAGCGGTCAGTACAATGCCGGCTTTTCCACCTGGGCACCGTTTGTCACCGCCGATGACTTCCATGACCGGTCACCCGCCGAGAAACGAGCGATCTATCAGGCGCTCAAACAGACCGCCGCGGATGAAGCCGTCCCCTATTGGCAAGGGTTGCTGACGGAGTGGTCCTGGACCAATCGGAAGAAGAAAGAAGAATTGGCCCTGTTGGCGGCGGATATCCTCGGCAAGCTGGCGACTCCGGCGGCAACGGCTGCTCTGGAGCTGGGACAGAAAAAAGGCGGCACCGCCGTCCGGCAAGCCTGCGCCGCCGCACTCTCCGTCGCAAATCGACAACAACGGCAAGCCGTTCCATCGGCAGCGAATTCTTGATTGCGAGGAGATCCCTGTGACCGACTCCCCCTCCCCTGCCAACCCGCTCACGAACACGGATACCGCGCACCCGATTCTCACGCATGAACGGTCGCTCGCCAACAAAATTGGCAAAGGCTCTGAGGCCGGCGACATTCTCGATCAGCAACTCGCCATGCTGGGGATCCAGCTGGTGACGCAGCTGAACGTCCTCATCAAAACGTCGCGCATCCATGGCCGCACGAATGCAGCGCTCGACAAGCCGGTAGACTCCATGTTGACCCTGGTCAAGACGTTGGCGGCTGATCACCCGGTGATACTCCGGCTGCAGAATGATTTTTTGTTTCTCGGAGATAGCCATTTGAAGATGAGCTCGCAGCAGATGGCGGTCTTTGCGAGCATCATCGAGGCGTTGAACAAATGGCATATCGGCGGAGTGTCCTTCGCCTCCACGGCTGAATCCAAAGACTATCGTGAATTCGCCTATCTGTTTGTCAGCCTCGACCCTGAAAAACATTCCCTTGCCGACCTGCAGGAAGCGCTGCAAACCGCAGGGGTCAAAGGGATCGAACTGGAAGAACCCCGCACACTTCAGCTTCAGCAAACGAATGAAGGCGAAGCGAGTGGTGGCATGGGGACACGACCAGGAGCATCAACGGCTGGTCCTGAAGAGTTGAAGGAAAAACGCAAAGCGATCGCCAAAGGCCGCTACGCGAAAGCGGCAGCGGCACTGGGCGATCTCACGAAAAACACGCGCGGCGGCGGAACCGTCAGTTTCAAACAGGCCAAGCGCGCGATTCAGAACATCGTCGAACTCATGATGCAGGATGAGTCCACGCTGCTGGGCCTGACCAATCTCCGCTGTCATGACCAATACACGCACAACCATTCCGTGAACGTCTCGCTGCTCGCCATGGCCCTGGGCAATCGAGCAGGGTATCCGAAAGTCGAACTGGCTGATCTCGGATTATCGGCGCTGTTTCATGATGTGGGAAAGTGCGCGATTTCCCTGGACGTGTTGAACAAACCAGGCGAGTTTACGCAGGACGAGTGGGCCATCATGCGGTCACACCCGATCGAAGGCGTGTTCACGCTCGTCAAGGCACGCGGCATCAACAATGTCCCGGCGCGCATGGCGGCAGCCTCGTTCGAACACCATATGAACTATGATTTTTCAGGATACCCCAAACTCCGTGTACCCTGGAGTCAAACCGTAGCCAGTCGCATCATCACCATTGCCGACTGTTACGATGCCATGACCTCTTCACGAGTGTATCGGCGGGAGCCGATGTCGCCCGCCAACGTGCTCAAGTTCATGTTCGGAAAGAGCGGCCAGTCATTCGACCCGGTGCTGCTCAAGCTGTTCGTGAACTGTGTTGGCATTATTCCCATCGGCAGCCTCGTGCAGCTCGACTCCGGCCCTCTGGCGGTCGTCATCAAGCCGGCGCAGGACAAAACCAATGGCGAACGCCCGCTGGTGAGAGTCATCACGGATGCGGACGGGAACCCCATCGAGGATGGCCCCGAGTGTGACCTGACCGCGCAGGATGGCACGGGGAACTACACACACAGCATTGTGCAACTTCTCGACAACGCCGAGTACCACTTCGACACCGGCCGCTACTTCGTCTAGCCCCCGTGCTCCCGCAACACCCGTGTCCCGAATCGCTACCGCTTGCTCTCCGGCGGAGGCCAATCCATCTCTATCTGTCTCCCGCAATAGAAACAGGCCACCCGGTATTTGGCCTTTCGTCGCGGATTGGGCATCGAGATGAACACCACCGGCGTCTCGTCGAACGGACACACCGGCTGTTGATGCATCAAATGTTCATCCGCCATCAGCTCCAGGGCGGCATTGTCCCACGGCGGGGTGAGCTGTTCGCGCCCTGTGACGCTGGCGTGCCACCCGCAGCGCTCACAGCGCAAGTCAAAGGTCTTGACCCGATCCCGTGTCTGCGACTGGTCGATCGCCTCCACCGGTCCTGCGCAACCGGCTTGTCCGCAGCTGACCGCTTCATGTTGCAGCGCACTCACAAACAAGCGATGGGCCTGCTGTTGATCCGGGGACATCATAGGATCCTTTCTCATCCGACGATCACACCAGGCCGGATGTTGAGATAATGAATAGTCCTGCCTGGCTTATAGCCACCGGGCCCCGGCCTGTCAAATCACTCCCCGCTCCACGCCTGCCTTCTTGACACGATACCGGTAGGCAGCTATCCTCCCAAGGTTTGTACCGAGACATTTTCTTCTTTGAAAGGAGTCCCGAGATGGGTGTGAAGTGGCAAGGAGCAGGGCGACGCGCATTTGTGGTCGGGGCGCTCGTCGTAGCGACCCTTGGCTTGTTCTCAACGAGTCCGGCGGCGGAGTTCAAGATGGGGGTGATCGATCCCCAGGTGGTCCTTGAGAAGAGCAAAGCCGGCAAGCGAGCACTGGACGGACTGCGGGAATACGTGGCGACCCGCCAGAAGCTGCTGTCCCGGGACGAAGAAGAGTTGCGCAACACCGAGAAACAACTCAAAGAACAGGCCTCCAAGTTGACTGAGGCTGAAAAGAAAGAGAAGGAAACGTCCTTCCGCAGCAAGATCCAGGATTACCAGAAGCGCGCGCAGGAGTTTAATCAGGAGTTGCAGGGCAAGCAGAAAGAACTCGTCGACGACTATATGAAGAAGATTGCCGTCGCCACACAATCGGTTGCCGACAAGGGCGGCTATCAGTTGGTGCTGGATAAGGGCAGCGAGCAGACCGTCAAAATCGTCATCTTCAACAAAGACACGATCGATTTGACTGAGCAGGTCATCAAGGAATTCGACCGGACGAACAAGTAACGGTCACGCCTCGAGCAACTCCCGCCTGATGTGCTCCACCAGCCGAGTGAAGGTTGGTGGAGCCGGGTCCACCGCTTCGGTCATGAGTTCAATCCCACGCCCGGATCCAATCCCCAATCCGAGCGCCGCCGCGCGTTTGATTTGCCGCTGATCCCCGATACGTTTTCCCTGCAGCTTCGGCGCAGTGCCGAAACTGCGCAGCAGCGCGATCGCCGTCAGGTCCACCGCCACTCGGTCTCCGCTACAGATGAGCAGATCCGTTTTCGAGGGGGTTCCCGATGTGGGGCCGCCTTCGATCATCGTGGTGGTGCCGTCGGCGACGGTCAGTACAGGATGAACCGCGAGATTGATTTCGGCGATGCGCTCGTGCCAGTCCCCGCTCCAGAACGTCACGGACGGACGGTAGCGCGGGTGAACCGCCCCCACGAAATTCTTCAGGCTGCAGGAAAACTCGGCAAAGCGATGCGTCTTGATGACCGGCATGTTGATCACCAGATCGGCCTCATAGACCGGCCGTGAAAAATAGAAATGCGTGAGAGCCCGGGCTTCCGGCGGTTCAAGACGCACCCAGGGTTCATCCTCCAATGCCAGAACCTTGGCCCCGGCTGACTCCGCTGCCGCCCGCATGCCCGTGCTCGTCAGATTAGCCGACGTGGGAAGACGAATGATTCCCGACCCGTCGGCCACGACAACCTCCGCCGCTCCGCCTGCCGTTACCATTTCCGCCATGGCCCTCACCACAAGGGGATTGGTCGTTGATGGCGGCGGCTGATCGTTCAACACATTGGGTTTCAGGAGCACACGTTTCCCGCGCAAGCCCAATCGGTCACATCCGCCAAGCAAATCGATGGCACGAGCGAGCATGCGGCGCGGGTCCTTGCCATAGACAATAGCCACCAGCGACCGGCCCTCTCGAGTATAGGGATTGGCCGGAACAGGCTTAGGAGGAACCAACGGCCCTTCAGGGTCGAAAAGCAGATGACGAAAGATCGTCTGTGGCGAGCGCAATAGTGCCGGCAGAAGGAGCAACCCGAACCCGGCATTGTTGAAGAATTCGCGTCTGGAAAACGGCATGTGTCACCGACGCGGTCCCTTCTCCATAGGATATCCGGCCGCGCGCCAGGCTTTAATCCCGCCGTCCATTGATATCACATCGGTATACCCCATCTGCCGAAGGCTGTCTGCGGCCAAGACCGACCGATAACCACCCCCGCAATACAACACAATCGGCGCCTGCTTATTCGGGATAGCCGTTTCAATATCCCGTTCGATGACACCCTTGCCGATATGGATGGCCCCTGCAGCATGATCCTGCCCAAATTCGTCATCTTCCCGGACATCAACAAAGTGAAACTGTTCACCGCGTTCCAGCCTGACTTTCACATCGGATACGGTACATTCGCGCACCCGAGCCCGCGCGTCATCGACCACTTTGATAAATCCCGGGTTATGCGTCACGACGACTCCTCCCCATCAAACAATAATTGTTGTCCCATTGGTCGCCGAAACGTCTGCGGAACGGGCGTATCATCCGGAATAAATCCGGCACGCCGACGCCCCACCTCGAATAACTGCTCAAGACAGCGCCAGTAGGTTCCCGTCCCATGATGTCTGTTGAAAAACTCGGACTCGCTCAAGGCCCCTTCGCGAACCTCCCGGATGCGGTGCACAATTTTTGAGATCCGATCGGGAAAGGCGTCACGCATGCGCTCAAGAAAAACGGACTCCACATTCCCCGGCAATCGAAGCAGGCTCCACGTCGCGGAGGTCGCTCCCGCCGATTTGGCTCGGGATAGGATCTCAGGGATCGCCTCATCGTTTAATCCGGGAATGATCGGCGCCACGGAAATCCCGGTCGGGATCCCAGCCTCTGCGAGGGTGCGCATGGTATCAAATCTGGTGCTGATGCTGGGAGCCTGCGGTTCTACGAGACGCGCGGTCGCATCATCGGAAAAGGCAATACTGAAATACACACGAATCCACGCTTTCTCATGCAATTGTCTGAACAAATCCAGGTCCCGCACCGAAATCGCGCCTTTGGTGATGATGCCCACAGGATTTCTGTATTCCGCACAAACTTGAAGACAGGCTCGGGTCAAACCGAGTGTGGACTCAAGCGGTTGATAACAATCTGTGTTGCCCGAAAATACGACGAGTTCGCCCTGCCAGGACCGCTTTTCAAACGCCTGACGAAGCAGGGCCGCCGCGCGGCGCTTGAGCACAATCTTCGACTCGAAATCGGTTCCCGCCCCGAATCCCCAGTACTCATGGGACGGCCGCGCGTAACAGTAGGCACACGCATGAAAGCAGCCCCGGTAGGGATTCACGCTCCATCGAAACGGGAGGTCTGGACTGTCGTTTCGGCTGAGGATCTGCTGCGTATCGTCCTCGAACAATTGAATGGTCGCGCGCGAGGCAGGTTCAAGCGCATCACGCTGAATCGTTTCAAATCGATTGGGTGGATTGGACACGAGCTTCACAACGGCTATCGTGCCGCCCCCGCAGGGCATTGTCAATCACGACCTCTACGGGTCACTGGAATCACCGCGAGCTACCAGTTTCATTGACTACGCGGGCATGCGATGTTAGATTTCTGGCCGCTTCAGAGGGAGAGGGCATGTACGATCTTCGGTTATTGCGGGACAACTTGGACGGACTTCGTGACCAGTTAGGATCACGCGGCAAGGACGTAGCGTGGGAGGAACTCCGAACCCTGACGGAAGATCGTCGCACGCAGACGATTCAGGTTGAAGAACTCAGGCACCAGCTGAAAAAAGGCTCTGAGGAAGTGGCGCGCCTCAAACGCGAGAAACAGCCCGCAGAGGACGCGATGGCGGCCATGAAGGCCGTCGGAGAAACCATCAAGGGTCACGAAGAACGGCTTCGCGTAATCGAAGAGCAATTGGCCCACATCGCGTTGCGCATTCCGAATCTCCCCCACGCCTCCGTGCCTGCTGGTCACAATGAGGCAGACAACGTGGAAGTGCGCCGCTGGGGATCGCCGCCGCAACTCTCCGCTCCTGCGCAATCACATTGGGATCTCGGAGAAGCGCTGGGGATTCTTGATTTCGATCGCGCCGTGCGTATGGCCAAGGCCCGCTTTGCCGTGCTGACCGGGCTTGGAGCCCGCCTTGAACGGGCGCTGATCAACTACATGCTCGATCTGCACACCACGCAACATGGGTATCGTGAAGTCATGCCGCCGCTGCTGGTCAATCGTGCCGCCATGACCGGAACCGGCCAGCTGCCCAAGTTCGAGGAAGACTTGTTTCAGATGCGCGACGAAGAGCTGTTCCTGATCCCTACTGCAGAAGTGCCGGTCACCAATCTGCACCGGGAAGAGATGCTCCAGGAAGACACCTTGCCGATTCGTTATACTGCCTATACTCCCTGCTTCCGTCGCGAGGCCGGCTCCTACGGCAAGGACACGCGTGGCCTCATTCGTCTCCATCAGTTCAATAAAGTGGAGCTCGTGGCGTTTGCAAAACCGGAGCAATCCTATGAGGAGCTGGAACGGCTCACGTCCCATGCCGAAGCGATTTTACAAGGGTTAGGATTGCACTATCGGGTCATCACGCTCTGCAAAGGTGACATGGGATTCTCTGCGGCGAAGACCTATGACATCGAGGTGTGGTTGCCCTCGCAACAGACCTTCCGCGAAATTTCCTCCTGTAGCAACTTTGAAGCGTTCCAGGCGCGACGAGCGAATATTCGTTGCCGGCCCAAGGCAGGAAAGAAAGACGCGAAGCCAGAATTCGTCCATACGCTAAATGGATCCGGACTGGCGGTCGGCAGAACTCTGGTCGCGATTCTTGAAAACTATCAACAGCCGGATGGTACAGTCACGATCCCGACAGTCTTACAGCCCTATATGGGCGGGATTCAAAAAATAGAACGATCTTCGTAGATGCAGTGTTCCGGCCTGGTGTGGAGGGGTGACGGAGTGGCCGAACGTGCCGGTCTTGAAAACCGGAGATGGGGTAACCTATCCGCGAGTTCAAATCTCGCCCCCTCCGCCAAACACTGATTCAAGCTCCCCCGCTGATAAAGCCCACATGAGTTTTGCCTGTCGCCTCCGTCCATTAGTCAGTTCCATTCACTCGTTCTCATGAAATACTCCGCGACTCCGATCAACTACGCACTTGCGAGAGCAAGTGACCGCATGGTTGACTGAAAAAGGGTGAAGGTGTCTGCCTTGGTTGTGCCCACCCAGGGCGGGAAGAGGTCTCGGCATCCTCCTGGCGAGATCTGCCTTCACCCACAAACCTCACCCTCCAGTTAAACATTCGACTTTCAGGCCCAATCAGCTCAGTCTATCGGTGCAGATTCGGCCTCGACCACACAGGACTAATCACATGAAGTATTAATCATAACTAATTGATTTAAATCAATATTACAATCTAACAATTTCAAGCTGCTCAGTTTCCATAACTACCCCCCTCTTTTGCTAACGCCCCCTCCCCTCCTACACGGTATTCTCCATATCCCACTTGCTCGGTATTGTTGAGCATGCACGAGCCGCGACATATGGCACCCCCACTCGCCGGTAGATCGGCGCAGCCAACCCCCCTTTTTCAATGGAGGCCCTATGCATAAACAGGTCGGAAGAATCGGATCTGTGCGCCGCGAACTTCATGGGAAAGCCTGCCCCTTCTGCGGAGGACAAAAGTATCAACTCGTACTTCGCGCTCATAGCACACCAGGCGCTGAAGGCCTCTTCGCTCGCTGCAGCCAATGCCAACGGGCCAAAGAAGTTGACGAAGACCTTGGCCGCATCCTCTGGATGTAGCGGGTATGAAGCACTGACCGGCTCTTTCCGCACACTGCCTGAAACATGAGGATCTATGGCAAGCTCTCATAAATCTGCACGCTCCAGAACTCATCAAAAATCTCATGCCCTACGCATGCTCCTGACCAGCGGGGTCATCCGATCAGCCGACGTGGATCCTCCAGGAATGGCTAACGCACGATCCGAGATAAGCCCGCTACGCCCCCTCTCGCCCAGCAAATCAGTGTATACAAGGTTGATCCATACCACCGATCACACACGCCATATGAGCCTGCTCGCACAGTGGCACACCACCTTTCTCGACATCCTGAAGGAGTTCGGAAAGCGATAGGCACATCCGCCCTCTCCCACCGTCTCATAGCCTCAAAAGAACCTCAAAATCATTCTCGAGAATCACTTGAGTGCGCTCCATGCTCTGGGGTATGATCCCCCTTCTTCGAGGGGAACAAGATCCTAGTCGACAAAGTCTAGGCGCGAGGGATCCACATACAATCTGTGGGCTTGCGGAGAGGTGGCCGAGTGGCCGAAGGCACCGGTTTGCTAAACCGGCACAGGTCAAAAGCCTGTCGCGGGTTCAAATCCCGCCCTCTCCGCCACACCTACGATGAAGAGTTGATTTTTCGCCGGTGATCCTGTAGACAGAAACCCCGCGTTGCAATCCCGCCGAAATGCCGAGGTAGCTCAGTTGGTAGAGCACAGCCCTGAAAAGGCTGGTGTCGACAGTTCGATTCTGTCCCTCGGCACCACTTAACAATCACTTCGGCAACTGTTCGTTTTTGTAACTGTCCACCAACTGCCCACAGCTGCCCACTGACCGTACCCGCTCGTCGTGAACGGCGGATTTGAAGCGGACTCGCACCGTCTCTTCCAGCGTCGTCACCGGCGCGCGCAACTTGCTTTTCCAATCGTGGATATAGAGTTCTCCCGTGCCGGGCAGCTTGTGCCCGAGCAGGTTCTCGTTGGTCGCGTATTCGATACCCGCCTCGCCGAGCCACGTCGCCGCCGTGTGACGGAGAACGCGGATGTGAAGGCCATGAAGTCCTGCCCGATCATACGTTCTCATCCAACTATGTTTGAATGAGTTACCAGTCTTCCATTGGCCAAAGAATCGCCCGCTAATCCGTGATAGTCCTCCGAACACTGCTTCGTCAGAATGAGTTCATTTCGACCGTCATTTGTCGGCCGCTTCGCGTTCAAATACTGCAAGGAGATCGAAATGAAGGCCAAGAAGGTGATGTCCGACTGGTCGGTGAAGTGAGTCGTTTGAACGGGTGAACGCACCAACTGCACCGTATTTTCGTGTATGGCGGCTATAACTTGAAGTGCGGCTCCACATTCTTGATCAACGAAAAGGTTGTAGCCAAGGACAAGCCTGTAGCGAACTGCTCGATACCAGCACGTAGCCCAAGCGCCCGGATGTCGTCGTTGATGGAGGAGTCTCCAATACTATGGGACTGCCAACCATCCGTGCAGTACCGCAAGGAGTACAACTCCCAGAGAAATCGACAGACTGATCATAATTGATATCTCGTCCCGCATCAGACGATCTCCTTTCTATGCATTTCCCAAGAGTTCTGCGAGCCGCATTTGTATCGTTCAAAAAATGTAGTTATTCAACGCGCGCATTTTGCTCTGCCCCATCATGCTCAGCGTGCATCTGGTGATCGAAAAATTTGAGGCATCACAGATCAAGGTTGTGCCGACGAGGGATCAGCATGCTTTGCAGGCGTAGAGGAAGCTGGAGGCGATACACGCTTCTCCGATTCAATGAACGTTGCCACGATGAGCCCCACGAGCACCCCCACCATGCTGGAGCACACGATCGCCTTGCCCCGCCGTGCGGCCTCTTGGCTTTCCAGATACGACATGTCAGTACGCCACACACAACGGCGTTTCCCCCCATCGGACACTGAGACGCAGCTGTGGCTTATAGCCTATGAATGTGCGGAGTCGTTCTTGGTCTTCGACTGATGTGCGAATGAATTCAATCCCGGCGGTCTTGCCGGACGTCCATCGCACCACGCCCAAATTAATCCGCATGGGTCGAAGCTCATCAAGATAGATCAACAGCTGTATGGTCTGTCCACGCTCCAACGGAATAGCTGTTTGCAAGAGACACCCTGGCACCGTGAGATCCAACACCTGCCCGTCTCCCACTCGTGGTCCGGCTGAAAGAGTCACCTTGGCTGACGCTGACTTCCGATCACTGTACCGTAGATTCACAGGGCCTCCTTGTGGTTCGGGTTGGTCCCACATTCAGCTGAGCGGGGCCGACGCGATGCATGAAAGAAGGATAGCGGCTCAGTCGAGGCCTGGCATTACTCAGAGGACGTACCACGTAGGAAGAGGCTGGCTGAAGCAACCAGAGCACCGTAGTCACTGAGCGGGCAGGTCTTCGATCAGATCCAGCTGATTGAGGGTACGATTGTAGGGGGGGGTTGCGTTGCAGCCCCCGCAGTTGAGGGGGGCTCCCCCATGAGACCAGCGCCAAGAGCACACCGAGCAATAAGGCATTGCCAAGGTGCCTCCTAAATGCCCCCCTTCTCGATCCAGGCTACAGGAACCCGAAGTAACTCTATCCCAAACTCCGATTCGCGGGCCCAAGTGACGAGGCCTTCCATTCGAATCAATGCCGTGCCAGGCATTTGCAGAGACACCTTAACCACCATGCCAGGGCTAGCAAGCAGAGGGCATTGAATCAGGCATCGCGCAGGAGAAATCTCCCACCTCGAATGTCCTTCGCATATCTTTGCGATCATGATCCACCTATCTCGTGCAAACGCTGAGACGTGGAGAGCACTTTTCCTTGCCTAATGCAATGGCTCCGACTCAAAAGACGGCGCATCAAAATAATAACGTCCCTCTTCACGAACAACTCGATCGAGAAACTCGGTCATCCCCTTCGCAATGACACGCGCACTGTCGGCTTGAATGGCGGCTCCCTCGAGGCGTCCGACCAGAACCCGCCCGGCTCGCCTGGCCCTGTCCTTGCCACGGACCGTGGTATAGGCCACGGCACGACCATCGGCTAAATCCATGAAATGCACAGTCTCAGATGAGTCAGCTGCACCGATAGCCCTGCCGGTGATCTCGGTAGCTGGCCTGAGCGTCCAGGGATGTGGCGTCTGCTCGTAAAACACCTGGCCCGCCGCAAAGCGATCCAGCATCTGCACCAATTCTTTAGGGATGCCAACGCGGAGCATATTGCTGAGGCGGTAATCCTGAGGGGCAATCACCAGCGGTTTGGAAATGGCGTCTCTCGTTCCCGTTCGTGCGAACGTGTTCAGCAGCTGGGTGAACAGCTCTGGTTCCGCAACTGCCCACCCGATCTCCGGTTCCAGCCGACCAGTGTCTACGTGTTGCCTGACACCCAGGAAGCCAGCAAGAATCTCCAATTCTATCGATTGATCGATGGAAGCCGATTTGAAGGTGAACGGGGCTCTTGACAGACCCGTGGGAATCATCCCGGCCTTAAGCCCATCCTGGACGGTGAGTTGTGTGCGTGGAATGTCGAGGATCGGATTTCTCACGGTGGGTGCCTTCGTGACCGACTGGATGAGATAGGGGAAGAGATCGGCCAGCCAGCCGGTGATCAGATCTCCCCCATAGATCTCCTTGGGACTATAGATGTGTTTCCAGAACCGTTGCGACGGGTTGCCCTGCGCCGTCGCGACAAACCCGTCACAAATCGGTTTGAGCCGATCGGTCCACCAGTCAAGCTGAAATGTCGCCATCACGTCGACGCGTTCACGGATTCTCACCCAATCAGCAACAGAGCCCGTCAGCGTAATCGAAGGAATCCCGCAAATAAACTTCAGTTCGTAATCAAAATACTGCTGGAACGCCTCCATCATGACGACCTGACTTGCTGTGCGTATCACAGGCGAGGTCGTGCTGAAATCGCACAGCATGAGCTGGTACAAATCATCCTGAACATGCTGCCGAATCCCGTCGCTCCATTGCTGGACAACCCCGGGCCAATGCTGAGATGCGTGCGGATCTATGGTCTCCGCATACAAGATCATTTTCCCCTTGTGTCGAACGAGGCTCGACCGAAGCGCCTCAGCATGATTCATGATGTGATGAGCACATCCCTGTGCAAGCGTCATCCACACGGCATCAGGCGTCAATACGAGCGGCCGATGTTGGCTAAACGCCACATACACCGCATCCACGAAGCCATGCGCGGCGGCTCCCGTTGCCGAAATAAGCTCTGACGACTCATCGTGACTACAGGCAAGGAATGGTCTGCCGACATGTTGCCTCACGCGGGCCTGTGCCGGGGTGAGTGTGCAGGGGTCCAGACAGGGCTCTACCTCATCGACACGGAAACAGATTTCTGTGGCTGAGCGATGAAGGATGGGCGCGTGGTCGTTGACAGATGAAGGTATCTCTTTCAATGAGCACCTCCCGTTCTAATTGAAATATCGTGTGAGGGAAACACCGTTAGAGTAAAGATACGTGACTACCACACCTATGGCAATTTGCAGAGCGATTTTGTTATGCGTATCGGCTTGTACTTGTGCCGGCGGCTAACCTTCCCCCCATAAATAGGTCCGGATCCAATGAGAGGTGGCCTGCCATTGACCCGCCCCGCGAATGTAGACCAGGTTCTACCCTGAGACCTGTTCCTCTGCCCCACTTCTTGATTGCCAGACGTTTCTAAACGCCACGACTAGTTCTCGACACATGTCTCCTCTCTTCGTCTACTGTTATGTCAAAGTGAACTGGCATGGAAGACGCGAAGCAGGGAGTCCTTTTCAAAAGGTGAGATAATCACTCTGATCAAACACAAACAGAGTGTGATCGAGAACCTTCTTTTTATAGCTCACTTAAAACAGTACCGTTGCCTCGCCACGATTCATCCTCATTTTCCTAAGTAGCATTCTGTCGGTGCGACACTCCTGCTTGAAATGGAACGGACCTGTCGGCGAATTCAATTCGCAGCTGCACCCTTCTCCCCCAGAGCGCCAGGACGGCACCAGCATTTCCATAAGTATCTCGCAAACACCAATGGACTAGGGCCATGCCTAGTTTGAGAATCGCGACATCCTGTTACTCTCAACTCACGAACCAATGACAAGTGCCAGGGGGCGAAACGATGAATGCATATTGGAATGCATCTCAAATTTCACACAGCAAACACAGCGCAACGTTAAGGAGGTCAGACATGCACACGGACGATTCTTCCAACTGGTCAGCATTTATGGCAGGAGCACTCATCGGTGCCGGGGTGGCGTTACTGCTCGCGCCGCAGTCTGGCACCGAACTTCGCTCGACGCTCCGTGACTACGCGTCCAAAGCAAAAGACGAATTGGATGAGGCAACTGAACAGGGGCGAGCCATGTGGGATTCTGCCGTCGACCGAGGCCAGGACTATGTCGAAGGTGGCAAACAAACGTTGCGGAAGGCCGGACGGGCTGCCCGTGAATTTGTTGATGAGACCGTGCAGACCGCAGAAAAGACAGCGGAAGAAGCGGCCTCGCGACGCGGATGATCTTCGGTTTGCCTCGTGAATGCCTTCACACTGATCGAGAGGGGAACCGACCATGATTGGACATCTGACACGTTTCATACTCGCATTTGCCATGATCTCGCTGGTGGGCTGCCAGTCGACGACAGGCAAGACAGCCGGGCAGACCATTGATGATGCCTCTATTACCACAGCAGTGCAGGCCAAACTGTCGTCCGATCAACTGTCGAACTTCTCCAGGATCGATGTCGATGCGGAGCGCGGAGTGGTGACGCTCACTGGAGTGGTGAAATCGGCCGAGCAGAAAATGCGCGTGGTCGAACTCACCCGCCAAGTCGCAGGGGTGCGAACAGTGAACAACAATCTGCAGATTCAGGCCCAATAGGTCAACAGCACAACAGCGAGGCGGCAAGGGCATCGCCCTTGCCGCCTAATCGGTGAGGAGGCTTTACTATGACGCGCCACACATCATCCATACTGCCAATACTCGTCTCAGCTCTTCTTTTGGGCGCGTGCAGCCATTCCATACCGACCACGTCCCCCAAACCGGTGCCGCCTCCTTTCACAAGTGCCGTCCCCACTTTCCCTGCCCAAAATAAGGAAGATGCGCGCGCTCCTATTTCGCAAGTACCGGTCCAGCTCAAAGCAGATTTGACGCCCATCCAAACAGCTATTCGCAACGCCGTTCCCGAACGGATTACCGAGGCGGGCCATCCACTAGGCCAGGAATTTCGATGGACCTTCGTAAGAACCGGCGAGTCCAGCGTGCATCTACAGGACGGGCTCGTTGCCATCCACGCAGACTACAAGGGTGATATCGAATCGCGCGGGAGCGCCAGGGCCTGCCGACTGGACCCGATCTTGGCCTCATTGGACGCAACGGGCAAATTGACCTTGATCCAAAATGGTGAATCCGTCTCGTTTGGATTCGAACCCACCCAAGTGACCGTGGGAACGAAACCCGACAGCGATACGCGGTGCAATATGTTCAGCCTCCCGCTCAATGAACAGATTCCCGACCTCTTCGGTCTTCCGGAGGTCAAGATCACACTGGCGGAAGCCGTCCATCCGCAGGAATTCGGCATTCCCTTGCAGCGAATCTGGGATGACCTCGGCGGACCATTGTCCCTTCCCATAGCAGCCCTCAATACCCGTGCCTGCATGTATGGCAATCCGAGAGAAATGACTCTCGGCGGACAGAAGGGCACCACCCAGGAGACGGTCATTTCCGGGACGGCAAAAGAGATGCCTTTTATTACCTATGAGCCCACCTGCCCCGAGGTAGCGCCAACCGTGGCACTGATCAACTCCGGATCCCTGCCGGCAGAAGGCAAACCCTATATGCTGGTAGCACGCATCCCGCTTTCTTATCAGCAGCTGTCGCATCAACTGCAGAGCAAACTATTCCATCAATCAATCGCTCTGGATTCCACCGCCTCGGAAACGGCCGCTATCGAGCGTGTCTCCGCGGTGGATGCGAATGGACGCGCCCTGGTAGCGATCGAAACCACCGGCGACCTGAAAGGCACGATCTACTATTGGGGCACCCCGCGTCTGGATGAAGGGGGACGAAGCATTTCAGTCCCTGATCTCCAGATGGCGAATGAATCCAAAGCGGCCATCGATTCGATTCGTTTCGGCTATTGGCAGCTTGTCGATCGGGAGCTCAACGCAAAATTGCGGCAGGCGATGGCAGTCGACATCTCCTCCCAGGTCGATCGATTGAAACAGACCATCACAGGAACACACCGGTCAAACGGGACGACAATGGATATCCTGATCACGCGTCAGCAGCCGGATCATGTGCGTTCCACACCGCAGGGTTTGACAGTCACTATTATGTTGGAAGGGACCGCCAATGCCGCCGGGCAAATCACCCTGGAGGAGCGGAGCCCTCGGGCATTACTCAGAGGGGAAGGCCGATAGGTCGACGCGTTTCGACCATGACAGGTGGAGACCGACCAATGGCCAGAACACCGACGGTGCAGCAGACCGCAGGCATCGCCAAGATCCTGCGGGACGAGCATCGGCAAATTCTAGCCCTCTTTCAGTTGTACCTTGCGGCTGAGGCGGATTCTCGCCGGCCGATCGTCGATCAAATTCTCCAGCGGCTGGATGAACATTTCGCCATGGAAGAAGGCCTGCTCGTCGCGGGTGTGCGAAACCAGGACAACGGAGCCCCCGTCGTCGAGCAGGTCCGGCTGGATCATGAAGAAATTCAGGCGATGATGTGCGAACTGCGCCAGGCTGAAACGGACGACGACGAATCAATGGATGAATTTTTTGAAGACATGATGCAAACCGTGCATGTCCATTTTACGGTGGAGGAGCGCGACCTCCTCCCCTTACTTGCACACCAGACGTCGCAGGACCGATGAGGCCGATTCCATCCCTGCCCGTTCACATCTCACAACGGAGTTCGTAGCGTGAACCCCAGACCTCTGCGATTTGCCGTCGTCGGGCTTGGACATATTTCGCAAGTGGCAGTGCTCCCTGCCTTCGCCCACGCGAAGACTGCGGCCAGACTCACGGCACTAGTCTCGGACGATCCTGTAAAACGCCGAGTTCTGGCTGAACGCTACGGCGTCACTCATACGTATGCCTACAAAGACTTTGATGCCTGCCTCCGCAGCGGAGAGATCGATGCGGTCTACATCGCCGTACCCAATAGTCTCCACCGTGACTATGCCGTGCAGGCGGCCAGAGCGGGAATCCATATCCTGTGTGAAAAACCAATGGCCGTCACTGCCGCGGACTGCCGCAAGATGATTCGCGCCGCCGAACAGCATCGAGTTCAGCTCATGATCGCCTATCGTCTGCATTTTGAAGCCTGCAATCTCCACACGATTGCCCTCCTCCAGTCCGGACAATTGGGAGAACCGCGTCTCTTCCATTCCGTCTTTACCCAACAAGTTCGGTCCGGCGACATCCGACTCAACGATCAATTGGGTGGCGGACCGCTGTATGACATCGGTGTGTATTGCATCAATGCGGCACGATACCTGTTTCGGGATGAGCCCACGGAGGTCACTGCGCTGACAGGTCATGGTCCCGATCGGCGTTTCCAAACCGTGGAGGAATCGGCCGGAGCGATCCTGCGATTTTCACGCGACCGCCTCGCGACGTTCACGTGTAGCTTCGGGGCGACGGATGCAGCCATGTATGAAGTCGTAGGGACCAAGGGAAAAGTACGGGTCGAACCGGCCTATGAATACGTTGGCAGCTTAAAGGCATCCGTCACGATCAAGGGGAAAACCCGTGTGCGCGTCTTTAAGCCAGGCGACCAATTCGCACCTCAGCTGATCTACTTCTCCAACTGTGTGAGGGAAGGTCGGCAGCCGGAACCCAACGGGCTCGAAGGGCTCCTGGACGTGCAGATTGTCGAAGCCCTGCATCGTTCCGCGCAGCGCAAACGAACAATCACACTCCGGCTACAGGCGAAACGTATCCGACCGGACGTGAGTCAACGGATATACCGTCCTCCGGTGGCCAAGTCCAAGGGTGTACGTACCGAGTCGCCGACGTTATAACAGGCTCTGGCTCGACCCCCAAAATCTCTTGGTCTCGGACTAGGGCTCTGCCCAGTTCAAGTGCTTTATGGAGAGGGCTAGTCTGACGCTGGGAGCCATTTCGCCAACAACCAGCGGCCGTTAGGGTATGGATGAGGAGGGATGATGGAACAGCATAACACTCGTTTAGAAGACCAAGCTAAGGAAGCCGGCACCGCTATCAAAGACAGCCTCCACGAAGGATTGGCCTCCGCTGAGAAGACAGCCAAACGTGCGGGCGAGGCAGTGGAATCCGCGGCAGATCGTCTGCGTGAGCACCTTCCCGAAGCCGGTGAAGCAGCGGATTCTGTGGCGCGGAAGGTGAAACAGACTTCTGCGTATCTACAACAACAGGGCATCGGGGGAGTCGTCGAGGATCTTGAGGTACTGATTCGACGCTACCCGCTGCAATCGCTCCTGCTGGGATTGGGATGTGGGTATCTGTTATCTCGTGCCCGCCCCGACTAACAAATAGGACGACACCTATGGAAAATCCCCATCCGATTTCTATTGCTGCGCTCATGACAGGTCTCGTTGAAGATTTGCGGCGCTTGTTTGCCCAGGAAGTGCAGCTCGCGCGGCACGAGATGCAGCATGAGCTGAACAAAGTCTCCAGAGGATTCGTCCACGCCGGCGTCGGCATCATACTGGGTCTCTTGGGGGCCCTGTTCCTCCTGATGATGCTGGTGCATTGGCTTCACGCCTACAGTGGCCTGCCCCTGTGGGCCTGCTACGGCATCGTCGGCTGTGTGTCCGCCGCTGGAAGCGGCCTGTTTTTGTCTCGACTCGTCACCGTCGGAGCCTCGATTCGGCTCTGGCCATTCCGCACCTTTCACTCATTGAAGGAAGATGCCAGATGGATCAAAGAACAGCTGCTATCGACCAAGACCTGAAAGACATCGTCGAGACCAGAATCGACATTGCCGAGAAAATCGAGCTATTGGAACAACGCATCAAAGATACGGCGGAGGGAGCCACAATGAAATTTTCGCGCATGCTCAATGAGGGAACCGAGAGCGTGACCCATTTGGTGGACAAAACGAAAGCGGCGTTGGACCCCATTCACAAGGTGGATGATTACCCCTGGCTCATGCTGGGCGGTGCCATCTGCGCCGGCTATGCGATAGGACTGCTGGAATCGCGCGCGCGCGCGCAACGGGGCGTCTATGCCTACTACCCACCCGGAGCCCACGCGTCGAGAGTGATGCCGGAACCAACCCGCCGCGGAGCCGCTGCCAATGGCTCCGAAGGCATTTATGAGTATTACCCTGACCCGTCGCGGGCACGTCCCAGGCAAGAACCAAGGCACCGTCAGAGCATCTGGGAAACGATCAGTCGAGAATTAGGGACAGATTCAGACCAAGCTAAGAACGCCTTGATGCAGGCAGGTCGTTCCATGGTCCTGGAATTGGCGGGCAAACTGCTGCCAGAAATCGCGCGATCTCTTGGAGTCACCCTAGCCTCTCAGGGGAAGGACGCAGAAAAACCTCAAGGGAGCGCTGCCTCATCGGAATCGCAACCTGGCAGCAGAACAGGGCATTCCTGCGAGTCGGCTGCTCAGTCTTGCTCCTGACTACGTTTGGGCACCTGCTCCTCCTCTCGTCGCATGAGCAGGTTTTACGGAACGGCGCCCCGTTTCCCATGCGGACTCGTGGAAGCCTGCGACCGAGGGCGACAAAGATGGATACCCGGTTGGCATGTCGCCCCGGTGAGTTCACAGGAGGTAGAGTGTCCGCTTCGCTGACCAGTGCATCCCCGCGGTGGAATCCCTGGAAGCTCGGCGGGTTGGGATGGAAAGAGCTGGCGCAACGCCTGTGGAGCGTGAGCCAGAAAGACGAAATTCTTGGGCGGGCCGCGCAGTTGGCCTATTACTTTCTCCTGGCTCTCTTTCCGGCGTTGCTGTTTCTAACCGCGCTTCTAGGCCTCCTCCCGCTCGAGCAGGTGCTACCGGAGTTGATGACATACCTGCGGACGGTCTTGCCGGCCGATGCGCTGTCTTTGCTGCAGAAATATCTCGACAATGTTGTGACCGGCAGCGGCGGTGACATCCTTTCTCTCGGCCTTCTGGGAGCGCTGTGGGCTTCTTCCAGCGGCGTGACCGCGATCATGGAGTCGCTCAATGTGGTGTACGATGCCGAGGAAAGCCGGCCTTACTGGAAAGTCCGTCTCATCGCCGCCCTTCTGACCATCGGCCTTGCTGCGTTCATCATCGTCTCTATTACATTGGTTTTGTATGGCGCACGCATCGGCGAGTGGATTGCCGATATCGTGGGGCTCGGGTGGTTATTTCTTCTGGGCTGGAATGTGTTGCAGTGGCCGGTCGCTGTAACTTTGATGCTGCTGGCGCTCGCCATCATTTATGCGGTCTGCCCCAATGTGGAACATGACTGGCGGTGGGTGACGCCAGGCTCGGTGTTCGCCGTCGCTCTCTGGATGGGTCTCTCGTTAGGGTTTAAAGCCTACGTCGATCACTTCGGCAACTACAACGCCGCCTACGGTTCGATCGCGGGTGTCATCGTCCTGATGCTCTGGCTTTATCTGACGGGAGTGGTGATTTTGCTCGGAGGCGAAATCAATGCGCAGATCGAGCATGCGGCATCAGCGCTTCGATCTTCCTCAAGCCGGCGCAAGCAGACGCCTCCGATACCTTCGAACATTGAAATATAAGCTCGGATAGAAGGAGCAGAGACTGCCGTGAAACCAGGATATGTCGAGATGATTCCTGACGAGACCTCCCGATTGCCGGAGCAAGAACGGCCTCACACTCCCGTGGCAGAGCGCCACTTGTGGGAGATCACCCCGGTACGCGACCTGCTTTGGCTGGGCGGTATTCTTTTCCTCCTCTGGTTCGGCTATTACCTGCGAGGCGTATTTACTCCCGTACTCATTGCACTCCTCCTCGCCTACCTGGTCAACCCGGTGATCAGGCGAGCCGAATCGGGATGGCATGTGCCGCGCCCGGTCACGATTTCCGTCGTGCTCTTCGTGTCGGCCCTCATGCTGGGCGGTCTCGTGACATGGCTGGGGCCGCTCCTCGCTGAACAGGTGCAATCCTTCGCAGAACGAGTGCCGGGTTACCTTCAGAGCATTGCGAAACAGTACCACGTTACGCTTGGAGATTTTTCCGAACCACTGTCGACCATTGCCACGAACCTCAGGGATGATCCCCTTTCGATTCTGAAACCAATTTTTTCCGGCACCGGACAGGCATTCGGCGTACTCGGAGCCGTGATCGGTACGACGGCCGACGTGACCCTTGCCCTGGTCTTGATCCCGATCTATTTTTTCTTTTTTGCCTGGCAATTCGATAGTGCCCTCGCACAACTCCGGCGCTACATTCCCGCGAACTATCGCCCCAGGGCACGCCACATCGTGCGCAGAATGGATCATGCCGTCAGCGGGTTCTTCCGGGGCCGTTTGACGATCGCCCTCGCCTCTGCGGTGCTTTACTCTGCAGGATGGGCCCTTACCGGCATCCGCTATTGGTTTCTGCTCGGTCTGATCACCGGCATTCTCACCATCATTCCCTACGCTTCGCTCATCGGCTGGCCGTTGGCCATTCTGCTGAAATATCTGGATGGGTTCAGCTCTGAGACCGGTAGCTTCGACCTGATGACCATCGTCGTGTGGCCATCGGTCGCCTACCTGGTGGTGCAATTCATTGAGAGCTGGCTGTTGACCCCCTGGGTGCAAAGCCAATCCATGGAGATGAACGCCGTGACCGTTCTGATCGTCGTCTTCATTGGCGGCGCCCTGGGAGGATTTTATGGACTGTTGCTGGCGATCCCCCTGGCCGCATGTATCAAGATCCTGGTGCAGGAACTCGTGCTCCCGCGCCTGGAGCGAAGCGCCGCCGCACCCTCCCCTGCCTTTGATCAGTGAAAGGACTCATGATGACGACGACCGTGGCAGACCTGCTCATCGAAAGACTGATCGACTGGGGTGTGGATACCATCTTCAGTCTCCCGGGCGACGGCATCAACGGCATTTACGAAGCCCTGCGAACCCGCCAGGACAAGATCAAATTGGTGCTCGTTCGACATGAAGAATCAGCCGCGTTCGCAGCGTGCGGCTATGCGAAATTCACGCGGCGGTTGGGTGTCTGTCTGGCGACATCAGGACCGGGAGGCATCCACCTCCTGAATGGATTGTACGATGCGAAGTGTGACGGACAGCCGGTTCTTGCCATTACCGGGCACACCTTTCACGATCTGATCGGGACCCATTATCAGCAGGACGTAGACCTCGACCGACTCTGTATGGATGTTGCCGCCTACAGTCAGAGGGTGATGAGCCCGACACACCTCGGCAACGTGGTCGATGAAGCGATCAAGACGGCCATCTCCAGACGCACGGTTGCACATATCACCATCCCAAAAGACATTCAGGATTGGAGCGTGGAGGAGCATAGGTCCAAGGCCAACATACCCGGCCATAGCGGCGATCTGTACAGTGACCCGCTGCCCCTGCCATCACGGGCACTGCTCGACAAGGCCGCCGCTCTCATCAATGCAGGCTCCAAGATCGCCATCCTGGCCGGGCGCGGCTGTTTGGGCGCAAAATCAGAAGTGCTGCAACTGGCCGAGCTCCTCGGCGCGCCGATCGTCAAGCCCCTGCTCGGCAAGGCGTTGGTCCCGGATGACCATCCACTCACCACTGGCGGCATCGGGCTGCTCGGTACCGCCCCCTCGCAAGAGGTTCTGGAGGAATGCGACACGCTGATCATCGCCGGCACTAGCTTTCCCTATCTGGAGTTTTACCCGAAGCCGGGTCAAGCACGAGGCGTCCAGATCGATCTGGATGCCGCGCGCATCGGCCTCCGATATCCTGTTGAAGTGGGACTGGTCGGACATTGCTGGGATGTGCTCCGCGCCCTGCTCCCTCTCCTGGAAAAGAAGGCGGATCGCAGTTTTCTCGAAACCGCCCAGACCCGCATGGCACAGTGGAATGAGTTGATGGAGGAGCGTGGCACCAGAATGGACTCCCCGCTCAAGCCACAGGTCGTCGTGCGCGCCCTGAATGAATTCCTGGACGACGATGCCATCATTTGTTGCGATACAGGCAGCGTCACCACCTGGGCGGCCAGGCATATCCGGATACGAGGCGACATGGAGTTTTCCGCTTCGGGCACCCTGGCCTCGATGGGAAACGGTCTTCCCTACAGTCTGGGGGCCGGTATCGCTTATCCGGGACGACAGATCGTCTGTCTCGCCGGTGACGGCGGATTCACGATGTTGATGGGCGAATTGGCCACGCTGGTGAAATATGCCCTGCCGGTGAAAATCATCGTGCTGAAGAACAATTTGCTCGGCATGATCAAGTGGGAGCAATTGGCATTCGAAGGGAACCCGCAGTACGGCGTCGAGCTTCAGCCGATTGATTTTGCGGCCTTCGCCCAGGCCTGCGGGGCGACAGGGTTGACCGTCGAAGATCCTCGCCAGGTTCGCGACGTCCTTCGGCAAGCCTTCGCAATCCCCGGGCCTGTGGTGGTTCAGGCCGTGATCGATCCCCTCGAACCCCCATTGCCGGGAAAAATCACGACTGCGCAAGCCTGGCAATTGGCCAAGGCCCTGGCGAAGGGCCAGGATGATCGTTGGGACATTCTTACATCGTTGCTCGAAAGCAAAATCCGGGAAGTGGTGTAGAAGTCTCAACAGCCTCTATCACCCAGGCAGAAGGACAAGACAGCTATGGAACCGATTGGTCGACGGAGGTGGGTGATAGCGGAAGGCTACATTCCGCCCGCAAGCCATGGGCCGGAACCGCAGATGACCAGCCATGAGACCCTGTGTATTCTCAACACCTCGGATCAGGATGCGAAGGTCCAAATCACGATCTTCTATGCAGACCGCGAACCGGTCGGGCCCTATCTCATCGCAGTCCCAGCCCGTCGTACCAAACATGTCCGCTTCAATGATTTGACTGATCCCGCGCCGATTCCGGTCGATACGGACTATGCCAGCCTCATCGACTCCAATGTGCGCATCGTCGTACAACATACCCGTCTGGATTCACGTCAGGCTGAAAACGCCCTGTTCAGCACGATGGCATTTCCAGTGTAAAACATCCCTCGCGAGAAGAGACGTTCCGGGAGCAGGCATCCCCATTCTCAAACAATGCGGGATACTCAACAACCTGCCTCACCATTGCTCGCCGAGATACTGCCCTATCAATCGTGGCTCACGGAAGTCCACGACTGCTTCGCACCGAGGACACCTTCCGCTTTAGACGAGACTAAGCAGTCTCACGCCGCACGTACGACCTCGGTTTGAACGGTTGCGAGATTCGCATAGCGATTCCGCAGAATCACCTCGTCGATGATATCGCCGCATTGCACACAACGCATGGCTATGAACCAATAGCCTCCCAGGCTTTCTCCGATATCCATGCACCGTTCATCGACCAGAAATCCGCCGCAGCGGATGCACCGGCATGATTCGCGCTGAACGGCAGCAGTCGTATGTCTGGTTCTCCCCGTCACTGGAAGGTTGATCGTGGTGGCGTTCATACGGTTCTCCTTTCGTGGTGATCACTGTCAATAGTTCGGTAGATCATTCCACCGATCGTCATGATCACTGATATCAGTCCCGTACGAATCGCTCTACTAGCACTCCCCCCAGGTCCCTGGTTAAAGCACCCTGGCCATTATTCTCGTGATGAGGTCAACTGTCGCAGCATCGTGTTGGTGATTTTTTGCTTCGCGGAAAAGTAGTCTTTCCATGGATCCTTGCGAAATGCACGGAGGCGATCCGGCAAGTTACCAAGCGTGTAATGGTCGGACCGCATCTCGACCGACAATTCATCCCAGGCAATCGGCACGGACAGAGGCGCACCGAGGCGGGCACGCGTGGAGAACGCAGCGACGGCCGTCGCACCTCGCGCGTTACGCAAGTAGTCGACGTAGATTTTCCCCTTCCGCTTTTGCTTGGACATCGTGGCCAGAAACCGGTCAGGAATCAGTCGCGCGAGATGTTCTGCCAGTGCTTTCGAAAAGCTCTTGACCTCATCCCAGGTATGGACACGTTGCAGCGGCACTGCAATGTGCAGCCCCTTGCCGCCCGTTGTCTTCACAAATGACATCAGCCCCAATTCATCTAGCAATGTGCGCAGCAGTTGTGCCCCTTCGATAACCAACGACCATTCGACGGCCGGATCCGGGTCGAGGTCGAGAATCATTCGGTCAGGACGCTCGAGCTTGTCCCGCTTCGCTCCCCACGTGTGCAGTTCCAATACCCCCATTTGAACCAGACCCACCAAGGCTTCGAGAGAATCGGCGACCATATAGGAGGCGGTCCCCTCCTCCTCAGCAATTTCCACCCGCCCAACGGCCTCGGGTATGCGATCGTTCGCATGTTTCTGGTAAAAACATTCCTTGGTATACCCCTCCGGGCAACGAACCACGGTCAAGGGTCGGCCCTGCAGATGCGGCACAATCCATTCACTGACGGATTCGTAATAGCGGGCCAGAGCAAGTTTAGTGACGCTCTGCTCGGGAAATAACACGTGGTCCGGATGAGTGAGGGTCACACCAGCGACAACCGTCGGCCCATCTGATGAGTCGATTCGCGACGAAGGCCGGCCGGTGAGTGTACCGTTGCGGCGTGCCGGCCGCGACGGAGATGTTGCGGGCGTCACGTGGCGCGAGATCTTGGAGTCAGGCCGCTCATGGACCACCGCACGCGGGTCTTTATCCTCACGAAGCCCCTGAAACGAGGCTTGACGCAATTGACCGTCATTCGTCCATTCGGCAAAGGCCACCTCCGCAACCAGTTTCGGCCTGACCCAATGCACCCCGCGACCTTCGCTGCCGCCAGGGGGATTCACAAACGCCGGTGCTGCTTGTTCCAACTTCTTCAAGCGCGTATGCAGTTCCTTGAGAGATCGTTGAGAAAATCCCGTCCCGGTGCGCCCGGCATATCGGAGTTGGCCCTTGTCGTCATAGGCACCAAGCAGCAAGGCCCCGAAGGCGCTTCGTGAACCCGAAGGATCGGTAAATCCCCCGATGACGAACTCCTGCCGCCTGCCACACTTCACCTTGACCCAATTGCGATTCCGCCCCGCCACGTACGGTGCGTCCGCGCGTTTCGCGATCATTCCCTCCATCCCATTCCGGCAGGCCTCCGCAAAAGCCACATCGCCCTTCCCGGCAATGTGATCGCTATAGTTGATCAGGGCTGAGGACGAATTGTTCTGAAAGATGGCGGCTAGGAGCTTCTTGCGCTCCACCAGCGGGATCGGACGCAGGTCGTACCCATTGAGGTACAGCAGGTCAAAGACGAAATATCTGAGATTGCTGTCCGCTCCCGCATCGAACGCATTCTGCAAGGCCTGAAAGCTGAGACGCCCGTCCGGCAGCAAGGCCACGACTTCACCATCCAGCCAGGCTGTCTCGAGAGCGAGTTCGGTGACGGCCGATGCGATATGCGGCAATTTGCCGGTCCAATCATGACCGTTTCTCGTCAACAGCGTCACACCGGTTCCCTTCACCCGACAGAGGATACGATACCCGTCGTATTTCAACTCATGGACCCACTCGTCTCCTTCCGGAGGAGTCGTCACGAGCGTCGCCAGTTGAGGCGCCACCCATTTGTCCTGGGGAGCCTTGCGCGCCTCGGACGCCGGAGCTCGCATCACGGGCCGACGGGTCGAGAGAGGATCTTTCTGTTTGACCGATTTACCGGACTGCCAGACTGCATGGGCTCCCGATGCAATGTCCTCAAGGCTCCTTCCGCTGGCCACGCTCTTGGTCAAACGGTCTGTCACCT
>VOPR01000012.1 GCA_009594995.1 Nitrospira sp. | reverse complement strand
GGCAGTGGGACAGTAGGACGCTGCCGGGTTACAAAAGAAGCCTGCTCGAGAAATCGAGCAGGCTTTTTTATTTCTTGCGATTGATTTTGAACCAAAGCTATTTTTGTGAAATTGATAAGATTGGGATGAAGAAAGCTACTTGTCGCAAAGGGTACCGTATGGAGAAGGTGCAGTGGAGAGCCGATATCGCTGACAGGGTTTCCACTGAATGTATCGGATACTTAGTTGTCTGGAGCGTGAAAAGAGCCGGCTGGTATGCACCAGCCGGCTCTTTTGTATTCTGGGGTTGGTTCAAGCATTTTTCGCGACCTGGCTTTTGATCGCACAGATCATTGTGTTCGCCTTAACCGGGGGAAACGGTTATTCATTAACGCTGGTGTCATTCTAAATCGCCGTAGTAGGATACGCGGTTAAGAATAGGTGCCAGGAGCCGGTTGCAAGTGATGGAGTTGCTTCGACCATCGATCAAGACGGTATTGTTACGGGGAGAATCAAATTTTATTTTCCGTTATGGGTCGATGTTCTGCATGGTTTTTGGCTTAACCCTGCTCTCCACGTTGTTTCTGAATCTCAAAGCGGAAGTCGGCGCTCAACCGACTGAAAATGGTCCGCTTGCTGCACCGTACCTCAGCGTCTTCGTTACACGCAGTCAACCGATTGGCCGTTCATACTCCTATTTAGAGGATTCCATCCCTTCTCTGACCGTCGGTGCTGGCACCGGCGGTGGACTGAAGCTTGGTGCGTACTTCCGCCCGCTTGACTATGGGCTGGGATTCGAATTGGAGAGTTTCGCCCACAATGGGCGTCTGTCAGCCCCTCAGACATCTGTCGGTGGAGTGACTCGGTTTGCAAATCAGGATTTTACCCAGGTCAATGTCTTGGGAAATCTGCTGTTCCGCTATCGGAGCGATTTCATCCAGCCGTATATCGGTGGAGGCGTGGGGTTTTCTGCAGTCTTCACGGAGGGCCAGGCACAAAGTGGTCGAGGAACTCAGTCCGGATCGCACGGACTCACCGGTTTTGCGACCCAAGCCATTGCCGGCGCTCGTATAATGGTCACCCAGCATTTCTTCCTGTTCACAGAATACAAATTTCTCCTATCCTACACCAATGCAGATCACTGTGGCGGGGAGGAGCAGAATCGAGCTGATCCCTGCGTGTTTTGAATCAGCTGAGTTATCAGAGTCATTACGCCTCAGTCGGACTCGGATTTTCATTCTAGTGGTTCGGTACGGAGGGATGGTTGGGGATGCGTAACCTCCTATATGGGTTGGTTTTGGGAATATTGACCTTCTCCTGGTCAGGGTGTTCCCTCTCCCTTCCGGTCAAACTTTTTGAACTCACCGGGCTAGACACTACCGAACTGCATGTGGCCAAAGACATTCCTCAACTTGACATGGAGATTCATCCTGATGGATTAGGGTGGCAAGTGTTTGTCAGTCAAGCTGTGACACGAACTGTTGCCATCGAGGCGGATGAATACTGGCAGTATCGAACTTATGATTTATCGGGCCGTAGCAGCTCTACGCGGGTTGAAAACTACGACGACATTTGTGGGCCGTTGCTGCTGCTCACTCCATTGGTTGCTCCGCTAAACGTGGAGGACCCTCCCTACTGACCAGATGGGACCGAATGTTCTCGGCTTGCGCTGGATCCGATACGAATTCTACCCGGACGCTCCATAGCCACCACCGCGTACGTCAGGAAGATCACATCGGCACGGAAGCTGTGAAGGAGGGGTATCTGGCGTTGGCCTGGGAAGCGACTGGACGGCCGCCGATCGTCGCTACGATTCCCCTGGATAGCAACGCCAATGACACTGGGACAGCCGTCCGCTTGCGTTGGCTCGCCGAACTGGTGCACCGAGCCGAGAATTCGTTCAGCACATCACCCGAGGGCACGGTTGAATTGCGGTTGGTTCAGCACGATCGAACGATCCTTCGAAAAAGACTTCATATTCTCCCGCAAGATCTGGAGTCTTCCCTGAGAGATGAACACATTGTCAGCGCCTCGGTAGACCAGTGGCCTCGAAATCTTGTCGTTCGCGTGGCCTCGGAATCAGGCCCGCTCTCTCGTGCCGACAGCACGCTCCTTCTTCAAGAACTCGTAGTCGCGCTGGATCGCCTGGCGGTGCCCGTGGTGTTGCGCGATCGCGAGTTGGACCTGTGGAGGACCGATCAGGTACGGTTTCACCATCCTCAATATCACGCGCTTCCATCGGTGGATCCGGCGCACGCACAAGGGGCCACGGTATTGTTCCATCTGGACGTGCAGGAACCTCTTCCCCATACGCGTAAGCTGACGATGCATGTGGTTAACATCACCACCGGTGAACTGCTGGCGACACTCACGACTGGTGGGCATGAAAGCCAATGGCCGTACGTGGTGGAAATGGGAATGAGAGATGTCGAGGTGCTGCTTCACCGCCTCAGGGACCTCGGTCCATCGAAATCCTCGAATCTTCGTCAGCGGCCAGTTCAGGGAGGCCATCCATGAATGGCCCATACAGGCTCGGGATGGTTCGGTCTCTGTGGGTAGGGGTATGTCTGCTGATGTTCAACGGCTGCGCATCAATGATGGCCGAAGAGCGTGTCGGCGCACCGGTTCGCTCGGAAGATGTGCGTGAGGCGCGTTCGATCGGAACGCCGCGCATGACTTTGCTGACGCATGACGATGGCCTTGGCTGGACAGTGAGCGCCGAGATGCGCACGGAACGAAACACCCTCTACCAAGATGTTCAAGCATGGCGTGGGCGACGGTACGTGTTCTCACCCTTTTCTGTATTTCCTGGCCTGTTCCAATGTCCTGTTGGACTGTTGCACCTGTTCGATGACAATCCCACCAGCAATATTCTTCGATTCGGGTGCGCACGCCTGGTTATGCTGGAGCCGTTGGATGGCGTGACACCACTGCCGGCCACGACATCATCGCGGACAGAGTCTGTGACTGAGTGGAAGCCCTTGGGTGCGGCTGTGGTGCAGGCCTGGTTGTCAGGACAATCTCAAGAGCCGGTGAGCTATGCGATGTCAGCGGAAGGACGAGCGGATGTGCGGTTGTCCGATCTCCTGTCAAGGCTTGTAGCTACCGGTGGTCCTATCGCCGTGGCTCATGGACAGACGATCAGAGTTCGGGTTCGGTATGGCGATGGCTCCCACATCGAAGAGATCCGGCCAGTCGAGGGGCGAAAGATCCTGGAGCAGTTGCAACTCATCAGGACTCCGATCCCGTCGGAGGAATGGCCCTCTCCCACTATCATACAGGTCCGGGTTGAGCCTTCGACCATCCCACCTCAGGAAGCGGCGTTGATTGCTGACCGCATACAGCGGGACCTGTTGCAGCGCCGAATGTGTGTGGTCGTAGAGGGGGTGCAACGGCATCTGGCGGATGAATGGCGGGTGCAATACTCAGGCATGCTGGCCGACGCCGCACAAGTTCCCTTGGGCAAGTTCCTCTCTCCCTCGACTATCTTCTACGTTTCGGCTGCTCGATCCAATGAAGTGTCGGATAGTGCTCGTCGTATTACGATCGAGCTGAGGGATGTTCGGGAGGGACGGATCTTTGGTACGGCTTCGGGAACTTCTCGGTCGGGAAATGTCGTCCATGTTTTGGAGCGAACCCTCACGGAACTGGATCTCCTCATGGCGAAGGCGCCACAGGCTGGGTGCCCTCGATAGCTGCCTCTGGGAGCGAATCGGTGCAATGCTGCCGCAGTCATCGAGGAATGAGCGTATCCGTCATGGCGTATGACGCCGCATAGCAAATAAAGACTCCCGCCCCTCCGATAAGTCCGCACCAGATCGAATCGATCACGGTGCCACCCACGACTTTTTTCGCCAGGATTGCCAGCAGCATCGCAATTCCGAATTCCCCCAGGATGATGTAGTAGGGGGTATTGGAGAGCATGCGACAGTTGCCGTATTGCCACCAATTGATGCGCCTCGCCATTTCCTCATAATAGGGAATGTTGATGGCACCTAAAAACCCGCTTGCGAGCAAGCCCCACGTGCCGTAGCGGTTCCACAACCAGAGTCCTGCATAGCCAAACTGCGCTGCCACAATTTCCCATGCCAACGGCATCCAGACCGGGGAACGCCATAGCATGGGGCCGCCGCCGACCGAGTAGTCCAGGGTTCTTGTGTAGTCCACCAGCCAGGCATCCGCCGCCAATTCACTGACCCCCACCGCCACGCCGAAGAGCATCAATCGCGCAAGTACGATATCCCGATGCCGGGCGACGAAGCCAAGCAGGACGAGATTGTCGAACAGATTAAGTGCCAGCCCCGTTCGCCAGTCCGACCAGGGCATGATGGTCAGGAGTGCGACTGCACTGATGTTTATGACGATGGTTGCTAGGACGACTATCATCCGCCCACGCGCCTGATGCTCATCCATGTTTCCTCCGGGCGAGTTCACTCGTACTTCGAGGCGGTGCTGAATTTCTGCTATGTAGTTCTCTTCGTGTGAAGGAAGGAATTAGATGTATCAGCCGGCGTATTCTTAGCTAGCTGGTCGGCGAAATGGGGGACTTCATCCTCTTGGTAGTGCTCCTTCGGCTAGCGCCTGAGCGTCTGAGGAGATTGGCGTGGAGGCGACTGGTATTGAGAGATATCCCTCAAAGTCGAATGACCGTGTTTGGGCAGCTAGTGCGGGCAGGAACACAACAGATCAGGGGGGCGGTTGTCGTGCCTCCAGCAATTGTCTGACGGTATTATCACAGGGCGTGGGCGAACGGTCCGCTCGAGAAACCCGACAGGTTCAATCGTTGGCGGCCATCCAGAACCAACGCATGCCTCCCGGCCGATACTCAGAAAGCGCGGTTCGTCGATAGGCAATCGGGAGGCTCAAGGAGGCTGGCCAATCGCTCAATTGGCGCGGCCGGGCTGCAATCTCAGTGATCCGGTGTGTAGTTGCGAACCGCTGTCTGATCACATCTGAAATACCCGGAATGAGGAAGTCGTGCAACTCGACGAGGATGTCGGCTCGGCTCAGCGAGGGAATGGTGGCGGGATTGAGCAATTCCTGCTCGCCTCCTTCGACATCGCAAACCACCAACGTGTGCTCGATGTCCTGCAATGCTTCCTGCAGGAGGGACGGCGTGCAGAATTCCCGGATCGTGATGCGTGATGCTACTTCGTTAAGCTGCGCCATGCGACTCAAGATCACGCGGCTTTCGGGATCGGCTTCGAACGCCGTCAGTCGGCTTTGCGGCAGCTGACGCGCCAACCCGATGGCATAGTATCCTTCGCCTGCGCCGATATTGACGATGTGCTGGTATGGGGCTTGCGTCCGTAATGCTTCTACGAGCGGATGGAGTTCGAGTTCGTAGGTGCCCAGCAATTTCGGGCAGTACGCGCTGCTTTGGACATGGACGGCATGCGGGATGTACCGCATGCCTTTGAATGGTCCGGTGTGTACGCAGGAACGGGTTCTCCGTGTCAGTAGGGAGCCGATCAGTCGATATAAGGTGGAGTCCGGTTCGAGGAGGCCACCGCACGTGTGAGCATTCTCCAGCGTCAGGATCCAGCGCCTGGCGGAGTCCGGCAGGATGGTCTTGAGTATTTTACGTGCCACGGGAGCGATCATCGGCATGAGTTCTCTACGCGTTTCTCTTCTGACGGATCAGATCATCCGTCGATGCAGCTAGACGTACAGATTCTCCTCTCCGCAGGGGGTGGCCATAAGCCCACAGGCACTCTATGCTGATTGTCGGCACTGGTCAATGTCAGAGCATGTCACCCCGGTGCCGTTTTTTACCTACATTTTACGGTGATTCCTCCAGTATGATCTCCATCGGCGCATGGGACTGCTGGCGCCACGACGATTTTCTTGCAGCTCTCACGGGTGATTGTCTTCAGTGGCCACGTAGTCGTGCTTCTGGGCTGGTTGTCTCATTCGAAACCTCTGGAGGGTGATAGGTCCCGTTCTATGTTGCCTCCCATTCCATCCGGCTGGAAACAGTTGCTCAGCAAGCAGGTGAACAGCCATCGCTATCGTGCTCTTGAGACGTTTCTCGAGGAGGAAGCGACGGCGGGCGAAACGGTTTTGCCGCCATCTCAAGATATTTATGCGGCCTTGCAGGAGACGCCCTATGAAAAGGTCAAAGTGTTGCTGCTCGGTCAGGATCCCTATCACACGCCGGGTATGGCGCACGGACTGTGTTTCTCAGTGCGGCCTCATGTTCCCGTGGTGCCGCCGTCGCTCAGAAATATCTACCGTGAGCTCCGGGACGATGTCGGGTGCCGCATTCCAAACAACGGTTGCCTGAAACCCTGGGCCAGGCAGGGGGTCCTGATGTTGAACACCGTCTTGACGGTTCGCGCGCATGCCGCCAATTCGCATCGGGGGCGCGGGTGGGAGGCTGTGACCGACCGTATCTTTGAGGTGGTCAATGCAAAACCGACTCCGGTGGTATTCGTGCTCTGGGGCGGAGAGGCGAAGAAAAAGCAAACGCTCATTACCAATTCGCACCATGTTGTGATTGCCAGTGCCCATCCGTCGCCGTTATCCGCGAAAAAATTCTTTGGCTCACGATGTTTCTCGCAGGTGAATCGAGCCCTCAGTGAGGCTGGGCTTGAGCCAATCGATTGGCAAATTCCTGATGTCTAACCCGTGGGGGCCTGGTCTGGTGAACAACGGCCGGGTAGGTCGAAAAATGCGTACAATTTGACCTTGGGGTCTGTCGTCTATACTATTACGTCAAATTTAGTAACGTAAGGCAGTTGTTGAGGGTAAGGACGTTGGGACATCGGATGCGGATGAGCCTTGGCTTTGGAGCCTGTCTCCTGGTCACGGCGGGAACGGTGTGTGCGGCGGACGGTGACCTGGTCGGGGGAACTCGTACTGTGACGGGTTCAGAACCCATCGTGTGGCAGTACGATGGGGATCACGGGCCGTCGCATTGGGGGGAAATCGCACCGACTACCGCGTCCTGTGAAAAAGGGACTCACCAGTCGCCCATTAACATTCGTACGACGCCTCATCATCAGAGCCATGACGGGCTCTTGGTCCATTACGGCGCAGCACCTGGACACGTCGTCACCTCACACCACACTATCGAAGTGGACTTTCAGTCAGGCGAGTCGCTTGAAGTCTTCGGGCGCACCTATGCGCTCAAGGAGTTTCATTTTCACGAACCCAGCGAACATCAACTGAACGGACGCACGTATCCGATGGAGGCCCATCTCGTGCATCGAGATGAAACGGGCCATCTGGTGGTTCTCGCGGTGTTGATGGACTTGGGAAATGAATCGGCTTCCCTGTCCGCCGTATGGGATCGGATTCCGAGCGGGAAGCAGGGAGAAGTGCGGGATCTGTTGATTAACCCGCAGGATTTGCTGCCGAAAGATTTGCACCACTACGCGTATGATGGTTCGCTGACCACCCCTCCCTGCACCGAAGGCGTGCATTGGATCGTCCTCAAAGAACCGATCTCTATTACCGCTAGCCATATTGAACGGTTTGTGTCGTTGATCGGCCACAACGCTCGACCGGTTCAGTCGTTGAATGAGCGAGAGATCGACGAGGAATAATCTTTGTCATTCGGGCAAGCCTCGAAAGTTTCCGATCCATAGACCGTTGATTCCAACGGTTTCTGCGACCACCCCTCACCGCGCCACGCCGACTGTCTTTCCATCAATTAAGGGTGGTCACGTGGATCTGTGCAGACCACCGTCAGCTTCGTTCGTCAATCTCACTCGGTTGCGGGGGGCTGCGGCCCTGCGACCATGCCTGCCAGATCGGGATCTTCTTGACCATGCGATCTAGGCACGTCTGCTTTTCGCTGCATGCGGTGCGCCTCTTTCTGCATGCGGCGGTCACGTTGGATCTGCTCTCGTTGCCGCTTTTTAGAAGTCGTGTGGCTCATGGTTGCCTCCGTGGCTTGCAGGGGGCGTCGCCGCCGGCACGGCGCTCGATCTGCCGGCTTTGATGAATCGATCTTCGGCGAGGACGCCATGTAGTTGAACCGTGATCGAGCGGCGATAGGGTTCCTTCTGACGGATCATGATCACGAGATTGTCACCATCCACGAGAATGCTGAGATCGTCCTCCGTGACCAGTTCCCGACTCGAGCCACCGATGTTCAATCGGTATTGAGTTTTTCCATCGGGGTTCCGATTCGGTCCGACCACGATCTCGGTCAATCCGTCAATGTGGCCGTCATATCCCTTATGCCGGTGCCTGACTTTGGTGCCGTTTGGAATACGTACCCAACGCGCGATCGGCGATGTCTGACTGTCTTGCCCGTGGTTCATAACGATTGTGTCTCCTTGTTATCGCACCTGTACTTGGATGACGGGATCCTAATGAGTCCGCCAGCGGACTACTGCACCCGGTATGTCCCTGAGCGAGCGTATCCGAATGCCAGAGTAAAACGAGCGGAGTATCGCGGAGGAAAGGGGCCTGAACCGTGCTGGCTAATCCCTCAACGCAAGATCGACAGGAAGGGAGAGTGAGTGGCTGACCGAGCTAGCGAGCTACATACACTGTATCACATCTATGCATGCCGTATAGGCCACCTGTTACGCCGGAGCTGTGCGGTTCTGATCGAGTAGCCCAAAACTCGATGTGCGCGTTTCGTCATGTGCGCTGCTGTCACTTGAGGAGCCGGCTTAGGACTATGGTGCAAAACGACCGACCGGTCATAATAATTATTACCTCATAGAATCATGCTCTTGTAGTGCGATCGGCGCTCCGGCACGTTGACACCGCTGTCGCAGCCCTATAGGGTGAGTCATGACGTACTGAGCCACGCCGGCTTTCTCCTTTCGCGCGCACCTTCTCTCCATCCTCCCCACTCCCTGCGCGTGCGAGTCCCAAGTCTTCGCCGCTTCGACGCCACAGAGCGACAGTCCAGCGATGCAACTCCGCTGGGACAAGCTGCATTCCTGCATCCATGACAAGCAGTCGACGGCAAAATACCGCATGCCGGTCCGGACACGTCAAACAGTTTCCAAAAACGGGAGGCCTCCAATGCGCATTCATCACACAATGTTCGTGCTGAGCGTGAGTCTTTTTCTTGCAGCAGGGTGGAGTGTCTCGCTGGTGGAAGTCCACGCGGCGGATGTGAAGCCTGCGAAGGTGGTTGTGCCGGTGGCGCCTGCGGCGGTTGCATCCGGCGCAGTTGAGGACACGTTGCAGATCTGCCTGGCCAGAATCCCTCAGGGTGCCACTCCCGGACAGCGGTTGATGGCTGAACAAAGCTGCCATCGCGATGAGTCCGGTCGAGCCTCTATGCAGGCGGTTCCTGGGCGGTAGTTCCGCAATGAGCGAGAGACGGTCTCTAAGAGCGGCCAAGACAGGAAGGACGGGTACTATGCGTATGGAACATCGCGTTCGATCAAGGCCGGGGAATAGGGTTGGTATGGTTGAGGAGCGCGGGGGAGCGACCGTGAGCGAGGCGCCGGTACGAGCTGCTCGTGATTTGTCGTTGGACATCAATACGGCCCAGATTCCGCGCCTGAAGTCACTCACTGGAATCGGGGACCATTATGCCAAGAAGATCGTGGACGGACGCCCCTACCACCATCGGGATGAATTGTTGACCCGAGAGATTTTGCCGGAATTCATCTATTGCAGGATCATGGATCGCTTAGTTGCAGGTCAGTCCTAAGGAGCGGCTGTGCTCGTTCCGTGAGTCCGGTGGTTCTGCATCCGGAGACGAGCGGACAGTATGGCAGGGCCATCCCATCGCGATATTACACAAGGGGCACGACCTCGACGGGGACGGCACATCCCTGCGGAAGCTCGCTCCTTCGTTACGAATGCGGCCATGATCGATGGCGTTGGCGGCTGTGGTGCTGCCATCGGTCATGCACGCGAGGCTTGAATGAGCGGAAGGAGCAGGCTATGACGGAGACCAGCAGGGCAACAGGGATCGTGCAAGGGGCTGGCCGATGGTATGAAAAACGGGGATGGGCGACGTTCATAGCGGTGCTCAGCTTCTGTATGAGTCTCGGGCTTGCCACTGCTGCCAGGTCTGAGCAGGGACCGACTGAGACCGTCCGCGGTACAGTCTCGGAGCTGCTTCATATCTTGAAGGATCTGAAAGATTCCGGCCGTTCAGAGGCGCGCCGATGGGAAATCGAACAAGTCATTCGGCATCATGTGCACTATGAAGATATGGCCAAACGGTCGTTGGGAGCAGCCTGGACGCAACTGAACGAGCCGGCCCGGCGCGAGTACGTCGGCCTATTCGTGCAATTGCTTCGAGATGCGCTGGCCAATCGGATGGTTGAGTATTCCGGCGAACGGATTTCGTATTTGTCGGAGCAGCGCGAGCAGGCCTTCGCGCAGGTTAAAACAAGGCTGGTCGGTGACAAGGTCGACACCTTTATCGACTTTCGTTTGGTCAGTGAGGATGGCCGTTGGTTGGTCTATGACGCCGTCATGGATGGTGGCAGCCTGGTCGGGAGTTATCACGCACAGTTTGCCAACATCATCCGGGACGCGTCATGCGCGCAATTGATGGAGCGAATCAAGGAAAAGACGCTCATCGTGAAGTTGTTCGAAAAGACTGGGCCGTAAGGTCACGGCGAAATGGCGCGGTCACGATCAGGGTTGTTCCAGGGAGAGAACGCAATGAGATGCCCGCGTTGTTATGGCCCCATGATGATGATCAAGATGAAAGATATTGTAAGTGGCACCCTGGCCTATGGATGGGGGTGCAGACAATGTGGTGCGGTGATCGATTCGTTGATCGATATCCATCGGCAGTGGCATTTGGAGCCGCGCGCGACGTGGGCGCATTTGGCCGTCGCTGCCTGTTAGCGCAGACGTTCTCGTGAAGGTAGAGTCCGAAGGAGTAAGTATGTTGCATGCTGCATTGATTTCCCTCTTGCTAGGACTCGTGGTCTGGGGGCTGAATTGGACCGAAGTCGCTCAGATGCCGACTCCGATCTACTGGGTGTTTACGGTAGGGGGAATGGTATTGATGCTGATTCATGTCGCGATCAGGAGACCGACACGCGTGTGGTAACCGTGGTGAAGAGCTCGCGACACGGGAGTCAGTCATGCCCACGATCGTGGGATCTCGAGCCCGGCAGGACGAGTTGCCGGATGGGTGCAACACAACAGGAATAGTCAGGAGAGGGCTGCATGAGCATGACACCGGAAGAACGAATGACGAATATGACCAAGGCGATCAATCAAGCGATTAAAGTAATGGGCGATCGGTTTGGCTCCACAGAGGAAGATGTCGCTCGCGCTATTGCCGCGCTGAAGGTCTCGATGCAAGTCGCTCCGCAGGAAAAGTCGGCTCCGGCTGCCGCGGCAGTATAGCGGCGGACATTGTACGGGCTCTCGACCGCTGTCTCTCGGACATCACGTCGGTCTAGGTCCCAATAGCGCTTGACTACCAGGCGTAGAGCGCTTAGCGTGAACGTATGACGTGCCTAGCTTCGCTGATGGTTCTCTCCCTCGCGCGTTTTGATCCCCTCCCGCGCGATTGATTGCCCTGTCTCCGCCGCTGCTTACGCCAGAGTGTCCTGTGCGAGCTGATGATGCTGTCTTCGTGAACGGAGCGATTGTCGTTTCCGGCGAGGACCGTGTTCCGACCGGAAGTTTCACTGATACCATTGATTTGTTCGATACAGCAGTAGAAGGGAGTTCGACCATGATTACTATTACGACCACCGCCGAGCAGAAGATTCGCGAGTTGATGTTGGAAGAAAAAGATACCCTCGGGTTGCGCGTCTACGTGAAGGGCGGAGGGTGCCACGGCTATCAGTACGGTATGGCGTTCGAGTCGAAGATGAGCGACGACGATACCGTGATTGAAAAGGGTGATGTGAAAGTGATCATGGATTCACAAAGTGCGCCGCTGTTGAACGGCTGTGAAGTCGACTATGTCGATAGCGTGCAGGGCTCTGGCTTTGCGATCAAGAATCCACAAGCCAAGACCACCTGCGGATGCGGCAGCTCATTCAGCGCCTAATTCCGGCGCGTCGCTGTGCCTGTGCGATCGTTACTGTGACTGAAGGAGGTCCGCTATGGAACCCACATCCGTCATCGGAACCAAAAATAAAAAAGGCCAGGTCTTCACCGATCCCCGTATCATGATGCGGGAGGCGCCTCGTACGCCGTCTTTTTATACCGGCAGCGAAGTCATTAAGGAAGCCATCCGTCGCGCCAGCATCGACGTGATGATCGCGTATCCGATCACACCGCAGAGCGAGGCCGCTGCATTGATCGGCGAGCTGTTTGCGGAGGGCTACATCGGAGACTATTTCCGCGGGGAAAGTGAATTTGCCGTGATGTCGCAATGCGCAGGGGCCGCCTTCGGTGGAGCCCGTGTCTTCACGACGACGGCAGGACCCGGCACGATGCGGGCGATGGAAAACTTTCCCATGTGGGCGGGTGCCCGCCTGCCGATCCAATGTATCGTGACCTGCCGAGGGATTAATTCCCCGCTGTCGATTCAACCGGACACCATCGAGATTTCCTATTTGATGCAGACAGGCATGCTCGTCTGGCATGCGGAGACGGCGCAAGACTTCTATGATTGGATTCTCATGGGCTATATGGTGTCGGAAGAGCCCGAGGTGCATTTACCATTGGCGCTCTGCTGCGACGGATTTTTTGTGACACACACCAAAGACGTTGTCGATCTGACCCCGACGGATATGTGTCTGCCACCTTACGACCCGTATCGCTCGCCGGTGCCCTGCATGGATATGGAATGTCCGCCGGTCCGGATGATGCGCGATCCGTTCATTATGAAAAGCAACTACATTAGTTATGCGACGCACGCGAGCTGGCAGCAGGAGGTCTGGGCTGCCGCAGAACGATCGCGGAAGCACACGATTGCCTGGTTGAACGGTTTGATCGAAACCGAAGACGTCGACGCCGACGTGCTCATTGTCACCTCCGGCACCGCCGTATCTCAGGGGCGCGAAGCGATTCGTCTCCTGGCCGATGAAGGCATTCGCGTGGGACTCGTGAAGATCAAAACGCTCCGGCCCTGGCCGGAAGAGGAAATCAAGGAAGCCACCAAGCACGCCACCCACATCATTGTGCCGGAATTCAATGTCATCGGGTGGATGGCAAAAGAGATCAAGGCGACCATCCCAAGAAGTGAACGTGTCATCGCCGGCCCGCGAGTGTGTGGGGGGATGACTATGCCGCCGGAGATCATCGTGGAAGAAATTAAGCGCGCGCTTGGGGTGCGTTCCGGCACGCTCGCCGGCCGCGGGTGACGGGTAGAGGGCATGAGAAGGAACGCTCGTTCGAGAGGGTAGGGAGCACATTGACGCTCAGCAGGGCTGAGAGGAGATAGATATGAGCAAGGAACGCATCAAGATTTCGCCGGAGTTGTACGACATCATGCCGTCGGACTACCAGGACCTTGTCAGCAGTGCCACGTATGGTAAGGAAGACAGGGGATGGAAGGACATCGGTACATCCAAGGAACTGATCGAGCAGCACTCGCTGTGTGCCGGATGCCCTGAATCCATGGCGTTTCGATATATTCTGGCCTCGCTTCCCAACCCCGAAGATACGGTCATGGTCGGTTCGACCGGTTGCACGAGCCTCGTGTTTCCGATGGTCGCCGTCCACAACATCCACTCCCTGTTCGGCAACCAGAATGCTATCGCGTCGGGGCTCAAACGTGCGTTGAGTGTCCGCTTTCCTGATCGGATCAAGGATGTGGTCGTGTTGGCGGGAGATGGTGCGACGGTGGACATCGGCCTGGACATGACTCTGCAGGCCTGGTTTCGGCAAGAAAAGTTCACGACCATCTGCTTCGATAACGAACTCTACGCTAACACCGGCGGGCAGGAGAGCGGTCTGATGCAGAAGGGGTTCGTGGCCAAAATGGCGCCGGTCGGAAAACTGTTCGATAAAGTGCGTTTGCCGGAAATTGCCCGGGAGTCCGGCTGTCACTATGTGGTCAACTGCACGGTGAGCAAGCCCTCGCTGGTCGAGAAGGTGGTCCGTAACGCGGTGCTGATCGCGCGTGAAATCGGGCCGACCTATCTGCAGCTCTATACGCCCTGCATTTTGGAGATCGGTAAGAACAGCATGGAGGGTCTGCAGGAAATGCGGGACTCCGAGAAGCCTACGGAGCGTTTTGCCTTCAAGGAATATATCAGCGAGCCGGCGAAACAGCTCTTAGCGGAGCGTGATGCCAAAGCCAAAGAAAAGAAAGCCGCTGCCAAACAATTGGTGTCGTAAGCGGTAGGATTATCACCGCCGCTTTCGCGGCAATCAGAGAGCGAGGTTCAGATGAGTCTTGATTATGTAAAGTTTACGCCGGGATTTGAGCAGTTCATGCCGAAAGAATATCGGGATATGGTCGAGCACGGACCCTTCGGGAAAAAGACCACCGTCTCGCAGATGGGCAGTTTCAAAGAAATCCTGGAAGAGCATCCGATGTGTGCCGGTTGCGCGATGACCCTATTTATTCGACTGGCCATCATTGCGTTTCCGAACCCCGAAGATACGATCACCGTCGGGACCGCCGGCTGCGGAAGATTGGCGATTTCGCAGGCTGCGATTCCCTTTGTCTATGGCAACTATGGCGACCAGAACGGCGTGGCCAGCGGGTTATCTCGCGGGTTGCGGCTTCGGTTCGGCGATAAGCCCAAGGACGTGGTCGTCATTGCCGGTGATGGTGGAACGGCGGATATCGGCTTCCAGCAAGTGCTCCATTCCTGGTTCCGCAAGGAGCGATTCACGACCATCATGTTGGACAATGAGGTCTACGGCAATACGGGTGGCCAGGAAAGCGGCATGACGACGCGAGGTGCGGTGCTCAAGATGGCTCCGCTCGGAAAGAAGTTCGAAAAAATGGATATGGTCACCATGGCCAAAGTGTCTGGGTGCGCGTACATCGCGACGGTGGTGCCGAATAATCCGCGGCGCGTGGAAAGCGTCATCAAGAAGGCCGTGCTGATTGCCCGCGAAGTCGGCCCTACCTATATCCAGGCCTATACGTCATGCAACATTGAATACGCGATCCCGACTGATAAGGTGATGGAAGATGCAAAGACGGTCGAGGACGATCGTTATAAATTCACTGAATATGTGAGTGATGAAGCCAAAGCCTACCTTGCCGATCGATATGGCTACAAAGAATTCATGCCGAAGGCGGCTGCCGCCGTCACAAAGGTCTGAGTCGTTTTAGGCAGAGTCCACTAGTGTCGATAGGGTGGGGGCGAAAGCTCCTGCCCTTCGCCACGCCGCGCCGGGTCTGTTCAAAATAATTAAGTCTCCTGGAATCAATGGCTTGCCTCATCGACCGTCGCGACCTCCATTGACAGTGGTGGTTTTGCACTGTAGGGTGCAGCATGACGTGTTGAGCCACGCCGACTGTCCCATCTTGCGCGCCTCCTTCCATCCTTCGCGCGTCTGATTCCCCGGTCTTCGCTGCTTCTACGCCAGAGTTCCCATCCTAGACCACCAGGTCTCGGCATGCGTCCGCGCATGCCAGCCCATTACTAATGGTGTGGCGCGGCGCTCGCCACCGATAAAGGAGAATGCAATGACACAGGAGCAATTCCAACAGTTCTGGCTGCAACTCAAGGCTCCCCTCAAGGCCAACTGGGAGAAGATTACGGAAAGCGATCTCGGTGAAATCCAGGGCAACCTGGTGAAGTTCGGTGATGTGCTGCAGAAGCGTTATGGTGAGGGACACAAGGACGAAGTCAGTCTGTGGGCTGATCGTCGGCATGCGCATTGGAGCGGAAATTACATCGGATACAAGGATCCGAAACCGACGGCCTAATCAAGTGTGTCCGCACAGAACGCCGAATTCTACGGCGCGGCCAAAGCCTGCGCTCGTGATACGACACAGAAGGAGAGCACAGGTCATGCGAAAAATCGTCATCAACAAGAGTTACGATCAGTTCTGTCTGAGCCACAAAGCGTTCGTGCGCCTCCGTGAATTAGGGCAGCCGGACGCACTCAAGGAGACCGATTTGGGAGCCTACTGGCCTTCTGCGGCTGGCCCTCAGGAGCCAAGCCTCAATCAATGCGGCGTGCTGATTCCCCGCGACGACAAGCGCTTGGTTCAGGTGGTGGAAGAATTGCAGGGCGAGGCCAACGGTCATTGCGCCGAGCTGAAAGTTGTGTCAATTCCGGACGATGTGTCGTGGGTCATCGCGAAAGCAAATGGAAGTGAGCACGTGAGCGAGCAACATCGCACGTGGAGCTGAGCCGATACGGAGAGTAGCGACGGGCACGCACGCCTGCGGGTCAGATGAACCAGGTCATGATGGTGCCGGGACGCGAGGCCCTGCTGTCGGTGCGGGTATTTCAGCGCATCAGGTGGTGAGTGTGTGACCTCTCTGGAGCGAGAGGTTGAAGATCGGTTTTTGCAGGCTGAATCCACCTGGATTCAGCCTGCCTATGCTCAAGCTGCGAGCGGGTCCATCGGTTTCATAGCGGCGACTCTGCTTACAGCATTCTGTTCCGCCCTAGCTTCTGAGCTCATCCGCGCATATCGGTATCGGCTGGATTTTCTTGGTCCGGTTGGGTCGGGCGTCGGGCCAAGCCGTGGCACCAGTCTCTTCCCCTACTACCCATATCCGTGGCCGCCGATCTAGCCTGTCGAGGATGGCCTAAGCCAATCCCGTGGCCGCGCTGATCGGTCAATCCAACGCCCAGGCCGGCGGTCGTTGCGATCGAGGCTCCGGCCGGGCTCATGGTTGTATTAATACGTCCAGGTCACCAGGGTGGTGACCACGTTTTTGCTGTAGGCATAGACGGGAATGTTGGAACTGTTGATCACCCCTTGATACTGCAGCGCCAGGGTCAGATTGTGAGGCAAGGCCTTGGCTACTTGGACGAAGATGTCCTGTTCAGTGTCCCGACGGGCTGACAATTGGCCAGTGTCGTCCGGGAATAGCATTTGTGTGTGGTTGTACGCGCGCCAATGGACCTCATAGTCGAGCCGCAGGCTCAGGTCATACCATGGGAGGGTCGCCTGTCCCCCAAGCTGCAACCGATTCCCTGAATAGGCGAAGCTCGATCCCCTGGAAGCATCCGTATCGTGCTGATAGCCCACTCGAAGAATGTATTTGTCCTGCCTGAATCGGAAGGCATGGAGAAACCCCACCATGTTGTTGAAGGCATCTCGCGACTCCGGGCCGAACCGAATGTCATTGTTGCCCGGTTCCGCGTAGAACTCCTTGCGCTGGTAGCGATAGAGAAAGGTTGTCAAGTTTTCCATCCGGCCAAGGACCGGAAGTGTGGCTGAGGGCGGGACCAATGTGACGGGGAGGGTGAATGTGTGCCGGGAGAGAAAACCTGTGAAATCGAGAAACATATAGTCGTAACTATACTGCCCGCCGATCTCGTACGGGAGTGTCCCGATGATTCCTCGATAGACGCCTGACAAGCCTCCTAGATGGTCCTGAATGTTAAAGCGGCCTATGCCGCTGTTCGTATTCACGGTTTGGTAGTAGGAGTAGGTCACGGTCGATTCGATCGGCCCATTGCGATACCAGGCATAATCGCCGCGGGCCGACGTCACCAGTCCCGGAGACTGAGTTGCACGTGAACGGAGCGACTCTGCAACCGGATCGCTGCTCTTGCGCGGATTGACGGCGACATTGTCATCGTAGTAGCCCCCGATCGCGACTTGCAGGCGAAGGCGCTGTGGCTCCGTGACCCGCCGCGACGCCGTGAGAGCCTCTTGAACGCGCACGGACGCGCCGGTGATCGGCGAGCTGGGTTGCACGCGTTGGGACGAGGCCAACTCGGACAGGGCCTGGTCCGACAGGCCGAGCACCCCCAGTGCCAGTCCTCGGTAGAACAATGCAAGTTGCCGGAGATCAGAATCAGAAGAAACGTTCACACTCAATGCCGCTGCCGCGCTGTCATAGTCCTTCCGGCGATAGCGAAGAAACCCCACATAGAATCCCAGGTTCTCACGATCAGGTTCCTGACGAAACACGTCCTCTAGAAGCGGCGCGGCCTTGTCATACTGCTTGGCGGCGAAGTAGGCCGTGCCCAATTGATACGTCACGTCGAGATCGGACGGACGAAGGACGTGGAGGGTCGTGAGAGGAGCAATCGCCTGCTCCGCCTGTCCTCGAGCCAGGTGCGAGAGGGCCAAGTAGTAGAATCCTCGTGCCTGGCGCGGGTCGCGTGCGACGGCTTGTGAGAAAAGTGAGATGGCCTCCTCATAACGTTTGGCATCGTACGCGAGAATTCCTTCGGCAACCAACACTTCCGCATCTGGTTCCTGGGCCTGAATGGAGCAGGTCAACAGCGCCATTGCGACAATGGTGAGGACCGTCACTGTGAAGATAAGGCCGGGTGAATTACGCGAGAGCGTCCTCACGGCATGAGCGTGCGGTATCACTGTCTGCATCGAATCAGTTCTCCACTACAGGTGTTCTCCACAAGGCAAATCTCCTTGACCTGCTCACATTGGGCCACCTACTATACGATACCTTTTGTCGATTTTCAGAGTCTCAATGCCTGCAAAGTGGCTGCTGGAAACACTTTGCAGCCGACAGGGAAAAATTGGACGTGCTCGTTTCTGAACAGTCCCGCGATAGGGGAGATGTTCTATGAGAACCCTCAACATCCGTTTACAGATGCTGATGTGCAGCTGTGCGATTTTCGTCGGTGCGGCAACAGTGGTTTGGGCAGAAGCAGTGCCGCAGCCTCGGTCGGGCGATGGACACGCATTTGGTGTGGTGACCGGGATTGTTGGAACCCCCGTAAGGATGGCGACTGCTGCTCCCGCGGTTTCTCGAAGCCTGAAGATTGGTGATGTCGTGGCCTCCGGAGATGAGTTGCGGGTCGGAGCAGGCGAAAAAATAGATCTGTTGTGGGACCACCGTGCGGTACTAACTCTGTACGAAGAGGCACGAATGGACATTCATGAACCTCACCATGGTCAAACGGAAGTTCGGATTCAGCATGGGATGGTGCGGGTCGCCTTGTCTTACAACGCCGGGAGGATGACCGATACTCTGACGCTCCAGACGCCGCTTGCCCGAGTCGTGAGCCGAGGCGGGATCTTGGAAGCCACAGTGCTTGGAGGTGAGCGGCGGTCGCTCTTTGCGCGGTTGGTCAATGCGCCCGCGGTGGAAACGTTGCGGATGTTCGAAGGGCAAGCGCGGGTTGAGCCATTAACCGCGGAGGCCCCGCCGTTTTCACTCAAAGCAGGGTCCGAGGTTGCTCTGAAAGAGGGAGCGGCCCATGTTGTCTCGGAGATACAGATGGACCGCCGTGGCCTGCAATCCCTGGCTGTCAGGGAGGAACATCGCGGTTTTCCGAGCCCGGTCATGCGGCAGATCGTCAGTGCACAGGTAGGTGTTGCCCTTGAGGCCGAGAAGCAGCTTCAGGAAACGGCTACCGCGGGAGGTGAGAAGGAACTGCCTGGTACGACCGTCAAAGGCGCGATTCTGCCGACCAGCACCGGTTTTCCGTTGGCCCCTGGCATTCAAGCCTCTGCGACAGGAACTTCAGCAGGCGCGGCGTCGCTCCCCACATCCCCGTCCGTCGTTCCTCCGCCCGGAGCCTCTCCCATTCAGGGCGCCGGCACCACAAGTCTGGGTCCTCAGTCCGGAGGACTGAATAGCAGCGGACTCCTGAAGCGAATTTTGAACGATGTCGGTAAGGGGATAAAAGGAGGGGGCAAGAAGTGACGATCGATGTGAATTGCAGCTGTTAGAAGGACCGGCAGGCCTGTGATCGAAGTCGCATGACGGCCTCCTGGTGAAATCGGCTCTTGTAGCTCTGGATAATCCGCCGCACGGCCTGGTCTTTTTGCTGATCTCCCTCGTACGCCAATTGGAGCACGTAGGTCTGTTCCTGTTTCGACAAACCTGAGGAGGTCTTCCACTGACCTGAAGCAACCCAGGATGTCAGCCCCTCAGGCGATGTCGGTGTGACCGTATCGCGGAGAAAGGCGGCCCATTCCTCGGCAGTGACGACACCGTTCGGTGTAGCGGTGCCGAGATACAGTGTGTCCAGCACCACTGAATGTTCATCGGGCGAGCAAGTCGGTGGTTGTATGGAAGTGCAGGCTCCGAGGGATGAGAGAAGGAGTGCACTTGAAAGGAAGGACTTCAATCTGAGCGCCATCGGGTGCGGGAAACTTACCGTAAGTGTGAAGTGAGTAGCGCGGGCCGTGCCGCTATTTTTTCGACTTAGTCGAGTTCGGAGACGGGGAAGGTTTGGAGGAATGGCCCGCGTCCTTATCGCTGCCCGTCACTTGCTTGAATGTCTTGCCGATGGCGGGGCCGATTTTCGGAATTTCCTCTTCGATATTTTTCGCCGCGCTCTTCAGCCCTCGTCCGATTTCGTCGAGTGTCACGCCTTGGTTGGATCCGGCCTTACCGCTGCCGGAGGATTCCGATGCGGCATTCGCCGTCAGTGCTTGACCGTCAGTCCATAGGAACAGAGAGAAAAGGACGACTATCATTCGCATCGTGGACCTCGCTTGCTAGATTCCAGTATAGGCTATCCGGGCGCTGCGGCAAACCCTTGCCGACTGACCGGCCGGTCAGCGGGGGCGGGCCGGAACACGCGGACTAGTTGACCGATAGGGGCGGCGTGCGGTAGAGTGATGATCTACTGCAGCATTGTATCGGTCCACCAATGCTGTACCTCCTCAACGTGGACCGCGCGATCGCATCGCGACCAGGTCCAGTTTGGAGCTGACTCCTTCCGGATTCACCCTCCCCTCGGTTCTCTGATCCCGTCTTAATGCGATCCACAACGAAAGGATAGCTGCGTGCAGACGACTGCGTTTACGAGTTTTGACTCCCTTGGTGTGTCTCCAACCCTGTTGCGAAATCTGACCAAAGCCGGTTTTACCGAACCGACGGCCATTCAGGCTCAGGCCATACCCCATGCCTTGTCCGGGCGTGATGTGTTGGGTTGCGCGCAGACAGGAACAGGCAAGACCGCGGCCTTTGTGATTCCGATGCTGGAGCGGTTGAGCGGTACACCAAAAGGGCAGCCACGCGCGCTCATTTTGGCTCCGACCCGTGAGCTGGCGATACAAATTCAAGCGACGATCGATACATTGGGCCGAGACTTGCAGTTGTTTGCCACCACAGTGGTCGGCGGGGCGGACATGCAGGCTCAGGTTAGGGGATTACGGCAACGTCCGGATATCATTGTGGCCACTCCCGGGCGTTTGCTCGATCATATGTGGAACGGAACGATCAGTCTGTTGGCGATGAGCATTCTGGTCCTTGATGAGGCCGATCGCATGTTGGACATGGGCTTTGCCCAGCAGATCAATCAGATTTTGGATGCCATGCCCGAAGAGCGACAGACATTGCTGTTCTCGGCCACGATGCCCATGGATCTGGCCAGACTGGCGCAGGCCAGCGTGAAAGATCCGGTACGGGTCATGGTGACGAAGTCCGCAACGACCGCCGACGGAGTGTCTCAAGCCGTCCATCACACGACGCACGATCGGAAGAACGCTCTCCTGATGTCGCTCCTGCAGTCCGAGTCCGATACCGTGCTGGTGTTTGCCAGGACGAAGCATCGGGCTGATCGACTGGGCAATCTGTTGGATACGGCCGGTCATCGTGTGGCGGTGCTGCACGGTGGACGTACGCTGCCGCAACGGCGGGCGGCTTTGGAAGGATTTCGGCGAGGGACGTACCGGGTGTTGGTGGCGACTGATATTGCCGCACGAGGCATTGATGTGGCAAATATTGCGCACGTGATCAACTACGACGTGCCCAATTGTCCTGAAGACTATGTTCATCGTATCGGGCGCACGGCACGGATGAGAACGACGGGCCGCGCTACGACGTTTGTGACAGCCGAAGATCAGGAACAATTGCGCGCCATCGAGCGCTTGCTTGGTCAGTCGGTGCCTCGAGCCGAGGGGAGTCCGGCTTCGGTGGGTGCGTCGCCACGACAGGATGGCCACGCCCCTCGGAGTGAACAGGAGCGTCGCCGCCGTCGCGGCGGGTCCGCTCAGGGATGGCGCCAGACTGCCGATGGAAGTTCCCGTGAGGCTAGTGGGGGAATCAAGAACGGAAGCGATCTCGGGCCGGTGTCTTAATTTGGACGAGCATACGTTGCAAGGGAGGAATGAAGGTGAGTGATCAGAACCAGGATGCACCGCGAGCGGCGAGTCAGTGGGTCAGAATTCCGGATGGGACGATGGTCCAACATCGCTTGGACGGGCAGAAGGGACACATCGACGGATTGACGGAAATCGTCACCGGTCCAAGCCGGAATCCCGATGGACGGACCCAGTACCGGATTAACGTCGGGAAGGGAGATCGGGTGCTGATTGCAGAGGAAGATCTCCTGATTTTGACGGACGCCGAGGGAATGGTGCGGATGGCAAAAGAGAAGGGTGAATATCGCTCACTCGTCAGCAAACAATTGCGCGGTGTGTTCGGCGAAGACCGCTTTATCGTGAAGGTATCCTAACACGATTCAAGCATTTGGGGTGGAACCCCGGAGCCCCTGTTTAATACAGGGGTTCCTGGGGGCCCCATTGCAACCCTTCCAGATCGGGATCCTCTCCGCCAGAGGTCGCGGGGCGGTCCGGTTTTTCGGACTTGCGCTGCACGCGACGGGCTTCCTTCTCCCGCTGTTTGACTTGCCTGGCTTTCTCTCGATCGCGTTTCGCGATGGTCGTTTTCCCTGCTCGTGCGATGGCTCCCTCCTTCTATTCGTCTTCCTTGATCGGGGAGCGAATAGGCCTGTTTCGTTAGGACCCGGATGGTCGACGGGCGGTACGGGGCGTGCTCGTCCGTGCATGAGCGCGCGCAGGGCGTGCCTGCGTTTGCTCTGAACGGGCGCGGGTCTCTGCTCCAAATCCAGAACTGGCCAACGCCGTCACTTCACGACGGATTTGATCCATCGGCGTCTCATGCGATTCCACGGAGGGATCGACGAGGCCAAGTTCTGTCCATCGGATTCTCAGTTTCGGAACGGTCCGCTTCTTCTTGCGGTTAGGTTTGTTGCCACGCCAGACGGACGTAATTTTCATCGTACACTCCTTTCGGCGAACAACAGGATGGCGGTGTCCAGGCCATCAAACTGGGTGCAGTGGGGCAGGGATAACTCTCGCCCCCTGCTTCGCCCATTTCTTGATCCGGACGGGGAAATGGGCCGTAGGAGGAGCGTAACTCAGGAAAGCGATCGCGCAGCAATCTGACGGAAACGCGAAGCGTGGGATGTCGCTCGAAGCTCGTACGGTTTAGCAACTTATCATGCTTTCGAGCGTCCGGTCAAATGAGCTCCAGGTGTTCCAGATTGCACAGTAGGCAAGGTAGAGGGGCTGTGAAAAAACAACAAATAGATTCGCAAGATTCGAGGGATTTTGTAGGGTAGGGAAAGATGAAATCGATGGAGCTCTGGCCAGACAGAGCCGCACCGGTCGGAGGGGCAGAGCGGTGCGTGGTTCCAGCGGTGGGGGGAAAGGTCGAGGGGAGCCGTGAATAACGCCTTGTATCCGTATCTGCTGTTCTGGAGTATCGGTCTCTTATGCTTTGCAGCAGAGTGGCTCTATCCGGCGCGTCCGGTGGCATATCGCTCCATTTTCTGGCGCGATCTGCTGGCGCTGGCCTTGTACAATCTCTCGTTTCTGCTGGTGGTACAGGTAACCGACCGTATTCCCATCCCCCAGTATCTCCCCGTCGCACTGTATGATCTCCCCACCGTTTTTAAAGTGATGCTCTTTTATATCGTAGAAGATTTCGGGCTCTATTGGGTACACCGCCTGATGCACACGAGAGCCGTCTGGCCGGTGCATCGATGGCACCATTCACCGACCTCCCTCTATTGGTTAGCCGGGATCCGGGCGACGATTCCACACATTGCGCTGTTCAATCTGACCTACGTCGTGGCTCTACCTCTGCTTCACGACGCCTCCGGCTGGGCATTTCAGCTAATCATGGTTGAGCATATCGTGCGGAACAACTGGATGCATCTGAACGTCACGTGGAAATCGTCCTGGTTGGAACGGGTCTTCGTGACTCCCCGCTATCACCACATTCACCATAGCAGCGATCCGGCGCATCAATTGAAGAATCTTGGTGCGCTGCTAACCATTTGGGATCGGATGTTCGGTACGTACTACAATCCCGACGCACTCACGAAAGAATTGTCGTTCGGCCTGGGCGAACGGGTCAATCCGGTGCGATTGCTAATCGGTCTGTAGATATGGCGGGACGCACATGGTTGCCCAAGTGATGTCCTGAATGTTTCGCGGACCCTGAAGAATTGAAACCTTTGCCGGATTCGACCGGACGAACTCGGGGGCTTGCGCGGAAAGAGTCGCGAATACCAATGTCTGGGAAAAAGTAAGGTCAGCGAAAATCACCGTCGGTAGAAATGCAACGGCTGTTGGGGCTATTTCACACCGTTGTCGCCGACCGTCACAAACTGCTTGCGGAACCCGACGACCTTCGCAAGATAGTCGCGGGTCTCCTGGTAGGGGAGTCCGCTGCGGAGCCGATCATAGAGGGCGGCCGGTTGAAGGCCGTTAATCTGTTGTAAGGCGGTGCGCTGGTCTTTGGAAAACGTTTTGAACACATTGCCGGCGCCGGTGTTATAGGCCGAGATGACGCAGTACTCGCGGGAGACAAGGTCGGTGACGTCGTCTAATTGGGAGTAGGTCAACACGTTGAGGTAGGCTGTCCCCAATTCAATGTTGTTGTCCGGGTCGAAAAGGTAATCTCGCGTGGGCGCCTTGTCCTCGCCTTTGGCCTTCTTATACGCATCCCGTCCCCCGCTGGTCGGGACTAATTGCATCAAGCCGTAGGCCGGAGCAGAGCTGACGGCAAACGGGTTGAAGTTACTCTCCGTGCGGATGATGGCAAACACGAGGCTCGGGCTGATCTGATACCGTTCCGCAAACTGGCCCACAACTGAGCGATATTTCTCGGCCTGCTTGTGTGAGAAGTTGGTCACCATGGGAATGTTGACAACGTGCGCAGTCTTCGGACCGTTGTCTTGGTCGACTTTGCGGGTCGTGGTGCTTTTGGTCAGGATCGACTCCGCAAATTGTTCCGCCTCCGTCGGCGTGCGAACCGGCTTCCCGCTCTGATCCAGCACCAGGCCGAGGAGGTATGGCTCTTTGTCGCCGGTCAGGCTGATCTCCTTATCCGAAAACAGGTCGACGCTGCGCGGATCGTTGGGCGTCAGGAGTGTGGTGACGACGGCGTTTTTCAGGCTGGTGCGAGGGTCATTCTCATCGAGAGTCTCGATCAGGATGTTTCCGGCATCGAAGTCCACGATTGCCCGGCTGCGATAATTCTGCGTGTACTTTACGTACTTCTTCTGCTCAGGCAGTTTCACTTCTTTGGTGCCCCACTTCTTGCCGACCTCTCCGGTCAGGGCGGCCATCAGGGCTTGAAAGTCTCGTTGAATCGCCCGCAAGTCCCTCAGTAGGGCCTGCGGGTCTCGTCCGTAATTCTCGACGTGTTGCCGAGCGATTTCAGCCGGATCCTTTCCACGGGCGATGTCGAGGACTGTTCTTCCCGTGGTACTGCCGACAGCCCGTTCGGCAGCACCGAGCATTTTGTCAGTGGTTTCGCAGCCTGAAAACAGCGCCGGAATGGCTACACTCAATAGCAGAAGGGGTAACCGTCGATTACTCATGGCGGGAGTATACCGAAGGAGCGGTCAGGAGGAAAAGATAATTTCTGAAACAGCACGATCCGGCGGAGACAGAGCAGGAAATGGGGCAGGCGCCTATGAGTCGGCTGTCAATGGCCAGTAGATCCACGTGCTTGACGCCCGGTTTAGGCGGTCAGTACCATATCAAATTGTGGTGTCTAGTGCTGGGAAGGTGGGGGTATGGGAAACGGAATCATCGGTATAGTGCGCGGCCGGCCGTCGATGGCGACCTTCGTGTGTTGTTGGGTAGTCTGTTTCCTGATTGTGGTAATGGCGCCGATGCCCGGCTTGGGGGCCCAGACGCCCACCGAGGCTGTTCAAGTCACGATGAAGGATCTGCTGTACCTGTTGACGGAACTCAAGGAGACCAGCCGATCCGGTCAACGTCAGTGGGAAATTGAACAGGTCGTGCGACGTGCGTTCAATTATGAAGAAATGGCCGAACGCGCATTAGGGGAGGGCGGCGAGAAGACGACGGTCGCCGACCGCCGGCAGTTTACCCGGCTTTTTGTGCAGATCTTGCGTGACGATTTGGCAGACAAGTTACGCGATTATTCTGTCCCTCAGCTGGTGTATCTTCCCCAACAAGACGATGCCGCGGGGACGCAGGTATTAGTTGCGCCGGCGGGCCCGGAGGTGGATACCAGGATAGAATTTCAAGTGGTGCAACGGTCCGGACGATGGCTCGTTAATGACGTCAGCATTGATGGGGCCAGTATCGTGGCGACCTACCACGCACAGTTCTCCCGCATCCTTCGAGATGGATCCTTCTCGGATCTGATGGAATACCTCAAGCAGAAAGCAGTCGTCGCCTAACATTGCGCTGATCCCATGCCACTCCCAGGCGGCGATCCTGCCTCGCAGATGTTGCGACGATCCCCGGGTCCCTTCCCAAGCATCGTCCTCGCAAATCTTGCCCACTATGCAGGTGGGCGGGCTATTGGTAGGCGCTGAGTTTTACGAGGCCGTACTCATGGGCCCGAAGCAGCAGCTGTTGGCGGCTGTTCACGTCGAGCTTACCGAAAATATTGGTGAGGTGATGGCGGACCGTGATGCTGGAAATGCGAAGACGTTCTGCAATGTCCTTGTTAGACAATGCCAGGCCGATCAGACGAATAATCTGTTGCTCGCGACCTGTTAACGCCGGATCAGGGTGTTTCGGTGTAGCCAACCGTGCGCTATCATCGCTGCTGCTGGTCGCTATGGCTATCGGCTGGCCCTGCAATCCTTGTTCATGCAGCGTCATCGCAGGCGGGAGCGCGCAGACGTGATGGATGGTCGCAATCAGAACCACCGCCGGCTGAGTATTCAGCACAATGCCGTCTATTCCTGACGAGACGGATCTTAGAATAAGAGCTTTATCTTCAAGGCCGCTGAGGAGAATGATTCGAGTCGTCAGCGTGGATGACCTCACCGTTCGGACCAGCTCCAGGATATCGATCTCATCCCCCGTCTCGATGACGAGCACCTGAGGTCGTTCTCGTGCCACGAGGGCGTTCGCCTGGGGCGTGTTGGCTGCGTCACCAATGAGTCGAATATGTTGTTGCCTGCTAAGGACGGCCTGCAGACCGAGACGTACGAGATGATTCGTACTGACGATTGCGACCGCAATCGGAGCATGTCCCAGACCTAGGTCGATCGGGGGTGGGACCGTTAGTATCATTGAGCTACAGCGATGACACGGCGGCGCCTTTCATCGCCTCTCGCCGGCAATATTCGTAACAGCTTGACAGCACCAGGTTTTCAGAGAATCGCACGGTGCCGCAGACCTGTCCCATGAGCAGCGCCCAGTCGGCGACATGGGCGGCAAGTTGGGCCGAAGACATGCCCTGGGTTCGGAACAGATTGATGGCGACCGTGGAGAGGACGATTTTGAGATGGGAGAGGGATGGCCCATAACTGAAGACATATTCGTGCTGCCCGGTAAATAAGAGTTGCACGCCATCCCGGGCCTTCATTCCACGATGACCGCAGCGGGGACAATGCAGGCATTCAAGACCGCTGCGCGGGTCATACCCCGCCCGGAAGTCAGATTCCATCATTTGACCGCAGTGAGTTGTCGGACACAGCATCGTGATGTTCTCCATGAAAAGTTATGGATGCGCTCCGTGGCCTCTGTCTTATGCGACAGGCCGCGATGAGGATTCATGGTGACCGGAACCTGTGCCACTCTGAGCGGTCGCCGACGTTCGTATCCTGTGCTCGGCCTCCAGCCAGTCCTGATAGTCATGCCCATCCCGTCTCCCTCGTTGCTGGTAGAGCGCATAGGCCAGCTTCTCAATGCGTGCTCTGACATCATCGGTCGTCGTTTCGGCACCTGATTGCTGCTGAGAAGGCGCCCGCTCCACCCGTTTGCCTGCTGGTTTATGAGGCCCTGTGGTGGACAGGTGACGTGTCCGTTCTTGCTCCGGCAGTGCCTCTGATTCGCGTCGAGTCATGATGACATGGCCCTCCTAAGTTGAAAGTTCGTTTGGTCAGTGTTGAGAGGTGGAGGCCCTGTCAACCCACTCGGACACAGGGTATGCCGAGCATCGAGCGCAGAATGTCTTCGACACGGTGTCCCGGATGGGCGATGGAATCGGCGGGAGGGGCGCTGATCAGTCGGGTGACATCGGTCCGTGCGCTGTGATGTGTGTACGTGAGGGTGAGCACCGGTGCTTGTGGACAGAGCGCATTGACAGCTCGAAGCGTGCCGTCAGCAGAGGAGCTTCGTGGCTGATCGCCGGAATCGTGGCTCAGAAGGATGGCGTCCGGCTGTATTTCGCGGAGTTGGGCCAACGTGGACTCAAGGTCTCGCACCAGCACGGCGGCGTACCCGCTGGTTGCCAGGCAATCGGCCAACTTGAGTCCGAACTGCAATTCCGGATCGACAATCATGACGCGAGATCTGCCTGATTGTTTCACGTGATTCACGATGGGACTCATGTGCCGACCTCCTTCATCCTCTCCCGAGTGAACCGCAGCCGGTTTGTACGGCTCCTTCCGATGCTCTGACGGGGGTGAGATGACGGAAGGACTGTGACACTGTGGGTACGAGAGAAACCAGATATTCGAAACGTGCCTGAGGGCGCAGCGTAATCATCCCTCTGCGCGAAAGGGCATCGACGGCCATGAAGACCTGATTCCAGCTACAGGTCCGAAGGTGATACGCCAGCACATCCAACGTGCAGTCTCCTCCCTCTTCCAACTCTTCAATGATGAGGTGCTCAATTGTATCGAGCGTGGACATCGGTAGTTCCTTGTGTGGAGGAAGTTCTGCCGCTTCAACGGTGGCGACAGTGTCAGATGTACCCGTTTACGGGCATGCGCACCATCGCCCTTTGCGCAAAATACGCGTCGCCGTTTGCACCGTTGACGGTGTCGCCGTTTATGCTACGAAGGACCGCGGAGTGAGAAGAAGAAGGAACTGCCGGAGTGGAGTCAGGAAACGAGGCGATTCACCAGCCGATGTTCGAGGGCGTAATGCGTCAATTCCGTATTATTCTTAAATTGCATCTTTTCAAGGATGCGCGCCCGGTAGGTATTGATGGTGCTGATCCCGACGCAGAGGTCGTCTGCAATCTCTTTAAGGCTTTTTCCGACTGCAATCAAACACATGACCTGATATTCCCGATCAGACAACAGTTCATGCAGCGGCTTCTCCGCATGATCGTGAAGATTCGCGACGAGCAATTCGGCCATCGACGCGCTCACAAACTTTCCGCCTCCCAGTATCTTTCGGAGAGCCTGGACCAATTCGTTCGGGGCGCTGTCTTTGGTGAGGTAGCCCGCTGCCCCTGCTTTTAGCATGCGCCGGGCCAACTGGTCTTCGGGGTACGCGCTCAGAACGAGGACTGGAAGTTTGGGGCAGACTTGCTTGAGGTCCTTCAACGCATCCAGTCCGCTCTTGCCCGGCATGCCGACGTCAAGCACGACGATGTCCCAGCTCTGCGTTCGTATGCGATCGATCATCTCCTCTGCGTTTCGGGCTTCGCCAACCACCGCGCCTTGAAACTGTTCGCTCAGGATCTGTTTGACGCCCTGACGAACCACCGCGTGATCATCCACCACCAGAATTTTCGTGACGATGTGCTCCATGTTGCATCCCTCCCATGGAAATGGGGAATCGTGGTCGCCGTTGGTATCTGGATTCAGCCCGGCTGCCGATCGAGCGGAATCCGGACTCGTACTGTCGTTCCTGCTCCGGCTATGCCGGTGCAGGTGGTTTCCCCTCCCAGGAGCAGGGCGCGCTCCCGCATCCCGACCAAGCCTAAAGACTGCGGGTCAGCCAATTGTGCGTCGGTGACGCCACACCCGTTGTCTCGCACCTCCAGCACCAGGCCTCCCGCCTGTTCCTGGAGGGTGATATTGACGACGGAGGCCTTCGCATGGCGTGCCACATTCGTCAGGATCTCCTGGAAGATTCTGAACATGGCTGTTGAAGCGGCATGCGAGAGCGGCGCATTCCGCAGACAGATGTCGAGCCGGCATTGAATCTTTGTGCGAGTTTGGAATTCCTGTGCCTGCCATTCGATGGCAGGGATGAGGCCGAGCTGGTCCAGGACGACCGGGCGGAGCTCCGTGGCAATTCGCCGAACCGACTGGATGGTGGCGTCCACGAGGCTGGCAATGGATTCCAGTCTATTCAGTAGAGCCGGGCGGGCTTCGGAGAGTTGATCCTGTAACAACGAGAGTTCGAGTTTCACGCCGGTCAACGACTGGCCAAGTTCGTCATGGATCTCCCGGGCGATGAGGATACGCTCTTCTTCCCGTACCGATTCCAGGCGGGCGGTCAGCTTTCTGAGTTGATCATGCGAGAGGGTCAGCTGCTGCTGGGCCCGTTTTCTTTCGGTAATGTCGACAAAGACGACGACGGCTCCGATGACCCGGTGTTGCTCAATAACGGGGAAGGAAGAGTATTCGACCGGAAAAGCCGTTCGATCCTTGCGCCAATAGACCTCATCGTCGATCTTGCGTCCCGTCCCCCCCTTGAGCGTTTCATGGATGTGACACTGTGCGCGGGGATAGGGTCTCTCGTCCGGAAAGGAATGATGAATCACCTCGTGCATATCTTTCCCGAGCAGTTCATCCCGCAGGTATCCCAGCATGCGTGATGCGGCGGCATTCACGAATGTGCAATGGCCCTGGCGATCAATCCCGTAAATACCCTCCCCGGTGGATTCCAGCAGCAGCAGCCGATCCTTGGCCAGTTGCTGTCGGAGCTCTTCCGCCCGCTGTCGATCAGTAATGTCGGTGGCGATGCCGCACATGGCGTAACAGCGACCGTCCGCATTCCGCAGGGGAAACTTGACGACAATGCTCGTATGGGGACCGTCGTCATGGAGCGCGGTTTCTTCGAACCGTAAGGGTGCATCGGCTTCTAGCACTTTGCGGTCATTGTCGCGAAAGGCCGCGGCCTGGTCGGGCGGAAAAATTTCCGCGTCGGTTTTTCCCACCAGGTCTTCTTGGGTCAGATGGGAAACGGTTTCAAACTGGCGGTTGGCTTGGAGGTATCGTCCGTTCAAATCCTTGATAAAAATCAGGGCGGGGCTGTTATCCATGATTGCGCGGAATCTCGCTTCGCTGTCCCGCAACGCTTCATCGGTTCGTTTGGCCTCGGTGATATTCCGAAAGACCACCACGCCGCCTTTGATCAGCCCCGTTTCGTCTCGCAATGGCCTGGCGGATACATTGAGCCAGAGGCCTTCGGACTGATCAGAAAGTTTGAGAAAGAGGAGGGCGTTGGTCACGGATTCTCCGCGGATAGCCCTTGCCAGGGGGGTGTCCGCGGTTGGATAGGGAGTGACCTTGTCGGGCAGAAAGAGGCCGTAGGATTCGGCCCACTGGCCGATTTTCATTTTGGCGGGACCGCTTCCCAGGATTTGCTCGGCGGCGGGATTCCAGACCCGAAAGGTCCCTTCTTCATCGGCCATGACCACGCCGTCCGCCATGCTGTTCAAAACCGACTGGAGAAATCGCGTCTTCTCGCGTAGCTCTTCTTCCAGCCGCTTGCGTCCGACAGCATATCGCAATGCGCGCGCCAGAAGAGGGGCGGTCGTTTGTCCCTTGACCAGATAATCCTGTGCCCCGGCTTGAATGAGTTGCAGACCTAATTCTTCGTCTTCCAGGCCGGTCATCAGCACGATTGGAATTCCGTGTGCCGCCTTGTGCATCCTGACCAGCGTCTCGGGTCCCTGGCTGTCGGGCAATGACAGGTCCAACAGAATGGCATCGACCACGGTCTCATTCAGGCAATGGATTCCCGCATCGAGACGGTCGACATGCGTCAGGGTGAACTGCCCATCCCGCGTTTGCCTGAACAGCTCGCCCAAGAGGCGGGCATCGCCAGGATTGTCCTCAACCAACAACACATGGATGGGACGACTATTCATGCAGTTCCCTTGTGATTGCCCGCGGGGAGGACGACGATACCCAGCCAAAAATCCTCGATCGATCGCACCACTCGAACGAATTGATCCAGATCCACAGGCTTCGTGATGTAGCAGTTGGCGTGGAGATTGTAGCTCTTCAGCACATCCTGTTCATCCTGAGAGGTGGTCAGCACGACAACCGGGATGCGTTTCAACGTGTCATCAGCCTTGATGTCGGCAAGGACCTCGCGGCCATCTTTCTTGGGCAGGTTCAAATCGAGCACGATGAGATGCGGCCGCGGTGCCGTGGCATAGGGGTCCTGACGTCGAAGGAACGCCAAGGCCTCGACGCCGTCCCGGACCACCGTCAGGTGATTGATGACCTTGGCCTCCTTCAACGCTTCAATGGTAAGGCGGACATCACCCGGATTGTCTTCGACCAGGAGAATTTCAATCGGTTTGACGAGTTCAGGGACAACCATTTGTGTGTCTCCTTGGCTGTGCTGGTGAATCAATCGAGCCGAGCTGTATCTGTTTTGTGGCGAGCCGCGGATGTGTCCCGGGACGGATCGGGGATGCTGAACCAAAAGGTGGCACCTTTCCCGAGCTCGGACTCCACCCACATCCGCCCGCCATGCCGTTCGACGATTTTTTTACAGATCGCCAGGCCGATGCCGGTCCCCGGGTATTCTGCTCTCGTGTGAAGTCTTTGGAAAATGACAAAAATGCGGCCGGCATATTGTGGGTCTATACCGATGCCCTGGTCGCGAACGGAAAAGCGCCACTCGTCATGATTTCGCTGGGCGGAGATATGGATACGCGGAGGCTGCTCACCGCTGAACTTGATGGCATTGCTCAGGAGATTCTGAAACACTTGCGCCAACTGTTTCGCATCGCCTGTGACGGTCGGCAACCGGTCGTGTGTAATCACGGCCTGGCTTTCCGTGACGGCGTTGCGCAGATTGTCCAACGCATAGCTCAGCACTGCTCCCATGGGAGTCGGTTCGAACTGTGGATTCCCGGTGCTCACCCGGGAATAGGCGAGGAGATCCTGAATCAGTTTCTGCATGCGGCTGGCGCCATCCACGGCAAAAGCGATGAACTCATCCGCATCGCTATCCAATTGGCCCCGGTAGCGCTTCGCCAAGAGCTGGGTGTAGCTGCTGACCATCCGCAGAGGCTCCTGCAGATCGTGCGACGCCACATAGGCGAATTGTTGGAGGTCGGCATTGGAACGACCCAGCTCTGCGACAGATTTTTCCAGGTCTTGCCGCGTTTTGATCAGTTCAGTTCGCTCGCGGCCTAGTTCCCATGACACCCAGATGCCGAAACCCGTCAATGGCAGGATGACCAGGATACCGATTCCTCCTACGGTCCAGAGTAACCGGTCGACAGGCGCATACACCTGCTCGTGGGTTTGCCGGAATAAGACGACCCAATCGAACCCTGGGAAGTCGCGATACCCCCTCGTCGAGGCATACCCGGTGACGACCGAGTTTCCACGGCGGTGATGGATTTCCTCGACGAATCCCGATTGATTCCGATCCGCGATCGCGTGGGCTTGCGAGGGGAGTTCCAATTTTGTCGGTGCGGTGAATGTCCCCGTCGAGGACTGTTTCTCGCTCAGGACGACGCCGTCGTGAGTGAGCAGCAACCAGTCATAGATGTCCTGTCCGTGTCGCCGTCGGCCTTCCTGTTCAAAAATCGATCGGAGATTCTCAATCGGGACGCGGCTGGCGACGACTCCCCGAAACCCTCCTCCCGGTCCATACATCGGAGCCATGAATCCGACGGCCCTCTGTTGCTGTGGCTCGGTGGACGGTGACACCTTTTCCAAGTAAATGGTTCCCGTACGCCGCACTTCCTCAAATGCAATCGGGTTTATGGCTTGTGCGCCTGGTGCCGACGGATCATCGGTTGCGGCGACGACCTGTCCCGTGGCATCGGTGATTCCCAGCCAGGAGTAGTACCAATAGAGTTGGTGGTAGCGGAGGAGCCTGGCGGACTTCTCTTTGAGTGTGCCCTCCCTGAGTACGCCGTCGTTGGCAAACAACTGAATATCGCCGTACCGTTCGAAGAGGACTCGATCCACAGTGTCTGCGACGGCTGCGGCATTCATGGCGAGTTCGTTCCCCCGTTCCGCCACCAGCATCGCTCGCAGAAACGAAAGGGCGTACAGCCCCAAGGCGGTGGCGATGACGAAGCACAGCAGGAGCAGGATTGGCAGGGTGCGGTTGGTCCACCTGTTGCTTGTGTGAAAGGCTCTGCTCAGCACGGCAGTTCTCAGGATCGCACGGCCAGGTGATTGGGGGTAAAGCCTTAGTATAATAACCTGTTCCGGCACGCAGTTCCATCCGGAGGCAAGGCCTCGGTGGTAGTCATTGCTGGCTCATCCCTGGTAGCGTCTCCTGTGCCGGTTCATTTGACTCTCGCGTCAGCCTCCGAGTAGGTTCGTGCCGGACCAGAGGACGCAGGCGGCTATGTTGGCTATTTCAACGCATGTGACGATTCCCGACGAGGAGATCGAATTGACGGCCGTGCGAGCGCAAGGCGCCGGCGGGCAACATGTCAATAAGGTTTCGTCCGCGATTCATCTTCGGTTCGATGTTCGTGGCTCGTCTCTTCCTCCGTACTATAAAGAGCGTCTATTAGCGTTACGTGATCATCGTGTGTCACGTGAGGGTGTGATCATCATCAAGGCTCAGGATTCACGGAGCCAGGAGCGAAACCGTGCCCTGGCCTTGGATCGGCTGCGAGAGTTGATTCAGCAGGCGGCCATTCCGCAGCGACCGCGTCGCGCGACAAAACCGACGAAGGGGTCCAAAAAGCGCCGACTTGAAGATAAAACAAAACGGGGGCAACTGAAGACCTTGCGAAGCAGGCCTGATGAGCATTGAGGATACAGTGGAGAAAAAAGAAGGGGCGCTTCAGATGAAGCGCCCCTCCGAAGGCAAGACGAATCTCGCCGTTCTTATTTAGAAGCGGTTGCGTCCGCCGCGGTCACCGCCGCCGCCGCCGAACCGTCCACCCCCGCCGCCACCACCGGAGCGAGCTTCTTGGGGCTTCGCTTCGTTGACGGTGAGTTGCCGGCCATCCATGTCCGATCCGTTGAGCGCCGTGATGGCTGCCTTCGCTTCTTCCGCCGTGGACATTTCCACGAAGCCGAAGCCGCGTGATTGCCCGGTGAACTTGTCCGTGATCACGCGCGCCGATTCAACGGTGCCGTGAGCGGAGAACAAGTTGCTCAGTTGCGATTCAGTGGCAGCATACGGCAGTCCGCCGACATACAATTTAGTACCCATAGGGGTCTCTCCTTTTGAAAAGTGACATTGTCGGCGACACGAGAACGGACTTATGAGGGGAATGAGCGGGCCGAAGGCGCGATGATAGAGGCGACTTGGGTCTGACTTCCGATCAACTTCTCGGTAACAAACAATATCGGTGATGAGCCATCCGAAACCGTGCTTCTTATGCGGCCCGTCATAAGATCACGCTGCATCCTAACAGATGATAGGGGGGATTGCTATCAGTTTAACTGCTGCAGGGAAAATAGTTTGTATCGGCCTGAAGAGCATGAATTCAGCATAAACAACGCGTTTCGATGTTGAAGTCGCCGAGGTGTGAATCAATTGCCGGAAGAGGCGGTCCGGAGAGAGGAGGCGAGGCCCAGCTTTGACAGAGCGTAGATCAGCCACTTCGAGGGATCAAAGTTATACCAGAGCGGTCCGTTTCGATAGTCGCTCGGGTAGGTGTGGTGGTAGTTGTGGTACCCCTCGCCGAAGGTCAGCAAGGAGACGAACCACGAATTGCGACTCGAGTCGGCCGTTCCGTACGGTTGTTGGCCCCAGATATGGCAGACCGAATTGATGCAGAAGGTGGAATTCAACACGGCAAAAGTCCGTCCGACTCCAGCCAGCATGAACCCGCCGATTCCGCCCTGCCAGCCGTTATGGAGAAATCCCACCACAAAGGGAAGCGCCAGGCCCACGAGGACGATCATCGCATAATTGCGGTGTTGCCACATGGCGACCGGGTCCTGCATGACGCGGGAGCCGAACCGTTCGTCATTGCAGGGCACAGGATTGAGCAGCCAGCCGCAATGGCTATACCAGAACCCGCGTTTGGCATTGTACGGGTCGGCCGGGTCATCGCAATGCGCGTGATGGCGGAGGTGGTCGGCTGTCCACTTTGCACCGGAATTCTGCAGCGCCCAGCCGCCGGCTACGAGCAGGCAGGCCTTCACCCAGTCAGGACATTCGAAGCTGCGGTGAGTCAGCAGCCGGTGATAGCCCACCGTGATTCCCAATCCCGTGACGATATAGAGAATCCCGAACATGGTCCAGTCCAGCCACGAGTAGCCGTAGAGCAGGCCGTACCCCGGGACGCAAATCACGGAACCCGCGACGATGGACCAGAACAGCAGATAGGTCCAGAATTTGTGATGGACACGGTGGACGATGTCTACCGGAACGGCATTGGGGGCGGCTTGTTGCATCCCGCTACAATAGTCAAGCGTGCGGCTTTTCGCAAGGGGCGATTCACGGGTGGATTGGCCCCTGATCGGAGCGTGTGCGGGCCAAGCTTTCCTCGCAGCCACGCTGAATCGCCTGCCCTCGTCAACCTCCCCATGATGAAGGCGTTGAGAGTACTGTACTCAATGACACATCTTTGTCCATTTGGTTGTCCGGTTGAGCAGAGGGTTGGTGGTCATCAACAAAGAAGGGAGAACCTATGTCTATAGTCTGTGGTTATCTACGACGGGCCATGTTGGTTGTCTGCTGCACCGGATCTGTGCTCGGCCTCTCCGGGCTGTATGGATCTGTCTGGGCAGGGGCGGATTCTTCACCTCAACCCAGCCAGGATTCGCCTGCGGCATCATCCGAATCATCCGGCAGCGCAGGAACAGGATCCGAGGAAAAAGGGCGTGGACGTCATGCGGGCAGGAAGGCATGCGCCGAAGACGCGAAAAAACTCTGTTCGGGTGTAAAGCCGGGAGAAGGAAGAATCATGCAATGCCTGAAAGCGCATGCGCAGGAACTTTCCCCGACCTGCGCAGAGACAATGCAGCAACGCGGCAAGAATCGGCCGTAGGTTTCATGATAGGGGATCATCTAGCTGAGCGCGCGAGGATCTTGATGGTCAGACCGTTCAATTGTTCGGGGCGTTTCGCACTGTTGCCACCGGTCGATTTCGAAATTTAATTTTTCGAAGAGGCCGGGGTGCGGTACAGTGACCATTATACATACGGGAGGGTACGTATGAGTGGAACGACCGGACAGGAACACTTTTCCGTCGACTTGCGTCAGCATCCACGGTTGCGCGTCCCGGCGCCGTTCGTTTGCTCGTTGTCGCGATTGGGCTTGGCGAAATGGCTCGGTCGCGGCGGCGACGGCATCGGTGTCGTTTTTGATGTGTCGATGAGAGGGGCCAAGGTGATGAGCGAGGCGGGCATTCAGCGTGGTGATCGGGTGTCGGTTAGCCTGTCCCTGCCGAATCAGGTTTCGCCGATGACGGTCGAGGAAGCCACGGTGCGTTGGGAGCGGGAGCAGGTCTACGGGCTGGAGTTCGTCGATCTCTCACCGGTGGCCGAGATGCGTTTGCGAAAGTTCATCACTCTGGCGACAAAACCGGCGTCATAACTTCGTGGCTCGCACCGTTTTTTGTTCTCCCTAGACGCTGTCTGCCCAGGGCGTTTGTGATAGCGAATCGCATCCGGGGGTGTCGGCTTCACCGATTGCCCCTTGTCCACGATGCGTCCTTGTGCCATGGCATGTCCATCCCCGCTGTCCCCACCTTCGAGATTGCGCTCGCCGCTTGGTTTCCTTACAATGGCCTCCCCATTCGGCCATGTCCAGTACGCAGACAAAACATAAGCGGCATAAGTCACGCAGTCCCTATCACCCGATGTATTGGCCCACCTGGGTCGGGATTGCGCTATTTCGCCTGCTCTCCTGGTTGCCCTATCGCTCGCAACTCGCCTTCGGGCGGTTGTGCGGACGAATCCTGCACGGACTTCTCACGAAGCGCCGCGATATTGTGCGGGTCAATCTGGAACTGTGTTTTCCAGAGCAGACGCCTGAGGAGCGCAACCGGGTTGCATTGCACTGTTTCGAATCGATGGGGATGGGCGTGTTGGAAATTGCGATGGCCTGGTGGGCAAAGGATCCACGGGCGCATTGCGAATGCACGATCAAAGGCTTGGAGCATATTCGCGAGGCGCTCGGCCAGGGCCGCGGAGTGTTGCTGTGCGGGGCCCATTTACACGCGGCAGAACTCGCCGGCCGGTTCATGGCGTTGGAGCAACCGGTGGCCATTGTGTACCGGCCGCAGAACGATGTGGTGGCCGACACGGTCGCGAATCGCTGTCGGAGCCGGTACTATTCGGATTTGATCCAACATCGTGACATGCGAGGAATTTTGCGTGCGCTGGCCAAGAATCAGGTGGTCTGGTACGCCCCTGATATCGATGCGGGCTCGAAGCGCAGTGTGTTCGCTCCATTTTTTGGGGTGCCCGCATCCTCCCTGACCGCGACGTCTCGTCTGGCGAAGGTCAGCGGCGCGGCGGTGGTTCCCTGCTTTTACTATCGGAGGACCGATGGCTCCGGGTACGACATTGAAGTGGGAGAAGCCCTCGATCAATTCCCGTCCGGAGAAATGATGGAAGATGCCACCCGCATCAACCAGCTGATCGAAGGCGCTGTCCGGCGTGTCCCGGAACAATATTTTTGGCAGCACCGCCGATTCAAAAGTCGTCCCCCGGGCGAGCCGCCGATTTATCGCCGATAGATGCTTCCTCAAGCCTCGGTCTTCCTTCCGTAGTTCTCAGTCGCGGCTGTCGGCGAATTCATGAGAAGTATTCGGCGTCTCCCGCCTCCTGCGGTATACTGACTCTGGCTGAACCCAGAAGACGATCGCATCTATTCGCTCCGTTATGGATCACTCGCACAAGCCCTCTTCCGCTCGCATTGAGTTACGGCAGCACCCACGGTGTGTCGCGCCGCCGACCTGCCTGCTCTCATTTGCCCCGTTTGCTCCGACCGCCAGTTTCAACGGCGATGCGGAGGGCGAGGGGGTCGTGCTCAATTTGTCGTCCGGCGGCTGCAAGATCAGCAGCGAGGCCGGCGTGAATGTCGGTGATGCCATGTCGCTGATCATCCTGCTGCCAGGGGAGAGCGCTCCCACGGCTGTTGATTTGGCCTTGGTGCGATGGGGGAAAGAACTCTGTTTCGGCGTGGAGTTTGTGTCCATGGGGTCGGTCGAGCAGGATCGGCTGCGCCAGTTTCTGGCTTCGGCCTCCATAGAGGAATAGCACGACGGTTCCGGTGGTGAAACTGAAAGGATGTCGGGTGGAAGAAGCAAAAACGTTGCGTAAGTCCAGTCGAGTTGCGACGGACTGTCGATTGGAATTCCTTGCCGAGGATGAGATCGATGGTGAAGCGGAATTGTTGGATCTCTCCTCCACCGGGTGTATGGCGAAGTCCGACCAGATGATGTCGCCGGGACTTCGGATGAAAGTCACCTTGTTTCTCTCGGACGGACTTGAGTGGCCGGTGCGTGTGGAGGAAGCGGTGGTCCGGTGGGCGCGAGGTGGAGAATTCGGCATCGAATTTCTGGTGATGCGTCCTCCGCAGCTCCAGCGCATTCAGCAGTTCGTGATCAAGCACAGGCCCCTGTCATAAGTTTGGGGCGACGTTTTTCGGTCCTGCCTCGTCAGTTTTCCCCTCATCCATTGCCACAGCTTCCCGGCCGCCGATCTGTATTGGTCCTGGCCGGGTGTCGTTGCTTTACGTCCGATGCTCACCTACAATTTCGCCGGCATCTGCGAGTTTGGGTTGGTCTGCGCGACCGATGGTGTTGCGTTCAGAAGGAGGAGTTCGCAGCTCATGATCGAGTGGGTCGGACGCAAGACCATTGCAGGCTATACGTATTTGGCGGCGTTGGCCACGCTGTTCACCCAGGCGGTTCTGGATCTCGTGCTTCCGACGCAGCAAGGACGCGGCGAAACGCGGCGGGTGCTGGTCAGACAAATTCTCTTTACGGGCGTTGACGCGCTGCCGGTGACGACGGTCATTGCGTTGCTGCTAGGGATTATCATTGTGACTCAGGCCGGCACGCAACTTCCCCGGCTCGGGGCCGGCGGGCTGGTGGGGAGTATCATCGTGGTTACGGTGATCCGCGAGCTGGGTCCTTTGATTACGGCCTTCATTGTCGTCGGGCGCTCAGGGACGGCCATTGCGACCGAGTTGGGCAACATGTCGGTGACGCGCGAGGTGGTGGCGCTCCGGCTCATGGGAATTCCTATCAGTCGCTTCGTCATCATGCCGCGGATGGTCGGCATGGTTCTTTCGATGCTGTGTCTGACGTTATATTTTGACGTGGTGGCGGTGTTCGGCGGCTATCTGGTTGCCGACGCGCAATTGACCATTCCCTTCTCTGCGTTTGTGGAGAGCGTCACCCGTGCTTTATCGACGACGGATGTCTTGATGACGGCGATCAAGGGGCTAGGGTTCGGGTCGGCCGTCGCGGCCGTCTGTTGTTATCATGGCCTGGCCGTTCGATCGTCGTATACGGAAGTGCCGCAGCAAACGACCCGGGCGATGATCAATTCGTTTGTCCTCTGTCTGCTGATCGATGTCGTGGTCACCGTGCCCCTGTATCTATGAACGAACCGGCCATCATTTTTGAGAACGTCCGGGCGCCGATGTCGGGGAATGTTCATAGTCTGGACGTGGATTTGCGAATCGCGTCGGGGGAGTGTATTGCCTGTGTGGGACCGAGTCGTTCCGGGAAAAGTTTACTGATCGAACTTGCGGCTGGATTGGTCGCACCGGAATCGGGCCGAGTCGTCGTCTTGGGCCAGGACTGGAACGAGCGCTCGGACGATGCCCTGAGTTCCGTTCGACTGCGAGTCGGGACGGTGCTTCAGCAGCCGGGGTTGTTGAGCAATATGACGTTGTTCAACAACGTGCTCCTGCCGCTCCGGTACCATCGTGGAACGCTGTCGGATCGCCACAGGGAGCAAGCGGTCATGGCGCAGTTGGAGCGGCTGGGGTTGGTGCCGATGCGGGACCGGTTTCCCGCTGAACTCAACCAGGGCGAAGCGCGCCGGGCGGCCATTGCGCGCGCCTTGATACTCGACCCTGATATTCTGCTCCTGGATGATCCCCTAGCCGGATTGGATGCCGATATGGTGTTGGCGCTCCAGGGGTACATTGAAGAATACCGGACGCGCCGTTCGCTGACGGTGGTTGCGGCGCTGCGCGCCAGTTCGCCGTTTCTCCAGGTGGCCGATCGGCTGGTCGTGCTTCGCGAGGGGCGGGTGGAGGCCGACGGGATACGCGCGGCGGTGCTTGACGCCATTCCGGTCGAGCTGAAACGGTACGTAGAATAGCCTGCGCCTGATCAAGGCGAAATTGAGAGGGATTCGATCATGCACTATTCTCATGGCCTGTCCAGCGGGCGGCTGGCACAGATCGTTGGCACGTTCGTGGTGATCCCCGTGCTGATTCTTGCCGCCGCCGGATTTTGGATGTCGAAGACAGAGCACCTGTTCGAATCGAAATATCACATGAAAGCCAGTCTGAGTAAATCCTACGGACTGGAGCCGGGGGCGCCTGTCGTGGTTTCGGGCATTCGAATCGGGCGCGTCAAACAGGTAGATCTCAATGACCGGGGCACCGTAGATCTGACGCTTCAGATCCTGACGCGGTATCAAGATATGGTCAAAGACAATTCAGAGCTGCGCATCACCAAGAGCGGTGTCGTGGTCGGTCAGACACAGGTCGATATCGGGATGGGAACCGCGAGCAGTCCGGTGCTAGCTGAAGGCGCCACGATTCGCGCCATTGAACCGAGAGACATCGGGGATCTTCTCAACGAAGTGGAGCCGGTGTTGATGGCCGTGAAGCAAACGCTGCTGCGCGTGGAGACTATCACCCAGGATCTGCAGGGCGGGCTGAAAGCCGGCGGTAAGGCATTAGAGCAGGTGGCGCTGGCCACGCAGGATCTCCCGGCGGTCGTCGCGTCGGTGCAACGCACGATCGCGTCGGTCGAACAAACGGCAACAGCCCTTCCGGCCATGACCGGCTCGATCAAGCGAACACTGAGTGTGGTGGATCGTGTCACGGCGGACGTGCAACAGACCACCGGCCGGTTGCCGGCTATTCTCGATAGTGCGCAATCGGCACTCACCAGCGTGAAACGCCTGTCGGATTCAGTGGAAGAGGTGAGTCAGGAGCTAGTGCCCGTCATCCATACCGCGGAAACGACGCTGAGCGATGTCTCGATTCTAGTGCGCGGGGCCAAGCAGACCTTTCCGTTCAGCCGGTTTACGCAGAATGCCGGACCGGCGCCAAAGGAGCAACAGGGACGCTCCCAGCCGGGAACCCAGAGCCTCAGAGGGGACCAATTGCATCGATGATGGCGAGAAGACATGGTTCCGCCGCAACCGTTTGTGCCATCGCATTGTGCCTCCTGTCGGGGTGCGCGAGTCCTCCGCCTCCACCACCTCCCGCCCCGCAGTCCGGGCCTTTGATCGCACAGGTGGACTCCTTGCGACGCCAGGGGAATCGTTCGATGACCCGGGGGGATCTCGTGCGCGCGCGGGAAGCCTACGAGGCCGCGCGGCAGATGGCTGAGAGTCTCGATGATACGAATGGGCTCATCGGCGCACTCAACGATGTCGGGCGTGTCGCTCTCGCTCAGGGAGATGGTTCGCTGGCAGTTGCTTCGCATGGGCGTGCCGTGACCCTGGCGCGACAACGAGGAACGTCGGACCTCCTGATCGCCAGTCTGACTGCATTGGGAACGTCCGAGCATCACGCGGGACGAATGGAAGACGCTGAGCAGCACTATCAGGAAGCGTTGACTCTCGCTCAGCAGCAGGCGGATCAGGCAGCCGAAGCCACGCTCCGGAACAATCTCGGATTAGTGCGGCAGGCCACAGGAGAGGTCGACCAGGCTGCGCAATTGTTTCGTCAGGCAATGGCCTTGAATCAAGCCATGGGGAACCTGGAATCCGAAGCCAGCAACCATGTGAATCTAGGCATGTTGGCCGAGGCGCGGCATCAGTACGATGTGGCGGAACAGGAATTCCAACGAGCCTTGGAATTGGACAAGGCGGCGGAGCAACGGATGGAAATTGCGGCTGACCTTCTGCGGCTAGGCCGGGTTGCCGACCGCCGAGGTTTTCCGGATCGCGGGTTGGCGTATTCGGAGCGGGCCTATCGAAGTTACCTGGCGCAAGGCGATCGCCCTCAGGCGATTTCGGCCTTGACTCAGGCTGTGTCGTGCGCGAGGAAGCTGGGAGGAGACAGCGAGGTGGCCAGACTGGAGACTGAATTGCGCCGGGTGACTTCGTCGCACTCCGACCGGTAGCCTGGTCGACCGCTCTTCAGCCGACCGGCTACTTGATGGCGACGGCTTTGACTTCCTTGTAGGTCGTGTGGCCCTGCAACACTTTCTGAATGCCGTCCTGGACCAGGGTGGTCATCCCGTCTTCCATGCCGGCCTTGAGCATCTCATCGGTCTTCGCTTTGTTTTGAATCAACTTCTTCATCTTGTCCGTCCCCAGCAGTAACTCGTGCAGGGCCACGCGGCCTTTCAAGCCGGTGCGGTTGCACGTGTCGCAGCCTTTGCCCCGATAGAGACGGAAGTTGGCATCGAAAGGAATCTTGAGCGCGTCCCAATAGTCAGCGCCGTATCCCTGGCGCAACTCCTCATATTCTTCCTTCGACGGCTGATAGGCTTCTTTGCAGTCTTTGCAGATTCGTCGCGCCAATCGCTGGGCAAGCACTCCCAACATGGCGTCGGCGAAGCTGAATGAGTCGCAACCCATGTCCAGCAAGCGGGTGATGGTCTCGACGGCGCTGTTGGTGTGCAACGTGCTGAGCACCAAGTGGCCGGTCAACGAGGCTTCGATGCCCGTGTCCGCCGTTTCCTTATCCCGCATTTCTCCGACCATGATGACATCCGGATCGGCCCGGAGAAACGCGCGCATGGCGGCGGCGAACGTGAATCCGATTTTCGAATGCACCTGGACCTGCCGCAGTCCGTATTGCGTGATTTCGACCGGGTCTTCCGCCGTCCAGATCTTGATGTCCGGGGTGTTGATGTAGCCGAGCACGGAGTGCAGGGTGGTCGTTTTTCCGGATCCTGTCGGTCCCACGCAGAGAATGATGCCGTACGGTTTCTCCGCGATACTTTTGATCTCGCGTAGATTACGGTCCGAAAAGCCCATCTTGTCGACCGGCAGCGGCTCGCTGGCGGCCAGAATACGCATGACGACGTCTTCGTTATAGCCGGCGGTCGGAATGGTGGCGACGCGGAGTTCGATTTCCTTATTCTCGCCGATTTTAAATTTGATCTTCCCGTCCTGCGGCTTGCGTCGCTCCGCGATATCCAGGCTGGCCATGATCTTGAGGCGGGAGACAATGGCGCGCCGGTAGCTCGGCGGAATTTTCATATATTCGAAACAGTCGCCGTCGACCCGAAAGCGCACGAGGGTATCGCGTTTTTCCCCGTAGGGCTCGATGTGAATATCCGAGGTGCCTTGCCGAAAGGCGTCGGCGATGATTTGGTTCGCCAGACGCACGATGGCATTGTCGTTTTCGTCGAGTCCTGCGCTGGAGGCATCTTCCTGGGCCTCGAGCTGGGATTCGTTGACCAATTCGCCGAGAATGTCGGACACATTCTCGTTCATCTTGTTGCTGACGTCGGGGGTTCCGGTGGTGCTGGCCAGGAACAGGGTGATGTCGCGGCGAAGGCTGACCGCGAACCGGATATTCAGGCCGGGAAACGTGCGCTTAATGTCCTGGACGCGGTCCAGGTCGCCGGGATCGTCCGTCAGGATTTCGATCGCAGCGCGATCTCGCTTGAGCGGCATCCAGTGATTTTTTTTCAGGTAATCGACGTTCAGATTCTTCAGGAGCTCGATGTCGACGATCGTCCGTTCGTTGTATTCGATGTACGGACACTTGTGAAAGTTGGCGAGGGATTTGCCGATCTCGGCTTTCGGGATTTTATATTTTTCGATGAGCAACGACTCGATATCGGTGGTGCCCTTTTTCGCTTCGGTCAGCGCCACATCGAGGTCGTGTTGTGAAATCTTGCCGTTGGTCAGCAGATAGTCGAATTTCGACGGCGGCTTCTTCGATGTTTTTCGGAGGGAGTAGAAGGCGGTCCCCAGCGCTTTGGCGATTTCCGCGACGCACTCTTCGTCCTTGCGCGTGAATCGTCCGCCGCTCTTCTTGTTGAGGAGCTGGATCACACCCATGAGATATTTATTTTCGGCGACGACGGGATAGGTGAGGACCTGCTTGGTCTTGAACCCCGTGTTCTTGTCATAGGTGGAATCGTGTGCGAGCGCCGGGTGAATCGCGCTGAGTTCGACCAGGCTGTAGGCATCCCCCACATTGACGGGGCGAAGGTATTTGGCGCAGAACCCCGCCAGGCTTTGTTCGGTGATCGGGGTGCGTACTTCCTGGACCGTGTCGAGATGGGGAATCTTGGAGAAAATCTCTTTCTTTTCTGAGTCCACCACGAAGAGTGTGAGATCTTCCGCGTCGAAGCAGCCTAAAATTTCATGGCGCAGATCCAGGAGAATCTGGTCGATATCGGCGGCGGCGAGAATTTGTCCGCTGATCCGCTTAACGTTTTCGGCGTTCCCGGATTTGAGAGCGGCATCGCCTATACCAGGCAGCGGAGCTTTGGGCTGCATCAAGTTGTCTCCAAACGGACTGAACGGGGAGCCGAGCGTGGTGTCAGAAACGCGATGCCGGCCTGAAAGCCTCTGCCGCTTACGGGTTTCGGACGGTGCTTCTTCCGTGTGAGTCAGTGTATCGCAACGCGCAGTCAAGGCAAGGAAAAGGCATTTTCTCAAACCGGGTTCGGGAGCGGGTACAATTCGCCCCGCGCAGGAGCTGAGGAAGTCCTGGTGGTGATCGCGAACGAGTGATGCGGGCTGTGAGGTTAGGAAGCGCTTTGGAGGAGTGCCGTCAATGTCGGGATCACTTGATCGGGAGCAAGTTTCTGCGTCTCGCCGGAGTGGCGCGATTTGAGCTCAACCTGTCCCTGGGCCAACCCTTTCTCCCCGATGACCAGGTGAAAGGGCGCGCCGATCAGATCGGCATCGTTGAATTTGACCCCGGCCCGTTCGTCACGATCATCCCACAGCACCTCGATACCGGACTCTTGCATCGAACGATAGAGGGTATCGGCCAGCTGGGTAACGGGTTGAGACTGGCTCAGCGGCAGAAGGGTGACATGAAAGGGGGCAATGGGAATTGGCCACTTGATGCCCTTGGCGTCGTGATTCTGTTCAACGGACGCGGCGGAAACCCGGCTCACGCCGATGCCGTAACAACCCATGACGGCCAGTTGTTCCTGTCCTTGCGCATCCAGGAAGGTGGCTTTCATCGCCTGGCTGTATTTGGTCCCCAACATAAAAACATGGCCGACTTCGATGCCTTTGGCTGTCTTCAGCGTGCCGTCTTTGCGCGGGGAGGGATCGCCTGCTTGTGCATTGCGAAGATCGGCAAACTGGTCGACGTTGAAATCGCGATCCCAGTTGGCATCGATGAAGTGAGTATCGGCCTGGTTAGCCCCGACGACAAAGTTTGCTGACGCCTTCACCGCCCAATCGGCCAGAACCCGGACTTTTTTCAAACCGACAGGCCCAGCATATCCGACCGGCGCACCGGTGAGGCCAGGAATCAGTTCCGGGGCGACGAGTTCGAGATCAGTGGCGCCGAGCAGGCGTTTTACCTTGATTTCGTTGACCTCATGATCGCCACGAACCAGCACGGCGACGGTTTCTTTGCCGGTGCTGTAGAGCAGCGTCTTGACCAGCTGGGATGGGGCAATCTTTAGGAACTTGGTAACGTCCTCCACGGTTCGCCGGCCAGGCGTCGATACGGCGGTGAGCTGACGATGTGCCGGGAGTTCGAAGGTGTCCGGCGGGAGAATCTCGGCACGTTCGACGTTCGCGGCGTAGGTGCCTTCCTCGCTGTACACGATCGTTTCCTCACCCGTCTCCGCCAACACCATAAATTCGTGGGAAGAGGTGCCTCCGATCAGGCCGGTGTCCGCCTCAACCGGGCGGAAGGTGAGCCCGCAACGCGTGAAGATGCGATTGTAGGCATCGTACATTTTTTGATAGTTCAGCTTCGCTCCGGCTTCGTCCCGGTCGAAGCTGTAGGCATCCTTCATGATGAATTCGCGGCCGCGCATCAATCCGAAACGTGGGCGGATTTCATCCCGGAACTTCGTCTGGATCTGGTAGAAATTCAACGGCATCTGCCGGTAGGAACGGACTTCTCGCCGGAACAGATCCGTGATCACTTCCTCATGCGTCGGGCCCAGGCAGAAATCACGTTCGTGCCGGTCCTTGAACCGGAGCAGCTCCTTGCCATAGAAGTCCCAGCGCCCGGTTTCACGCCACAGTTCGGCGGGCGAGGCGACGGGCATGAGCACTTCCTGTGCGCCGGCGCGGTTCATTTCTTCACGGACGATGCGCTCAATCTTCCGGAGGACGCGCAGTCCAAGCGGAAGATAGGTGTAGATGCCTGCGGCAACCTTCCGGATCAGACCGGCGCGCAGCATGAGGCGATGGCTGACCGTTTCAGCCTCGCCCGGATCTTCACGCAATGTGGGGATAAGAGTTTCGGAGACGCGCATGTAGGGTTACGGGGAAATCAATCGCTCGATGTCGTTCCAAAAGGCAAAAATCATGATGCCGACGAGCAGCACCAACCCCACCTGTTGTGCCAGTTCTCGCTGCCGATCTTCAAGTGGTTTTCGCCGAATTGCCTCAATAAAGAAAAATAAAAGGTGTCCGCCATCCAGAATGGGGATAGGCAGCAGATTCAAGACACCCAGGTTGATGCTCAACATGGCCATCAGGAAGACCAGGCTGGAGGTGCCCTGTTCGGCCGCGTCTCCAGCGGTTTTGGCGATGGTGAGTGGCCCGCCGATGTTCTTGCGGGAGATATCCCCGGTAATGATTTTATAAATCCCGACCACCGTGAGTTCGGTCCAGCCCCAGGTTGCCTGCGCGCCTAACCAGGGCGCTTTGAGCGGCTCGTTCGTCTGCAAGATGGTCTGGTTCTGGGCTGAGATCCCGATTTTCCCGACCTCGGCCGGCTTTCCGTCGATCGTGGCCTTTTCCCCCATCGGGGTAACGGAGATCGACTGTGCGGCACCGCCTCGTTGGATCTCGAATTGAAGGGCGTGATTGGGATTTTCCCGCACGAGAGCCGTCATCTGCGACCAGGTGAAGATGTCATGCCCGTCGATGCGGACGACCCGGTCTCCGGCAGAGAGGCCTGCGGCCTGAGCGCGGGACCCGGGAATCACAGCTGTAATGACCGGCGCCCGCTCTTCAATACCAAGTTGATAGAGCGTCGTCGCCTTGCCGTTGTCTTGGATGGTGGTCTTGTTGGGGGTGACGAGGACTGTCTTGATCTGCTCCCCGCGGGTGAGATCCAACGTGAGTTGTTTCCCGTTGCTCTGCGAAATGTACTTCAGCAGTTCCGCGTTGGTGGAGATTTCCTTTTCATTGACCCGGATGACCCGATCGCCAGGCTTCAAACCAGCTTGGTCGGCCGGTGATCCGGGAAGTACGGCTTCAATTTCAGGAATGATGTCCTTGAAGCTTGGGACGGGCAGCGTGTAGCCGAGCCCGATATAGGCTGTGTAGATCAAATAGGCGAGGATAAAATTGAAAATCGGTCCGGCCGCCACAATGAGCGTCTTGCCCCAAAGCGATTGATGGACAAACGCCCGTTTCTTGTCCTCTGGCGTCAGGGGTTCATGCTCGTCCTCTCCGAACAGCTTGACGTACCCTCCCAGCGGGACGATCGATAAGAGGTATTCGGTTTCCCCGATTTGCCGGCCGAAGATCTTCGGCCCGAAGCCGAGCGAGAATTTCAAGACCTTTACCCCGACCCAGCGTGCGGCCAGGAAATGTCCCGCCTCATGGAAGGCGACGAGGACGCCCAACACCACCAGGAACGGAAGGGCCCAGTGGGTCAGCATCGACACCACGTCAGGGGACCAGGCAAAGGTTGTTCCCACAACAGCACTCCTTGGGTTCAGGGTATTACCGCGTCAAGGCATGCACAAGGGACTCGGCTTTTTCACGAGCCCAGCGGTCAGCCTCCAGAGCATCATCCAAACCATCGATCGGTCGCGGCGTGTGAGCTTCCATTGTACTCCGAATAATCTCCGGAATATCGAGAAAACGGATTCCGTTCTGGAGGAAGGCTTCCACGGCCACCTCATTGGCGGCGTTCATCGTGGCCGGCATGGTTCCGCCGATTCGCAAGGCGTCATAGCCGAGGTGTAAACAGGGAAAGCGATCATGGTCGGGTTTGAAAAAGGTCAAGGTGCTGATTTCAGTTAAATCCAGCGATGGAAGATCCAATGGCATGCGTTCAGGATACCGCATGGCATAGGAAATGGGCGTCCGCATGTCCGGGAGGCCCAATTGGGCGATCACAGACCGGTCTCTGTATTCTACCAGAGAATGGATGATGCTCTCCCGGTGCACCATGACTTCGATCTGGGTTTCCGGAATATCGAACAACCAGCGCGCTTCAATGACTTCCAACCCCTTGTTCATCAACGTGGCGGAGTCGATGGTGATTTTTGAGCCCATTTTCCAGTTCGGGTGCTGCAAGGCCCGTTCAGGGCTGACATCCTGCAGTTGCTCGCGTGTGAATCCCCAGAGCGGTCCACCGGAGGCCGTGAGGATGATGCGTTTGACGTCTTCACGCCGGTGCCCTTCGAGGGATTGGAAGATGGCGCTGTGTTCGCTATCGATGGGGAAAATGCGGACCTGATGTTTGTGGGCTTCTGCCTGCATCAACGCGCCCGCCATGACCATCGGTTCTTTATTGGCCAGCGCGATTTGTTTGCCGGCTCGAATTGCCGCTAACGTCGGGAGGAGTCCTGCGCCGCCTACGATGGCTGAAATGACCAACTCGGCCTCAGGGGACTGCGCGACCTGGGCCACTCCTTCATTGCCCGAGAGAATCTTCACCGGTAGATCGGCGCAACGCGCTCGTAATTTAGCCGCAGCGGACTCGTTGGCGAGCGCCGCGAAGGCGGGGCGGAACCGGCGAATTTGCGCTTCGAGTTTGTCATCGTTCGAGCCGGCGGTCAGGCCGATGACGCGAAACTCTTGCGGAAACCGATCCACGATATCGAGCGTGTTCGTCCCGATCGAGCCGGTCGAACCCAAAATGACAATGTTTTTCATGGCATGCTCCAGAGCAGGCGGACAATCATCCGTTACACATGGTTGACGATTGCGACATAGTAGTAGAAGGCCGGTCCTGTGAACAAGAGGCTATCCAAGCGATCCAGCATTCCCCCATGGCCGGGAATCAACGCGCCGGAGTCTTTAATTCCGGTACTGCGTTTCATGGCCGATTCTGCCAGGTCGCCGATGAGGCCGGCGAGGGTGAGGATCACTCCAAGCACCAGGCAATCGACCAGCGAGAAACTGGGGAGAAACCAGGCTCGTGCGACGACGGCTGCCAGGCAGGCGAGTGCGAGGCCTCCGGCCAACCCCTCATAGGTCTTCTTCGGGCTGACGACGGGCGCAAGCGGGTGCCGCCCCATGGACTTCCCTGCGATATACGCACCGGTATCAGCGGCCCAGGTTACAAGAACGACGAAGAAAATCAGCAATGCTCCCTCGGGCAAGGCTCGAATGAGTACGAGGTAGCTAAGCGCGAGCCCAATATACAGAACGCCCATCACCAGCACCATGCCGTCCGTGAGTGAATCGCGCAGGGGTTTGCCGGATATCAGCGGCATGCATAGGGCAACTCCGACGGTTCCCAGCAGCACGGTGCGATCGGTGAGGACGGTCGGCCATTGCGCGCTGATCAAGAACAGTCCGGTGGCGACGACTCCCAGCCAACTCCACCAGGGCCAGGGGGCCTGCGCCAAATGGAGTCGATAAAACTCTCCCGCCGCCAGCATGCCGGAAACAGTCACCAGCCCAAAAAACGCAACCGGTCCCAGGTCGTGCACCAGGACATAAAAAATCGGCAGAAAGACCACTGCGGCCAGGACGCGGCGAATCGTTTCCGAGGAGGACCGTGGTCGAGCCTTGTCCAAGGGGGGCGGCATCGTCTCCTCGCACTGGAATGCTCCGGGTTTCACCACGAAGAGACTAGGAGGAGACGCTGCTGAACACTCGACCGAAACGGCGCTCGCGCCGCTGGTATTCGATCAGCGCGACCAACGTTTCGCGCCGACGGAAATCCGGCCAGAGAGTCGGGGTGAAATAGAGTTCCGTGTAGGCCAGTTGCCACAACAGAAAATTGCTGATGCGGGTCTCGCCGCTGGTGCGGATCAACAGATCCGGATCGGGGAGGTCGTGGGTATAGAGAGCCTGTTGCAACGCGCGTTCATCGATCTGATCCACGGAGAGTCGCCCCTCCTGGACCGCCCGCGTAAGGCCTTTCGCCGCATCCACTAGTTCCGCGCGACCGCCATAGCTGAGGGCGACGTTCAAGATCAACTTGTCCAGATGCGCGGTCTCCTGTTCGGTCCTGCGAACCCATTGCAGTGCCGAGGGCGGAAGGGACGTGACCCGGCCGATGGTCTGGAAACGCACACCTTTTTCGACCAGGCTGGAGCGCTCTGTTGAGAGATAGTGTTCCAGGAGACCCATCAAAGCCGTGATTTCTTGCGCCGGCCGATTCCAATTCTCCTGTGAAAAGGCATAGATGGTCAGCACTTTGATGCCGAGTTCAAGCGAAAGCGAGATGAGCTCCCGCACGGACTTGATGCCTTCCTGGTGACCGGCAATACGGGGGAGTCCGCGCAATTCAGCCCATCGGCCGTTGCCGTCCATAATCACCGCCAAATGTTTCGGCAGCAGGTCAGGGTCGAGTTGCGAGAGCAGATCAGAGTCGGGGGCAGGCTCGATTTCGCGCGATCGAGAATCGTTCATGGAACGGCGTGGACACCTTTTCTTGTACTAAGTGGATCCTCGAACAAGTAACGCGAGTCTAGCGGTGGGGTCCTGGAAAGTCAAACAGTATTTCCCAATTTCGCTGTATTTGCAGATGGTTCGGGCCTGTTTGCATTGCGCCTCCGGAAAAGAGTGCGTTATACTCACCCACCGCACGAGAGGAGCATATCCATGTCTAAGGACGAGTCCGGCGCACTGGCGCGTTTCGGGGTTACCGATCGAGAAATCGAGCAGGCGCTAGGACGGGTCAAAGTGTCCGCCGTCGATTACGCCGACCTCTATTTTGAATATTGTCAGGCCGAGTCGGTCTCCATGGAAGAGGGGATTGTGAAGCGCGCGACCAAGAGCGTCGGTCAGGGCGTCGGGGTTCGCGCGACCGCTGGAGAGAAGACAGGCTTTGCCTATTCCGATGAACTGACTCCTAAAGATCTGAACATCGCGGCCGATACGGCACGCTACATTGCCAATTCCGCCCAAGGCACGGCCCCGGTTCCCGTCACCCAGCGGCCGGCGTTGGCGCGGAACCTCTATCCCCACGACCGCGCCGATATCGAAGTGGCCACCCGTGACCGGGTGACACTCCTGAACGCCATCGATGCGGAGGCCAGGCGGTACGATCCGCGAATCAAAAACGTCATGGCGGCCTATAACACGGAATATAAAGTGATGCTGGTCGCAACCTCCGACGGGCTCATGGTCGGGGATATTCAGCCACTGTCCCGGCTGCAGGTGACCTGCATCGCGGAAGAAAACGGCAACCGGCAGGTGGGAACATTCGGTGGCGGAGGCCGGATCGGCTTGGAATATTTTCAGAACGATCAGCGGTACCTGCATTTTGCGCGGGAGGCGGCGCGGGAAGCGATCCTGAATCTGAGCGCAGTGGATGCGCCGGCGGGGGTGATGCCGGTTGTGCTCGGCGGGGGGTGGCCGGGTATTTTGCTGCATGAAGCGATCGGTCATGGGTTGGAGGCGGACTTCAATCGCAAGAAGACCTCGGCTTTCTCGAATTTGATGGGGAAGAAGGTTGCGTCGGACGTGTGCACGATCGTCGACGACGGCACGCTTCCTTTTCGCAGAGGTTCGCTGAATGTGGATGACGAAGGCACGCCCACCAGCCGGACGGTCTTGATCGAAAAGGGTATTTTGCGCGGCTATATCACCGACAAACTGAATGCCAGGCTAATGGGGATTCCGGTGACCGGCAATGGGCGGCGCGAAAGTTACCAGAGCGTCGTGTTGCCGAGAATGACCAACACCTTCATGCTGGCCGGCGAGTCGGATCCGCAAGACATCATCAAATCAGTGAAGAAGGGGCTGTACGCCGTGTCGTTCGGCGGAGGGCAGGTCGATATCACCAACGGCAAGTTTGTGTTTTCGGCCAGCGAGGCCTACCTCATTGAGGATGGGAAGATCACCAGGCCCGTGAAGGGGGCAACCTTGATCGGCAGCGGCCCGGACATCTTGAAGCAGGTTTCCATGGTGGGACACGATTTGAAACTCGACGAGGGCATCGGGACCTGCGGCAAAGAAGGACAGTCGGTACCGGTCGGTGTTGGTCTCCCCACCATTCGCATCGATGAAATCACCGTCGGCGGAACGAAAGCATAACCATGACACGTATGATTGGCGAACAGGACTATACCCATGTCGCGCAGGACCTGCTGGCGCGGGCGGCAAAACACGGAGCCACGGCAGCGGATGTGATGGTGGCCGATGGAGAAACTCTCTCGGTGCAAGTCAGGATGGGCGCCGTCGATCGACTGACGAAGGCGCGGGAAAAGCGGTTGGGCCTGCGGGTGTTCTTCGGCCAGCGCTCAGCCAGCGCCTCGACCTCAGATTTTTCGCTCGATTCCCTCGAGCGGTTCGTCGGGGAAACCTGCGCCCTGGCGCAAGCCGTGGTTGAGGACCCGGTGTCCGGCCTGCCCGAGCCCGGACAATTCGCCACCGAGTTTCCTGAACTGAACATTCACGATGCCACGAAGTTGCAGACGGACGAACAGATTGCGCTGGCGCTTCGTGCTGAGCGGGCGGCGTTTGCCGCGGACCCTCGCATTACGAACTCGGAAGGCGGCGAGTGCGACTCGTCCTCCGGCCGGATCATTCTGGGGAATAGCCACGGGTTTCTCGGGCAGTACGCCAACAGCAGTTTCTCCCTCTCGGTCTCACCGATTGCATCAGATGCAGCCGGTATGCAGCGGGATTATTGGTATGGTGTGAATCGCTCGTTCGCCAAGCTGGACAGCCCGGAAGCCATCGGGCAGGAGGCCACGAGGCGGACCGTCCGGAAATTGGGCGCGCGCAAGGCGGCGACCGGCCGAGTGCCGGTGATCTTTGATCCCGAAGTAGCAGGCAGTTTACTCAGCCACCTCTGTAGTGCCCTCTCCGGCTATGCCCTATACAAGGGCGCCTCCTTTCTGATCGGACAATTGGGCCAGCAGATTGCGCCGGAGTTTGTGACCATCTATGACGATGGCCGGATGCCCGGCGGTCTTGGTACGCGCCCGTTCGACGGCGAGGGGCTGCCCACCAGGAAACAAGCCGTGGTAGAACGCGGGCGGTTGACCAGTTACTTGCTCGATACCTACTCCGGTAAAAAATTGGGATTGCCCTCGACGGGGAACGCGGCGCGTAGCATCGGCGAAAGTCCCTCCGCAGGCCCGACCAATTTCTACATGGTACCGGGTGCCACCAGGCCGGAAGACATTCTGGCGTCGGTGAAGCAAGGTTTGTATGTTACGGACCTGATCGGCTTCGGCATCAACATGGTCACCGGGGATTATTCCCGTGGGGCGAGCGGATTCTGGATCGAAAATGGTGAGTTGGCCTATCCGGTTGAGGAGATCACCATCGCGAGCAATCTGAAGCAGATGTACTCGACCATTGAAACCATCGGGTCGGATCTGGTGTTCCGCGGACGCATTGCGAGCCCGACGGTGAAAATTGCCGAGATGATGGTCGCTGGAAATTAGACACAAAGGGGGATGGGTGATGCGACGACGAATGGCCGCAGTCCTTGGCGCTTTACTTGCGATCCCTACGATCGGTATGGCGGCCGAGTTTCAGGTGACGAGTCCAACGATCAAGGATCAGAGCACGATCGGCAGCGAACATGTGTTCAACGGGTTCGGCTGCACGGGTGGCAATGTGTCGCCGGCGTTGCGGTGGGACCATGCTCCGAAGGAGACCAAAAGTTTTGCGGTGACGGTCTACGATCCTGATGCTCCCACCGGAAGCGGTTGGTGGCATTGGGTCATTTTCAACATTGCGCCGGGCGTCACCGGTTTGCCGGCCGGTGCGGGCAAGCTGGACAGTGCGGGCGCTCCGGAGGGCAGCCTTCAGAGTATGACGGATTTCGGGCAGCCGGGCTTTGGCGGGCCTTGCCCGCCGCCGGGAGACAAGCCGCATCGCTATATTTTTACGGTGTTTGCCTTGAAGGTGGATCAGTTGCCGCTCAAGAAAGAGGCATCTGGCGCAATGGTCGGGTATTATCTCAATCAGAATGCCATCGGAAAAGCATCTTTCACCGGGCTGTATGGGCGGTAGGCGGGTAATTATCAGAACAGAGTAAGGGAACACACCATGGCTCTTGATGCCGAATTGGGAAAAATCATGCTGCAGTTGATCACGTCTCGATACGAGGATCGACATTGGCGGAAAAAGATCGAGAAGACACTCAGCCTCCCGCAGAGCGGAGTAGGAGATGAGCGTCAGCAGCAGGTGTTCCTTTATTTGAAGTTGAATCTAAAGGCATACAAATCCCGACGGGCGGATCCAGACGACTGGATCTTGGGCGGGTATGCCACGAAGGAAGTGATTGATCGGGCGAAGTTCCAACCGCATCTGGTGGGGCAGGGTTTCACGGCCGACGACGTGGCGTTTCTCGGTGTCGACCCGGGCCCTGACATCGATGAAGCCTGGTGGGAAGAGATGTTGGTCGCGTGGTTTGGCGCCCCTGAGGAAGAAGAAGCGCCTGAGTCGGCGGAGGAAGACGCTCCCTCTGAAACCGCTGCCGAAAGTAATCCTGCCCGTACTTGACCGAACTGCCTGTCCGGCTGCCTTGCCTTTCCGGGTAAGGCGGCCGGCCCTGGCGCCTCGCTAGGATCCGAACAAATCCATTTGCTGTGCGGCTGGTGCCGGGCGCTCCATGTCGAGCGTGCGAGGGAGGCTCGATTCCTCAGGCTCCTGCGTCGGAGCAGGTTGACTGTGCCGATCCAAGAAATCTTTCAGCTTCAGAAAGTCTTCCCGCAACGGCTGCAGCATCGTTCCCTGATGCAGGGCTGCGGCGGGATGCAGCAGGGGAAAGAGCACGAACTCCTTCATGTAGAAGGCCTGGCCCCGCACTCTGGTGATTCCCACTTTGCGTTCCAGGAGCGTTTGCGTGGCCCAATTTCCAAGCGAGCAGACCAGCTTCGGTTGAATCAACGCGATCTGCCGCAGGAGAAACGGTTTGCACGTATCGACTTCCTGAGGTTCCGGGTCGCGGTTGTTGGGCGGACGACATTTGATCACGTTGGCGATGTAGATGTCCGATCGCGACAGCCCTACCGACTGCAATAACTCATTGAGCAATTGCCCCGCCGCGCCGACGAACGGCTCCCCCTTCTGGTCTTCGTGAAATCCCGGCGCTTCACCGACAAACATGACGGAGGCCTGCGGATTGCCGACGCCGAACACAACCTGCCGCCGGCCTAGCTTGGCGAGCGGGCACCGTTGGCAATCGTGGAGCGATGCGGCGAGTTCCTGCAGGGCGATGTGAGGTGAGGACATGGACGTATCATCCCGGTAGAGCGGCAAATCTTAGTCGCGGCACCGGGGCTTGTCAACGCTGCGCGGATACTCGCAAGGGGATGGAGAGCGAGCCGTTATGCCGGGTGGGCGAGGATGACATCGGCGCTGCGTTGGCCGCTGAGAATAGCGGATTCAAGATTGGCCGGCCAGCCCGTGTCCGTCCAGGCTCCCGCGACCAGAAAATTTGTGAAGGGGCTCGTCGGGATAGGGCGGCACTGTTGCGCGCCCGGCTTGGTTGCCAGCATGGCGGAGGCGAGGCGGATCACATCGATATCGAGGACACGAGGCGGCGAGGTGGCCGGGAACGCGGCCGCCATGTCTTCCAGGGCAAGGCGAACGAGTTCCTCCTTCGACTCCGGCAACAGAGTCGGCTCGCCTACAGCCACGGCCCAGACCACCGAGGCCTGCTGGTGCAGTTCCTTGTCGGGGTGTCGGATGATCCAGTGAAAGGTCTTGCCCTCGAGGAGGATGAGCTGTGTCTGCTGCGCAGGATGATCGAGGTGCAGCCGAACCAGTACCAGCGGCGATTCGCTCAGGCGGCTGAGCTGTTGGAAATAGGCGTAGTGGGTCACGACTCGTTCCGGAAGGAGCGGTGTGAGCCGTTGCGGGGGAAGGGCGGAGAGATACCAATCGGCGGTAAGTCTGGTGCGATCCGCCAATTCAACTTCGGTGACACGGTTGTGACTGAATCGAAGCTGAGCCGCCGTGGCGTTCAGTTTCAATCGGACACCCATCCGGTCGAGTTGCGCTCTGAGCGGCGCGAGCAGAAAAGTGTCCAGTCCGTGGGGCGGCACGATCAACTTGGTGGCGCGAGCTCCTGTCAAAAAACACCGGCGCAAGGTGCGCATGAAAAGGCCTGCGGAGATTTGCGGCAGCGCGGCTCCCAACAACAGTCTGGCCAGACTGTTCCATACACCGTGCCTCGCCTGTTCGGACTGGCCGATGCTCGTCAGCCATTCGTCGGCGACTCGTGCATCCAGGTCATTGGGCAGAGGGGGATCCTGCTCCCAGGTCCGTTCCAGAAACGACAGGAGATGCCACCGGTCGCGCATCGAGAGCCCCTGGAACAGCGTGGTCCCGAGCAGCGTATTGAGCGGGGAGGGTAAGGGCAAGTGCAGGAACTGGATACGGGCGCCGGTCGATTGCAGAAATTCGAGTGGAGTATGTCGCAGCGGTCGGGTCACGCTGTCCTGGCCAAGCGTCTTGATCAGTGACCAGGTGGCCGTGTGTGCCTCAAGGAGAATGGGCGGCGGCGCATGCCGCAGTCGGCCTCCGAGCGCGTCGGCCTGCTCAATCACGGTGACGGAGTGGCCCTTGGCGGCGAGTGACAAGGCCGCGGTGAGACCGGCGATTCCGCCGCCGAGGATGAGCACTGATTGGCTCATGGGGCGGAGGCAGGCAGGCGGGAACGCAACCAGACGCCGGCGGCCACCGCCAGGCGATGACTCGGGGACAGGGTGACGCGATCTCCCAGCACGCGATAGCCGGACTGCTCGATGCGTTGCAGAATCCGGCTGTAGACGCCGCGCATAATTTCGGCCACGGTCAGGGCGCGGCGCTCCTCGCGTGGCAACGAATCGAGTGCCCGCGCAGCCTTGGCATAGAACTCCTTTGCACGGCCGACTTCATACTTCATGAGTTCCGTAAACTCAGGCTTATATCGCCGGTGCAGGAGATCCTCCTCCCGATACCCGAAGCGCGTGAAGTCTTCCTGCGGCAGATAGACCCGGCCGCATTCGGCATCATTGCCGAGGTCGCGAAGAATGTTGGTCAATTGAAACGCCATGCCGAGATTGACGGCATAGTCCTGAGCCCGGGGCGACGTGGTTCCGAAGACGTGGAGGCAGATCAGTCCCACGACCGACGCCACGCGGTAACAATAGAGCGAGAGTTGTTCAAAGGTGGCATACCGGGTGGTCGTGAGGTCCATTTCGACGCCTTTGATGAGCTCCTCGAAGTAAGCTTGCGGGATGGACAGCTCGCGCACATGCCGGGCAAGGCTGATGGTCACCGGAAACGTCGGGGTGCCGTCATAGGTCGCCGCCAGTTCACGCCGCCAGCGCGCCAACTCGTCCTGCGGGTGGCTGCCCGGGGGTGGTTCATCGACGGCGTTGTCGACCTCTTTGCAGAAGGCATAGACGGTGTACATGGCATCCCGCCGGGCTTTCGGCAAAAAGAGAAAGGAGTAATAGAAGTTGCTCCCGCTTTTTTTGGTCAGGGTCGTGCAATACGTTTGCGCTTCAGTTGGTGTCATCATCGTGTCTTCAGGGTGGCTGAGTCATCCGTCGTGAGTCGTTCGACGGACGCGGGGAGGTGATGGTCATAACAGGCCGGGTGAAAGATGGCTGCCAGCTGCTCCACCCCGTCGATGAGCCTTGGTCCCGGGCGGCTGAAGTAGGAGAGCGCGTCGACCAGATAGACGTCTCCGCGCCGGACGGCGGGCAGACTCTTCCACCGGGGATGGTCAGTAACCGTGGCGACTTCGGTTCTCGTACGGGGAATGGTGAATCCGCAGGGCATCAGGACGATCACGTCCGGTTCGGTGGCGGCCAGCGTGTCCCAGTCGAGGGTGTGAGAGGTGGTCCCGGCTTTCGCCAGGACATCGATGCCGCCTGCTGCTTCCACCATGTCGGGCACCCAGTGACCGGCCGTGTACAAAGGGGCGAGCCACTCGATGCAGGCGACTTTTGGGCGTGCCGAATCGGCGGACACCGTCTTTCGTACCGCATCGAGCCTGCTGCGCAATCGGGCGGCCAGGTCTACTCCGGCTGCCTCTCGCTCCAGGGCGGCGCCAAGCGTGGCAATGTCTCGCAGGATATCGTCGAGCCGTCGCGGATTGAGCGTAACCATGCGCGGCGGCGGAGAAAGGTTGCGCAGCACCTTGGCCAGATGCGATGGGGTGATGGCGCAGACATCACAGAGGTCCTGGGTGATGAGGAGGTCTGGTTTGGCTGCCAGGAGCCCCGGTTCATCCAACTCATACAAGCCTTCGCCGGTCGAAAGCAGGGTGCCGACCTGCGCGTCGATCTGGGCGCTGGACAGTGTCCCGCTCTCCACGCGGGCGCGCACCATCACCGGTACGCGCGCGAGACTCGGAGGGAAATCACATTCGTGGCTGATGCCGATCAGGTAGTCTTCAAGCCCCAGCGCCGCGACGACTTCAGTGGCTCCCGGGACCAGCGAACAAATTCTCATGGGCGGCCTTGAGCCGGTCCCCACAGGCGCGTCTGGAGATCCGAAAGTCTGGTATCCGCCAGTGAGTGGGTGATGGCGTCGGCTTCTCCGAGATCCTGCACCGTGTGGGTGTTGGCGACGGCGAGTACTTTCATGCCGGCCGCGCGTGCGGCCCTGATGCCGGGCAGGGAGTCCTCAATGACCAGACAATCGGTCGCGGTTAATGCCGGTTGCGCCGGTTGCCGATTCAATGCAGCCATGGCGTGGAGAAATGGGTCCGGTGCCGGTTTCCCACGGGTCACATCCTCGGCGCTGGTGATATGGAGAAACGATTGACGGAGCCCGGCTTCTTCGAGGATCAATTCGATCTCGTTCCGCAGCGCCCCGGAGGCGATGGCCAGTGGATAACGAGCGGCGGCGTCCTGAACCAGCTCACGCACACCGGGGAAAATCGCGAGATGTTCTTTGACGGCGGACAGGTAAGCCTGCGCCTTGCGATCCATCAATTCGGCAAGAAGTCCGGGTGAGGTCTGCCGCTGGTGCGACTGCAATGCGGCGAGGAAGCAGCCGCGATCGTCAAACCCGAGGTAATCGGTGTAATACTCGGCTTCTGTCAGGGAGATCTCAATGCTCGCGAGCACGTTCCGCAAGGCGGCAAAATGCAACGGTTCCGTGTCGGCAATGACGCCGTCGAAATCAAAAATGATGGCACGTAGTTCGCTCATGGTTTTCGGGCATATCCTTATGCGTAGATCGTCGGATATCGGATCGTCGGTCGTGCGGGCCCGGCATTATAACAAGGGCGAGCCGGCAAAAAAAGACAACGGCCCGTTCCTGGGAGGAACGGGCCGTTGCACACAAAGAGAGTAGCAGCCAGTCTTTAGCGTTTCAATCTCAGACTGCGCTCAGAAATCCATCCTTTCCGACCGTCCTGAGTCCGCACCGAATAGATCCATCCGTTCTTCTGGTAATCCCCGTCCAGGATGGTGAGGGTGGTGCTGGCAGGTACGGTGGTGCTGGTCTTGGTGCCGATCGAATCGACGAACAGCGGCATAGGAGATTTGGGCCGGGCCGGATCAGCAATGACCATCACCCGCTGGCCTTCCGCGAAGAGCGGACCGGCGACTCGCACCGGCGCCCGGGCCGGTTTGACGACTGGAGCGGGAGCGGGTACCGCAGCAACCGGCGCCGGAGTCGCGGCCGGAGCCGACGATGGAGCCGAGGCCGAAGTCGGACCGGACGTCGGGCTCGAAGCCGAAGTCGGAGCCGAATTTGGCGCTTGCGCAGGAACGGACGGCGTATTGTCAGCCACTACAGGTGGCGCAATGGAAGGTGCCGGTCCAGGCGCCGGCGTCGCGGCCGGTTTCGGAGCGGGGACCGGCGGCCGCTGGGCCACTGGTTGGTTCGTTTCTATTACGCCCTCAAGATAGGGTTGGACCAGTTGCATGGCTCCGTCGGGATCCATAGCCACGTAGCCGACGCCGCCTACCAAGAGGAGCAGGAGTATCCAAAGAAGCGGACCCTTTTTCGATCGCTTGGGCGCATTCATTGGGGGGGCCGGAGGCGGCGCGGACTCATCCAAGTCTTCTTCGGTGAATTCCAGATCAGGCTCGGGCTGACTCGCGAACAGGAGCCGCCAGTCTGTCCACTCACTGCCTATCGCAGGAATGCCCGTAGATGACACCATCGGAGGACCTCCTCATTCGGAAACATAGCGAGAGTCTGTCTAATCGTAGGTACTTATCACCCGTTCCCCGGCCTGTCAATTTTGTTCAGGAAAACGACCGCCTGATTTTCCTTCCACGAACGGATGCATCGCGAAGGATCATCATGCCCTGTTGCGAGCAACGAGAAAACGTGAGCCGGCGAGGAGTTCCCGAGGCAGGGGCGCGGGGTCGTCGCATAGAGTGCACGAGGGCTTGCAACTTCGAACATCCTCGTTGCAGAATCGCCCACCACCTGTGCGCGGAGGCAGATGAAATCGTATCGGGAGGAGCTCTGGTTTGAAACGAAAACCAGGCGCGCGTATCTGAATATCACGGCGCAGGTTGAAGCCGCCGTCCGGAAGAGCGGCGTGCGCGAGGGCATGGTGCTGGTCAACGCCATGCATATCACGGCCAGCGTCTATATCAACGACGACGAGGCCGGATTGCTCCACGACTATGACACCTTCCTCGAACGGCTCGCGCCGCACGAGGCGACCTATCGCCACAATGACACGGGCGAAGACAACGGCGATGCGCACATCAAGCGGCAGGTGATGGGGCGGGAAGTGGTCGTCGCGATCACGGACGGGAAACTCGACTTCGGTCCGTGGGAACAAATTTTTTACGGTGAGTTTGACGGGCGGCGGCGCAAGCGCGTACTGGTGAAGGTGATCGGGGAGTGACCTGCCGGAAACTCCGGCATGGCGGTCCCGCCCGATCGACGAAGAACCGCATTCGCGCTTGCCACGTTCTGGAAAGTTTGGCAACATGGACAACAGGATGAACGAATACTTTGCAACCCGACCTCGCATCGACCTGGGAGGCCAGCCATGCTGAGTTGGTCACGACCGGATCCGCTGACGCGAGATTTGATCCACCTCATCAATGCCCGTCGCCACGACCACGGGGACACGGATGCCGCTATCGACACCCTGCAAGCCTTTATCGAGCAGGGGCGGGAGCAGGATCTGTTGACCGTCCTGGCCGCCCTCGACGAGGAAATGGCGGAGTGGATGTTCGACCTGGTGGCGGAGGCCTCCTGTGCCGTCATCATGGACGGACCGGATGAAGACAAAGGCGCCTATGCGCTGATGGCGGCCCTGGAGTTACCGCTCCAGGCCAACCTGGGACAGCCGCTGGGTTTGAAAATCGATCCGGTGGCAACAGCCGATCTGCTCCATCGGCATCTGCAAATTCCGGCCGGCGTTGTCGTGCGTGTTGAGCCCCGGCTGCTTACCGATGCGACGCTCGAAGGGTTGACGCTGCAGACGCTGAATGAGCATCTCGCGAGTATCGCCGACTCCCAACGCACGCAAGCGATTGCCTCGCGGCTGTATCCCCCCGTTGAAAACACGGCCTTTCTCTTTTTCCAACTCATCGGCATGCCCGATCCGGGATTGCCCGATTCGCTGGAGGAGCCGGAACGGCGCGCGTTGCTCGAAGGTCTCGTCGCGCAATGCTCCGAGCTGGCCCTGGCTCCCGACACCCTCGAGGTGCCGGTCTACGCATCCTACGCGCTGTTCGACGCGCAGAATGCCGTGCGGCTACATCGTCTGGCCGACGAAACGGCGGCCGTCTGGCGCGACCTCGATCCGATGGTCCGGGCGCGCACGATCGCCCATCTGCATACACAATGCGGGAACGGGGTGTACATGCCGGTCTGGACGGACCTTTTCGATCCGGAATTGCCAGAAGATCATGGACCGGTGTGGACCTCGCCGGATGTGTGGGTCTTCACGGCCGACCTTCCAATTGAATGGCCGGGAGAAATGCTGACCAATCGTCTCCTGGCTGAAGGCTGCACCCGCTTCGAGAATCACATCGTCGAAGCGCCTGAGAACTGACCGGTTTCCGGCAGCGGCGTCGCTGGTGCCGAACAGGCGGTGAGCGGCTTCTTCAGCGAGCAGCATCCTGCTGACCGGGCGGAACCGGATACACGTCACCTAGGAGTGCCTTGGCTGGCCCATCGAGAATCGGCGCCGTCGTGCTCGTGACGCTCCTCAGTTGTCTGGTCCTGGGCGGGGTCTGGGGCCTCGTCATTTTTGTCCTGCCGCAAAGCGAAACACTCTACGATCCCGTGGTCATCCCCGGTCCGCCGACTCCTGCCGCTCCTTCGCCGGCGGCCAGTTTGTCTCCCGGAACAGCATCCGAGAATGTACCGCAGCCGGTCACTGTACAGACCGAGGCGCCGGTCGTCACGCCACAGCCTGCAGCCCAGCCCGTTGCCGAGGCCCCACGTGTGCCGTTTGGGCGCGAGGTCAAATGCGATCTGGAAATAGATGCGCTCTGTCCTGAGGAAGAAGGGGAGCGGCAGGCTTGCCTACAGCGCAAAGCGGCTCAACTCTCCCTTCCCTGCCGGCCGATGTTGCGGGAGAAGCTGGTGCGTATGAAAGAGACTATGCAGCAATTCCGCGCCGCTTGCGACGCCGACCGAAAGCGGTTTTGCCGTGAGGTGCCCGCAGGGGGCGGGGGGATCCTGCAGTGTTTGGAATCGCACGCCCAGGAAGTTTCGGATCAGTGTTTCCAATTTCTCCCGAAGCGCGGCCGTCTGCTCAACTAGGCGGCGCTGCTTCGTATCTCGCGCATTAGAAAGCGCATCGTAATACCGGCCACTTCCACGACATCCCCGTTGCGGAGTTTGTGCTCCCCCTGAATCGGACGGCCATTGACGAGGATGCGTTTCCCGCTTTCCGTCTGGCTGACCACGTACCCGTCCCCACGACGGCTGATCATGGCAGCCGTTTTCGGGGCAAACCAGCCGGTGAGGGTGATGACGGCATCATCCTGCGCGCCGATCAGCGAGACATGTTTGGTCAGGTGGTATTGAGATTGGCCGGTCTTGCCCGAGAGGATTTCCACCAAGCCCACTTTGCGTTCCGAGGGCGAGGCGTCACTTCCGGGTTGTCGTGACACCACCATAGTTTTGTCGGCCACCAGCATCTCGCCGGTGGGTCCCGGCTCCGCTATGGTCGCTTGCCTTTCCCGGAAGATCAAACGGTGCGCGCCGAGGCGGATGCTGTCGGCATCCTGCAGCTGTCGCCGGTCGATCTTCTGTTCATTCACAAAGGTGCCGTTGGTGCTGTTGAGATCTTCGAGGAACAGTACTTCCTGCACTTTGACGATCCGCGCATGGTGGGCGGAGACGGCAAGATCTTCCAAGCTTAAATCGTTGTCCTGCTTTCGTCCGATCGTGAAGGGAGTGCGGGCAATGTCACATTCTCTAGTGCCGCCGTGCGGCGTCTTCACGAGGAGCGTGGGTGGTGTGGGGTGGTGCTGAGACATGAGCGCTCCTTAAGGCGATTCTTGTGCGGGGCCGGTAAATAGCTGCGAGTAGAGACGGTTCCAGAGGCCTGTATTCCGCTGCGTCACCATGGCCACGATAACGGTGGCGTTGTCGGTGCCGCCTGCCGCATTCGACAGGGCGATGAGTCGATCGGAGATCGCCTGCGGATCAGACGATTCTTGCGTGACGCGCAGGATCACGTCGGCGGACACGCCGGCGGTCAGCCCGTCTGAGCAGAGTAACAGTAGATCGCCGTTCAAGACCGGCAGTTCCCCCAACTCGACATCCACCAGCGGATGCACGCCCACTGCGCGGGTGAGCACATGCCGGTGTGCCACGCGTGCCGCATCAGCGGCGGCGAGGAGGCCGGACTGTATCTGTTCCTGGACCAGCGAATGGTCCATAGTCAGCAACTGCACGGCGCGATCACGAACCAAATAAAGACGGCTGTCGCCGACATGGGCAATCGAGAGCACTGCTCCGACGAGCCAGGCTGCCACCACCGTCGTCCCCATGCCGGAGCACTCGACGCGTCGTGCCGACTCCTGGTGCACCCGGTGATTGGCCAGTCGCACGGCGCTTGCCAGCCGGTTGGTCGCGGCTGAAAACTCCGGACGGGCGGCCCCGACCAGCGGGAGCGACGGGTCGGCGACGGATTCGGCGAGGTGATGCGGAATGATATCGATGGCACGGCTGCTGGCAATTTCCCCGGCCCGGTGGCCGCCCATGCCGTCGCAGACGATGAAGAGGCCGGCGGCGGGATCGGCATGAAAACGGTCTTCATTGTGGCGGCGGATCAGGCCGACATCCGAGGCGGCTCCATGTGTGACGTGCCAGGAGTACATGGCGGGGTTATCTCGGCATCACCTGAAAGACGTCACGAAGATCTTGCGCCATGTCGCTGGCGTGACGATAGCGGTTCTGGATTTCTTTCTGCAGCGCACGGTCCAGAATGCTCTGGACGCGCGTCGGCAGGTCGCGGCGGTATTTGAGCAGCGGCGCATGCGGGGCCTTGGCGATGCGCATGACCAGCGCCGGCATGTTCTCGGCGTCGAACGGCCGTTCTCCGGTCAAGAGTTCGAACAACACGATCCCCAGTGAAAACACATCGGAGCGGCCGTCCACATCTTTTCCGGTAGCCTGTTCCGGCGACATATAACGCGGCGTACCCACAATCATGCTGCTTTGAGTTTTCGACGCGCTGGCCATCTTCGCGATACCGAAGTCCATCACTTTTACGAGGCGTTGTTTCAGGATCATGATATTCGGGGGCTTCACGTCGCGGTGGATCACGCCCTGACTGTGCGCGTAGTCCAGCGCGTCGGCGACGGTCGCTACGATCTGCAGGGCCTGCTTGGCCGGTACCAGCGTCGATTTCTGGCAGTAGCAGCTGAGCAGCGTGCCCTCGAGATACTCCATGGCGATGTAGGCCAGGCCCTCCTGCTCGCCGGCGTCGTAGACCGTCACGATGTTGGGATGCGAGAGACGCCCGGTCGATTCTGCCTCGCGAAAGAACCGATCCCGGAACTCCTTCAACTCCTCTTCCTTGTCGATATCATCCAGGCGCATGGTTTTGATCGCAACGAAACGCTGGATGGTGGGATCTTTCCCCAGATAGACGACGCCCATGGCCCCGCGACCGAGTTCCTTCACGACCTGGTATCGCCCCAACATGGCGGGCATGCTCCCGGTGTTGCGCAGGACGACGGTACTGGTTGCGCGGGCCGGGGTGGATTCGGCTGGTTCGGCCGCAAGCCTGGTGTCTGCCTCGTCCTCCTGTACAGCTTCGTCTTCGACGGGCCGGCGGCGTGGACGTCCGGCAAAGGCACGGGTCAGCGCATCGACATGCCGGACCCAGGCGAACGTCAGCCAGGTGGCTGAGCCGATGAGGCCGCCTGTGACCAGCCAGTTGTACAGCGGTTGCTTCGGGGGGCCGAGTACGGGAATGCCGTGCGCGTCATAGGCGCGGGACGCCATGAGCACGATCACGAGAAACGCGGATGGAAACAGAATGGCGCGCAAGAAGGTTTGTCCCTTGCCGTTGTCCAGCAGATCCCGTTTGGCCCGTGATGCGGCAAACCAGATCATGAGCAGGCAAATGCCGTCGGCGACAAACCGCACCGCTTGCGCGGCATTCATGCCTAAGGGCCGGATGAAGGTGTGGGTAAACAGCGGGAGGGTCGCCAGAAACGGACCCACCAGAATCGCGAGGGCAATGACGATGAAATACGGGCCGATCCAGCCCCAGGATGTGGTCATGTGTTGGCGTAGTGCGTAGTTGTGTCTCAGTGTAACGGAAGGTCCCTACGTGTCAATGAAACGAGGGAATCATGCATCGATAGGGCAGGCGAAACCCTTGCCCTGACCAGGAAGAGGAGCGGCATGAGCGGACGGCGAGCGGGATTAGGAAACTGTGGCGGCTTTTCTGAGCGGATCGAGCAGTTTTCCGGAGACCTTCAGTTGGCCGCGGCCGATTCCGACTTCAATGTCCGGCTTGGTGACGCCATGAAAATCGCTCCCGCCGGTGACGAGGAGATCGCATTGTTTGGCCAGGTCGAGGTATTCGGTGGTTTGACTGGGTGTGTGGGTGCTGTAATGGACTTCAATGCCTCCCAATCCGGCGGCTTTCAGATCCCGGACCAGCCCGCGTAACCCATCAGCAGAGGTTCGGACCCAGGTCGGGTGCGCGAGGACCGGCACGCCGCCGGCTTCGCGAATCCATCGCACGGCCTCGGCCGGCAGGGGTAATTCGCGGTCGACAAAGGCCGGGCGGCCGTTCGCCAGGTACCGGTCGAAGGCTTCTTTTGCCGAAGTGACGAACTTTTTCTCCATCAGGAGTCGGGCGATGTGGGGACGGCCCACGGATTCCGTGCCGGCCAGGGCCCGCACTTCCTCATAGGTGATGGGAATGCCCAGATCGTTGAGGCGTTGGACGATCTTGGGGTTTCGGAGGTGCCGGCTGTCGCGCAGGGTGCTCAGGCGTTGAGCCAGGATCGGGTCGGTCCAGTTTAGAAAATAGCCGAGAATATGGAGCTCGCTCTCCCCGAGCCGCGAACTGATTTCGACGCCGGGCACGACCTCGATGCCGAGTTCCTGTCCGATGGCGGTGGCTTCAGGAATCGCCTCGACGATGTCGTGGTCGGTGATCGCCAGCGCGGTGAGGCCGGCTTGCTTGGCAAATGCCATCACCTCGCGGGTGGAAAAACTGCCGTCTGAATGCGTGGTATGCACATGGAGGTCAATGCGACTCATAGTGATGTATCCGGCCCCATTTTCTGCGCGACCAATCGCGCGGTATAGCATGGCCCGCTGCCGTGGCCCCCGTCATGCTCGCCCTCATCGTAATGGAGTACGCGCAGCGGGGAGGTCAGGCGAAGCAGTTCGTTCTGCGCCAGGCAGAACTCCCATCGGCGCGGGTGCTGATGGCGGAAGTAATTGTCGATGGTGAACGTTTCATAGAGCAGGATGCCGTTCGGTTTCAATGCGTCGAGGATGACAGGAAACAGCGGCCGATGCAGATAAAAGAAGACGACGACGGCATCATAACATGCCTGGCCCAGGCTGGGCGGGCGGTCCGGCGGGGTCTCCAGATCGAGCACCTTGGTCGTGAGGCCAGAGAGATGTCGCATGCCTGCGGCAGATTCCAATGCGGCCAACGCATCGCTGTCTCGATCGATCGCCTCGACCTGCGAGCCTTGAGCCAAGAGATAGAGCGCATTGCGCCCGCGACCGGACGCGACATCCAGAATTCGGCCCTTGGGGAGGCGCGCGAGTTGTTGCTGGAGAAAGGGCGCGGGGCCCGGGTGCTGAGTCTTTGACAGGTGCGCCGCGCGGGTGCGTTCAAACCGGATACCGACTGAACCGGCCACCATGGCCAGCGGAGCGTGGAGTTTTCGAATCCAGATGCGCACCCGGTCGACCGGGAATTCGGCGAACAGCATTCCGATGAGTTGCTCCGCCAGGGTTTCCAGGAGCTGACACGTCACGGTGGTGCTCAGGGCCACGATCCGTTCGGCAACCCGGGCATAGTCGATCGTTTCATCCAGGCGATCCGACAGCGCCGCGGAGTCCACTGCCGCCTCCAGTTCCAAATCGACCGCGATCAACTGGGGTTTCCGGCGTTCCTCTTCGGTCACGCCGCAGCGGCCGTAGAACTCCAGGCGTTCGATCATGATCCGCTCTGCCATGGCGGCATTGTCGTGGATGGGCTTTCAGACTGTCAAGCAATGCGGCCGGGGCGCGCCCGCTTAGAAGCGGGCGGTGAGACGTTTCGCCAGCCAATTCGCGGGCGACAGAATCCGGCGGGCAGAGGCGAGCACTGTGGTGGGGGCAAGTTTGTTGGTCATGTCCTGCATCACGCGGGTGCCCATGATGCGCAGAAGCTCGATCACTTCACTGACGGTCGCGTGAGCGGGCCGGCTCGGGCGAAGCTGTTTCAATTCCGCCTTATACACTTTGCGGCGTCGCCAGGTCACGTGGATGGCCACCGCCGCGACAAAGGTCAGCAGGATCGGATTCGAGGGCATGGAGAACAACCACCGCCACCATTCATACAGCGCGAGCACGGATAGGCAGAGAGGCAACGACAGCACATCACCCCATGCGGTTTGGAGCGCGCGGATCTGGTCATCGATGGATTGACCGGAAAGCCGGCGGGGAATCATCTGCAGGGGAGTGCGACGGTTTTTCGAGTTGAACAATCGCCCGGGGAGAAACATTCCTGGTACCTCCTGTGGTGAATCATCTCACCTTCAGCAGGCATTGTAGGGCAGGTCGCGCGATCGGAATAGAAAAGATGGAATTTTTGCAGCGACTGACTCGGTAGTTTTACCCGTATGCGTCGTGCGTGTTTAGCGATCGACGCGCTTCCCGAGGAGGGAGGCCAGATAAGGGGTGAGGTAATAACACAAGACGGAGATGATCACCCCGGAGACGGCGCCGATCAGGCCGCGCAGAAAGACGCCGACGAAGGGAAGGAGAAAGACGATTAGGATCATGACCACTGCGATCGGTTTGTGGCTTTCGTAGAATGCCGTGCGTCGTGTGTTCGTGAGCGAATCGGAGAAGGAGAGTGCGGGTTTGTCGGTCATGGGGGTATGCGCCTATTCCAATTCGCGAAAATTGCGTGTATGAACGTGACGCACTCATGGTGCCGAAAACATTTTATTTAACACAGGAGGGTGGGTATGGCGAAGGGCATGCAGCAGAAAAAGGCGACCAAGAAGAAACCGGCGAAGACCATGATGGAAAAGCGGGCCGAGAAGAATGCGAAGAAGGGGCGCTAGGCCTCCTGAGCAGTGACGCCGTTGCTTGCATGACCGGGAAAGCCTTGCGGTTCAGGGTTTCCCGGGATGCAAGCCGGTGGCGGACAGGTGAGTCACCACGCTGAGGCGCCTGCCACGTTCCTCGTTTCACCGCAACCGCTGCAACACTCCCTCGGCGACGACCGAGCTCGGATCTCCTCCCACAATCATATCCTTGTCGCCAAAGTGGGAGGCCGTGCGCGTCGTCACCCGCATCTTCAACCCTTCCGGCACCAGCGTGTATTCAAACAGGGCGGCTTCCTGCCGTTGGTCCATGTAGCCCTGACTCGCCCGTTCGAAGGAGCCGATAATGCTCACCGCCAGTCGGCCCTGCGCTTTTTCGAAGCGCTTGACCGCCATCCGTTGCACCCCGCCGCCCGGGGGCACATATTCCACCGTTTGCCCCACGTGCGACAGTTCAACCTGCCGCGTAACCCCCTTGTTGTTCGTATAGGAATAGAGGGGAAGGCCTTGCGGGCTGAAATCGATCTGGATTTCGGCCCGACTGCCGTCGGCGCTGGTCAGCGCGCCTTTCCAGGCGCCGGTTAATTCTCCTGCCTCGGTAGAACCGGAGACCGCGAGGACCCACACAATCGCTGCAATGCTCACAAGATGGTGCATGGTCATGGGTTGGACCTCCTCTGCAAGGGTGGTCGCGCGACGGCTGCTCTTACACGCTGAACGGTTGCTGCCGGAGAAAACGTGCCGCAGCTCCGAGCGTAAACAGATTGGGCGTCTGATCGGCCGGGAGTCCCGCTTTGACGGCAGCATGGAACTTGGCATAGTTCCCGCGGAAGTTCCCATGGTTCCACGCCGTCAGCACCTGTTCGGTGAACGCGCCGTTGTGGTCGCCATCCATGGACGTCTGGTTGTCCTGGCACCCGGAAATGAGAATCACGGCCGCTTTGCAGTCCTTTGCAATAGCTGTCAGGCGCGGGCTCACGGCCAGTTGGGCCAATGCGCTGTCCGGGTCCACGGCACCTTTGCCGGCGGCCTTCGCCACGTCGTGTTGCAACTTATTGTAGAACGCCTGGTGCTCGCGATAGGTGCGGATGGCGACGGCGGGCGGCATCATCTTCGAACGTCCTGTCACGCGGGTGCGATCTGGTGGCGGCGGCACGGCGCGGGTGACGGTGCCGCTATGGCAGCTGTCGGACAGCACGAGGATTCGCACGCCCGCGGCGAAGTGGCTCAATTCGAAATACAATTCGTCGTCGATGAGCTGGCCGTCATAGAGGCACCAGGTCTCATCCTGTTTGTCTGTTTCTTCCCCCGTGACGTCGGGCACCTGACCGCCGTGGCCTGAATAGGTCAGGAAAAAGAGGTCGCCTTTGCGCAATTGTTTGGCGGCCTTCCGCATTGCTGCCAGGGACTGGGCGCGGGTGGCTTTCTTGGTCAGCAGCACGGTGGATTTCATGCCTTGTGATTTGGCGATGGCCGCCATGTCTTTGGCGTCGAACTCACAGGCCGCCAACTCACCGCTCCAACCACCGTAGGCGGCAGGACTTACCGCATTGAGGCCGATGTGTAAGGACATCGCATTGGGCTTGCCGGTGGACGACGAAGTGGTTGCCATAGGTGCCTCCTTGGTCTGCAGAAACTGGTGAGGATGAAATAAGTAGTGCCCAAAATATGGAGGTACGGTAGCCCTTAAGGAGAAATCTGTCAACGGAGAGAGGCTGGAAAATGCTGGTATTTGAACGCGCGGCGGGGACGTGAAAGTCGTGTCGCTCACCGTATTTCTTCGGGCTGCTCATGGCGCAATCGGAAAGCGCCCGGCTGAAACCTCCCGTGCGTGATCCGCAGAAAAAAACGACATCGTCTTAAACTGTGACCCCGGATGTCACACCGCAGTGCTAGGGTGCCAGCGGAGGACGAAGCGAAGAACGCGTGGTGCATGGCCAATAGCCGGAACGAGGCCAGATTCGATGGGGCAGCGGGCATGCTTCAGGTGGAATGAGAGGCCCCAGGGATTTATCTAGGATGGAGCGGAGAAATTCGTGCGGGACGGCTGTGTCAATTCTTGGTACAGTGTGGCGGCCTTCTACCGTCGGCCACAGGAGGTTAGATCATCAATCGACGCAGCCTCTGTCAGGTACTCGCAGCCCTGGCGCTTGCCGGACTATTCATCCCACTTCAGAAACTCGCCGCCGCGGAAGCACACTCAAAGCCCCCAACTCGTGCACGACCTGGGGGAGTTCAGAAGGGTGGGCAAGAGAAGTTGATTGTCTGTATCTCGAAACGTCACGATCCACGTAAGCATGTGGCGTTTCTAAGAGTGCCTCGTTACACAAACCATCTCGATTCAAATATGTAGGCGATGGATACTGCATTGCGAAATCTTTGGGCAAAAACGTTAACGGAGGAAGGTGATCGGTGGCACCCGCTGGTACTCCACATGCTGGACGTGGCTGCAAGTGCAGAGGCCATTCTGCTCCACGAACCGGAGTCGACTCGTACAAGAATGGGCGAGATCTTAGGGTTGCAGTGGGAGCAAGCTAGACCGTGGTTGTTGTTTTTGATTGCCTGCCATGACTTGGGGAAAGCGTGTCCGGGTTTTCAATGCAAATGGAGAAACCTATCTGGACTGGATGCAGGAAAAAGCCCAAACACTGACATCAACCATGCGTTTGTCAGCCAGATTGTGTTGTCAGTGTGGCTTCAGGAGCAGGGGTGGCCACACGAGTCATCGGAGTTAGTGGCTGATGCGGTTGGGTGTCATCACGGAGAGAGAGCGTCCCCGAGGCTCATTGATTCTTTGAGTGGCGACAGGCGTGCCATTGGGAAAGATGGGTGGGCTAAAGCACGGCATGAAATTTTAAACGCGCTCATAGAAGTCCTGAAGCCAACATTCATCCCAACGAAAGAAGGCCTTTCCGGTCCCGACTTTATGTTGCTCGCGGGACTCACCAGTTTTGCCGATTGGGTGGCTTCGAATGAAGAAAGGTTTGCATTTGGAGGTCCTGCCGATTGTGACGACTTGGAATCTTGGTTTGAAAAGAGGCGAATCTGTGCCGAGCAAGCCTTGAAAGCAATCGGATGGGGACCTAAATGCCCGTTGGCTTCAAAATCAAAATCCTTCCAGGATGTATTCGGCTTTGCGCCCCGTCCCTTACAGCAGGCGGTGGCCGAAGCACTCACCGAGTTGAAGGCCCCCGCGATTCTGTTGCTTGAGGCCCCGATGGGCGAAGGCAAGACGGAAGCTGCCTTTTTTGCTCATCTAGAACTTCAGCGCCAGTTCGGGCATCGAGGGCTGTACATCGCGTTACCGACCAAGGCGACTAGCAATGCCATGTTTGAACGGACCCTGAAGTTTCTTAGTGGTCAAGGACTGAGCAGGCAGCTCGATTTGCAGCTCGTGCATGGCGGGGCATTGCTCAATGAAGCATTCCAACAATTAAAGCCCACCGGCATATGGGATGAGAAGGAAGGGCGAGTACGAGCCGGGGAATGGTTCACGAATAAGAAGCGAGCGCTACTATCTGAATACGGCGTGGGAACGGTGGACCAAGCGCTGTTGCCGATTCTTCCGGTTCGGCACAACTTCGTGCGGCTCTGGGGCCTCGCAAATAGAGTCGTTGTCTTCGATGAAATCCATGCCTATGACGCCTATACGGGCACACTCCTCATTCACCTGTTGCGCTGGCTTCTCGCGCTTGGATCATCCGTAGTTCTTCTTTCCGCAACGCTCCCACCATCGATTCGTCGAAAAATTGCCACTGTCGTAACCACTACATGGCTTGAACAAGAGATGGAATATCCGCGCCTATCTGTTTTTCAACATGGTGAGAAAGTACGCCAGAAACATTTTCAGGCTGATCCGGCACGTCGCCAAACAGTGCGACTGCAAATGCTTCCCCCGACCTTACCCGAGATGCGTGCCGCCCTAGAGGCGCACCTTACTATGGGGGGCATGGGCCTGGCGCTCCTCAATACCGTTCAACGGGCCCAGGACCTATACCAGCTATTTCCTGACGGTGAGCCTGTGAGACGGGGAGGTCAGCGTGTTGGCAAGCGCCTGGCAGATGGAACGGAAATTTTCCTCTTTCATGCTCGCTTTCCGGCAAACACGAGACAACAACGAGAACAGCAGGCGCTAGAGGCCTTTGGAGTATCTTCCCATCGCACCGGCCGAAAAATTCTCATCGCGACTCAAGTGGCAGAGCAAAGCCTTGATTTGGATTTCGACGTGATCGCGACCGATCTTGCACCCATCGATCTTATGCTCCAACGTGCGGGACGGCTGTGGAGACACGCACGGTCAGTAAGGCCGGTGATGGAACCGGTTCTTTTGGCCGCGGGGCTTGCCGGCGACGCGCCTCCCTCGTTTGGAAAGCCGCTCTGGTGGGGCGCGGTCTATCGTGAGGACATCCTTTTGCGTACGTGGAACCTAATGCGAGGGAAGCAGCAGGTCACGCTTCCAGACGAGATTGATTCCCTTGTGCAGGCGGTGTACGAGGAGCAGGTTGGTGTGCCTGAGTCAGTGCAGGAGCGATTGGACAATGCTTTGATGACCAGTGATGGAAAGACAATCGCTCATACAGGGCAGGCGAACCAAGCCATTATAGGTTTTCCCGATGACGCGTCATGGAACGATCCTTCGAGATTTGTACTTTACGACGAGGATGAACCTGGGATGCATCGAACCCTTATGGCACAGACCAGGTTAGGAGAAGATTCAGTTGTTGTGATTCCCTTATGGTCGGAAGATCCCTACGACTCCAAAGTAACTCCGGATTTTGACAGGTCCAAAACATGGTTTCTACGAGCCATGAGTCTCGCGCGCAAGAGTGTGGTGCAGAGGTTCAGAAGTTTAGGGGTGCCGGAAGCCTGGAAGGAGTCGCCGCTCTTGCGTAACTGCTTCCCGCTGCGGCTAAGCGAGAATGGACGATGGATTGAGGATGCTACCGTACGACTCGATAGCGATTTAGGACTGGTGTATGAGCCGAAGGAGAGCGAATGAGCCGATTCAACCTGATTGATGAGAAGTGGATTCCGGTTCGGTTTCTCGATGGAAGCCGTGGGGAATTGAGTATACAAGACGTTCTCCTTCGAGCCAAGGAAGTCGCGGCCATCGAAGATCAGTCACCGCTGATCGTGGCTGCTCTGCACCGATTCTTGCTCGCCGTCTTGTACCGCGCTCTGGAGGGACCGACTGACATCGATCAAGCCAAGAAACTGTTCAGGGATGGACTGCCTAGTGAAAAAGTCAGAGTCTATCTGGAAAAATGGAAAGATCGCTTCTGGTTGTTCGATGAGAAGTATCCGTTTGGACAGATTCCAAACTTTGAACCGAGTACATGGAGATCTTGGACCGTACTTGCCGCCGAGCACAATGCTGACAATGCTAAGGTATTGTTCGATCATGTGGACGTTGAGGCCCCAGGGACCATTTCTGAATCTGCTGCTGCTCGCTGGATTCTAGCCACCCAAACCTTTTCCGTGAGTTGTGGCAAGAGCGAACTTGCTCATACTGGCACAGCTCCTTCTGCCACCGCTGCAATCATTCTACCTATGGGGGTTGATCTTCAGGACACCCTACTTTTTGCTCTCATCCCAGAAAACAGAGAAATCGCTGGCGGCGACCGTCCTCTATGGGAACGAGAACCAGAAGCGGTTGAGACATTGCGACAGGGAGTTAAGAGAGCATCAAGTGGCCTTGCCGACCGCTACACCTGGCGAATCAGGTCTATCCGCTTAGCTCAAGACAATTTCGGTCGTGTCGAAAAGCTGGCGTTCGCCTCCGGCGTTGAAGACTCCTCTGTGGATCAGGTGGATCCTATGCTGGGCTATAGAATCAATGACAAGTACGGGAAATTGCCAATACAGTTTCGAGACCGGGGTCTATGGCGAGACTTTGATTCGCTGCTACCCGACCAGTCTCAGTTGGCACCCCAAGTGATTGAGCACGCACTCAGACTAACTCGGTCAAATTTAGCGCGGTTCCCGAGATCGGTATTGGTTCTCGGTCAAGCGAACAACAAGGCAAAGATCGAGTATTGGCGTATGGAGAGGTTCGCACTGCCGGAGGCGCTAACTGGCAATCGTTCCGTCCGAACAGAAATCCGACAGCTTCTTCAGGAAGCAGAAGACGTACAGAAATATCTCTGGTTGGCGTGTCGATCCTACGCCCGCAATCTTCTCAGTCGAGGAGAACGAGAGCCCGACGCTAGCGATATTAAGAAATTCGTAGCTCAAATGCCCACGGACTCTTGGTACTGGTCTGTCTTGGAAGCCCGTTTTCATGAGATTTTGCAGCACTACTCCTTTGACCGTGACCCCGAGGATATTCGCTGTCAGTGGTTGCAGTTTGTCAAAGACGCATTGAGTCAATCTTGGGAGCAACATCGCATCTTGGTATCTACAGGCGATGTTTGGGCCATCCGGGCATTGGTGAAAGCTGAAGGGCCTGTGCGGGCTAAGTTGAGAGAACTCGACGAGGAAATCCTCAAACTCACACCGGCAATGGAGGGCGCATGAGCAGATTCATTGAGTGGTTGGAGGGGCTCAATAAAAAGGACACCAAAGTGCGAGCCGTGCTACGGCGCAGCTTGGCGTTTGAGCCGGGGACTTTCGTGCCCGCCTACCCTTACGTTGAGCCGTTTGTGAAGGGCGAAAGCGATTCATGGCGAAGGGAGATGTACTACCTGGTTGCAGGTCTTTGGGCGGCCCACTGGCGGGAGGGTCGTACAGATAGCCGAATGTCCATTGGAAGGGCGTGCGCGGCGTATCAGGCGGCTACCGGGTCCACCAGCACCGAACGGCGCTTCATTACATTGCTTGATTCCGACGTCGATCAGTTGCCGCACAATCTGCGTCAGATGATTGCGCTACTTAAAGATCAACCCATAGATTTTGATGCGCTTCTGGTCGGTCTGCTGTATTGGAACGATGGTCGGAAGCGCACCCAGAACAGGTGGGCGCAAGACTTCTATCGAAACCTGGAAGACAACACAGAGACCGAACTGACTACCCCGGAGGAATTGCCAGCATGAAGACCTTGATCGAGATTCACGCGCTGCAAAACTTTGCTCCATCAAACCTGAACCGTGATGACACCGGCGCCCCCAAAGATGCCTGGTTTGGAGGTAGTCGTCGTGCGCGGCTCTCTAGTCAGTGCCAGAAAAGGGCTGTGCGTCAACACTTCAAAGGATTGGTCGAGAATGGGGCCCTGGCCTCAGGTGATTTGGCCCACCGTACAAAACGTATTCTGGAGCGAATAACCAAGTCTCTCGTTGCGAAAGGACACAGTGAGGCTGAGGCTGACGAGAAAACGCGTCAGGCTCTAGCCGCAATGGAGCTCTCTATCAAGGATGATGGAAAAAGCGAGTATCTAGTGTTTTTAGGCGAGCGAGAAATCTCCAGCATTGCGGATATTATCCACGAGAAATGGAAGTCCATTAGTCCAACCACTCCATCTCCTGTAGAGGGAAAGAAGGCCGGAAAAGCCAAGAAACAAGCAGCTCAAGGCGCTCATCCTGAACTCAAGAAGGCGCTCGATAAAGTATTCAACGGTGGCAAAGCTGTGGATGTGGCCCTCTTTGGCCGCATGCTTGCGGACATGCCGGAGAAGAACCAGCACGCTGCCTGCCAGGTGGCCCACGCGATCTCGACTCACGCAGTCGAGCGGGAGTTTGATTTCTATACGGCCGTGGACGATTTGAAGCCGGAGGACACTTCTGGGGCTGACATGATGGGCACGGTGGAGTTCAACTCGGCCTGCTTTTACCGCTACGCCGTGGTCGATTGGGAACAACTAAAATCTAATCTTCAAAGTGATGCAGAGCTTGCGGAGAAAGGATTGAAGGCATTTCTTGAAGGTTTCGTTGTTGCTGAACCGACCGGTAAGCAAAATACCTTCGCCGCACACAATCAGCCGGAATTTGTGGCGGTGTCCATTCGTCGCAATACGGCGCCGTCAAATCTTGCCAATGCCTTTGAAATGGCTCTTCGTGCCCGCAAGGACGAATCCCTGACTAGAGTGTCCGCGGAGAAGCTGGTCGATAAATCAAAGAAGCTGCGAGCTGTGTATGGTGGTGACGGACAGACCTTCGTAATGAACCTCACGGAGATCAAGCTTGACGGGTTCGGAACTGCTGTGAACAGCCTAAAGGAATTACTGGCGAAAAGTCTCGCTGCTGTAAAGGAGTGAATAATGGCGACTCTGTTGCTTCGACTGATCGGTCCCATGCAGTCATGGGGGACGACCAGCCGGTTTGACCAGCGCGATACCGGAAAGGAGCCCAGCAAGTCTGGTGTCGTGGGCCTACTCGCTGCCGCGATGGGAATCGACCGTGCCAACTGGGACGATCTTCAGTCGATTGCCCAGTTGGCAATGGGGGTTCGGCATGATCGACCTGGAGTTCCCAGACGCGATTATCAGACCGCGGGTTGTGCTGACAATGACTCTATCATCAAGGCAGATGGTACTCAGTCCAAGGATGGAGTCGTCTCACATCGGTTCTATCTTGCAGATGCCGCATTTCTCGTTGCGTTGGCTGGCAATGACCGTGCACTGCTAGAGAGAGTTCATGCCGCGTTGCGAGATCCAGTCTGGCCACTGGCTCTGGGACGAAAATCCTATGTGCCATCCGAACCGATTTGGATGGAGCACGCAATACAGGATGGACCATTGCGTGAGGTGTTAACCCGTCATCCGTGGATTGCGACACAACGGAGATGGGAAGAATTGCCCGAAAAGCTGTTGGTGTCTCTAGAATCAGAGGATGTCTCAGGTGTGCTGCGGATGGATCAACTCCTGTCCTCGTTTGCCGAGCGGCGATTCGGTGCGCGGTTTGTCCGTTCGGAATGGATTCTTTTTCCTCAGGGGGTGAGTCATGTTCCTGCATAGGATCCACCTTGATCCACGCTGCCGTGAGGCTCGGCGCGATCTGTCAGACCCGTATCAGCTTCATGCGACTCTGTGTCGAGCGTTCAGTTTGCCAGACACAAAATGTCCCGGAGGAGAAATCCTCTGGCGGCTGGAGCCGGAGACAGGTTCCGACGGAACCCCGCGCGTTCTCGTTCAGAGCCGTACCCTCCCTAGCTGGGACCGCATTGGTGTGAAGGGGTGGCTGGCTCAGGCCGATCCTCCGCTTGATCTGAGGGCTCGCCTGAGGTTGGACGCTCTCACAACCGGCCAGCGCTTTCGATTCCGGCTGCGAGCCAACCCCTGCGTCAGCCGCAATGGTAAGCGGCAGGGTTTGCTCCAACTCCTCGATCAGGAACAATGGATTCAGCGTAAGGGCGAGGCGCACGGGTTTGTGCTTCCGAAGTTGCCAACATTCGACTTGTCTGATGCAGAGGAGGCGCGAGTCGATGTGCGAGTATCTCAAGAGCAGATGCTCACCGGCATGCAGCATCAAGGAAATCAGATTCGCATTTTCTCCGTGTTATACGATGGCGTGCTTACCGTCATAGATGAAAAGGCCTTTGTGACGGTGCTGCAAACAGGCATCGGTCATGGCAAAGCATTGGGGCTTGGACTGCTATCTGTAGTATCGATGGCATGACCTGGGCACGATCGGAGTCATTGCATGGCAGACATGCTCCCCCCTCTGAAACCTATCCCGATTAAAGAGCGTCTGTCTGTGCTCTACATCGAGTATGGGCATCTTGATGTGCTGGACGGTGCCTTTGTGGTCGTCGATAAAAGCGGAGTGCGAACGCATATTCCTGTTGGGGGCGTGGTGTGCTTGATGTTGGAGCCCGGCACACGGGTGTCTCACGCAGCCTGTGCACTTGCGGCCAGAGTTGGCACGCTGTTGGTGTGGATCGGGGAGGCGGGGGTGAGGTTGTACTCGGCTGGTCAGCCTGGCGGTGCGAGGGCCGACCGGCTGCTCTATCAGGCCAAGCTAGCACTCGATGACGAATTGCGTCTGAAGGTGGTGCGCAAGATGTATGCGTTGCGGTTTGGTGAGGAGCCTCCCCAACGCCGTTCTGTCGAGCAACTGAGAGGCATTGAAGGCGCTCGTGTGCGTGAGATGTACAAGCGGGTGGCGGCACAGGTAGGCGTCCAATGGAAGGCGCGGAACTATGACGTGGAAGACTGGGATCAAGGCGACATCGCGAATCGCTGTCTCTCGTCCGCCACGGCCTGTTTGTATGGCGTGACAGAGGCGGCGGTATTGGCTGCGGGCTATGCCCCGGCGATTGGATTTATTCACACGGGGAAGCCGTTGTCATTTGTTTATGATGTGGCCGATATCTACAAATTCGAGACGGTTGTGCCTTTAGCCTTTCGAATTGCCGCCAAGAATCCGCTGAATGCCGAGCAGCAAGTGCGCTTGGCCTGTCGCGACAGCTTCCGCCAGACCAAGCTGCTGGAACGCATCATTCCCGGCATTGAGGAGATGTTGGCGGCAGGAGAAATTCCTCGGCCTGCCCCGTTTGAAGAGCAAGTGCCTCCAGCCATCCCTAATCAGGAGAATATCGGCGATGCTGGTCATCGTACTTGAAAATGCACCACCTCGGCTTCGTGGACGGCTCGCAGTCTGGTTATTGGAGATCCGGGCCGGGGTCTATGTCGGCAACTATTCGATAAAAGTGCGGGATTATATTTGGAGCCAAGTTGAAATCGGCATCGGAGAAGGGAATGCAGTCATGGCCTGGCGCACGAATAATGAAGCGGGATTCGATTTTGTCACGTTGGGAATTAACCGGCGAATTCCCGTTGAAATTGATGGTGCAAAGCTGGTGAGTTTTCTCCCTGAAAGCGATCCCAATACTCAAACAACCCAGTCGTTGTAGTAGGGGATCTGGTCGCAAAGTTAATCGGTAGATCTTAGGGACAATAAATTGTCCTGATAGATCAATGTGATGAAAGAAGTGTGTTCCCCGCGCGAGTGGGGATGAACCGGGTTTTCACTTGTTTCGGATGTTGATTAGGCAGTGTTCCCCGCGCGAGTGGGGATGAACCGTCGATTCGGATGCGTCTATGCTCCGTATCCACGTGTTCCCCGCGCGAGTGGGGATGAACCGTCTCACGATCTATCGAGAGAAGGGGTGATGTGGTGTTCCCCGCGCGAGTGGGGATGAACCTCTATTAGTCTCGCGCTGCTCTGCCTCGGCGTAGTGTTCCCCGCGCGAGTGGGGATGAACCGCCGATCACCT
>VOPR01000011.1 GCA_009594995.1 Nitrospira sp. | reverse complement strand
ATCCAGAGACTGACGTCCTACCGCTAGACGATCCCCCAACCGGTCCACACAGTAATATAAGCTTCTCTACTGCGTCAAGATCGATGCCGATTCTTAACGGAGCAGGTTTCAGGATGCCGACGCTTGCTCAATGCCCCGGCGGAGCCTTCGCAGGGTGCGGTCCCGGCCAAGAACTTCCATCACCTCGAAGAGGCCCGGACTCGCCGTCCGACCGGTTAAGGCAACCCGAACTGGCTGAGCCAGTTGCCCCATTTTGATCCCCTCTTCCTCAACGAGCTTTTTGAACGCCTCTTCCCACTCGTGCTTGGAAAAGGTGGGCAACCCTTCAAAGCGCTCCACCAATTTGGCCAACATCGGGGCATGCGCGGGTGTGAGGAACTTCTTCGCAGCCTCTGCCTCGAACACAACCGCCTCGCCGAAATAGGGCGTCACCCAATGGACCATTTCGACCAGCGTCTTGGTTCGCTCCTTCACTAACACCACCAATTGCGCGAGCCATGCAGTGGAAACGGCACGCACCTCCTCCGTAAGGCCCGCCTGCTCGAGCAGCGGCACGAGGGCCTGGGCGACCTCCTCCGGCGGATTGGTCTTGAGATATTCCGCATTGAGCCACAACAACTTGTCCGGATTAAAGACCGCAGGGGACGTCTGGACATTCTTCCAGGAAAACTTCTCAATGAGTTCTTCTCGCGAGAACAGCTCCTGGTCGCCGTGCGACCAGCCCAGCCGGACCAGATAGTTGACCATCGCCTCAGGAAGGTAACCCATATCCTTGTAGGCCATGATCGAGGTGGCGCCGTGGCGTTTCGACAAGCGCGCCTTGTCGGACCCGAGAATCATTGGCAAATGTCCGAAACGCGGGAGCGGAAAACCCAGGGCCTGAAAAATCGGAATCTGTCGTGGCGTGTTCGTGAGGTGGTCGTCCCCCCGCACCACATGTGTAATGCCCATCAGCGCATCATCCACCACCACGGAAAAATTGTAGGTCGGAAACCCGTTGGAACGCAGAATGATGACATCATCTAAAATCTGGTTGTCGAACACCACACGGCCCTTGATCAGGTCATCGACCACCGTCTGCCCGTCCTGTGGAGCTTTGAATCGAAGCGCGGCATCACCGGTTGGTTTGGCCAACCCCAGATTCCGGCACCGCCCGTCGTACTTGGGTGATCCGCCCTTGGCTTCGGCCTCTTTCCGGCGTGCCTCCAGTTCCTCCGCCGTACAGACACACCAATAGGCATGGCCTTGCTCAAACAACCGCAGCGCATGGCTGCGATAGAGGTCCATCCGCTCGGTCTGACGGAAAGGCCCTTCATCCCAATCCAGCTTCACCCAGCGCATGCCGTCAAGAATGGCTTGAATCGATTGATCGGTCGAACGGTCCTGGTCGGTATCTTCGATACGAAGAATAAAGACCCCGTTTTGCTGGCGCGCAAACAGCCAGTTGAACAAGGCCGTCCGCACCCCGCCGATATGGAGGAAGCCGGTCGGACTGGGCGCAAATCGAACCCTGACCTGAGTCATCACGTCACCGTAGCTCGTGTGGAAAATAGAAACGGGGCGCTATCTATAACATGGCACTGAAACGATGTACAGAACTGGCCTGTTCCATTCTGAATCCGATTTTGTTAAGTAACAGGCCATGGCTGAACCGACACAACTTGCCGAAATCGTCTCGCTTACCACCCTGACCCCGCACACGACGGAACTCGTGCTCCGCCCGACCGAGTATGCGCTCTCGTTCAAACCCGGCCAATGGATCTCGTTGCAACTGCTCATCGGGGACCATCCGCCGCTGAATCGCGCCTACTCCCTCGCAGAGCCACCGACTTCGTCCGGACACCTCACGCTGGTCTTCGACCATGTCCCGGGAGGCAAAGGCTCGGGCTACCTCTCGTCGCTCAAGTCGGGTGACCGCATCCCGCTTTCCGGGCCTTACGGCCACTTCGTACTCCCCGAGCAGGAGGCTCAACACCTGCTATTGATCGGACGGTATTCCGGCCTTGTCCCGCTCCGTTGCATGATCCGCGCTCTGGCGCAGCACAACTCGTTACCTGCCACAACGTTGATCGCGCAGGCACCCACCGCTGCCGAGCAGCTCTACCACGAAGAATTCATGGCCCTCGCGGCCACCCACTCCCATTTTCGGTATCTGCCGTTCGTCAGTGAGGCCCCGGAAAATGAGGCCGGAACGGTGGATGTGATCAAAGAGATCGCTGGAAACGGCCGGCAAGTGACGCCCATGATTGCCGGTATCAAGTCGTTCGCACGCCCCCTGCGGGCGCTCCTCATGGAAATGGGCTTTGATCGGCGGGAGGTAAAGCTCGAAACCTACGATTGATCGCCACCGCAGGCAAGGGCTTTCGGTCAATGCCCTTCTTTCGCCAGATTTTTATTGATGGCAGGAATTTCTACGACCACCTCCGTCGTTCCATTCGGCACACACTGGCATCCAAGGCGCGATTGCAGCGTCGTGACGGGGGCTTCATCTAACTGATCGAACTCATCATCTGTCCCCTCATTACACGTCTCCAAGCCTTTCTTCACCATGACATGGCATGTGGAACAGGCGCAGACCCCTCCGCAGACATGTTCCAGATCGATTCCGTTTCCCATGGCAATGTCGAGGATGCTGCCCGGCAATCCTGTCGGACCATAGGGGATCTTATCCGGCTGCACCTCGACCCTCTTCTCCGTTTTGTCCGGAAAAATGAAGGTTACGGTGTACGGCTTTGCCGGTAGCTCGACGTCTGCCTTCTCAATATAGGGATTTGTCCCACCCATGTTGCTCAGCCCCTTTTCTTTTCCAATGTGGTGCGCAGCGCTGCGTAGCCACGATCACCCCTACTCAAATATCTGGTGACCGGCTACTACTCTCAGCCTTACCTTCTCTTGACAGTTTGAAAGAGCACGTGATACCTTTTGTACGACTGAATTGATCGGAGATCATTATAGTCTCCGACTTTATAGATCGGCAATAGGATATGCTGAAATTATCCAAAAAAGCAGATTACGGGCTCATGGCACTCCAGCACATTGCGTCCAACCAATACGGCGATGTTGCCCATGCCCGTGTGGTGAATACAAAAGAAATCGCCGAGGAATACCACATTCCCGTCGAATTGCTCGCCAAGGTGCTCCAAACCCTATCCAAGAGCGGAATCATCGATAGCCACAATGGCCCCAAGGGAGGCTATTTGCTCGGCAAAAATCCGCGCGAGATTACGATCGCCCAGGTACTCGAAAGCCTGGAAGGGCCGCTCGGCATCATGGATTGCTCGCATGAGAAAGACGGTGATGCCTGCATGCAGCGGGAGCACTGTAACATCAGGACCCCGCTGCTGAAAATCCAGAACAGCATCTATCAGCTTCTCAACAACATGACTTTGCAAGATATGATGGGGGGCACCCCACTCATCACCATTCAATCCGTCGCGACGGAACAACAAGGAGTCGAGCGATGAAGTTCCCGATCTACCTGGATAACCATTCGACCACCCCGATGGATCCTCGGGTGCTGGAATCAATGCTGCCCTACTTCACGGAAAAGTTCGGGAACGCCGCCAGCCGGAACCACGCGTTCGGATGGGAAGCCGAGGAAGGCGTCGAGACCGCCCGTAAACAGATCGCCAAGCTCATTCATGCGGATGCCAAGGAAATCGTCTTCACGAGCGGCGCGACGGAATCGAACAACCTGGCGCTCAAAGGCGTGGCCGAGATGTACCACGAAAAGGGCGACCACATCATCACATCCTCCACCGAACATCGTGCGGTGCTGGATACAGCCAAGGCCCTGGAAGCCAAGCGCGGCGTCAAAGTGACCTATCTCCCCGTCGATAAATTTGGCATGGTCAATCCGGAGGATGTCCGCAACGCCATCACTGACAAGACCATTCTGATTTCCGTCATGTTCGCCAACAATGAAATCGGTACCATCAACCCGGTCAAGGAGATCGGGAAGATTGCCAAAGAAAAAGGCATTCTCTTCCACTGCGATGCGACGCAAGGCGTGGGAAAGGTCCCGATTGACGTCCAGGACATGGGCATCGATCTGATGTCCTTTAGCGCTCACAAAATTTACGGCCCCAAGGGCATCGGCGCCCTGTATGTCAGAAAAAAGAATCCCCGGGTCCGTATCGCCGCGCAAATGGATGGCGGCGGACATGAGCGTGGAATGCGCTCCGGCACCCTTCCGGTACCGTTGATTGTAGGATTCGGAAAAGCCTGCGAACTGTGCGAGCAGGAAATGGCCGCGGACGCCGCACGGCTCTCGGTCATGCGCGATCGACTCCATGCGACCATCAACAAGGCACTGGAAGACGTGTACCTGAACGGCCATCCGACGGAGCGGCTCCCGCACAATTTGAATATTTCATTCGCCTATGTCGAGGGTGAGTCGCTGTTGATGGGCTGCAAAGAAATCGCCCTGTCTTCCGGATCGGCCTGCACGTCCGCCACTCTGGAACCGTCGTATGTGTTGCGCGCGTTGGGCGTGGGAGCGGAACTCGCGCATTCCTCCATCCGGTTCGGCCTGGGACGCTTTACCCTCGACGAAGAAGTTGACTACGCGGGAAAGAAGATTATCGAAACCGTCACCAAGCTGCGAGAAATGTCGCCGCTCTATGAAATGGCCAAAGAAGGCATCGACCTGAAATCTGTGTCATGGGCAGCACATTAACCTGAACAACATTACTACGAACGATACATTCGGAGGACACTATGGCCTATAGCGAAAAAGTCGTCGACCACTTTAATAACCCCCGTAACGTGGGAAGTTTCAAAAAAGAAGAAGATGGTGTCGGCACCGGCATCGTCGGGGCACCAGAGTGCGGCGATGTCATGAAGCTGCAGATCAAGGTTCAAAACGACACGATCGTGGACGCGAAGTTCAAAACTTTCGGATGCGGCTCCGCCATCGCCAGTTCCAGTCTGGCCACCGAGTGGCTCAAGGGCAAAACGGTGGAAGAAGCCGGCAAGATCAAGAATACCGATATCGTGCAGGAACTCAATCTGCCGCCGGTGAAGATTCACTGCTCGGTCTTGGCGGAAGATGCGATTAAAGCGGCCCTCGCCGACTACCAAAAGAAAGCCGACTCGAAGTAACTGACAGGAAGGAGCGCACTATGGACGCCACCACGAATACCGATGCCACGGCCCCAGTCATCACTCTGAGCGACGCCGCGTTGAAGGAAGTGAAGCGCCTCATCAATGTCCAAGGGATTGAAGAAGGCGGCCTCCGCCTAGGCGTCAAGGGGGGCGGCTGTTCCGGATTGAGCTACACCATCAACTTCGACGAAAAGATCGGCCAGTACGATCAGGTGTACGAATTCGACGGCGTGAAGGTCATCGTGGATGCCAAGAGCGCCATCTACCTGCAAGGGACTCAGCTGGACTTCCAGAAGGACCTGATGGGCGGCAATTTCAAATTCGTGAATCCGAATGCGAATAAGACCTGTGGCTGCGGCGAATCGTTTTCAGCCTGAACGAGCGATAGCAGATGAATGACCATACCCATAGCACCGATGCCCGCCGCGAACTGCAGATGGCTCGCAGTATGTGCTGGCATTGCCAGTCGGAAATGGCCGGCGAATACTTCTGCGACCGTTGCGTCAAAGTCCAACCGGTCTCAAAAGATCTGGACTATTTCACCTGCTTCGGGCTCCCCCGACGGCTGGCCATCGACACGCAAATCCTGGAGGCCAAATTCTACGAATTGAGCCGGGCATTCCACCCCGACTTCTATCAGAACAAAAGCGATGCGGAGCAGTCTATCAGCCTCGGCAACTCCGCCATGCTGAACACTGCCTATCGCACCCTTCGAGATCCTATTCAGCGCGCAGAGTATTTACTGGATCTTGAAGCAGGCTCGGTAAAAGACATCCGGACGACGCCGCCTGCCGACCTGTTCGAAGAAATCCTTGAGTTGCAGGATACGCTCGATGAATTCCGCGCTAGCAATCGCGCCTCCGACGCGGCTTCCGCGCTACGCGAAAAGCTGCACGCCGATCGAACGACGCTCGAGCAACGGCAACGTGATATGGAAGCCCAGCTCCAACAGCTTTTCGGCCAGTGGGATGCACTGCAAGATCGCGGTGAAGCGACCGAGCAAGCGCGAGCGGAACGAAATCGCATTCTGAAGGACATGCGAGACATCCTCTCGAACCGCACCTACGTGAAAAACATCGTCAACGATCTCGTCGCAACGATCGCCTAACTCCTATGACACGCATTGTCGGTATTGATCTCGGCACCACGAACTCTCTCGTTGCCTTCATGGACAACGGAACCCCGCGCGTCATCTCGGCTCGCCACGAACGCCCCATGGTCCCCTCCGTCGTTGCGCTGACCGACAACGGACTGATCGTCGGCGATCCGGCCAAAGAGCATCTCACGCGAAATCCTGAACGTACGGTCTATTCCGTCAAGCGCTTCATGGGCAAAAGTCTGGCCGACGTCCAAGGCGAACTGGCCTACTTTCCCTACACGCTCACAGAAAAAGGCGGCGTCATCCGGATCAAGCTGGGGGAGAAATCCTATTCCCCACCGCAGATCTCGGCCATGATCCTCAAAGAACTCAAACTCCGCGCCGAAGCCTTTCTCGGAGAGAGCATCACCAAAGCCGTCATCACCGTGCCCGCCTATTTCAACGATAGCCAGCGACAGGCCACCAAAGATGCGGGCATGATCGCCGGGCTGGAAGTGTTGCGCATCATCAATGAACCAACCGCCGCCTCGCTGGCCTATGGGCTGCAAGAAAAGACGCAAGGAACGATTGCCGTATACGATCTCGGCGGTGGAACATTCGATATCTCGATCCTCAAATTAAAGAACGGCATCTTCGAAGTACTTGCCACAAACGGCGACACACACCTCGGCGGCGACGACTTCGACCAGGCACTTGCGGATCTGCTGTTGAGCGAGATCCGCGCCCAGCACGCACTCGATCTGAGTACACACCCCGACCATATGCAGGCCCTGCGTCTGGAGGCTGAACGCGCAAAAATTCGCCTCTCGGAAGAGTTTAAAACTACTGTGGGCCTGGAGTTGCCCAATGGCCTGGGCCGGTTCACGCGCGAGCTCACACGCGACCAACTCGAAGGGCTTTGTAGTGTGTTGGTGGAGCGCACCCTCGGGCCCTGCCGCCTCGCCCTGAAAGATTCAGGACTGAATCCGACGGATATCGACGAAGTCGTGCTCGTGGGCGGGTCGACCCGCATGCCGCTGGTTCGCCAACGAGTTCAGGCCCTCTTCGGCAAACAGCCGCATTGCGAGCTGAATCCGGACGAAGTCGTCGCACTCGGCGCCGCGGTGCAGGCTGACATCCTGAGCGGTGGCACGACCGACATGTTACTGCTCGACGTCACCCCGCTCTCACTGGGCATTGAAACCATGGGCGGGGTCATGAGCAGCCTGATCCGCAGGAACACGACCATTCCCGCCAGCGCCAAGGAAATGTTCACCACTTATGTGGACGGCCAAACCGGGGTGGACATTCACATTCTCCAGGGCGAGCGCGAGCTGGCAAAGGACAACCGCAGCCTGGCCCGCTTTCGTCTCAAAGTTCCGCCATTGCCCGCAGGGGTCCCCCGCATCGAAGTGACCTTCTTGATCGATGCCAACGGCATTCTGAATGTCATGGCCAAAGACATGCGGACCGGAGAGACTCAATCCATCGAGGTCAAACCCTCGTACGGATTGTCGGATCAAGAAGTCGAACGGATGATCGAGGACTCCTTTAAATTCGCCGCAGACGATGTCAGCGCGCGAAAACTCATCGAGGCTCGACTCGATGCGGGCGCACTGATCACCACAACCGAAAAGTCACTCGCGGACGGCGGACATCTCGTCGCCGCAGGCGAAGTCGCCGCGATTCGCACTGCGCTGACGGCGTTGGCCTCCGCCAAGGACGGAACCGATCCCCGTGCCATCCGCGGGCGCATGGCTGATCTGGAGCAAGCAGCCAAAGGGCTCACGGTGGCCATGCTGGATGACTCCTTGAAGCAAGGGCTCCAAGGCAAAAAAGTCTCTGACGTGACGTGATTCCGGAAGCGAGGAGCCTGATGGACTTGAAATGGCAGGATGCAGAAGATATCGCAATTCGTCTGGTTGAGGAACACCCGGATGCTGACCCGTTAACGATCCGCTTTACGGACATGCACGCCTGGATCGTCGCCCTCCCGGATTTCAAAGACGATCCCAAGAAATCCAACGAGAAAATTCTCGAATCCATCCAGATGGCCTGGCATGAAGAATACCAGGACTCCCGATCCTGACCGAACGACCGCAGGCCTTCCCGGCAAGGACATCCTCGCCCCACGCCACAAACAGCGCGCACCAGGCGCTGCTACCTCGCTATTCCCTTCGATACGTTAGAGACAGTACTGTTTGGGTGTTCCGCTACGGCTCACTGGGAGGAGGGGGACCGCTGTCCTGAGTTTGGTCTAGCTTATAGAACTCGGTGGGATCGATCTTGGATCCGGCACTCTTTGTCGGCTCCGTCCCCTTGGTGAAGAGTTCCACGGTGCCGTGTTGCTCATCCTGGTCGGTGAGCAGAGCCGTCGAGGGATCGACTTTGACGTACATGACCCCGTCTGGGATCTCAAACGGTACGACCGGCAGCTGCTTGAGGGCATCTTTCATAAACGCGATCCAAATCGGCAAGGCTGCATGCGCGCCTGATTCGGTTTCACCCAAGGGACGCCGATCGTCGAACCCCACCCACGCGCCGGTCGCCAGATTGGGCGTGGAACCAATGAACCAGGCATCGGTGAAGTCATTGGTGGTTCCAGTTTTTCCTGCCACAGGCCGGTCGATGACAGATTTGGCTGCCATGCCGGTTCCACGTTGGATGACATCTTCCATCATGTTCGTAATCAAATAGGCGGTTTCGCGGGACACCACCTGCCGCGGCTGAATGGCCGCCTGCTCCAACGTGCGGCCGCCGCTGTCCTGCACACTCGCCACGGCGTAGGGCTCGACACGCACGCCCTGGTTAGCAAACACGCCATAGACCGAGACCAACTCCATCAACCCCACGCTGGAAGAGCCCAGTGCCAATGAAAGATCCGCGGCCAGCGGGCTGACGATTCCCACCGTCCGCGAAAAGTCGATCACGTTCCGGATCCCGACCTTATCCAACAGCCGAACGGTCGCGAGATTGTGGGAATGGATCAACGCCTCCCGCAAACTCACGATCCCATGAAAACGCTTGCCGTAATTTTCAGGCTTCCAGGTCTTCTCTTCCTCTTCCTGCTCATACACCACCGGCGCATCCAGCACCACGGTGGCGGGACTCATCCCTTGATTCATCGCCGTGGCATAGATGATCGGCTTGAACGACGAGCCCGGCTGACGACGGGCCAGGACCGCACGATTGTATTCGCTACGCGCAAAATCGTACCCGCCGACCATGGCGCGAATGGCGCCCGTTTTCGGGTCAACTGCAACGAGAGCGCCTTCGACGATCGGAGTCTGCTCCAGACGCAGATGTACGGTCTCCTTATCAAGCTTCTTCACCCCCACTTCGATCACATCGCCCGGAGTGAGCAGCTGCTTGATATTCTTGACCGGAACCGCGTCCTTCGTAGGATCTTTGCCCTTAAGATATTTCGTAGCCCAAGCCATGTCGTCGAAGGCAAGTCGGCCCGTGCTCCCGCCGATTTGAACGAGCACGTGATCCTTTGCGATCTTCGTCACCACCCCTTCCATCATATCGCCCTCCGCGAGTTTGACGGAGGGATCAGGGGCCGGAACCTCCAGAGTCGCCAGATCAACTGTACGAAGCGGACCGCGCCATCCCTGACGCTTATCGACTTCGCGCAATCCGTTGAACACGGCGGCTTCTGCCGCTTTCTGCATATCGGCATTCAGCGTCGTGAACACTTCCAGGCCGCCCTTGTAGACCATGGCTTCGCCGAACTTGGCCACCAGGAGCTGCCGGATATATTCAACAAAATAGGGGCCGAGATGCTCGCTGCCGGGGCGGCGGAAATTCAGCTTTTCCGCAACGGCCTGGTCCCGGTCGGCGGCACTGATAAACCCCGCCTCCGCCATGCGACTGAGCACATGCTCCTGCCGCTTCTTGGCCCGGTCGTAGGCTTTGAAGGGTGAATAGTGACTGGGCGACTTGGGAAGACCCGCCAGGAAAGCCGATTCGGCCAGCGTCAGCTTCGACAGCTCTTTGCCGAAATAGGTCTGGCTGGCGGCCGCCACGCCATAGGCCCCCTGACCGAAATAGATCTGGTTCAAATACATCTCCAGAATCTGTTCCTTGGTCAGGACCAATTCCATCTTGTAGGCGAGGATGAGTTCACGAACTTTGCGGTCGAAGGTTCGTTCCGCCGACAAAAACAGTGAGCGCGCCAGCTGCTGCGTGATCGTGCTGGCGCCTTCTACTTTTCGGCCGCCATGTCGAATATTGGTCCAGGCCGCCCGGAGAATTCCGACGATGTCCAAACCAGGGTGTTCGAAGAATCTCGTATCTTCTGTCGCAATCACGGCCTGGGTCAGGCTCTTGGGCATCTCCTGGATGGGCTTGAGAAAACGGCGTTCGATAAAAAACTGGCCGATGACCTGTCGATCATCGGAATAGACGCGCGTAACCAGACTCGGCTGATAGTTCTGAAGCGGATCCAACGACGGCAGGTCTTGCGAAAAATACCAGAGGATCCCGGCGGCGGCGCCGCCGCCGAGAATCAGGGCGAGCGGGAAGCTGATCAGGGCAATCTTCCACCACCGCCAGCGACGACGTGGCTTTTCCGGCTTATCGAGTAAGTGGTCGAGTTCGGACATGAAGTTGGGTGGTTGCGAGGAAAGAGGTCAACCCGCGACAACCCCACCATACAATGCGCACCCGACAAACTCAAGCAAGGTTCAAATCGTCGTCGGAAGAAGTTTGCGTTGGGGGATTCGATAATCAACTTGCGGGAAGACATTTGAATCAGGTATAGTCCATAGGCTTAGACGCCTTCATAGGAAGGCGTCTTTTTTTTGGCACTTTCACGGCATTGGAGATTATGAACAGCTCAGCGCCCTCATCCACCACGGGTCTGCACGCGCCGCAAGGTCGTCGGACCGATATTCGCAACATCGCCATCATCGCGCACGTCGACCACGGGAAAACCACTCTCGTCGATGCCGTGCTGCGGCAGACCCACGTGCATCGCAAGATCGATGACATGGGCGAACGCATCATGGACTCAATGGATCAGGAGCGCGAGCGCGGCATCACCATCCGGGCCAAAAATGCCAGCGTGACCTACAAGGGCGTGAAGATCAACATTGTTGATACGCCGGGACATGCCGACTTCGGCGGTGAAGTGGAGCGCACGCTCCGCATGGTGGATGGCGTGCTGATCCTCGTCGACGCGAAAGAAGGCCCCATGCCGCAGACCACGTTTGTCCTGCGGAAAGCGCTGGCCCTCGGCCATAAAGCCATCGTCGTCATCAACAAGATCGACCGTCCGGATGCCGTCATCGACGATGTCGTCAATCGCACATTCGACTTGTTCGTGCACTTGGGCGCCACAGACGAACAGCTGGATTTCCCCATCGTCTACGCCTCGGCCATCAAAGGCATCGCAACCCTTGATCTCAAGCAGCCCGGAACGGATATCTCCCCGCTGTTGGAAACCATTCTCGACAAGATTCCCGCGCCGGCCATCAACCGCGACTCCCCGTTCCAGCTCCTGGTGCTGGCCCTTGCGCAGGATTCCTATAAAGGGAAAATGGGAATCGGCAAAATTCAATCCGGTTCAATCGCCCGACGTCAAAACGTGGTGACCCTTACCAAAGACGGCGGTCAGGTTCCGGGGAAGGTTTCCGACCTTGCGGTGTTCTCAGGACTCGAACGCACCGACGTCGAATCGGCCGAAGCCGGCGAAATCATCGCCCTGTCCGGGCTCGACGAAGTGAACATCGGCGACACGATTGCCGATCCGACCAATCCCGTCGCGCTTCCGCGCGTGACGATCGACGAACCCACCGTCCAAATGACGTTCTCGGTGAACAATAGCCCCTTCGCCGGTCGCGACGGAAAATACCTGACTTCGCGCCACCTGCGGGAACGATTGTTCAAGGAACTGGAAACCAACGTGTCATTGCGCGTGCAGGAGACCGACAGCGCCGACCGATTCCTCGTGGCCGGCCGTGGCGAACTCCATCTCGGCGTGCTGATCGAGCAGATGAGGCGTGAAGGGTATGAGCTTCAAATCTCCCAGCCTGAAGTCATTCTCCATCGAGAAGGCGATACGGTCACGGAACCCTTTGAAGAGTTGACCATCCAGGTCCCCTCTGAATATCAGGGGCCGGTGATTGAGGAAATCGGAAAACGGCGCGGCGAACTTCGGCACATGAAGCTCGTGCATTCCGAGGGCACCGCCAGTGAAATGCATATCGAGTATCACATCCCGACACGCGGGATTATCGGCCTCAAAAACATTCTGCTGGCAAAAACGCGCGGTACGATTATTTTGCACCACGTGTTTTCCGGCTATGCCCCGGCCGATGAAAAGGCACTGCTCGTGGCGCCCCACGGCTCTTTGGTAGCCTTTGAAAACGGAACCAGCACAGCCTACGCGCTCTTCATGACCCAGGAGCGAGGCGAATTGTTCATCGGCGCGTCGGTTGAGGTCTACCAGGGCATGGTCGTCGGACAGAACAGCCGCGACGAAGATCTTGATGTGAACGTGTGCAAGCAGAAGCAACTGAGCAACATGCGGGCTGCCGGCACAGACGAAGCCTTGGTGCTGACGCCGCCGCGTGAGATGTCACTGGAATTCGCCATGGAATATATCGGCCAGGACGAATTGGTCGAGGTGACACCGAAGTACCTGCGCCTCCGTAAGCGGCTCCTGAACCCGGACGACCGCCGTAAGGCCAAGAAGAGCACCAAGTAACCCCGGCAGGGACTACCGACTTGCCGCGCGGACTGCATGAAGATTCGGAAAAAATCCCCGAAACCTGCACCCGCGAAGCCTCCCCTCTATGTGGTCGGCTATCGAGGGACGCCGCCGTCCCTCGATGAACTCAAAATCTGGTACGACCTCCAGTATGGAGGCCCGCTAGTCTGGCTCGAACGTGATCCGGGAGGCCGCGCCAGCGCCAGCCACGGTCCCTGGCGCGCACATGTGCTGACCAGTCTCCCCGATGCCGCCGCCGCAGAGTGGCAACCCGTCCTGTCATGGGAGCACCGGCAGCTCGGCGCAGTCTCCCTCTCTACTACTACACCAAGCACCATCGCGGACACCGTGCTTGTCACCGCACGCCTTGCCCGTGGCATGACACTCCTCACTGAAGGCACAGCGTTTGATGTCGCCTGTCACGAATATCTGAATCCATCGGATTGGAATGACCGGCCGTTGAATATCTTTGTTGCCCGGGACCACGTCACAGTCCAGCATAGCGAGACTGATGATCCTTCACTCGACTGGTTCTACACCCTCGGCCTCACGAAATTCGGCTTGGACGAGGTGGAAGTCATCCAGCCACGTGGCCTTCCGGACGCCGACACCATCGCCATCCTGCAATGCACCGCCGACGCGGTCTTGCGCACGGGGCAGAACCAAAAGGTGGGGAGCTCCTTGGACCTGCACGCCCTTGCTCACACCATTCGCTTCATCAAGCATCGCACTGCCGCACCGACCGGCCGCATGGTGGCGTTTCGACAAATCACGACCGACCTCCGCTAGCCAGCCGGCTTTAAACGCTAGCAAAATCAGATAGCTAGAAGACATCTCACCTCCACCTAGGCCTTCTGGCCCCGTTGACAAGGTTTTTCCAGGCGTGGTACCACCAAAGAGTTTGCGCAGTTCCGCAGGTCTAACCTAGGAGGATCTCAATGAGTGATGTGGCCCCAGAAATTAAGGTCGGCGATACCGCGCCGGATTTCACATTAAAAGATCAGGATCAGAAGGACGTGAAGCTGAGCGAGTTCAAAGGAAAGAAGAACGTCGTCCTGGCGTTCTATCCGCTCGACTGGAGTCCCGTCTGTCAGGGTGAGAACAAGTGCCTGACCGATGACTTCCCCAAGTTCCAGAGTGCGAACTCGGAGCTGTTCGGCATCAGCTGCGACAGCTTTTTCTCCCACAAGGCGTGGGCGGATTCCCTGGACTTGAAGCACCGCCTCCTCTCCGACTTCAACCGTGAAGTCGTCAAGAAGTATGGCCTATACTTCGAGCCGTTGAATTGCGGCAAGCGCGCGACGGTCATCGTCGACAAGAACGGCAAAGTTGCCTATGTGAAGGTGCAGGAAATCAAGGTGGCGCGGGAAGACAAGGACATTCTCGCAGCCCTCGCGAAGCTGAGCTAAGTTCTTATGAAGCCCGGGAGGGGGCGTTGAAACACGCCTTCTCCCGGTTCTTGCTCAACGCCGAGGAGAGACAATGAGCGGCACAGTCCAAGACGTTCGCGACGAGAATTACAAAGAATTTACCGAGAGCGCCGGCGCAGTGGTGGCCTACGGCCTCGCCACCTGCGAACCATGCAAGCAATACGACCCCATTCTCGAAGAAACCGCGGCGAAGTTTCCCGGTATCAAAATCGGCAAGGCCAAGATGCACGTTCCCGGCCGCTGCCGTGAGATCAAGAAAGCCCACACGTTTGAGACGTATCCCACCACACACTTCTTCGCCCAGGGCAAATTGCTCCTGACGCGCGAAGGCGTCGTCGAGCCGGCCGAATTGGCCGCGTTGATATCCGACCATCTCCTGAAGTAGCAGTGCTGACTGCGTTCGCCCTCGCGGCAGAGACTTTCACCTGAGCAATCGGGGCAAGGGCCGTCGTCCAGCGAGGGAATGCGCCACACCACACTTCCTTGGGCGGACACGATACAATAGGTGCGTGAGAGTCCATGCCTGCCGACCGAAGATTGACCGTTACTCAATGCGGACGATTTCCTTCTTCTCATCTGTAGCCCTGTTCCTGCTCTGGACCGTGGTAGCCGGAGCCAGCGAGGGCAAAGACATCGCACCGCGCCAGTCTCCAGCCAGCAGTACCCAACCTCGCACCGCCGCCATCAGCCCTCACAAGGGCCCGCCAATGGTATTGATCCCTGCGGGCGAATTCGCGATGGGCAGCGACCGTGGCCAGGATGATGAGCAGCCGGTGCACCGTGTCTCGGTCAAGGCCTTCTACCTGGACGCGCTGGAAGTCACGGTCTCGCGGTATGCCGAGTTTCTTATGTCACAAAAACCAGACCCGCCGTTTAAATGGAACGAAGCTACTGACGGTCCCCATGAAAACAAGCCGGTGGTCGGCGTCAATTGGTATGATGCGCGCGACTACTGCCGATGGGTGGGAAGACGGCTACCGACTGAAGCGGAGTGGGAGCGGGCAGCCCGTGGCACGGACGGACGCATGTACCCCTGGGGTAGCACCCACCCGACCAAGGGTCACGCTAATGCGGGACAAACCAAGTGGCGCGGGTATGACACTCTCACGAACGTCGGGCAGTTCGAGTTGGGCAAGACTCCGAACGGGGTCTACGATTTGGCCGGGAATCTCTGGGAATGGGTCGCCGACTGGTACGACGCCGCCTACTATCAATTCAGCCCGCGTGAGAACCCGTCCGGGCCCTCTGCAGGTCCGCTCAGGGTGTTGCGCGGCGGCGCCTGGAATAATGATTCTAAGGCCATCCGATCTGCCAATCGTGCCGGATATGCACCCGATGCCCGCCGCAATGATGTCGGATTTCGCTGCGCAAAGGATGCCGGGACACCTGGAGAGCACTAGAACAGGCGGGAGCTGAAGGCGGGAGACTCGAGCGGCCGCAGGGATTCACTCACTTCCGCCACCTGGTCCGTGGATCGCAAGCGAATCTTAAACACCACCCGCCGGCTTTTGTCCCGATCGAGCACACGCGACTGATCCACAACGAGATCCTGTCGACCTCGCCCGCTGGCTGAGGTCTTTTCATGGAAACAACGATAGGCCCATGGTGCCGAGTCCTTGATCACCTCGAGCCCCTTCACCATGACATTCAGCGAACGTTCCTGACTCAACTTCAAATTGTAAATGTCGGACCCGCGATCGTCGGTATGCCCTTCGATCACGAGCGAATCGATCCGATCGTGCATAGCACCGCAGAGAAGCGCCGCATAGGTCGGCATCGCATCCACCAGGAACTGATCTGCGACCGACGACAACGTCCCCTTGCCGAACTCAAAGTTCAGCAAGGCATCGGGCACGACAATCCGCACCACATTGGGGTCTGCAGGATCGGCATCCAGCGAAAGATCGAACCGCTGAAAATGATCGCGCAGGAGTCCCTTCATATCTTCCGCCGTGCTCTTTGCCACATTCCGATCGACCGCCGGCATCGGAGGTTTTACCTTGGCTTGAGGTTCCGTTTCAGAGACTTTGGTCACATAGGCGCTGAACAACAGGATAAAAATGACCGCCAATGAGGTCATCAAATCTGTGACCCCGATGGTGAGTACCGATGCATGTTCGGGAGATTCCGGCGAATGATTGGCACGCATATCAGGCTGCACCTTTCATCGAGGCACCTTGTCGCCAATTTGCAAACCACCGCAATCCGAGCATGCTGTCATCAGGCTCGACGTCATGTTCGATGTCCTGTTCACGCTCCGGCATCGGCAACTCATCGAGTGCTTCGAATTCAAACTCGTCTGCGTTCGGCTTCACGCCCTGATCGCGCTTCAGTTCCTCCACCGATCGGGCGAGCGTCTGAATAGCCTGATTCAATTCCTGAATCGGTGCCGCCATCGTCTGCTGCATGACCCGTGACAGTTCCTCTGCCAGCCGCTCCGGAGCCGCCGCACGGCCTCCCTGGTCCCGCCTGCTCAGCACCTCCACAGCCTCCCTGAGGGCGGAGACCGTCGGACTCAATCGGTCGCTGAGGCTGCCCACCAGACGATCGCCCAGGTCGGCTGGCACCGCGCCAACGGCGGCCTGACTCTGGGATGGCGCCGGCCCGGCCCCCGGAGTAAAGTTCTCCAACATCTGTTCCATCGTCTTGCGGGGAAAGAGCTCGTCTACCATCGTGACAAACTGCTGCTGGGTCGTGGCCAACCGATGCATGGCAGACTTTTCCAGCAACACGAACAGGTTGGCGCACAGCAATCCGACGATCGACGTCAGAAACTTTCCCGCCAGGCCATTGATCAACCCTTGGATACCGACGATATGCGATCCATCCGCGTGAAGCTTACTCAAACCGATGAGGATCGCCAGAAACGTGAGCAGAAGACCGCCCCCGGTGATCAACGAGGGAAACTGATGGTAAAAGGCCAGATTCAACCGACTATTCAGCAGATCACGAGGGAAAAACTCCGCCGCGGTTCGCGTGGCAAACACTTTGGGTTCAATAAACCAGGCCGTGCGTTCGACGACGAACGTCTTGCGAAAGTGGAGCCATGCCTGCTCAAGGCGCGGCTCACGGCGCATAGCCTTATCCAACATGTGGAGATCGTCGAGATCAACCCGTTCGGGTTGGGCACCCGGTTGGTTGGAAACTTTCTTCACGTCGCTCAAACTGGGAACCATCAGCCACTCGTTCTGGAGGCTCTTGCGGCTGGCGGCAAGGCCGGTCAATGTCGGCCAAACACGCATGTAACAGCTCTGCACGCTGGAAATGGCTGTGGACAGCCGCCCGGCATGCCACACAAATAGGGCTATCAATCCGCCGGAGCCGAGCCAGCTCAGCATCGGGCTGTGCAGCTCTCCGAAAAGGCTCACGTCCTGACCAAAGAATTCCCAGATAGACATCATGGCGCCACCACCTCCCGATCCAACCCAGCAAAGCCACTAAGGTCAGCCTGCTTCTCTTCAACATTCAGGCCAGAAGCCTCAATTTATGGAGACCCAGAAAAATCAGGGAGTTTCGTGACTCTGTGCTCACGAAAATGAGGATGCCCGGCAAGAACTGCCGGGTGGGGGGAAGATTTCTGCAGCCTACGTTGGCACGACCAGACCTCGTCTCGCGACGGCCTGAGTCCAGGCTCTGATCGTTGTGCCGCACCGGAATTTGCGAACTAGCACCAGAGGATCCCATGCACCGGCGCAAGCGTTGTGGATTTAGGCCTCACTGCTGTGTCATGAATACTGGAGGATTCCTTTACCTCGCAATTGAGGCGGACCACATGAGCATTCCCTGGGTCGCAGCGCTGCAAGTTGCCAGAAAACTGTTACCGGTAGTCGTAGACAATGCTCCGGAGCTTCTGAAAACGATCGGCCGTTTTCGTGCGACTCCTCCCCCGCCGGATCCGGCACTCGCCGACCCGGCCATTGCAGCACTGCAGGAACAGATCGACGCCTTGCAACGCACAATCACCCTCCAAGCCGACACCATCGGGCAACTCCAAACCTCGTTGCGTGCCACCAAACGCTCGTTGATTGTCAGCTGGGCCATGTTTGCCGTGGCCATGCTGCTCTCCCTGACGACGATCGCGTATCTCCTCTTCCGAGTCTGAGCTCAATAGAGCCCCCATTTTGAAGGGGGCTCTCTCGACAGACCTGATCGAGGGAAGCCCCTCACGATCCAATCTGCGACGTCGGTAAACTGGCGGCAGAGCGCTGAAACTGCCCTCGAATGTGCGGGTGTGGCGCGAGTGGACGCCAGAAGGAAGACTGAGATGAAATACGAAACGACTTAGCCGGCGTATTCGTAGGAGAGGTCGCGGGTTTGGACGAGTTTCACGAGCTGAAGGCGGCCAGTCGGAACAGCCGATGCAATGCGATCCCACACGGCCTTGGCGAGATATTCCCCTGTGACGGACGGAGTCGCCAACACCATGCGCAGATCCCGTCCATCAAATGGAACCAGCACACGTTCTTTCACCAGTCGATCCAGAGCGACGATATCAGTCACCATGCCGGTTTCAGAATCAATCGGCCCATGTATGGACACGAACAAGTCCCAGGTATGACCTCGATGGCCTTCGTGCACGGCCGTAAATGAATACCGTCTGGTAACCGACGCGACATCCAGCCCGGCCTCTGCCGTGAGGTCGGCACAGAGATCCTCGTCTTCATACAGGGACAGCCGTTGAAGCGTGCCGATGTCGGGCTGGGCTTGGAGCTTGTCCCAGAGTACACGCGCAATATTTTCGGACGTAGGAATCTGCCGTTCGAAATAGGGCAGGTCCAAATTGAGGTGCTTGTGATCAAATTCTTCCAACACCTGCAGCAACACGCGCTTCAGGTCAAACAGATTGACGACCATGCCGGTTCGCTGGTCGACCTCACCTGCCACGGTCACTTCCAACATATAATTGTGGCCATGGCCCGGATCGTTGTTGCAAGCGCCAAAGGTCGCACGGTTTTTCGCGGCGTCCCACTCTGGCTTGTGGTAGCGGTGCGAGGCGCAAAACTCAATGCGTTTATTCAGGAGCACAGATGCCATAGATCACTAGGGATGTGTGGTGAGTCTTGAGACTTGCCGTGAGGAGATTATAGTGGATTGTGCCCCTGAAACTCACACCTAAAAACTCACCATTTAGGCACCGAGGTCGGACAGCCATTCCTGCCGCATCGCCCATGGCACCTCGGCTTCAGCCTCGTACCCGGCATGGCGCACAGAAAGCGCCACGCGCACGGCCTGATCCCTCAGGGCCTTCACCATGGCCGGGGTCGGACGGAAGCGCACGAAATGCACCGCGCTGATCTTCGTTTCATGGCTGTGGCCGCCTTCGAACTCCCCGTAGACGACTTCGCCCCCGGCCCGCAAGCCGAGCTTCTGGCCATGATCCAAGCCCATAAACAGATCCAGCCAGTGCTTCATCGTGTCGGCGTCCGTGAGTTCGATCAAGAGGGTCGCGCTCAATTCGCCGGGAGTCGGCAGAAGGGCATTGTAGACATCCAACTCCTCCTGCACCTTCTGCGGGTCGACAATCCGCTCGACGCGAATCATTTCTTGAACCTGGAAGCGTAGCGTCTCCCGATTTTCAAACACCAGCGTGATTTTGTCACCGACACCGATCCGACGACGACGTTTGAGGTCGATAATCGACTGGCGGTACGTCTCGCGCTGCCGCTCATACTCATCCTGAGCGATCAGATCATCTCGCGTGAGCTGGTTCATAATTCTGTCCGGGACAACAAATCGATGACAAAGAGGTCATACTATTGGCTACGAGGCCCGCGGATCGCTGGGCAACCCATAGGCATCACGCACAATCTGGATCGGATGCCGCGCGGCTTTCCCCCCGACATGGGACGCAGCGCCGGCTTGATCGAGTTGAAGGCCTGCGAGCGGACAATCGGATGCCACAAGATCCGCCGGAGCCTGTTCGACCATGCGCACGGCTTTCTGTGCAATCTTCATCGAAAGCGGGAAGAATTCTGTCTTGGCGGACCAAGAGCCATCATGGCCGGAGCATTTTTCGATGACCTCAACCTGGGCACCGGCACATTCCATGAGCTCTTTCGACTTAAACCCGATGTTTTGGTCGCGTAAGTGACAGGGCACTTGATAGGCCACCCGCCCCGGCTTCTGCGTGAAATCTGTCGCCAGGCGGCCCTCCCGCTTGAGTTTCATGAGATACTCGCAAACATCGTACGTTTGGCTGGCCACTCGCGTGGCATCGTCCCCGGCAAGGAGATTCGCGTATTCCCGCTTCACCATGAGACTGCAACTGGGAGTGGGAATGACGACATCATACCCTTGATCGACCCAGGGCTTCAGGGAGGCAATCGTCCGCTGTGCCGCCGTCACCATCGCTGCGGTATCCCCGGTATCAAAGGACGGCATGCCGCAACAAGACTGATCCGGCAAAACTATCTGAACACCGTTTTTTTCCAGCACCTGCACGGTCGCCTTGCCGACATCGGTCGCCTGATAATTGACGAGACAACTGGCGAACAACGCCACTTTCTTTCCAGTAGCAGGTTTTTCCTCGGACGACCGTCCTGCCCACCAACGCACAAATGTTTCGCGCTGATAGTGCAAGACCTGCCGGTCTCGATGCACCCCCATTACGGTTTGCATGAGGCCTCTTACCCACCCCTGGTTCAACCCCCAATTCACCAACGGCGCGAGGGCGCTATTCAGTCGCCCCAGAAGATCAGTCCTGGTCAGCAGCCAATCCCGCCACCGGATCCCTCGCACACCGGCCAATCGCTTTTTCCAGACCGCCATGAGGAGCGGGAAATCGATCCCGTATTGATGCGGGGGCGTGTAAGGGCAGTGATTGTAGCAAAGCTTGCAATAGTAACATTCATCGACGACTCGATGATGATCGGCCGGCGTGAATTTGCTGACATCGCTCTCGTACTCATCGATGCGGTCCAGTAGCGTATTGAAGGACGGGCAAAGATTGAAGCAGCGGCGGCAGCCGTCGCAGACATCGTAGATCCGCAGGGTTTCCTGCTCAAGCGTTGCCGGATCGATGGGTTGGAGAAGACGCAGTTCTTTCACAGAAGGGAAATCCTTGTGACACGTACTGATTGGGCAGGATACAGGGGGGTCGGAGAGACCTCCGCCCCCCCTGATCGATAGGAGCCCGATCCTGTGCGCGATGGGCTCTTACTGCTTCAAGCTGTCGAGGCCCTTGGTGAAGCGATTGGCATGAGACCGCTCGGCTTTCGCCAACGTCTCAAACCACTCCGCCAATTCCGAGAACCCTTCGTCACGCGCGGTCTTCGCCATCCCCGGATACATCTGGGTATATTCGTAGGTTTCGCCTTCGATGGCGGACTTCAAATTCGCTTCGGTGTTTCCGATCGGCACGCCGGTGGCGGGATCGCCGACTTCCTTCAGGAAATCCAAGTGCCCAAAGGCGTGGCCGGTTTCCGCTTCGGATGTGTCACGGAAGAGCCCTCCGACATCGGGATACCCTTCAATGTCGGCGCGACGCGCAAAATACAGATACCGGCGATTGGCCTGCGACTCACCGGCAAACGCGTGTTTGAGATTTTCGTGACTTTTCGTACCCTTCAAACTGTTTCCCATGCGCTCCTCCTTCAGTAAATTGACGCCTACCCGCGACGCGGTGGCGCGTCGTGCTGTGTCTGCCGACAACTTGCACAATATCCGTGAAACTCCACTCGATGCCCGACCACGTGAAATCCCCTCGCCTGCCCGTTCGACAGATCCAATCGGTTCAGACCTTCATCCATCACATCTATGATCTGACTGCACCCCAGACAGATAAGATGATGGTGCATGCTCACATTCCCGTCAAACCGCGCCACAGCATGACCCACGTTGACTTCCTGTACCAACCCGGCTTTCCGCAAGACACCCAACGTGTAGTAGACAGTATTGCGGGATATCATCGGCTGCTGACGCTTCACCAGCCGATACAGGTCCTCGGCAGTCGGATGACTCGTGGTCCCGGCCAAGGCCGCGTAAATGGCCGCCCGCTGACGGGTGACACGAACCGCGTGCCGGCGAAAACGAGTCTGAATGTCCTGCGGATCAAGCGTCATACCAGTGATTGCTAGACAGGAATGATTCCTACATAGCACGGAGCTTCACCGCACAGCAAGACGGAAGGTTCGCCGCTGATGGCTTTGTTGCAACGAGAGCCGTCGCTACGACTACGCCATCGACGACGGACAGGCTTTGCCGCTGATGAAGAAATCCGGGCTTGATCGAGCACAGAAGAGGATTGAATCGAACAATGCAGGTTCTGCGGTTAACGAGCCGGATACCGAGGCAATTCCGCAGTCATGTCGGCGAGACACTTGTACGCCTGATCTTTCGCTGAAAGGATCGGTGCCGTAATGGGCCAGGCAATGGCCAACGCCGGATCATTCCAGATGATGCCCCGCTCATCCGGCGGCGAATACACATCCGTGCATTTATACAGAAATCCGGCTTCCTCGCTGAGCACGCAAAATCCATGGGCAAACCCGGGAGGAATATACAACTGTCGCATGTTCGTATCGGACAGTTCCACCCCGTACGATTGCCCGAACGTCGGTGAGCCCTGACGAATATCGACCGCGACATCATAGACTGTGCCCTTCACGACCATCACTAACTTCCCCTGAGGCCGAGCCAATTGATAGTGGAGGCCTCTCAACGTGCCACGGACGGACCAGGAAAAATTATCCTGCACAAAGGGCTTGTCGATTCCGGCCGCGCCATAACGGGACTCACGAAAGATCTCGACGAACTTTCCCCGCGCGTCCCCGAAGACATCAGGTTCAATCTGAAACAGGCCGCTGAGCGGCGTCGGCGTAATCTGCATGACACCCCTTCAATCAAATGGATCCGACGGGCGCATCATACCTCGTTCCGGCACAGTGGAAAAGCTGTCCGTAAAAATGCGCCTTGGCACTCGTCCGGGCCCTTCTCGCCCAGCTGGTCTGTGCCTAGCGAACGAGAACTGCGACGGGGCGGCTAGTTGCGGTCAGACGGGCCTGAAGTGGGAGGAGGGTCCGGATACAACTTCTGCAAACGATCAATGAGCGGCTCTGCGGCAGGACTGCTGGGACGCGTGGGCTCGCTGGGCGGATGGTCCCAGGTCAGCGTGTCAATTCCCGCTTCCGTGAAGAGTTGGCGAATCGTGGCAACCAACGCGTCGAGCGTCAACTCCGTTCCCGACCGCAAATCCAGCACACGCTCCTGCCGGGAGGTCGGCGGCGGATCGGTACTGACGAGCGCCCAACAGGCATCAAACACTCTGCGACGCAGATCTTCCGGCACGTTCAGCGTCTCGAGACCAGAGGTACACAGTGCAGAGACCACGAGAACAAATTGGAGATCCGGCATGCCCGGCCGCTGGATATTGAGGGATTGCATAGTGGTAATATTAGTCGCGGCCGACGAGGGGAGTCAATTTGGTTCCATGCCTCCGACAGGCGCAATGAAAACGGCTGCCTATAGATCAAGAGGACACGCGTCGTATGATCACGATTACACTTATGGGGCAACTTCAAACGACCGACGGAGAACGGGACCTTGCCTGCGAACTGCCCGCTCCGGTGACGGTGCGGCAGGTGATTCAACGACAGGGCCGCGGCCTTCGTCACATGCTCCAGCTCTTGCGGGAGAAAAAGGTGCTGGTCACCATCAACAAACGTATCGCCAGCGAGGATTCGATTGTCCAGGACGGAGACGCTGTGCGCTTCGTGGGGCATGACGGTGCCGGCGGAAGCGGACTGGCTCCGTCATTCTAGCGTTGCAGGTCCTGACGACTGAATGGCAGCGAACCGGCTGCACAAAATGCGAGGGCCGGTGCCTTAAGAGAAGCACCGGCCCTGGTGTCGAAAGAGGAACGAGGCTGATTACTTCTTTCCGAGGATCGAATCTTTGGCCATCTTCGCGACCCGGAACTTCACCACGCGCTTGGCGGGAATCTTGATCGGCTCGCCGGTCTGCGGATTCCGGCCCATGCGCGCCTTCCGATTGGCAAGCACCAACTTTCCGATGCCGGGGACCACGAAAGCGTTCTTCGCTTCGCGATAGGCAAGGGCGGCGAAATCGTCCAAAAATTGGACAGCCGTCTTTTTCGTAATGCCCGCCTTTCCAGCAAGATGGTCAGCAATCTGCGATTTCGTCATCGACTTGGCCATGCGTTCCTCCCTTTGAACAACGAATGAAAGTGAACTGACTTGTGCGGTCTGCGATCTATAAACTCGTACGTACAGAGGTGGAGCCGGAAATCTGCGCGTGGTCTGCAGAATCAGTCCGAAAACAGGGCGAGAGTGTATCCAAAGCCCTAGGGGCTGTCAAGAGCCGCCACCTGGAATCATACGCATTCAGACAGGCGACAGGCGCGATTGACGCCCTTGCGCGTCACGTGGATCACAGAGTACAGTACGGCGGCGCGTCGTCGCGCAGCGTATCACTCAGGAACAAGAGGCGTCTTCATGGCCAAAGAACTTCCCATACTTCCTTCGAATGCCCAGCCTGCAGAGGGCGCCGCCCCGGAAGCGGTCATCTATTCACGGGTCTTCTGCAAGAATGACAATGCCCCCCCGCTTCGCCTGCTGGTGGAGTTTTTGAAATCCCGTGGGCAACTGCCGATTCTGCCCCCCGACATGAACGATTCCATGCTGGATGAATGGGCGTGGGTCCAGGTTATTCTGGGCTATGCGCGCGAACGCAAGCCGATCCAGGTGTTTTGCGTCCGCGATCGCGGCACCTATCAGGACCTGTTTGAGCAGGAGCAGAAACAATTTCTGGAAGACCTGTCCTCCCATGACGACCTTGAAGCCAGCCTCGCACAGGAACACGTCACACGCGCGCGTTTCATCCTGACCACGCGCATGGTCGAAGCCGATGTCACGGAAGAAGGCTACGATTTCAACGGCTGGATCCTTGAGTTTTTCCAAGAACACTGTAACGGTATCGTGCAAATTGATCGGCAAGGATTTTTCTCTCCGAAGGGAGAACTCATCGTCGATCTGTCCCTGTCCGAGGAGTAGGACTCATGGGGACCGACGTGTCCTCTCCGCTCCCGCTGCCCTTGTTCCAACAAGCCTCGCACTGGTTTCGGCGCGCCCGCGCCTCACTGCTTGGCGCCATTCCATGCAGCCAAGGTTGCTGCCAGTGCTGCATCGGCATCTTCCCCATCACCAGGCTCGACGCCCTGGAATTGCAGCGGGGGCTCGACACGCTGCCCTCCGCCCATAAGCTCACCGTCGTGGCGCGGGCTCGTGAGCAAATCGCTTTGCTTGAGGCGGCCTACCCGATTCTTCAATCCAAACCAGGGCTGGATAGTTTGACGGACAGCAGCATCGACGACATGGTTGAACGCTTCGGAGACCTTCCTTGCCCAGCCCTGGCTGCAGACGGAAGCTGCAGCGTGTATGCGTTCAGACCCATTACCTGCCGCACGATGGGCATTCCCAGCGAAACCAATGGGATGGTCCATGGCGCCTGCACAGTCCAAACCGCCGTACCTATTGTCCGGCTATCACCCAGCCTGCGAACGGATTTGCATCGACTAGCAGAAGACGAGGCCATTGCCTTGTCGACCCTGCACTCAGCCCAACTAGAGTCAGACGACGAACTGCTCCTGCCATATGGATTCGTCTAGATCACCCTTCAACTCCCTAGACAGAAATGGAAACGCTATGCTAAGGTGCCTGGTCTGATCGACGGGAGCGCCTGTAGCTCAGCTGGATAGAGCATCAGCCTCCGGAGCTGAGGGCCACAGGTTCAAATCCTGTCAGGCGCACCAATCGCTCTATCAGGCACGTCACGATCAATACATAGTGCACGAAGCACACCGGTGGGGCCGTTAGCTCAGTTGGTAGAGCAGCTGACTCTTAATCAGCGGGCCGTAGGTTCGACCCCTACACGGCCCACCATTTTCATCCTTAATCCTCTCAATCACTTGTGATTCTGGCCGGGATAGCTCGGCCGTCATTTCTACCGTTGGTGCCAACTTTTGGTGCCAAACTTTCTCAAACTCCCGATCTAGCACATCGACATAGCGTCGATCCCCGCTCGGCATCCACTTGACCTCGTGCGTTAACGGGGTGGTCTGCTTCGCATGGCCGTAAGCCTGTCTCTTCCGTCACTCAGAATCCCATGTCGATCCCAGACAACTGAGACCCAGTTACCACTAGATCAATCGCTTGATTGGAGCGCTTCAACTGTCCACCGTTCCAATGACGTGCATTCGTCGCGCGAGAACTTCAAGCCGTGGGAGACTCTCGGAACAGACCAAGCGCCGGACTCACAGCAATGATTCCCTCTTGGACGATTCCAGAGAGCCCTGGACAGAGCCGCCTTGGCGGATTGGAGGCTTCGAACAGGACGTGATTGAAGGGACGGGAGCACTACAGCCCTGAAGCACAGGATCGCCAAAAATCTCTACGGCCTGCACGGCGGCGGGAAGTCGCGACGCACCCAATCATGGGACAGCACCCGCGGCCTCAGTCGGCGTGCGTCTGGAGAAAGCACCATCTCCAGAACATTACGGTAAGGTTCCTGATTCAGGAAAATAAACATTCCTACACCAGCCAACTTCCCATATAATGATTTTGAGAATTGATATCATATAAAGATTCGCCCTGTTCCTACCTTCAATGCGACTAGGAATTGAACGGCCCGTTTAACTCCCTCGCCTGAAGGCAAAAGGCGCTGACCATGCCCATCAGTCCATTGGAGCAGCGCGAACGAACCCGTTGGATGGAGAGACTGGAGATGAACCCACTTCATAGCTCTCCATTCAACGGCTTCTCACTTGGCTGCCAACCAGAAAGGGACCTATCTATGAAATGCTCCCGATGCGGAGGGTATCTGGCGATCGAACCATCTATGAATTTCTATCAGCCGGAAGGCCGTTGGCGATGCGTCAACTGCAGGGCCCACATGGGACATGTCCCTCGAGGACCCAAGCCGCGGGTAAATAGCTGCAACCAGCTCCATGCTTACGAAACAACATCTTCCCCTGTCGGCAATGCACAACCTAAATGATTCTCCCCAACTAAGGAGTCATCGTCCCATGCAGTCATTAGAACAATCCGACAGATCCGTCACGCTCAATGTGTGCACCTGCGGTAAGGTTCAGTTTGGCTACGGCCCAATCACCTTACACTTCGAACCCGACGATTTCGCGAGGTTTGCCAGCGCTGTGGCTCGCCTGTTTGCGGAATATCAGCAACTGCAACCAGCGCACTCCACTGGCGCGACGCCATTGCTTCACAGTGATCTCTGTCACTAACGCAGGAGGCTACCGATGAAGATTTATGACTGCCCTCGCTGCAGACAACATAGCCTGATCCCGACCGGAGGATTCTTGTCCTGCGGACAGTGCGGCTATGCCATCACCGCTTATGCCCTGGCCGTCGAGCAACGCTCACACAATGGCCCGCCGTACCGTTTACAGGGCTGACCGACCTGATCTGGCGCCATGTTGGCAAAACATTCCCTCAGAAGATATGTCATCCGCAAAACGCGAAGCGATCTATCAGCCGCACTCAGCCTTTTCGTGTCTTTACTTATGCTTCTAGGTGCGCTCTTGAGCTCGCTTCTTCACTAAGCTCACGCTCAGCCGCACTTCGATCAAGTCAGGAACTCCTGCTAGGCACTAGTGCAACGCCAGGAACAATAGCCGCGCGCTATGCAGACTCCGCCGTATGCGCCCTTCGTGAGCGATCTCGGACTGCGTCTTCTACACGCCTTGTTCAGCACAACCTAAATCTATCGCATCTCCTTTCTCCTGTTATCCAAATAGATTCATCCGTTATCGAATCGGATACAACTCCGCGTTGATCTGGGTCGGTTGGGATTTTCCGCAATGGCAATACGACGTCGCTACAAAGGAAACCACGCACTCCCAACGAGCCACGACGGGATCACACAAGTGGTACGCGAGTTGCTAACATCTATGCCATCACGTCAACGCAGATGACGTGGCAGCGTTACGATAAGAGAAGGAGGCGTGATCATGCTCTGGGCCATCTTAATTGCGGCAACCTATGTGGCAGGAATTTATGTCATACGCTTGGTGTGGTGGCAGGAGTAATGGACGCCCAAGTGCAGCATGCAGTCCATCTTCAGGATGAGACGGCACTCGGCGATCGGGAGCAACTTGCAGCTTGTCTGCCATACACCCCGTTCGATTTGCTTCGTGTACCTTATCGGGACCGATTGTCACGCATGGCACAACGAAGCACTTCACGAGCAACCTCCGCCATACTCCCCCTATACCCTCCGCCCCAGACTGATCCTCTCGAAGTAGGTTGTTAGTCATGCCTACCCCCTCAATGGGTGATCACGTCTCACCTGAGACTGTCACCGAAACCTCTCAGTCCTGCCCCCTCTGTGTCGGAACCGTTCGGAGGTCGGAACGCCGCGGATGGCGGGATTTTTTCTGGCACCTTTTCGGTTGTTTCCCCTGGCGTTGCCGATCCTGTAACCACCGCTTCTATACCTCCAGGCGTCAGTAATCTCTCGGCTGCCCCCTTTCAGAACCTGCTAGAGCAGACTAGATTAGACCAGTCCAGGCCCCCCTAAGGCGGGATTTTGTTCCCCCAATTCCTTGCACTACACTGTCGCTCATGCAGTCACGACCTCCTACATTTCCAACGCCCTCCACGCTTCCTACCATTTCAGGAACCACGCTCTCCTTTCAACGGTCCCGGGACCGCCTGGGGATCGTCTGTCCCGCCATGTTCGCCGGTGCCCCATTCATCGGAGAGGGAACCGTTCTCAATCTATCACCCGACGGCTGCCTCATGGAATGCGAGCGCACGGTCATTGAGGGCACCTACCTGACCTTGCGGCTGCTATTGCCGGACGATGCCCGAGCCTTGATGATAGAACTCACCGCAGTCCGCTGGGTTCACGCACAGTACTTTGGCATCGAATTTCTTCGACTTCCGGTCTCGGAACGCAGCCGCCTGGATCGATTCTTATCACGCCATCGCCAATAGTCCCCGCAGTCGCCACACAGTGTGTGACGGTTTGCACAGGCCATCCTGAATCTGCTTACTGGGAATGATTGCGAATTGGTGCCTCTACCCGCGCGAGGCGCTGAATGGAAAGAAGGTCAGACGCGTTGCCGGTCTGGGGAGTCTTCCTCAGTTAAGGCGAACCGCTTACTCGCAGGGAGGGGACCTGGGAAGTGTCGAGTCGGTCAGATAGCTCGGAGAAAGGCTCACCGCCCGCCAAACGAACGCACATACGTCAGCACCTGCCAGGCCTCTTCTTCCGTCAACACCAATGGAATAAATGACGCCATATCTGTTCCAGGGCTCCCATTTTTCAGAATCCAGAACAATTCGCCGTCCGTTCTGGCCTGTTGCCACATCTTGTCGGTAAAGTTTCGAGGAAGTGGTCCCTTGAAAGTAGAATAGTCCAAGTCCATTCCCAGCCCTTTACCGTCCGTACCATGGCAAGCGCGGCAGAATGCTTTGCCTTCAAACAGTGCCTTTCCTTTCTCCCGCATTTCGGGCGTCACAGTAAATGGATTCGTCATTGCACGGGCGGTCTCCATCTGATCGATCGGTACACGAGGACGTAGGACTTCCGAATCCGCCGACCAGGCGACCGCCATCCCGCCGACCACGACCCAAGCGAACAGAAACAGATGGCCAACTCTCATCGCAGTTTCTTCCTCCCTAGAAGAAATAGCACAGGCGGAGAGGCCGCAAGATGCGTCCCCTCCGCCTGGTCACTCCACACAACTTTTTTACTCGGTCCGATGCTTGTGGCCGACTGACTGCGGATGCCCGACTTCGCCGTTCGGCGCCTTGGCCCCGTCCGGCCAAAGATGGAAAATAATTCCGTCGGTCTTTGCCGCGACCGCCGCGACTTCCTTCGCCTGCGCATCCGGCATATCTAGGATTTGAACCCGTCCCGTTGCAATCTCGACCTCGTGATCGTGGTAATACTTATTCCAGGTCTCCAACGGAACATGCGCGCGCGATACCGACTTCGCGACAAAATACTCAATGTCGGTCAACAAGGCATTCGATTCTGTTGATTCAAACAACAAACACTGCAGGATCTCAGGCGAGATCGGCTTGCAGTAGTGATGATAGGGACCATGCACCGAACCATCTTCGAACTTATGGGGTGCCATGACGTGAATAGTATAGCCCTGGGCGGGTGTCGGCATAGCTCTCGCCGCCGCTGCAGCAGGCGCTGCAGTTGATGAGGATTTCATTTCGTGGGACGTTTCCGCACAGCCGGTAACTGTGAGGGCAGCCGCACACAACCCGATTATCGCAATCGCACTTCGCATAGGGGCCTCCTTACAAGGTGTCTGTAGGATCGATCATTCGTAAATGACAACGTTATTCCGTCCGCAGTTTGTGCCCCACAGACGTGGGATGTCCGACCGATCCGTCCGGAGCTTTAGCGCCCTTGGGCCACAGATGAAAAATGATGCCGTCCGTCTTGGCTGCGGCCGCTGCAACTTCCTTGGCCTGCGCGTCCGGCATGTCCAGGACTTGGACGCGGCCGGTCGCAATCTCAACCTCATGGTCATGGTAGAACTTGTTCCACACATCGAGCGGTACCGCCGAACGAGAAACGGGTTTCGCCACGAAATACTCTACATCGGTCAGCACCGCATTCGGCTCCGTCGATTCGAACAACAAACACTGCAACACTTCCGGCTTGATGGCTTTGCAGTAGTGATGGAAGGGACCCGCCACCGAGCCATCTTCCATTTTATGCGGAGCCATCACATGAATATCGAACCCGTCGGCCGGACCCGGTTTCATATCCGCCGCAAACGCCGGCCCGCCAATGGCGAGCGCGAGCGTGCTCGCACCTAGCACGCAAAGATGTCGAAACATAGAAGGCCTCCTGTGGTTGGGGTTGGAATGCACTGATGTGTCGTATGAATAGACCTATCTGTCACGAATGTCTGCCAGTGAGAGTCATCGTCGCCCCAAATGGATTCGTAAATTATTTCGGCAACTGTGGCATGCTGAACTTTATGCGCTCTCCCGTCAACGCCTTCAGAAACGCCACGAGATCAGCCTTCTCGTCGGCGGTCATATTGAGCGGTTTCATCAGAGGACTCAGATGAGGGTTGTTCCCGCCGCCCTGATCCAAAAATTCGACGACTTCCTCCAATGTTTTGAAGGCGCCATCGTGCATGTACGGAGCAGTTTCGGTAATACTCCGAAGGGTCGGTGTCTTGAACGCACCCTTGTCTTTCTCCGCACGGCTGACATTGAACCGGCCCAGATCCTCCTTCATTGGACCCACTTGGGGCACGCCCAGATTATGAAACTGGTTGTCCGTGAAGTTCGCTCCGTTATGGCACAGGATACAGCGCCCCTTCCCTTTAAAAACCGAGAGGCCTCGAACCGCCGCTTCGTCCATGGCTTTTGAATCTCCGAGGACATACTTATCGAACGCTGAGTTCGTGGACAGCACCGTGCGCTCATAAGCCGCAATGGCCTCGCCAATACCCTGCAGATTGACCTCAGTCCCGAAGACGGCCCGAAATTGTTGTTGATACCCCTTGATCTTGCCCAACTTGGCCACCACATGTTCATGCGTCTCCGCCATCTCAACGGGATTGTGGATCGGCCCGATAGCCTGTTCCTCCAGGGAGCGCGCCCGGCCATCCCAGAACTGCACATGGTTGAAGGCTGTATTGTAGACTGTTGGCGATTGCCGCCCACCGATCCCGCCGCCGACCCCGATGGAGGTCTGGCGAGAATCCGCGAATCCGGTTCCGGGGTTGTGGCAGAAGGCGCAAGAAATCGCGTTGTTTTTTGACAGCCGTCCATCGAAATAGAGCTGCTTTCCAAGCTCGATTTTCGCGGCGTAGTTCAGGTTGGAGGATGGGATCGGAACCACGCTCGGCAGTGGGCCGATATCAGGAACCGTCACCCCGTCAATGGTCACGGTACCGTGAGGCGCATGACCGGACGGTGACGCGTGCACGAGACCGTCCCCGGTTACGAAGGCAGCGATGCACACCAGCATCAGGATCGAGCAGAGGGGCAAGACCGGTCGAACCATATCAATGACCTCCTGTGTGTACCACGTATGATGGAATCGATTGAGGCACTTGGGATAGGCAAGACATTGTACGCAGAAACATGGATTCGGTCGAGACTCTCGTTTCTGCGGAATAGGCTCGGGGTAGCGAATGCGACACCGTGCGACCGAGAACTCGAAACAACAGGCCGGCTAACGCACCGTTGAGCGCATAAGACTGTCAGCTTGTGGAGGAAGAAATCCCTGATACCCTTGATGCCGCTCGGCTAATTCCAGCACAGAAAAAGGTTGTCCATCGACCATCTCAGGAGCAGTAAAAATCTGTCGTAACGGGCCCCCGCGGGCTCCGACGATTTCCCCGGCGAAGACCACACCCTTCGCTTTCAGCGTGAGAATCGCGTGCTCGATGTCTTCCACCCGTACGGCCACATGATGAAACACGCGGTCACCGAATTTCTCGACCCAGCGGGGAATGATACTGGTCTTCCCGCGATCGTCCGCATACGCCTGGTCGACGAACAACGCCGGATACCCGGCTTTCCTGAAGACTTTGGCGAACCAATCTTCGTAGCGAATCGTTTCATCATACCCATATCCCAGCGCAATGAATTCTTCCGCGCGCTGATCGATGTTCATAGTTCGAATCGTCAGGTGGTCCATCACCGGCACAAACCCGACGCCAACATCCTCCAACGCCCGCCGAAGCATTCCAGCCGCGCTATTCCGGGCCAGAAAATCAGCCGTCATTCGACCTATCACAGCATCCAGATCAGTGGCTTGCCCCATTGGCCCCTCCTTCCGTCGGCCCAAAGGTCACCCCCTGCGCTAACGGCAGCTCAGCACCCCAATTGATCGTGGTGGTTTGACGCCGCATGTATGCCTTCCAGGCGTCAGACCCCGCTTCGCGCCCGCCCCCTGTGGTTTTCTCGCCACCGAATGCCCCGCCGATTTCCGCCCCGGAAGTGCCGATGTTCAGGTTAGCAATGCCGCAGTCGCTCCCCGCCGCCGAGAGAAAGGCCTCGCTATGCCGAAGATGCGTGGTAAATAGGGCCGACGATAAGCCTTGAGGAACGGCATTCTGCATTTGAATGGCCTCGTCCAGCGTTCGATAGGTCATCACATAGAGGATCGGCGCAAAGGTCTCCTGCTGAACAATATTCCAATGGTTCTGGGCTCGCACGATCGTCGGCTCGACAAAATACCCGGGACGATCCAACACACGCCCCCCGCAGAGGACTTCGCCGCCCTCCTTCGTCACCTCATCCAGTGCCGCTCGATACCGCGCGACCGCCTGACCATCAATCAGCGGCCCCATCAAGACATTGGGCTGGAGCGGATCACCGATCGTGACTTGCGCATACGCGGACAGGAGGCGAGGAAGCAGCTTCCCGTATTGAGACTCATGCACGATCAGACGCCTCGTGCTGGTGCAACGCTGTCCCGCCGTGCCGACCGCGCCGAACATGATGGCGCGCGTCGCCAACTCCAGATCGGCCGTCTCATCCACAATGATGGCATTGTTCCCGCTCAATTCCAGCAGCGTCCGGCCCAGGCGATGTCCAACCGTCGCCGCCACACGCCTTCCAACCGGCACAGATCCGGTGAATGAAATCAGCGGAAGCCGTTCATCGCCCACCATCTTCTCAGCCAATGCAACTCGGTCCGTCGCACACAGGGCGAACACCCCAGGGTAACCGGCCTCTTCTAACACGCGATTGCACAGCTGTTGCACGGCCAGAGCGCAGAGCGGCGCTTTCGGTGAGGGCTTCCATAACACCGTATTTCCGGCCACTGCCGCGACGAAGGCATTCCAGGCCCAGACCGCAACCGGAAAGTTGAACGCGGTGATCACACCTACCACACCGAGGGGGTGCCATTGCTCATACATCCGATGGTGCACGCGCTCTGAATGCATGGTCTGTCCATACAACATCCGGGAGAGACCCACGGCAAAATCCGCCATGTCGATCATCTCCTGCACTTCGCCATCGCCCTCGGCTTTGATCTTGCCTACTTCCAGGGAGACCAGCGTGCCCAATGCATCTTTGTGTTCTCTCAGCGCCTGCCCGATCCGCCGAATAACCTCACCGCGCTTCGGAGCCGGCACCATACGCCACGACGTATGGGTCTGCTGCAAACCCGTGACGAACGTGTTGTAATCTGCATCGGAACAACCGTACACGCGAGCCAACACCGTTCCTGTCGAGGGATTCTGCGACTCCATGACTCCGGCGTCTGTCGTGCGAATCCAGGTCGTGGAGGAATAACATCCTCCCGGCTGTTCCAGCGCCAGGCCCAGCCGTTTGAATAGGGATTGTGTCGTCATCATTGGACTAGGAACGAAAACAATCTGCGAAGCGATTGTCTAACACGTCCTGCAAGCGAAAATGTTCCTGGCGGATGAAACCGCAGTAGGCGGATGGCTTCGCCATGACCAGATCAACCACGGAACAGAGGGACGACGCCGTGGTGACTTGAATTGCGGACCAGAGGCGCCCGAGCATCGTCCGGGGATAGACCTTTTTCACATAGGTCTCCTCAAACAACTCGCCCTGCCGGGTGCCTGTCACGGCCGCATAGATTAACACCACATCTTGATGCGTCTGAGGAATCGCCCGCTCCAGGATTCGCTTGAGGGTCTCCCGATCCTCATTCAGCTTGAGATCGTTCATGAGAAATTGGATTTTTTCGCAATGCCCGGGATACCGGAGGGTCTTATAATTCATCGTCCGGACCCGTCCGCGATAGGTGTCCGCTAACGTACCCAGCCCGCCAGACGTGTTGAAGGCTTCGTAAAGCAGGCCATCCAGTTCAATCGTCTCGTATCCTTCCAGCGGCTGCAGGTGGACCTCTTCTCCGCCTTCAATCCCGATGCAGACGTTTCCATACTCATTGAGTAATCCGTCGGTAGACCAGGTAAGGGAATACTTCAAGGCATTGCTCGGATGGACCGGCAACGCGCCTACCCGCATCTTCACATTGTCAATGGATTCAAAATGGCCAATGAGGTCGTTCGTGACGATACTGATGAACCCGGGAGCCAATCCGCACTGCGGGAGAAACGCCCGATCGGCACCTTCGCTGATCGCCTTGACGCGACCGGTGACGGCCACATCCTCGGTCAGATCGAAATAGTGCAGCTGGTGGATCCGCGCAATGTCCGCGACCGCCGGATTATAAAAGTATGGAAGGCTTGAAATGACGGCATCAAACCGGTGGGAGCTGATATAGGCGGCGACTGTGTCAGGCCGGCGCACATCCAACGCACAGGGAGTCACCGTTGAGAGGGCCAGCTCATCAACCAGTCGTTTGGGTGCATCCAGTGTGAGGTCGGCCAGGTGCACCTGGTACTGCCCCTTAGCGGACAGCAGCCCCGCCACGAGAGACCCGATTTTCCCCGCTCCGAGCACCAGTACCTGAGGCATCCGTCACCTCATGGTCATTATACTCTTTCAAATTAAAATCACGAGGGTTTCTGAGCGCAGATTGCAGGAACGGCGCAGGGAGTCGTCGCACGGGAGAAACGATGATGGGAAATGATGCGGACTAAGACGATGCCAGGCGCGAACGCGCGGGGTTAATGAGGGAGGACGGCTTTGACGATGATGAGGACGGTTGATTCTCCATGGCCTCGAACAACAGGCAGCACTTGAGACGGCCACAGACACCCAACAATTTAGGATCGTCTACCGGAAGACCAAGGACCCGGGCTTGTTTCACGGTCACCGGCTTGACCTCAGTCAGAAACGCGGCGCAACAGAGCACCAACCCGCAAGTATCGATGCCGCCCAACCGGCTCGCCTCGTCTCGAACCCCGACCTGACGCATTTCAATCCGTCCGCCAAAGCGTCGAGCAAGCAGGCGGACCAATTCCCGGAAATCGATGCGATCGTCAGCCGTGTAGACAAAGGTCATCTGCCGGCGATGAAAAGAGCAGAAAACCTCTACCAGTTTCATCCTGAGGCCCAGTGCGGCCGCCTGCTCCCGGCAGGCCTTCATGCCTTCGGAGGCCAGCCGTTCGTAACGATCTATGGTCGCGACATCCTCAGGGGTCGCCTTGCGGGCAATAGCCTGCAGAACGCGCATGGGCGGGATAAAAGGCATCACCTGGGGAGCTCCATACACGACCCCGTAGCTCAATTCCCCAGCCACGTCGACCAGCACCCGATCTCCGACAACCAGGTTGGCTTCTCCTGCGTCGAATTTCTTTACTTCTCCACGGTCACGGATCTTTACACCCACGATCCGAACCGCCGAGGGATAGGGCTTGGCAAGTTCTTGAGCCAGAAGTTTATCGACCATGGTTGGATGATACACCATCCGATCTTTCAATTGAAATCCTCAACCACGGGTCAGGATTATTAGAAACTATGGGCAAAGAAAAGAAGGTTCACTGAACGCTCTTGCACGAAAAATTTTCACAACATGCTGATAACAATGAGTTTTTAAACGGGGAAGACGAAACGTGAAATATGTTAGGCTATTCGAGAACTGGAATGCGGCGCAAAAGGCGTCTGCTTAAAAGGCAGTGAGGGGCACGGTGCGAATACCAAACAAGGTCGTCCTTCCATTCGGCTATCACATCATGATCCGGCAGGTCACCGACTCGGAGATGGACCGGCAGGATGCCAATGCGGATGGGATTTGGGACAACGAAGCGAAAACGATCTATATCCGCAAGCGACTCCCCGTCACGCGACGACGTTACATTCTTGCCCATGAGCTCGGACACGCATGGCTCGACTGGCAACATCGCTACCTGGATGACGGGAAGGCCCGTAGCTAGCGTGTTCCGGGGGTAGGTCTGCGCATACCTCCCCCTCAAGCAACCAACCTCTCTGACATTTCTCTTAGACGGCCTGGCTTCGTCCAAGTCGAAGAACCTCATTCCATTCGGTTGCCCGCACCGGCTGCACTGACAGCCGTGATCCTTTTCGAAGCAACTCCATACCCTTCAGACTCGACTGCTCCCGCAACAGGTCCAACGACAGCGGTGCGGCGAACTTGTGCACAAACCGGACATCCACCACATCCCAGCGAGGCTGATCAGGAACGCTGGCCGGATCATAGTGCACATCCTGCTTGTCGAACTGCGTGGCATCGGGATAAGCGGTCTTCACCACTTCGGCGATTCCCACCACGGAAGGCGGCTTGGCATTGCTGTGATAAAACAGCACCTGGTCCCCCACCTTCATGGCCCGCATAAAATTGCGCGCCTGGTAGTTCCGCACCCCATCCCATGCCGTCGTTTGCTTCGGCGATCGGGCCAGATCATCGATCGAAAACACATCAGGCTCCGATTTCATCAACCAATAGCGCCGTTCCACTGCCATGTATTCCTCCTGAACACTTGGTGTCTCGTAGACCTCAGTGTATGCTGAGCTCTCAATTGAGCTGGGTAAACTGGAGCACCTATGGATCTGACGCCCCTGTGGTTCGGTGTATACAAGTCCTCGAAATATCTCCTGTATCCATTGTCATGGATTGTCGCCGCAGGACTGGGAACTCTGCTGATCGCCTGCCTTCCTGTCACGCCCCGACGAACTACCTGGGTCAGGCGCTTCGCCTTCTGCACGGTGCTACTCCTGCTCCTCACGGCCACACCCATTCTCTCCACCACCTATATCGCCTTGCTTGAAACACGATATCCGCCGTTTACGCCAGCCCCCTCATCGAAATTCGACGCGGTGGTCGTCCTGGCAGGGGGCGTCTTTCAGAAAGGATCGCTCAGACCTGCCGATGAGACCTCGGATGCCTCGCGCCAGCGCACCGCCTGCGGTGCAGAACTGTGGCTCAAGGGCTTGGCCCCCACCCTCCTGCTCACAGGAGGCGATGCAACAGTGCTTCGAAGCGGCCCCCCGGAATCCCGAGAAATGAAACGGTGGGCCCTGCGCCTTGGCGTGCCGGAATCCGTTATCCAGGTAGAGGAGAAGTCCCGCACCACCTATGAAAACGCGGTGCAGACCAAAACCGTTCTGGGGTCAGGACACATCCTGCTGGTCACCGCTGCTTACCATTTGCCCCGCGCCGTAGGCCTGTTTGAAAAACAAGGGTTTGTCGTCACGCCGGTCGCCTGCGGCTATGAGTCGAGACATCAGCCGCAACAGGCCTGGGAACAAAAAACCGTCTTTGATTTCCTGCCCACGGCAAGGGCCTTACTCCTCACCACGCAGACCATCGACGAAGTCGCCGGAATCCTGGTCTATTGGATCACTGGAAAGTGGTGAGCTCAGGCGAAGCGTTGACTATTCACGCCGGCAGAAGTCATTCGGTCGTTGAGTCTCCTTCGAGATGCTCGATCAGCGCGGCGTATGTTAATTCTCGAATCCGCGCCTTGGAGGAACCCGGCGGGCCCAAATTAGTTTCCAGCCACACCTGCTCCATGACCTGACCGCGCGCCTCGTTACAATGCCGCCACATCTCATGCAAAAACTCAAGGGGCATTCCGACTTGCATGCCCTCAGACTCTATCCGATCGTCCAGGATCGCGAGCAGATCCGCAATGGCATGATCCGGTTGGTAGGGGGGCGAGGAAAAGCCGAACGCTTGCTGTGCTTGTGATTCCTGCCGGGCCTGCTCGACAAGATCCCCCATGTACTCTTTCAATAAGCCTATGATGTGTCCGGAGAGGCGCATGGCGACAGAGTAGCCGCAATTCTCTCCGGGGAGCAAGACCGGAGTCGGCCATCGGTTGACCGCCGATTCGATGGTTCTCTATGATAGCAGCGACAGCCAGCCACACAGGCTGTCATCACAATTCCTGTCATAAAAAGAGAGCAGACGCCGCGCCCGTGAGCAATCAGACGCTCATTGAACACTTCGAAATTTCCCTGCAGACCCCGAGTGGAGAGGTTTCCACGGCCGTGGGGGTACCGACGAGCTTCGTGCCGGTCACGGCAATCCTGCCGCTGATGCGCAGTCTCGGCGAGGAAGTGCAGGAGCTGGAACTCGCGCAGGTGCGCGAAGCCGGCCACACCGTATCCTGCCAAAAGGGCTGCGCCGCCTGTTGTCGCATGCTGGTCCCAATTTCAGTCCCCGAAGCCTTGGCCCTCGCAAACAGAGTTGAACGTTTGGAGCAACCTGAGCGCGAACGCCTCCTGACCAAACTCGACCTGGCCCAACAGCAGTTGGCCCGAGCCGGGGTGCTGAAGCAACTCTCCGCCCTGGCGGACTCTCCAGATCCTGTCAGTGACGAGGCCATCGAGCCCTTGAATCGGGCGTATTATGCGCTTCGGATGCCCTGTCCCTTTCTGGAAAATGAAGTGTGCAGCATCTACGACGATCGACCGGCGGCCTGCCGGGAACTCGCCGTCACCTCACCGGCCACGGACTGTCAAGACATGACCCGGCAGAGCATCCGGCCGGTTCCAGTGGCGGTTCGCATCAGTACGGCTCTCAGTCTCCTCTGGGCGGACCTCACGACAACAACTCCGCGACTCATCCCGCTTCCGCTGGCCGTCGACTGGGCAAAGCGGCATCAGGCTGAGCAGCAGGGCCGATGGGCCGGCACGGAGCTGTTCGAAAAGGCGATTGATAAAATTGGGCGGTACCTCAGTCAGGAAAAGGCCCGCCGCAGCAATGGCGGATAGGAGAAGAAGGAGATTTCATGCAGAATCCTGTGATTGTATGCCTCGATCTTGAGGGTGTGCTGGTTCCAGAAATTTGGGTCAACTTTGCGATCAAGACCGGCATTGAAGAACTCAAGATCACCACTCGCGAAATGCCGGACTACGACGCCTTGATGACGCGCCGGCTGAGCATTCTCGACCAGCACGGATACACCCTTGCCGACATCCAGTCTGTCATCGATGCCATGGGCCCAATGGAGGGCGCGGCAGAATTCATAGCCTGGCTGCGCGAACGAGCCCAGGTCATCATCCTGTCGGATACATTCTACGAGTTCGCCCTTCCATTGATGCGGCAGCTCGGCTATCCGACCATATTCTGCAATCAATTGGAAATTGGCCCCAACGGCCGCATCGTCAGCTACAAACTCCGGCAACCCAATCAGAAGAAACATGCGGTTGCCGCGCTCAAGAATCTCAATTTCAGAGTCATGGCCGCGGGAGATGCCTACAACGATACTGCGATGCTGGGAGAAGCCCACGCCGGGTTCTTCTTCCGTCCGCCCGACCATCTCCCGAAAGAGTTCCCGCAATTTCCAGTGACCAAGACCTATGCGGAGCTACAGGAGCAGTTTCGAAAAGCAGGCGGGTTGAGAGCGTAGAATAGGCAGCAAGACGGGACCGGCGAGGGATAAGCGAACGGGAAGAACTTATCCGCACTCCTCGTTCACGACACCAAGCACACGGCGACCGTATCGCTCCACCTTGACTTCCCCGATGCCGGGAATCTCCAGTAAGGCAGTGAGCGTCACGGGTTTGTGCCCCGCGATCGTGCGCAGCGTCTTGTCGTGAAATATCACAAACGGCGCGACGCCCTCTTCCTCGGCCAATTCTTTCCGCAATTGGCGCAGGCGCTCAAAGAGCTGCGGGTCCATAGAGGTCATGAGCGAGCCGGCAACGGAGTTGCCCCCGACGGTCACCGGCACCTTCGGAAGCGATGCTGCTGTCGGCGCTGCCGACTGATTCAACTCCACGGAGGCAACTCCGTCCACGACTTCCTGTCCGCGTCGAGTCAGGTCCAGCGTAGGATATTCCAGACCTTCGACATGCAGGTACCGGGAATCGATCAGGTTTTTGAGCAGACGAGTCAGCGACACCTTTGACCAAGAATGGTACAACCCGTACCCAGGACAGTCTTCGGCGCCATAGGCCAGTAATGCTTTTGAGCGACTCCCCCGAAGCATATCCACGATTCGGGTCACTCCGAATCGCCCCCCGCACCAAGAGACTGCCGTGAGGATGGCCTTCGCACACGCCGCTTCGTCGCTGAGGACATCCGCGGGCAACTGCGGTGTCGTCACACAACGATCACACAACCCGCAGGGCCCCAAGGCTCGTTCGACCTCATCGCTAAAATAGTCCAGGATGGCAAGCTGGCGGCAGGTCCGCACCGACACATACTCCAGTAAGTCCTGGAGCAGGGTCTTCATGCGTTCCACACGGGTGGCGTTGCCCGATTCCTTCGAAGCCTGTTGAATAAAATATTCCTGCGTGGCCACATCCCGCTCGTGGAACAGCAGCAGGCAGGCAGCAGGCTGCCCGTCACGCCCGGCCCGCCCGACTTCCTGGTAATACGCCTCGAGACTACCCGGAATATCGAAATGGACGACCAGCCGGACATCCGACTTATCGATTCCCATGCCGAACGCATTGGTCGCCGCCAAAATCCTGATCGTCCCCACACGAAATTCCTCGTGCACTGACCGCCGCTCTTCATCCGTGAGGCCCGCATGGTAGTAGCCGACTGACGAATGGGCACGGCCCAGACAGGCCGCCACTTCTTCCACCGCGCGACGTGTGGCGCAATAAATGAGGATCGTTCCCGCCTCATAGTCGCGCACCGCACGCTCCAATTGCGCGAGTTTCTCCTGACGCGAACGGCAGGGGCGGACGGAGAGGGCCAGATTGGGCCGTCGAAAGCCTGTCACCAACCGTAGCGGGTCGTGGAGCGATAACCGCTCGCACAGATCGGCTTGCACACGCGCGGTGGCCGTAGCCGTCAAGGCCAGGCAAGGCGGGTTTTCGAGTTCCCGGCGCAGTCGACCGATATTCAGATAATCCGGCCTGAAATCATGCCCCCACTGGGAAATGCAATGCGCTTCGTCCACGACCAATAAAGAGACCCACAACGAGCGCAAGAGCCGGAGGAAGCGCTCATGCTGCATCCGCTCGGGAGCGAGATAGAGCAACTGCAACCGCCGCAGCTTGAGATTTAATACCACCTTGTCCCGCTCTTGCTCCGAAAGACCGGAATGAAATGCCGCCGCGGCAATGTTGCGCGCCTTCAGACTATTGACCTGGTCCTGCATCAACGCAATCAGCGGAGAAATCACCAGGGTCAAGCCCGGCAGCACCGTGGCCGGCAACTGATAGCAGAGTGATTTCCCCAAGCCGGTCGGCATGACAGCCATCGCATCACGCCGGGACAACACAGCATCAATCACCTCCCGTTGGCCGGGACGGAATGCAGCAAACCCGAATTGTTGGCTGAGTTGTTTGGTCAGATCATCCACGGTGAGAACTCAAACACGGACACAATCATACACATCGGGAACGGGCTGAGTATAAGACGCCCGACGAATCCCGGGCAAGCCGCTTGGCACAACAGCCGATGGCACGATCGCACCCTGACCGCAGCGCATGCCCCGCCATCAAAAAGAAACCCCGCCGGGGATCACCCGGCGGGGTTTCAGAGTCGAGACAGGCAGGGGATCTCCCTCACGCCTCGAATGTGTCACTCACAGGTACGACTATGGCGCAGTGTAGCTGCCGAACTTCGGCACGGTATCGCAGCCTGGGCCCTGGTCTTGATTCGCCACGCACAGATGGCGCAAGGCACCCTGTGCGGACAACCGAGCTTCCTTGTGCATGCGAGCCTTGCCGTAATCCACCGCCGACTTCAACTGACGCATGGCATCGGCGCCGACTCCTCCGGACTGGGCTTTGCTGAGTCCGTCCTGGAGTTTTGCGGTGGCACTGTCGATGACGGACCGATCAGATCCCCATCGCTTTGTCAGGTCCACAGTCGTCCGTTTGCCGAGACCCGGCGCATCGGTCAACTCGACGATGGCATCGTTCACTGCTTGAATCGCATCCGCGACCTGAGCCTGCGCGGTGACCGGCTGGCTGCCGATCGCCAACGCTGCAACGCCCAGCGTTACGAACATGAGTTTCTTCATTGCGTGTCTCCTTTTCTTGTCATCGTCAGGGCGGAAGAACCGCTGCAGCCTGCACAGCCGCTTCCAGCCTCCATCAACCCTGTCGCGTCACATTTCACGCTTCACGCATGCTTAGAAGTTCATCCAGAGCGACATATATGCCCAGTGTTGATTTTGCGTCTGATTCAACGTGCTGGTCAAATAGCCACCGCTGAAGATCGTGCCGTAGGCAGCCTGAAGGGCGACTTTGCCGTCGGCAAACATTCTGGTATAGGCCACGTCGATTTCGTCGCCGATATGCGTTTTCGTATTAGCGTTGTTGGAGAATACATAGCAACCCTGTGCCGCTCGATACCAGCAATCCTTCGAATTAGCCAGGTTCAAGTTCGTGTACCACAGTTCGATATGGTCACGCGCCGAAGGCCGGGCCTGCAAGTTGACCGAAGGAGACAACATGTTCTTCCAGGCTTGCACGTCCATGTAACCCATATGGATGTGGTTCGTCGGGAAGAAGTTTTCGAAGGTATTGGCTGATTTGCAACCCATATTTCCGCCACCGGTTCCACAATTGTTCCTGCTATCACCGGAGGCATAGTCGAGATTGAAGGCCAGCCGCGTCTTCCACGCCGTGTCATAGAACGTGTAGCCGATCCAGTTTCTGGTCGCCCAGGCATTGATATGCAAGCACTTCTGCTCACCTTGGCAAGCACCCAATTGCCCCATTTGTCCGAACTGATAGGCGATTTCGTTGCTAAAATCGAACCCACCCTTGCGGAGTTCAATGCGGTTGCCAATCATATGACGAGTCTGGTTGGAGTGTTTGGCCGTTCCTACACCCTGCCCCGCATTATCCGCCGAACTGTAGTTATTTTTGTAATAGACGTAAAACGGCTCAATGACCATTCCCGGAACCATCTTGATCTGGTTGTAGAAAATGAACATGTCCGCATCACGGTTTGCATCTCCGCCCACTAAGTTGCCAGCACCTCCAACGGTTGCCGAACCTCCGGCGACGTTCGGTGCCGCACTGCCGACTGCCGCAGCCTGGCCCAGATCGCTTTCGGAGTTCCGGAACCAACCGAAATAGCTGTCCCAGTTCTTGGTCTGGTAGGCAAACATTACGCCGTCATGGGAATAGCCAGTGTTGGCCCAATCGAAGTGGCCGAAGAGTGAGTGATTGCCGAAAACCACATACTGACGACCGACCTTCATGCTCAGACCTTGGATGTCGGCCAGATTGCGGACCAACATGTAGGCAGCACGAACGCCCAGACGGCCACCGTTACCGGCCCCGCCGGCGCTTGCGCCGTTATGAGTCAGCGGATCACCACCATTTCCAGCATTGACCGCGCTACCGTTGCTGCCCCAGTTCGCGCTGTCGATGATTTCCACATAGAAGTTCACGTCCGGGGACAGGTCATACCCGATTCCCAAACGCATCCACTGCTGCACGAACATGTCGTTGCCTTTGTTGCCCCCAGTTGGATTGGCCCCTCTGGTACCGAACGAGTTACAAGTTCCACCCAGCCCTTGGGCCAGGCCGAAGCAGGCATTGTTGCGCATTTCCGGGCGCACACGCAGATCGGCGCGCATCCAGAGGTTCTTGATGTCAAAATTCCGGCCGATGATCGGATCGTACAGTTCGTACGCTTCCTTCTGCGGCATGTTACGGGGAATTGCAGGGAGATTGGTGATACGTTCGCCCGGGGGAAGTTCAAATCCGGCGAAGGCCGGGAGCGTCAGACACTGCAGAGCCGTCACTGCCGCAGCGCCGAAGATGGCGGCCAACCGGCCCCATCTGGTCCGTCCATGGATGCTGTTCATAGCGTTCCTCCTGTGAATTGGATGGCAACCCTTCGTGTACCCATTCACTCCGGGTGCCGCCTATACATCCAACCGCTATTGCACTACAAAGCCAACTCGTATGTGCGGGTCTCAGTCTGCCGAACCAGAATGGTGCCCACCATCCGGCCACGACCTTGCTTCATTCCCGAAGCAAACCCCTCACACCGTCAGGTCTTGTACTGTCGCCGTGGTCACCTCCCTTCACAGCCGTAGAGCGAGTATGAAATGGTATTAGGCCTGCTTGGGCAAACCCGATTCCTCTGCCCCGTGCTCTACGCCCGATGTTGCATGGTTGATCTGTTCTTCTGCTTCCTTCATCGACGATTCGAAATCCTGCTCCACCATCTTCATTTCCTGCTGAATCATGTTGAGCTCCGGCTCAACCGTCTTCTTCAGATCGTCTGCCGTCTCTTTGAATCCCTTGACGGCCTTGCCCACCTGGCGTCCGATTTCGGGCAATTGCTTAGGCCCGAACAACAGGAACGCAATGACCAGGATAATGAGAATTTCTCCAGCGCCAAGACCGAACATGGTGTTCCTACTGAGGTGGTTGTGTGAAAGACCCGGCGGCGCGACCTTGAAGGAACCTCGCCGTCATTCGGTCTGCATCCTCAGTCTCGCAAGTTACCCCTGCGTTGTCCGTGGCGGTGGAGCCGCACCGGCCTGCTGCGCAGGCGGCGGTGTGGCCGGCTGTCCGGTTTGCTGGATCTGTGCCGCCGGCTGAGCCGCGGCTGGTTCCGCCTCGGTTGCCGTGACATCGATGGCATCCGCTTCGTGAACCGACTTCTTGAACCCTTTGATAGCTTTACCTAATCCTTCACCGAGCTGGGGAATTTTCCCCGCGCCGAAGATGATCAGGACGATGATGAGAATCAGCAGCAGCTCCATCCAGCCGAACGAACCAAACATGGTACTGTATGCTCCTTGTTACAGCTGTGCGATTATTCGCACGACCTCTCCCCACGCACCGGCGACCACATTTGCCAATCGTGAAGTACGTCGTCTGAGATGATCTTGCCTGCGAGCCCCGTTCCCTTCTGAATTCTCGCAACGCACGGAGGAGGAACGGGTCTTCTATCGGAAATCGCGGGAAAGGCTATAGAAACGACTGGAATTAGTCAAGCTCTTTCTCCTACGAACCGCGCCCTGCGCCTCATTCACCTCGTCGAAACGGACGCCTACGGCCGAAAGCCGAAGTGATGATACTCGACGGGGCTGGGAGGCGCGCCCAACGCCATCAACCAGGCCTCCCGCTCGTACCCGAGACTTTCCAGGTCAACCTGCGCCTGACTCAACTCTTCCTCGCTGACATACGCGATGGTATCGGGAATCCCGTTCGCTTTGAGCGAGAGCAGAATGCCCTGCGCGGACTCCCGCTCCTCCGGAGGCATTTCATTGCGCAACGGAAACTCGATCTTGCGTTGGTACGGGCTCTCGTAGATCTCATTGAGCGTGCGAATGGTTTGCAGAGTGAGCCGATCCAGCTCCCAGGGCTGAACCTTTGAGCCGACCATTGGATGACAGGCCAGCAGATCCATGAGCGTCATCACGTTCGTGCCGAGCCGGCTCCCGACGAATTCCCGCTGCGTCTCAACGGCGCTTGTCGAAATCCCGAGATGCTTGGCCACCGCTTGAATGAAGGCCAGGTTCACCATGAAACTATATTGGCCCCCGAACAGACCGTAACAGGGCTTATCGGGATCATTGAGCACCTGCATGTCCGCCGTCCCGGCATCGAAACTGCTGAAGCCCACGGCATCCGGAGCCAGCACCCGCTTCGCTTCCTTGATCGATGCGCAGGCGCCGAGGTTCACCGGGACCAATACCTCATTATCGATCGCCTTCATGAATTCGGTGATGGTCTTTCGATAGGGGACATCTTTCCAATCGACCTTATGGTACTCGCGCTCCCAAATGAGATCGTCCAGAAAGGGCGGGAACTGCTTCAACTTCTCGATGTCCTTCGCATCAAACGCGCGAACAAACCCCGACCAATCGGCAATCGCCGCCGCCTTGCGTTCGTTGAGGTTCGGCCGGATGTACTCCTCCTCATACTCGGCGCCCTTCTTCACAATGAGCTTGGTCGCTAATTCGTTCCAGAGTTCATTGCACAGAATACGATCCACAGAGCCGTCGGCAATCGTCTCCAAATGTTCGACATCCGCGCAGAGCGACTCCACGTTGGCCAGATGCGGGGCGAGATCTGGATGCATCCGCGCCCGCTCCAACGCAGCGGCCTGGGAATCGACCAGCACATACCGGACGCGAGGATACACCTGGCCTGCCTTGTCGAGGCGCTGCAAATGGCTCAGAAAACAGGCCGCCAGATTGCCGTTGCCGGGGCCCCACTCCATCACCGTCAGCGGGGGCCGGGAGCCGGAATCGGTTGACGCCGTCCCACTCACTCCGCCGGGGGCCACAGGCTTCGCAGCAGCCTTTTTGTCACGTTTCACAACCTGCTCGAAATAGTCGGCGGCCAACGCATGGGCCAATCGATAATCGGCCGAGGTAAAGGTCTGATAAAAGCTACGTTGTTGATCACCCCGCAGCTGATAGAACAGGGTGTTGATATGGGCCTGCCAGTAATCGACCGGTTTGTATTCCCCGATCGGCTGCGGCAACGCGTCAGGATCTTCGAGCTGGGTCATGAGGTGCTGTTCCATTCTGTTCCCCCATAGAAAGAGCGAAAGTCTATCAGGAAGCAAATTTCACCCGCAACCTGTCCCGAGCGATTCCGGACACCGGAGGCATTCCTTGACAGGCCCGCCGGGCGGAGTGTACCAAGGCAACATGAGGCGATTGTGCTGGCTCTTCGGTGCCATCATCCTTTTCTCGAGTTCCCTGCTCTGGGCCGAAGATCTTCCGCTCACGCGCAATGTGCCGATTCCTGATTTCCAGAACCGCACCGAGACCGCCAAACCCTACAACTTCGATGCGCCTCCGGAAGGCATGTTTCGCCATATCGTCCTGGCTGAAGGCTTTGAGGAAGAACTGGGCTTTCAGCGGACGCATGAAATCGTGCCCGTCAAACCGACCGAACAGTTCTCAGTCGGGGGCAAACCCGTCTTCATCGTCTTCGAACTCCATCAGCATTATCAATCATTTCAGGTGTTCGGGCGCTGCTATGGCGAACAGGTTGCCGGGCTGGATGGACAAACGGTGGTCGCTGAAGATGCGATGTACATCGCCCTGGAAGACCAAACTGGTTACCTAAAGCTGTTGCCTGCCGAGGGCACCTGGAAACCAGGCCGATACAAGGTGGAAATCCATGCTGGCGAACAGGTCAACGATATGAGCTTGATGGGCACCATGCGATTTACGATTGCCGCCGCCCCGAATTCATCGACCGCAACCACGCATTAGCGACCGCAGGTGCCTGACGAACGGGCGCGCGAGCCAGGTGCACGTAGGGATTCAAGTCTCGAAAAATCATCATCGCCATGCATTGGGACATTCTTGCAACAATTCTTCTGACAGCCACGATCCAGTCGTTGTTCGGCGTGGGTGTGCTGCTGTTCGGCACGCCGATTCTGCTTGTCTTGGGCTACGACTTCATCAGCGCCTTGACCATTCTTCTCCCGATCTCGCTGACCATCAATCTATTGCAGGTCAGCAAGGACTACCGGCACATCCATCTCCCCTTCTACCGACTGATCCTTACCCTCTCGATTCCCTGCGTGGTGCTCTGCCTCCTGGTGGTGGCAACACTCAAGATGAATATCGGCAGTCTCGTCGGGGTGTTCCTCATTGTCGCCGCCCTGAAGAGCGTCTACACGCCGTTTAATCGGTTGATCGAATCACTCGTGCGGTATGAACGCACCTACTTCATTGCCATGGGCATCGTCCATGGCCTGACCAATCTGGGCGGCTCGCTCCTGACGGCGATCATTCACAGCAAGCCGTACGACAAACAACAGACCCGCGCCACGACCGCCGCGTCATACGGTACCTTTGCGCTCTTTCAACTCGTGACCCTTGGGCTCTCCCTCGGCCCATCTGCGATCGCCACGCCCGTCACCGGCTTGTATATGGCGGTGGGCGTGAGTATGTTTCTCGCCACCGAACTGCTGCTGTATAGCAAGCTGAGCACAGAGCGATACCGCGCCACGTTTGCGGTGTTTCTCTTCCTGTCCGGGACCGTGCTGATTTTCAAATCGATCTTCCTGCGCTAAATTCGGAGCGTGGAGTATTCTCGCGCCGCGAAACACCGGCCGTATTGACGACCGGTAGGGTCCCGGTCTAGACTTCGTCCAGACTGAGACAATCCCCCGGGTGATGGAGTTCACCGAGAACCGCCGGCCGCGATCCCCGCGTACGGCTGATAACTCCTACCAGCGCACTACGCGGTAGGAGTTGTTTTGAACGAGCCCCCCTCACACACCCCGACTTATCCTCAGTATCAGCTCACCCAAGTGCTGCGCGATATCTTCGCGCACCTTACGTTTCTACTGAAACTGGAGCGACCGATGCTCGGCATCATCGCCTCCTATGCCGTCGCCATCGGGTTGTTCCTGCTCTGCGTCCCCATCGCCGTTCAGGAGCTGGTCAGCACCTTCTCCTTTGCCATGGAACCCCGCATGATTTTTACGCTGACGCTGTTCGTCGCCAGTTCCCTCACAGGCGTCGCAGCGTTCCGCGTGCTGCAAGCGCGTGCCGTGGAAACCTTGCAGCAACGCATCTATACCCGCATTGCCATCGGATTTACCCGGCTGCTCCCCCGTCTACGCGACGATACGTTTGCGCCCCAACAAGCCCATCGCTTCATGGAGGCCGACCTGCTCACTCGCGCCCTGGTTGCCATGGTGGCGGATCTGTTCAACGTGGCCGTCGTCGGAACCATCGGGGTCACCATGCTGATGCTGTTCCATCCCTTCTTCGTCCTGTACATTCTGATATTGATCCTGGGATTTGTGGGACTCCTCACCCTGTTCGGACGCGGGGGCTTTTTCATTACGCTGGAGATGTCGCGGCTGCACTACGAGATTTTCGGCTGGATCCAAAACATCGCGCACAACCTCCCTCACCTCAGGGCGGCCGGAGAGAGCCCCTATCTTCTGGAGCGGACGGATGGCCTGGCCCGCAACTATGCACGAATCCGGCAGCGCCGCTCCGACACCCTCACGGGGCGGCAATACAAAGCGGCGGCCCTGTGGCAGGTGGTCGGCCATAGTGGCTTGCTCATCACCGCCGGACTCCTCGTGGTCGATGGGCAATTGACCGTGGGACAATTCGCCGCCGCCGAAGTCCTGGTCGGCAACCTGTTGATCAACATGGACACTCTGGCACGCCGTATGGTGGCGATGTTTTTTACGTTCGTCTCCTGCCGTGAGATGGCAGCCGTGTTTTCCCTGCCGACGGAGGAAGAGGGCGCAAAAGAAGACGTGCCGGTGTCGCAGTTTGGAGCCTTCGGCATTCGCGTGACCTGCCGAAACATCTCCTATACAGCCACAGACGGCGCGACAATTTTCCAGAACGTGTCCTTGGAGATCGCACCGGGGGAGAAAATCGCGGTGCTCTGCGGCACGAACAGGGCCAAGACCGCCCTCGCCAAGACTCTTGCCGGACTTCATCCTCCCACGAGCGGATTCGTCCGGTACAACGACATGAATCTGGTGGAAGTGAAGCAACAGTCCATCAGCCGAGTACGCGGACTCGTCCTGGACTCGCATCCGACGCTGCTGGACGGCACGCTCGAAGACAACATTACGCTCGGCCGCCCCACCATCGACTATCATGACCTCCAATGGGCGCTGCGCTTCGTGGAGCTGGACGGTGACATCGACGCGATGCCGCAGGGATTGCACACGACGGTCTCCAGCCTGGACACGCACCTCTCCATGAGTCAGATTCTCCGCCTCCTCGTGGCCCGTGCCATTGTGACCCGTCCGCAACTGTTGATCTTCGACGGCACGCTCCACAATATGCTGCCCGCCACGAGGGAGTTGTTGCTTCGCCGGCTTTGCGCGAAAGACGAGCCCTGGTCGGTGGTCTTCATCTCGAACGATCCGACATTCTCCGCACACGTCGATCGGCGGATATCGATCGACCTGCCGGCCTGAGGCAGAAGGGTCGTCGCGGGGACGGAATCGTTTGACCACCCCTCCATGCGTTTTGTAGAATGTGCGCCGTGCACACTGATAAACCGCTGCGTGAAGGAACTGATCCCGCTCCATGACTGTGGCCACCCGCCCATGGGCTTCCGTTGTCATCCCGATCAAGGATGAACGCGACAATCTGGTCCCCCTGACAGAGCAACTCGTGAAGGTCCTGGACAGCCGGGAGGAGTCGCGCTCAGCTCCCTTCGAGCTGCTTTTTATCGACGACGGCAGCACGGACGGGAGTTCCGAAATGCTGGATCGGCTGGCCGCTCAATACCCTGTCGTGAAAGTCTTTCACTTCGACCGCAACTACGGCCAATCGGCAGCCTTCGATGCCGGATTCAAACAGTCGACCGGCGAGCTCGTAATGACCATCGACGGCGATCTCCAAAACGACCCGGCAGATATCGCCACGCTGCTGCCGCTCATCCGCACGTTCGACCTCGTCTGCGGCTGGCGCAAAGACCGTCACGATAACCTGACCCGCAAAATTTCGTCACGCATAGCCAACAGCGTGCGTAGCGCCGTCACCGGCGACCGAGTGCACGACACCGGTTGTTCGCTGAAACTGTTTCGCCGGTCGGTGATCGACAAACTACAGCTGTTCGAGGGCATGCACCGGTTCTTTCCCGCCCTCGCCTTGATGCATGGGTTCACCGTGACCGAGGTACCGGTGCGCCACTATCCGCGCACCCGGGGCACCTCGAAATACGGCGTGGGCAACCGCCTCTTCAAGGGTCTGTACGATTTGGTGGCCGTGCGATGGATGCAGCACCGTTGTCTGCGTTACCACTACCGCGCCGCCGGAACCACCTCATCGCCTTCGATTTCGGCCCCCGTACGCCTATGACACTCGACACCATCTGGTTGATTATCGGATTCCTCGGGCAGGGAATCTTCTTCATGCGCTGGGTTGTCCAGTGGATCGCCTCCGAGCGCCACGCGGAAAGCCGTGTGCCGACGGCGTTCTGGTACATGAGCATGATCGGCGGATTGATCACGCTTGCCTATGCGATCTACCGAAAAGACCCGGTCTTCATTGCCGGACAAAGCATCGGCAGTGTCGTCTACCTGCGCAACCTCATGCTCATCCACCGTCCGAACCAGGCCGACCCCGGCGCCGCCTCTTCGGCAACCAAATCCTAATGGAACCCCAAATGAACGGAGAGCTCCCGCCCTTGCAGACACCTGCGCCCATCGATCGGTCGATTCAACCATTGGCCCTCGTCCTGCTGCTGTCCCTGGCCGCCGTGCTGTTTTTTGTCGGACTCGGGTCCCTCGGCTTGACCGATCGGGACGAAGGGCGCAATGCTGAAGCCGGCCGCGAAATGTATGAAACGGGCAATTACATCAGCCCCACCTTCAATTATGAGCCGCGTTTTGCCAAGCCGGTCTTCGTCTATTGGCTCATGACGCTGTCCTATCACGCATTCGGTGTGAACGAATTCGCGGCGCGCTTTCCGTCCGCCTTGTTCGGCCTGGGCCTCATCCTACTCCAATATTTGTTTCTGACACGCTGCCGGGGGCCGGTGATCGGCCTGTTCGGCGCAGCGATGCTCTTACTGAACCTCGAGATCATCGGGCTCAGTCGAATGGCCCTCACCGACAGTGTGCTGATCTTCTTCACGACCTTGTCGCTCTATGGATTCTGGCTGGGCCTGTACGGGGAGGGACGTGAACGCCATGCCATGTGGTTCTTCTATATCGGCATGGCACTGGCGACGCTGACGAAAGGCCCAATCGGTTTTCTCATTCCAATGCTGGCCGCAGGACTGTACCTCTGGCTGACCCGCTCCTGGTCGCAATTCCGACGCCAAGGGTTTCTGGTTCCAGGCCTGGCCCTCCTTCTCCTGCTCGCGCTCCCCTGGTACCTCATGATGCTGAATATTCATGGGCAGCGCTACACAACCTCCGCACAGGGCGACACGATCGGCCGGTTCTTCGGCGCCATGGAAGGGCACGGGGGCACGTTGCTATTTTATCTGCCCGTGTTCCTCCTCGGGTTCTTCCCCTGGAGCGGCCTCCTGCCCTTCGCCTGGTATCAGTCCTATCGAACCTGGCGGGATGCGAGACAAAGCGGAACCCTGCCGCCGTCACAGCCCACGGCCTCCGATTTCCAGCCCTCCCCCCATGCGCTTGAATGGTTTGCCGCCGCCTGGGTTCTGGGTGGATTCGTCTTCTTCAGTCTCTCCTCGACCCGCTTGCCGCACTACATCGGGCCTCTGTTTCCCGCGGCGGCAATCTTGACGGCTACCTATTGGAATCGTTGCGTGACCGATCATGCCGCGCCCAGCCTGCGTGCCGCGATCCATACGATGACGGCGGTCGGCTATATCCTGGCGCTGGCCTTTGCCTCGCTCCCGCCGCTCTATGCCAAGTTTGCCGTGAAATTGATCGATGAGTTTCCCCTAGCGGGACAGGTCACACTCGGACCAGGGCCCTATACCATCGCATCGATCTTCCTGGTGGGAATGGGTCTTGTCGCGTACTTTGGACTGAGTGAGACCAGACGACCGGCCGCGTTCTGGGCCGCCGGTGGATCATTAGCCCTCGTGGTGCTCGCCACTACGCAACTGACGTTTCCAATAGTGCATCACTTTGTCATCGACCCGCCGCAGCGGCTGGCGGATGTCGCAGGGCTCAATCTTGGTCCCAACGACCGGCTGATTCTGTACGGGCAACCACGTCCCTCGCTGGTGTTCTATGCGAAACGAAAAGCCATCGTCGTGCCCAAAGGCGAAGAGGCCAATATTAAGCCCTACCTGACCCAACCGGGACGCACGATGATCCTCCTACCGGCGGCCATGCGAAATAGATTGCCGTTCGAGACCATGGAGTATCCGGTCATGTTGGAACGCTACGGCTACATCCTGTTGGCCAACCAGTCGATGATCCATGTCCCCGAAGAGGCAGAGAAGCCTCCGATTCGGATTCCCGGTCACTGATCGCTTCACTGCAAGGGAACAAGGCCCTTCAGGAACTGAATCGCTACCAGACCGGCGAAAAAGCCCGCCGCATAGAGGCCGTCGTGACGCCAGGATGGTGGGCTCGCTGAGCCGGGCACTGCCGCTGCACCGCTCCATCGAGCCAGACAGAGCAGGATGGTCAGCCCGATCACAACGGGCGCGCTGGTCGCCACCCCTAGCCCCAATAACATGAGACCTTCCGAGGTCGCCTGTCCTGCATGATCGCTCCCATTCGCTGATTTCCGATGGCGCATCACCCGGAGCACTACGCCACCAGCCACCAGTAGCACCCCGGACCCAAGCAGGATGCCATCTGTTGTCGGATCGAGGACGCGATGCGTGAGCACCCAGAAGAGGCCCGTCAGCAGGACGACGAGGGGCGCGATACGCACGAGCGCCTGTGCGCAGGATCGGCCCCACCAGCGTAGCGGTCCGTTAAAGACGGATCCGACCATAAACCCTAACACCATCCCGCCCACCACATCGCCGGGGAAATGCGAACCTCTCCAGATTCGGCTGGCCCCGACCCATCCGGCTATGGCAAACGGTACCCATCGCAACCTGGGCAGCGCCCGCGCCAAGACCGTCACCACGGCGACGGTCGCCGAAGTATGGCCGGAGGGAAACGAGTCCAACCCCGACTCCAACGACGGCCACCATTGCCAACCGCCCGAATGGGTCAAACGCGGCCTCGGGCGGCCGACGATATGCTTGAGGCTATTCACCACAAGCGCCACCACCCCGTGCGCCAGCAGACTATCCAGCGCCACACGCGTCCACGCCTGTCGCTTCAGGAAGAATCCGGTCCCCAGGAGAAGCGCGCTGATGGTGATGAGGGTGCCGCCATTGCCGAGCTTTTCTCCCAGATCGCCCAGGGATTGAAGCGTCGACAGATTGTGCGACCGCAGAAATTTCAGGATGGGAATATCGATGTGGAACAGTGCGGCGAACGACCCGAGCACCACCAGCGCAGAGAGGGCCACCGCCGGGACCGGCGGGCAATCCGGTGGTGGCTCAGGCTGCGTCGGCGGCGACGCAGCCTGCCCGTCACCCGATTCGATCATGGAACCCAGTCGGCAAGAAACACGTTAAACTCTCCCGGCTCTTTGGCCAACCGATCAGAGACCCAGACGAGGTGCTTGCCGTCGGGGGAGAACATCGGAAAGCTATTGAACTTCCCATCGAACGTCAGTCGCTCCAGACCGGACCCGTCCTCATTGGTGAGATACAGATGAAAATCCGGCCGTCCCCCTTCATTCCGGGTCTCTACGTTCGACGAAAAGATCACCCGGTGCCCATCCGGATGGAAATAGGGAGAGAAGTTGGAGGCGCCGTTCGTGGTCACCTGCTGCTTGTTCGACCCGTCGGCATTCATGATGAAGATTTCGAGCCGGCCCGGCTCCACCAGATTCTGGGCCAAGAGGGCTTTGTATTGGTCCAATTCTTCTTGATTGCCCGGATGCTGCGCACGATACACGATCCGCTTGCTGTCTGGTGAGAAGAATGCGCCGCCGTCGTACCCGAGTTCCTGAGTCAATCGCCGGGGGTGGGTTCCGTCGAGATCCATGGCGTAGATATCCAAATCGCCGTCGCGCATGGAGGTCCAGACAATCGTCTTGCCGTTTGGAGACACGGTGGCCTCGGCATCATACCCAGGCGTGTTCGTCAATCGCTGCGGATCCAATCCGTCGATCCGAACGGAGAACAAATCATAGTCGTCCAACGCCCATCGGTATGCGCCGCCGTCCCGCTTTGGCTTCGGGGGGCAATTGGGGCCTCTCAAATGAGTGGACGAGTACAAGACGCGCCGATCGCCGGGAAAGAAATACCCGCAAGTCGTGGTGCCGGAACCGGTACTGACCATCCGAATCTTTTCGCTCGCGAGATCCATCACGTACATCTGATAACAGCCCAGCGGAATGTCCGCTGGATGCATGGCCGCAGCAAACGTGTCTTTCATCCAATTGTTCGTGGACTGGAAGATAAGTTTATCCCCGCTGAAAGAAAAGTAGGCTTCGGCATTCTGACGTCCGAATGTCAGTTGCCTGATATTGGTGAGGTGCCGTTCTGCAGAAGCGGCAGGTTTCACCGCGGTCTCTGCCGGCTTCGAGGCCGCTGTCGCCGGACCCGTCACGGCAACGGAGAGCACGAGCCCCAGCATTCCCACCATCATTCGTTTAACGTGTTTCAATTCGCACCTCCGCACTCATCCTATCCTCCCAATCTCCCCGTGCCACCACGGCTCCGTCGTGAAACACCACATAACTCTGCCATCCGTAAAAAAACAAGAGTCGCGCCACACGTCCCAGCGCCTGCGGCGTCACCCCGTAGAGCAAGGTCACCACACTGCCCGGATGGTCCTGGCGTCGGCAGGACACCAGCAGCGCCATCGTGGCCCCCTCGTACGACTGTCCCTCCACCGTAAAGCCCTTATCGGTCACATGAACATGATCGCCACAATTGCGGAGCACATCTGTTGCCGCCGGATTCTCCCCCGGCCCGCCCAGCACCAGCAACGATCCCGACGGCAGAGGCCCTGCGCTCTCACTCGCTTCACGCACTGTGGTGCGCGCCGCGACGGATTTTGCCTCCTCCTGCGCGGTAATCCGTTGAACGATCTCGGCAAGGGGACCAGGCTGTTGCGGGGAGGTGCGAGGCACCACCACCGTACGTTGCGCATCCGTCACATACAGATTCAACATAGGCGCCAGTTCGTTCCGCGCGACTCGGCGAATCAGATGGAGCCCCGGGTCCAGCCGGACGGCCAGCGGCCGCTCCGCAAGCGGCACGATCACATCCTGTTGAGCATCGCTTAGCTGAATACGCACAGGGTAGGTACGGCCCTCGCTCAACACGAACTCCAACTCGACCGGAATCCGGTAGGGCGCTCCCTCTTGGGTAATGTGGACGACTGCATCAAGGGCTCTCACTTGCCCTGAAGTCCCATGGGCAGGCCGCACGTCAAATCCGGAGAGCTCAAGTTTGGGGACACCGGCCCGTTCAACCCACTGCGCAAAAAACCATCGGAGGTCTCGACCGGCAGCTTCCTGAAACGTGCGCTCCAAATCACGCCAATCGGCGACCGCCCCCAGATACCGCGCCGGTATCTGCTTCAGCACCCGCCAGAACACTGCCTCTCCCACTTCCTGCCGGAGTGCATGAAAGATCATCGCGGCTTGTTGATAGCCGATGGCGTTGTCTTTCTCATCGTGCTTTTGCGCAAACTGTCTGACCGGATACTCCTCGCCGGGACGGACATAGACGGAATATCCCATAAGCATCAACCGCCGTTGTTCGCGCGCCTGTGCCTCGTCCCCACTGAGCTCGTGATAGTAATAATTGGAGAGATAGGTCGTCAGCCCTTCCACCCAATTGCCGTCACTCACCCGGTTGAACACTCCATTGCCGATCCAGGAATGCACAATCTCGTGGCCCAGCGCATAGGGCTGCGTGTAATGGCGCTTGATGACGCCGCTCCCCAGCAACGTGAAGCCGGGCATGCCCAATCCACTCGAGAAGAAATTTTCGACCACCGCAAACTGCGAAAAAGGATAGGGACCGAGCAGTGGGATATACGCGTCGAGATATCGGGCCGACGCGTCGAGATATTCGTCGGCCAGCGCCGCTTCTTCCGGAAACAGATAGGTGGCCAATTGAATCGCCTGTCCGGACTGCGCCTTCCAGTCCCGAGTCTTCACCACGAAACGGTTCGCGACCACCGTGAGTGCCTCACTTTTGCTGGAGACAAGCCAGCGAGCGTGATCGGATTGGGCGAGTCCCTGCGTCACGGCGGCCCACCCCTCAGGCACCTTGATCGTCAGGTCATAGGTCGCGAGCGAATCATCCACATCGGGATACCACTGGCTTTCACTGCTGAGGTAAACGCCTTCCGGCCCAATGTGGCCGGAGGTCTCGCTCGGGGTGACAAAACGGAGGTGCCGTGGATCTCGCGGCGGGTCGTCGATTACCCCATGGTAGGAAAACTGTATGCGGACCGCACCGTCTCCATGACCTGCGACAGGCTGCTTCAGGATCACGCGCTGCGGCGCCTTCTCTCCAGCCGCCCCGTCCCTGGCAAACGCAATCTCCGGCGCAGACTCGCAAGGATCCGGACAGTGTGTCAGATCCTGAATCCGGTCCACCTGCAGCGTAGGAGCAAGGGAAAACGAGAGGTCGCGGCCCGAAGCACCACCGGACAGAGTCAGGCGATCCGTCGCAATGAGCTGATGAGAATCAGGCAGCAGCTCAAGCGTCAGCTGATGATGTTGAATGGTCGGTGGATGTGAACCAGGCTCGGCAACTGCAAACGCAGGAACAAGACAACTGGCAAGTAGACTAAAACGGATGAGGCGATACAAACCATTCACCCTTCACCGGCACCCCGAGGTGGACGGTGAAGATTAACACTCCCGGCAGACCATCACAAGCTGGATAGCCATCAACGCTCGCTCCAAATCGATGGGCTTATCCAGCACCTCTTGCGGGCCCAATGCCCAGGCGTCTGCCAGTAACGGATCGTTCTGATGACCGCTTAAAATGATCGTCCGGCCGGCATACTCCCGCGCGGCCAACGTCCGCAACAACTCCACCCCGTTCATCTCCGGCATCACAAGATCGAGAATCAACAGATCGGGCGGCATTTCCTCGATCAGGCGCAGCGCTTCGCGCCCATCTTTGGCAGCACGAACGTGATACCCGCGCAAGCTGAGAAACCGCACCAGCAGATCACGGGCCATGACATCGTCATCCACCACCAAGATCCGCTCTTCCGGGGTCTGATCCACCTCGGTTGCCGTGCGGGACTGCGCGGAGGACGCCTCCCGCCTAGCCTGCTGGGCGATCCTGTGCACCGCGCCGATGAGGACATCCAGTGACAGCCCTTTGCGCAAAAAATCCGTGACGCGGAGCTCTCTGGCTCGATTCTCCAGCTCCTCAGTGGCACCGCCACCGAGCATAATCACCCCAGCGCGAGGATCATAGGTACGAAGTTCCTTGAGGACCGCGAGGCCATCCATTTCCGGCATGCGCAGATCAAGCAAGGTGACGACGGGACGGAGCTGCCGAAACAATGTCACCCCTTCACGCCCGCTGGTGGCCGTGCTCACTTGATAGCCGTGACGAGCCAGCGCCACCTGCAACAGGTCACAGTGCAACCGATCGTCGTCGATCACCAATAACGTCGTCATAGTATTGTCTCGCTTGTGTGCAGCCGCTGGCGCATCCGGGGCACCGAACGAAATGGCGCCACCAGAAACAGCCTAGCATGGGGTGCGCGGGATGAGAAGAAATTGAACGAAAGCGTAAGGGCAACGGCACGGACCGTCGATTCGGCAGGTTATCCTAGCAGGCTGCTGGATATTCGCTCGTGGGCCACCTGTTCAGGGTATCGAAATCGTAGGAAGCATCACACCGTTTTTCTGTAGCCGGCTAGAACAAGGCGTCGACAAAGGCCTTGGCATTGAAGTCCTGCAGGTCCTCCACGGATTCCCCGACGCCGATCAACCGGACCGGGATCTTGAGGGTATCGGCGATCGCCACCACGATGCCGCCCCGCGCCGTTCCATCAAGTTTGGTCAGCGCGATGCCGGTCACCCCCACCGCCTCGTGAAACTGCCTGGCCTGAGCAATCGCGTTCTGGCCGACCGTCGCATCCAAGACCAGCAGCACTTCGTGAGGCGCGCCCGGACACTCCTGAGCGACAATCCGTTTGATTTTGCGCAACTCGTCCATCAAGTTTGTTTTGGTGTGCAACCGGCCGGCCGTATCGATCAGTACCACATCAGACCCGCGCGCTTTTGCGGCTGTAATTCCGTCATAGGCCACGGCGGCCGGATCGGCGCCGGGCCGATGGCGAATGACGTCCACGTTGGTGCGATCTGCCCACACCTGCAGTTGATCGATCGCCGCCGCCCGGAAGGTGTCGCCGGCGACAAGCAGCGGCGTTTTCCCTTGTTGGCGAAACCGCTGGGTCAGCTTGGCCACCGTGGTGGTCTTGCCAACACCATTGACCCCCACGGCGAGAATGACAAACGGGCGCGGCCCTTGCGCGATCAGTTGGTCGATTGAAGCCGATTGTGCGGGAACCAGAATGTCCAAAACGGATTTTCGCAGCAGCTCCCGCACCTTCTCGGCAGCGGAAAAATTGCCTCCGCGCATCTGTGCGCGCAGTTGCTCCATGACACGGTCCACGACCGGCACGCCTAGATCCGCGCTGATCAGCGCCACTTCTAACTCGTCCAGAAGGGCCGGGTCGGCCGCACGCCCGAGAAGCCGGTCCAGTTGTCCTGTGACCGCATCGCGTGTCTTTGAGAGCCCCTCGCTCAGTTTCTGAAACCAACCCACCGCTCACCTCATTCCCTGTTACCGATAACGCTGTCCACTCCGACTGTCAGGCCCTGGATCATACCCGATCTGAATCGCCAGACACCAATAACCGCGGGATCGGACCGATGCCACGGAGAACTGCCCGTTCTCGCCGGACCATGCGTTTCGCCTCCGGCTCGCTTCGCTCATGGTCATACCCGCACAAATGCAGGATGCCGTGAATCAGAAGCACCACCAACTCGTGATCGATCCCTTGTTGATGACGACGGGCTTGACGAATGGCCTGGGGCAGGGAAATGACAACATCGCCCAGCAGCGCAGAGGGCGGCCCTGGTCCTTCCCTCGTCGCAAACGCGAGGACGTCGGTTGTTTTGTCACGATGGCGAAAGGTTCGATTCAAGCGACGCATCCGGTCGTCGCCTACAATTTCGAGGCTGAGGAGCGCCTCGCTTTCGCCGATAGCATGCAGAACATGACCGGCAAGTCTCCTGAGGGCTCCGAGGCGGACCCGCCACCTCGTAAGCCGCATGCCGATCACAACCGGCATTAATGCGATTGGCCCCAGGAGTCTGTGGGAGGAGGTGTGGGACGAACGGCTTTAGGATCGGAACGCTGACTCTTCGCCTGACTCTCGCCCTTTCGAGGATTGGTCGGAGTCACAGAATGACGATCGTAGGCTTTGATGATTTCCTGGACGAGACGATGCCGCACGACATCCCGCTCGTCAAAATAGACAAACTCAATTCCGGCGATATCCTGGAGAATGTCCCGCACCTCGATAAGCCCTGAGACTCGATCAGAGGGCAGGTCGATCTGCGTGATGTCCCCGGTCACGACCGCTTTCGAGTGAAACCCCAGCCGGGTCAGAAACATCTTCATTTGTTCCGCAGTCGCGTTTTGGGCTTCGTCCAAAATCACGAATGAGTCGTTGAGCGTACGGCCGCGCATGAATGCGAGAGGGGCAATTTCGATATCGCCCCGATCGATAAGACGATTGGCCCGTTCCATATCCATCATGTCGAACAGCGCATCGTAGAGCGGTCGAAGGTAAGGATTGACCTTGGCATACATGTCACCGGGCAGGTACCCGAGCTTTTCTCCGGCTTCCACAGCCGGTCGGGCGAGAATGATGCGGCTGACATCCTTTTTCATCAGCGCACTCACCGCCATGGCCATGGCCAGATAGGTCTTGCCTGTACCGGCAGGACCGATGCCGATCACGATGTCGTGTTTTTCGATCGCGTCGAGGTAATACTTCTGAGTCGGGGTCTTGGGGACGATGAAGCGCTTTCGGGTTACGATAGGAGAAGCGCTGAACAGTAGCTCTTTGAGGGAAGCGTCCTGGTTATGTCGGAGTGCAGTTAATGCGTGCGTGACGTCGTCAGACCGTAAATCGTACCCTTCATTGGTCAGCGAGGCGAGTTCATTGAGTACCCGTTCGGCCTGTTTGACGGTCTCAGGCGTACCCTCCACCGTGACTTCTTCACCCCGCGCCGAGCATCGCACCCCGAACTCTTCCTCAATCAACTTGAGGTGGCGATCGTGGTGACCAAAGAGGACCGCGGTATTCGTGCCTTCCCGTAGTTTGATCTTTCGCACGCCGGTGTCGAAAACTCCTTTCGCCAGGACGATAGGGAGATTCTACCAACAGCGGAAGCCAGGAACAAGATCGGAAGAAGGGTGGGGGAAATTAGGAGTCCGCAGGGCCAGGCTATCCTTGAGACGGCGGTGGCGCCAGAGCCTGAGCCGTGGAGGGAATCGAGAGCTCAAACTCCTGCCAGGCTGCCCCCCCCTGCCCGTCTTCCGCCATGACCTTGACGCGATGAGTCCCCGCCACGCCCGGTGACACCTTCCAGGACACCTGCCCTGTTGTTTTATCGATGGTCATTCCAGGAGGGCCTGTCTCTAGGCCATACGTAACCGTGTCTCCGTCGACGTCCTTGGCCTGGACCACATACTCGTACTGTTCTCGATTGGTCAACGCCGCCGGGTTTGAGACGATCAGCGGCGGGGAATTGCCCAGTGCACTCGGCGCCGAGCGGACCGGCGCGGCGGCCGCCTCCTGATCTCGCGCAATGACTTCGACAACGACGACATCCTTGCGTCCGAAGCCGGTGGTATCAAGGACGTTTTCTTCGCCCTCCTTGACCTGCTTGTCGTTCCGCCACCAGCGATAGCTGTAATGGATCTCATCTCGATCAGGGTCAATAGCCTCAATCTTCGCAAGAACCCGATTACTCTTTTCGGGCGCATCGGCCTCAACCGTCACATGGGAGACAAGCGGGGGAGTATTGGCCACCATAACGGGTTCCGACCGGTAAGGAGCACTCTCCGCCTGACCATCCGACACGACCACCTCGAGGGCGACTTGGTCGCCTCGCTTCACATAGCTCGGATCTAACTCAGAGGCGGTCGCGCCCACCATTGGAACGCCATTGACGATCCATTGGAATCGCTTCGTGAGTTCGGTGCCCTCCGGATCGTCTGCCACCACATGCGCAGTTACCGGACCGGCTAGTATCAGGGGATCTGGCACGATCGTTACAAGGCGAACAGTAGGAGGGTGATTATTCTTCGTGCTGGTTACGGCAACCGCCCCGTCTTGAGGCGAGGACGAACAACCCCAGCAGGCAACGGCAACGACGGTGATGACGCCAAAGCGAGAGACCTGAGGAAGGGCAGGAAGACGCAGGCTTCCCACCCTCCCGTGTCTGGCTCGCCACATACCGGCTATCACATGTTTGTCCATGAGAAGTACCGACTCCGTGGATCGATGGCGACAGGGACACTGATGTTCGAGCCAGGCGCACCTCCGCCTGTCGTACAGGTCACGCAGCCGCCGAAATTACCTTGGCTCATGTTGATCAACAATCCGAATGGACTACCGCCGTCTCGACCAGATCCCATATGAACGACGATACCAAACGCTAATCCCTCACCAAGTGAACCGAATTTGTTCACCGTCTGATTCGCGCCTGCGGCACTCGTTCCGATGATCGGCTCCTGATAGGCGCTTCCCGTCTTGTAGAACAGCGCCCAGAGTCGACTCGTCCCGGATGAGACGCAGATATCATTGGTCGGAATAAAGGTGGGGAAAAATACCACCCCTCCGAACACCGTGGGGCTACTCACCGCGCGCTCTCCAATGCCATACGCAACCGGGTGAGTAGGCAGACTGGCCGGCTCAACCAATCTTGTCACCCATCCATCCTTGCTCTGGACCAACCCGATCAGTCCGGTAAAGGTCGTCGCGCCGGTCACACCAGTGACTTGATTGGTCCCACTTGCCTGTCCGCAGTCGCCGACCCCGACCACACACACCGTGGCAGTGGTGACATCCACCAGGTCATTGTCCATGCAGCTGGTCACGCCGGCTGACTGGTCGCATCCGGCATTCAGTACCGAGTCTTTCAGACCCACGAAATACTGGATCGAGGTATCGGTCTTGTCGGATTTGCTGTAGTACCGGCCGCTGCCCGCAAAGACCCACACATTGGCCGCATCATCCATCGTGACGGATGGTGCAGTGGCAACCGGTCCCATCTCCGCTCCGGACGCAAACGTATCCAACATCTCCGTCGGCACTCGAGCGCTTCCGGATGCGATTCCCCATTGCGTCGGATTAGTCACCGTGCCGAACTTAGCTGTGGATCCTCCGGCCCCCATCGTCAACCGGTAGATCTTTCCTCTCCAGGGAAGCGCCCCATCATTGATAACCCGACCGAAATACACGACGTCGTGCCGATAGTCGAGATCGCGATCGAAGGCCGTTAGATCTCCGATGTACGAATCCCACGACCCTATTGAATAGGAGGTGACCAGGCTGTTGTTGCTCCCTGGCCCGGTTGCGAGATTGATGACAAAGACTTTTGCGCCCTGAGCCACGCTGGCGTCATATCCGGTTGGACCGGACCCTACGATCATGTGCCACTTCGCATTCGTATTGCTCGCTTTGGCATCGGCGGCCGGATTCACCCGGACGACAGTCGGCACACTGGTCGTCAACCCCAAATCCGAACTGTTGAACGACCAGAGCAACTTCGGAGAATCGGGATTGGTGATATCCATCACAAAATAGGAACTGTAAAAATTGTAGTTGGTCCCGCTGATATTGACGGTCATTGGCGGTGCACCGGTCCCGGCCACACAGGCGCCGCAACTACCGCCCATTCTGAATCCGCCGATCAGGATCGTGCCCCAACCGTTGGGGTGATCAGTATCCGCGGTAAAGATCCGCACGTCGGCGACCTTGAGAGGCAAATCAACATAGTAGGCATGTTGGTAGTCGGCACGACTCAAGAACTCGAGTTGCGGAAGCAGTTCGTAGGGAACAAACCCCCACAACTCATCACCGAGCGCCGCTCCCGTGGAATTGTCTGCGGGAGCCGTGGTAAACCAACCGTGCTCAATGCCGCCGGTGGTAGGGTTATAGGCGGTACTCGAATCATCGCCGGGGTGGTAGTACCCGGCATTAAATGCATGCAGCATGCCGTCATTGCCTCCTACGTAGGCGACCTGCCTGCGGTTGTACCACTTCTGAAGGAAAGCCGAATAACTCTGGTCGCCGTAGATTGCGTCATGCCGATCTTTAGGACCGGCGACGATTGTCGGCGTCGAGTGAATCACGTCCCCGAGTTTCCACACCTTCAAGGAGGTACTCGCCCCGGACGTGACACTGAGTCGACGGTCTCTCGTCGTCGCCTGTTCCGTGCATGTGGTCGCATCACACCCACGCACAAAGTTGATGATCTTGGTGCCTTCTGCGCTCGACGCCGCACGAAGATAGGGACGCAGCGTCGCTTCATTCGCCGTCGTGAACGCAATCTGTTCACCGGAATCAACCACGCCATCGTGGTCAGAATCGACCCAGGTGAGAATGTTGCGAGTCGATGCATCCTTCAATGCCAACTGCTTCCCCGCTTCCCAAATTGGGACGATGTCACTCAACGCCTGTCCGCAGGGATTGCAGTCCGCTAGGGTCACCACATGGTCGGTATTCTGATCGTCGGGTAATCCGTCGCCGTCGGTATCCACATATTTGTCGACCTTCACCGAATTTGATGCGCTGTCAAAACGAGTTTTGATGATCTTGTCGACTTTGTAGTCGAGTCGACCATCTTGATTCGTATCCTCGCGAGTATTGCCGAATGTGTCGATGAACAACGCTTGCGTATAGCCCGTCCATTTCACATCACTCAGCGTGGACGGTTCGATCGTGCTGGGATAGAAATAAGATTGATAGAGCGCGCCTTCGCCCGTGGAGGCGGTGGCCAACACCGAGACTGACGATCCAGACGCACTTCGACGGAGAATACTCGCAATCGTAGCCAGCAGCTTGTCTTGCAGATCGTCGACATTCGAGGATTCAAAATACGCATCCGGGATGCCGTCCGGCGTAGAGGCTCCTGTCAGGTTATTCTCCTTATCCCACTCACTGGTTTGTGGAATGCCATCATTATTCGCATCTTCAAACCCACCAAGCCGGGCGGTTTGCGCGAGAATTCCGCGGCCATTGATATTTCCAAACGCGAAGAACGAATACACCGTCAAACTCTGCGTACCGGCGATGCAATGTCCGGTCACGGATAATCCTGCAATGGTACCGTCGCTTGTTCCGCTGCAGGGTCTCAGGTCACTCGTATGAGCCCAATAGGCCACATCGTCCAGATAGTGACTGCCGCTATCAGCGTAATCGGTTTTGTGCTCAGCCAGCAGGTCGCTGAACGGCGTCGCTGCATTGGTATTACACGTGCCATTGACGGGTCTTGGGGGTGCCGCCCCATCACTCCCATTACAGTGCTGCCCGTGGTGGGCGTGGGCATAGTCCTGAAGCGCCGATGGAATACTTTGATCTTGCGTCGGTTCACCATCTGTAAAGAGGATCACAAAGGTGCGACAACAGTTGACGACCTGGGACGTCGAAGCCCAAGGCGGCGTATGATTTTGCCCGAAGAAGTAGGGATCGCGACCGCAGGCATTCGTAATATATCCCGAAGGGCAGGTTTCTGTGCCGACCAATGCCGTGATTTCATCTGTCCCAATGGACCCGGCACCGGTCGTGGCAAAATTTACTCCGTTGGAGATGCCGCCGGAAAAAGCAATCGGATAGACATACCCGGTCGCAAAGGTAGACTGAATCTGCGCGGTATACCGCGCCGTTTCATAGAGGGCCTCGCTCAGCGGGGTCCACGTAGAAGGGCTGGACTCCTGCACCGCGTCCACCATGGCCGCCATATTCGTCGTGAACGTCTCAACGTCGCCGTCGGCCCAATCGATGGATTGACGTGACCCAGCGCCTACCAGCATGCGCGCACCTTCACTGCTGGACTTAAATTCCATCAAACCGAATCGTGCCTTGCTGCCAATCTGCTGAATGACCCCGGTGGGCTCGGTCGTGTATCCCACTTTCAAATGATATTTTCGAACGCTGTACGAATCGCCACAGTTGCTATTGAAGCTGGTATCGTTATCGATGCAGAAGTAGGCATCTGACACGTGGACAGATATGGTTCCGGGGCTACTGCCTCTATCAGCCAATGGAATGCGTCCAACATAGGTGTTGGCTCCGGTGCCGCCGGCATAATTGACGTCCGCGCGTTCGGTGTTTACCCCACTGGCCTGCGCACGAACCGTCTTGAGAGCCGGCGTGCCGCTGGTCGGGCAGGTTCCATCCGTCGCTCTGGTGCTGAAACAATCTCCGCCGATCATGGCCCGCTTTACCGCATCGAACCGGCGCAACGTGGACCAATTCAGGAAATTTCCGTCCCACTGAGTGTCCGAACAAGCGGTCGCCAATGTCGCCTTGCTGGCGCCGCTCTCAAAACGGGTATCGGTCGTGTTGTACGTATAGCAGGTCATCGGATCAAAATACCCGGAGTACCGAGTCGTGTTGGTCCAAGTCGTGGTCGTCGACGTGCTCCCGTCCGCCAACGTTCCACAGGACGTCGACTCGCAAGCCCGGTTACTCATACTGCCGGAATTGTCCATCAAGATGATGATATTCGGCGTCGTCGCGCTGGACACGAACGGCGGCACGGCAGTGTAGTCGGCATTAGACACCACCGCCACGGCATCGCCGGAGCCAAACAGGGCAGCACTCACACTACCAACCACGGCCATGACAGCAGCAAGGGTTCGGCGATTCATGCGTTCTTCCTCCTTATCTCAAGCAGGACAACAGCCGTCGAATCTCGGCTACGAGTTGAGACAAGACCTTTCTTATGCTATTGCGGCAATGTGACCACCATCTTGTCGATGTGGCCTTCCTTCAAATGGAATTTCACCAGCGATGTTGGGATGATCCGGTCAAGTTCGAGCGGCTCCCCTTCATGGGTGACCACCACCACGGCGGCCTTTAACACATAACTCCGGCCATCGATGCGAATCGTCGATCCCTGAACCTCGTCAATCACCCCGGATTGAAACCCGACGGTCGAAAACAACATTGTCGGTTGTGTCTGGTCAGTCTGCGCAAAACTTGTGGCTGGCGTGGCAGACAGCATCAGCACCATGCCAAGCACCATGAGGAGGACCCTGTTGTTCATCACCGTGCCTCCTTGTCTCAATTGATTTTCTTCACGCACGTATCGCCATCCAGACAGCCGTACACTGAGGTCACCGTGCTACTTGCCCCAGTTGTGGCGTTAGTGGCCGTACAAGTGATGCGGTATACAAATTCAGTGGAAGCAACCTTGGCGTCCTGCCCATATTTAGGGTGTGCGTAAAGACGGTCGATGTCCCCGTTGACCGTAAATCCCGGCAAATTCGTCATCACAAAGTTGGGGTCCGTGGCCGCAGAATCTGCGTAGTTTTCGGCTAACGTTCCACTCGGTGCGGGTGACGGTAGAGGTGAAGAGCCATAGATCTCCTGCCAGAGAATGGTGGCATTCGCGGCAGGAACCGGACCTGCCGGCGCGACGAACGACGTCGGAAGCACTCCGGGAGGCGACAACGTTTGCTGAATAATATTGGCGGCAAGCCCTTCACAAGAATCTGCCGCAGCCACCACCGCTTCAGTCGTTCGAAAAAATCCTGCCATGCGGTTTTCCATGCTGGTGACGGTGATCGACGCGATGCCGAGGATGGAAAGAATCAACAACATCAACATCACCGTGAGCAAGGCGATGCCTCGTTGATCTCGTGCCTCACTTTCCTCGCGCCCTGGAGTTGCAGCAATGGATGCCTGTCGCAGCTTCATCACGACGTCTCTCATTACAGGTTTCTCGGCTGGATCGTACGAACCAGCACTCGTCTTCGTTGCTGGTTGTAGGTAGTGGCGTTATACCCGGTGTCGGCTGAAGGGTTGTGGTCGCCGACGATCACGGGGCCTGTGGTATTCGCGGCCTTGGTTCCCCGCTCATCAAGGCCATCATCTGCTTTCGTGGGTCTGACAACCAGACTCACTTGCGCCATCCTGATCTTATCCGGCGTCCTCGGACTGATCGCCCAGGATCCGTTCGAAACAAAATCTCCCTGCGAAAAGGTCGGAAACCCGGAAGAGGAAGAGCCGTCTTGATCATCGATCACCCCGTCCGCATAGAGCGGATTAGGCGCCGCTTGATTGCATCCGTCACAGGCATAGGTGATCTGCATATCTTCGACGCCATCGACGAGCGGCACGTTATCTCGAACCAGACAGGGCGTATTACTTCCACAGGTTGCCGGCGTATTGGCCACAATTTGGTATCGAACACACTGCATCAGATACACAGGCGTTCCGATTGGAAATTGTCCGCTCACATAGTTCCCGGCGCCGAACCCGATGGACGTGGCCCCGATCGTTTTCACGGTTTTTGACAGCGCGCCTCCGATCGACACCGTGGAATTGACCGCAAGCCCCTGCGCAAGCATTTCAGTAATCGCGGTTCCTGAGAGGCTGATTGAATTGTCGAATGTCACGGCATTCGCAGTTCCACCCACCGCCGCCGTCAACGTCCAACCGGTTGTATTCATGATCGGAAGCACCATCGACACACCATCCGCGCCGGTATCCGCCCCGGTTGGTGTTTGATCCTGCGGAAGCAAACCAACCGGCTTCGTAACCGCACCGATAGTGGCATTGCAGGCACCGACGGAGGTCGTTGCCGGGTCGGTGGCGTTATAGTTGAAGCCCGCAAGCTTGAGATCCCGACTCATTAAATCAATCGCCAATCGGACATTCTGCTGCGTATCCGCGACCTGCGTGTTCACCACATTGGCACGATTGGAAGTGACGACCGTCGTCATCGTGGCCGCCACGATCACCACCGTGATCAACACAGCGGCCATCAATTCCACCAGTGTAAAGCCTTGCTGGTTCTGTTCACATCGACGCATCGTGGTGCTCCACATCATGCCTATTCGGGCGCAACTACCGTCGTAAACACAGCGGTTTTGTTTCGGGCGGTACTCACATCGGTCTTCCGGGTCTGCCAACTCACCGTGATCGTGACCAAGAATCGATTCATCGTGACAGGGTTGGCAGTGGGGTCCGGGTCGAGACGAGCCGCCGTCACAACCCCCGCGGCGCCCAAGAGACCGGAATTGGTCACCAGACTTTGCCATTGAGTGCAATCGCCCCACGCCATACGTTGGGTACTCACGCTCTGCGGACAGGCCGCGGCTGTCGTGGTGTTGTGGTAATCCAGAACGCGCTGCCGGTTATTTTGAATGCGCTCCGTCATATCTGCCGCGATATTGGTGACACGCGCCATGTCATTCGCATCCACGTTTTTCCCCAGCGACATTCCCGACAAGCCCGCCAACCCCAACAAACCGACTGAGAGGACACTTGCCGCGACCATAGCCTCTAACAGGGTAAACCCTTGCTGACATGGCGCGGGGGGTCCTGACAATGCTTCTCGTTCCATCGTGGGTCTCATTCAGGTTCTACGGACAGGTCGCTTGGGCGCACCAGTTCACCTTGCCGGATGGAGTGACGACCAGGGAATAGACTGTCCCCTGTTGGGACACCAGAGTCAGGGGCACATTTGCGGCGGCTCCGCTCAACCCCTGTCGCGTGAACTGAATGGTCGGGCCGCCCGTAAATGCGACGATCGTCTGGGGCAGCACCAGGGGGGCCAATGCACCACCAAAGTCCACATTCACCCGGCCGGATACCAGCGCCAACGTCACAGTAACAGCCAGATTGCGATTCATCGCCGCCATACGTGCCAGGCTAAGGCTACCGGCAAGTTCTGTCGTGCCTTGTTTCAGCTGATATCGCGCATTCCATTGAAGATAGTTGGGGACAGCCACCATCGCCAGGATGCCGACAATCGCCACGGCAATCATCACTTCGATAAGGGTGAAGCCCCCTTGGCGACGGACAGCAACAAATCGTTGGTGATAGCTAGAGACACACATGGCAACAGGCAGATGAGCAAGTGCCATGCCGATGGAATTTCACGCGAATATCTACGTAACTATTTGATATATAGACCGCATTCATCTCGACCGCCGTACAATTCCGAGCGTTTGATGATCACCTAGATGACAATTTTTGTCGAAACGATGGCGATGTTTAGTCTGCCTGACGAGCCAGAATGGCGGAGCAACGGCGGTAGGCAAGGGACCGCAGCCCATCTTTGGTTGCTGACGCGGAGATCTATTTCATTCGCGGAGCAGGTTGCAGGACGGCGGGACGCTTACGCGGGTTCACTGCAATAGACGCATAGACACAAACCGTCTTTAACGGAGAACAGACCGTACTGAGACGAAGGGGCCTGGCTGGAGACGAAAAGCGCTACTTTATCGCCACGGCTCTGACCTGTTTATACGTAGTGATCCCCTGAAGGACTTTCTCAATACCATCCTGAAGCAAGGTCTTCATGCCTTCACTTTTCGCGAGCGCCAACAGTTCTCCGGTACGGGTCCGCGTTTGAATGAGCGCTTTCATGCGCTCGGACACCACCATGAGCTCATGGATGGGAACCCGCCCGCGATACCCGGTCTGGTTACAGGCGTCACATCCGCGTCCGCGAAACAGTGTAAAGGCTGGATCGTACGCAGGCTGCTGTTCCCTCCACTCGACCGCCCCGAAGGCTTGCACCAATTCATCGTATTCGCTGCGAGTCGGATGATAGGACTCACGGCAATTGGGACAAATACGTTTACACAACCGCATGGCCAACACGCCTAACATGGCATCGGAGAAATTGAACGGGTCACAACCGAGGTCGAGCAATCGCACGACCGTTTCCACCGCGCTATTCGTATGGATCGTACTGAACACCAAATGGCCGGTCAGAGAGGCTTCGATGGCAATATCCGCCGTTTCCTTGTCGCGCATTTCTCCGATCATGATGACATCCGGGTCTGCTCGCAAGAAGGCCCGCATGGTGGTGGCAAAGGTCAGGCCGATCTTGGGATGCACTTGAACCTGTCGCAACCCATCCTGCGTAATCTCGATCGGATCCTCAGCCGTCCAGATCTTTCGTTCATCAGTGTTGATAGACGCCAGAATGGCGTGTAGCGTCGTCGTCTTGCCCGACCCGGTAGGGCCGGCACAGAGCACGATGCCATGCGGTTTCTGCGCCAACTGCTCCACCTGGCGGCGAGTGTCGGCACTGAATTCCAAGCCCTCAAGCCGTCGGGGACCATTGGCGCTCAACAACCGAATCACGACATCTTCGTTAAACCCAGCGGTGGGCAGGGTTGCAACGCGCAACTCAATTTCCTGTCCCGTGGTCAATTTGAAGCGGATTTTTCCATCCTGAGGTTTCCGCCGTTCGGCAATATCCAAATTGGCCATAATCTTCACGCGAGACACGATCGCACGGCGGTAGGCCGCCGGAATCTTCATGTAGGTAAAGCATGTGCCATCAACCCGGAATCGCACCGCCGTTTCCTTCCGGTCGGCGTAAGGTTCAATATGGATATCCGACGCCCCGCGCCGATAGGCCTCCGCAATGATCTGGTTGGCGAGACGAACGATCGCTGAATCGTTTTCGGTAATTGCGGCAATGGTCGCATTCTGCTGCTCTTCCAGCTGGGCCTCACTGACCAGCTCACCCAGAATATCCGTGATCGGATCATCCAGATCACGTCCGCACACGGCACTCAACACGCGCTCGATGTCTGCACGCAGTCCGACACGATACTCCAGCGTCTGCCCGGGAAACGCGCGCCGCACATCAAGAAGCTTGTCAGGATTATGGGGATCGTCGATCAGGACCTCCACTTTGGATTCCTGCCGCCGGAGAGGAACCCAATGGTTCATCCTGAGGTAGTCAAAGCTGAGGTTCTTCAATAGCTCCGGTTCCACCATGGTACGTTCGTCATAGGCAAGAAACTGGCAGCCGTAGTACTCCGCCAGAGCTGCTCCGATGGCCGGCTTCGGAATCCGATACCGATCCATGAGCAACGTGGCCACATCAAGCCGCTTGCGTGAAGCTTCTGACATAGCGAGTGTGAGCTCTTCCTGCCGAAGAAAACCCTGTAAGACCAGCTGGTCGTAGCGGCCGGATGAACGTGTCCGGCCCGAGCGTGCCGCACATTGCAATGCACTACTTGCCGATAGGACTGATGAGGTTGCGCGAATCATGAAACCGGTTCCTTTCTACCTACCTAGGGCACGAATCGAGGGACAACTCTGCGGCTCTATCTATGTATTCATAGCTTAGCCTGCCAACTGCCTGGCGCGACATACACCAGCGGGAGACCTTGCACTAACCCTTCTCGAAGATCGTGGTTGTACCAGACCTCGAACGTCCCCGATCCGTTCGTGCCGTCTACAACGGCCCCTTGCGCCACCACACCGCCGTAGACTTTGAGGTGGCCGACGTATCGGACATCACCGGCTGAATACAAGACTCCCTGAAGATGAATCCCGGACAACTGCACCGGAATTCTCGTCCCAAGCGACTGTTGGCCATCCGGCGGGGGGCTCAACGCCGGAACGGATTTCCCGGATGCCCCTGCCTTCCAGAGAACATGCGCGTTCACAATAAAGATGCCTTCGGCATAGTCCTGATCAAGCACGATCGTGCCCATGTTGTCCGCGCGCGGCGGCAGCCCGTCAAGCGTGTCGACAAAGATCAGTCCTCGATGATCCCCAGGTCCTTTCGACGCAAATACCTCCGCCGCAGAGCGCCCAAGCCCCGGCTCAATCACGCCACCCGGGTACAGCAGCCCTTCTCGATCAAGACCGTAATATCGTCCGAACTGCATGGCCATTCGCTTCAAGGTCGCGTAGTCCCACTGATCCACTTTGATGCCAGGAACCGGTTCCTGATGTGCGTGAACGTTTAAGGGCACGCCAGACCAGGCCTCAATCGGAAGCTGGGCAAAGAAGACGTCGCCCCCGAGACGAATGTTCAGCCACCGATCCTCGCGATGACTCATTTCGTCATACGCCTGCCCGCTCACGGGAGCCAACCCGCTCTTGACCGGTACTTCCTCCGGACGAGGGAAATAGGCCCGGCCGCGAATCACCATTTCACCCCAATGCGCAAAGACGGAACCGGCTCGTGCTTGTGCCGACTCGCTTCCAAGAGTGCCGCTTTGCAGCGGCGCGTGCAGAGCCGGAACGGCATAAGCACCCAACTCAACGCTTAATGTCTTCGTCACACGCGACGCATGGCCGGCTCCCGCCGTCACCTCTACCGTACACAGCAGGCCAGGCCGCGTCGCGCCATACACCCGCAACTTGAGAATTCTGGCCAGCCCCTTGAGCGACTTGAACCAACCTGTTTGAGGATCGTTGAGCAAACGGTCGTGTTGGAGATTGGCCGCATCGAACACAATGTCGGGATTGGCGACGGTCCCGACAAATTGCGCACGCCCCTGCGCATCAAAGTACGACGGGTCTCCCTGCACATTGACCAATCGTTTGGCGAACCACGACGTCCCAACCTCCTGTGACAGGAGTGCCGGATCATGAAACCACCCCATCACGACATCGACAGCCGCTTCCGCGGCATGATGAGCAACCCGTTCTTCCTGCAAGGCGCTGGCACCGACCACCTCCTGGCCTGCAAGCTGCAGAGAGGTCATACCCAACAATGTCAGGAGACACACCACCATCAACACCGCCAACAACGCCATCCCCCGTTCATCCCGCCGCAGAGTAATCACTGAATGCCCGCCGCTCCTATGCATGCCTCCGTCCCCTTTGCTGATTACATCCGGATCGCGATATCTCGCGACATCAACGATCCTTGCCGTCCGACCTGAATCGTCACCCGAACACGCACCATCTCCCGCACATCCGTCGTCACATGTCCGTCTCTGTTGAAATACTGCAGTTTAAACTCGCTCACATCGCCCAACAATGTGCTCGCCCCGCCATCTACCTCACGCATCAGTCGCAACATCCCGTCACTCTGCCGCTTCATGTAATAACGCACCCGATTCAAGAGAAAGACGGCACTCTTCTCCTGAAACTGTTCGGGAGTCGGTGTCGTGAGCGTCAGTGCTTGCTTCCGGCCGTCAACAGCGAGGCGATGCCAGCTGCAATGCGAAGACGTACAGACCAGCACTTGCTTGCCCTTCGGCCAGTCAGCGCCATCTTCAACCGGCAAGTCCTGTCGACCCACTTCCACAACCTGCGTCAGACGGGTTGAAGAGCCATTCAAGTTGGCGAAGAACTCGACCTCATCGGCCTCCGCCTTCACAAACGGGGCATCTCCGGCTAACAACCCACCTCCTGCCAACCGAATCTCGCTGCACAACACATCCATCCCAAGCCGCAATTCCTGATTGGCTGTTATCGTGGCATGCTGAGAACTCAAGCGAACACCATAGGCGGCGAACGCTTGAACCGCCGCCGAGATGGCCACGCTGCTGATCGCCATGGCAATGAGCAATTCAATGAGGCTCACACCGTCGCAACTCCATCGCCATTCGGATCGCGGGTGCTTCGGCTCTCTTGAGACGACAAACCATGTCCGAATCACGATAGCGATGACAGGCCGACATACCGTGGATTAGCCCGGATCGTGCGCACCCGAACTTCCCGTTCCTGCCCTCCCAGTGTCATGAAAATCGCACGCGCCTCGATCGAGGCCAGACTCGCAGCCCCAGGTTGATTCCCTCGATTGAGTTCTACCGTCCAGACAAGTCTGATATTGGACCGCGTCAGACTGGAGGTGAAAATCCCGTCGCCGCTTGCTCGATCATCCAGCAAACCGTCGTCGCGCATGCTGGACTCCAATGTCCCGTCTTGATCGAGATCATCGGCGAGAAGCTGATCCCACGGCAGGCTTCGCTTTGCCTCCAGGCGTGATTCTGCCAGTGCCAGCGCAGTGGTCGTCAGCGCTCCGCGCTGAAGGCCGCGTTGCGCCCACTCACACATCCCGATCGTCCCGATGATTCCAATCGACAGCACCACCAACGCCACCATGCTTTCCACCAAGGTAAACCCTGCGGAACCCATCGCCCGTCGCCCTCGCCCCGTAATACACACCTCAGATGGTTTCATGACACCGCCACCCGCCCGGTGATGCTGACGGTCACTTGATGCGTCACCTGCCTGGAATCGACCAGCATCACCGTTGTCGCCGTTGCGGAACGGCCGCTGGATTGAAAAAGAATCTCAGGCCTGGTGCTCATCGAATCGATGACAGTGCCCGTGCGCGCAAACTCATAGCGGCGCAGCACACCCTCTTCACAATCGACACATTCGGTCCGCAGCTCTGAGTGCTCCGCATTCACGACGACTCGAATACGCTCGTGGCGCGCCATAGCCAATTGCCGGGCAAAACGTAATTCCGAAGCAATCTCCGTTACCACTGCCCGCTGACGGTGTTTCGCGATAAGGGCCGTCCACCCCGGCACACTCACTCCCATCACAATCATCACGATGGCCATCACCGTGCACAACTCCACAAGACTCACTCCACGTTCATTCATACCGGCTCCTTTCCTCGAGCGCGTAGAGCATTTCCAAGTTTCGTGCCGTTACTCCTGCACACAATGCCCGGGAACAGCCAATGGTGTATGTCCATCGGATCCACGCGGAAAGATGTCGAGATTGCGAAGAAGTGTGCAGGAGGGATCTGCGATCAGCCCCTGGAATGATCAATGACAAAGGGATGGACAATTCTGAACTGTTCCGAATCAGATACAGTGCCACGTCCGTTCGGATACAGCGTGCAGAAACGAGAATGGCCATAAACTGGCCATGGCAGCCGATTTACAGGCAGTTACTGGGGAATATTAAACAGAGACCAATACCAGTCAAGGAGGGGCTGGTGAAACAGGAGCGCGAGAAGGGAGCCCACCGCAAGGAAGGGGCCAAAGGGAATATATTGCTCACGCCGGATGATTCCGGTAGCCATAAGTCCGACGCCGACAAGGGAGCCAAGAAAGGATCCGATCATAATGGCTAACAGCACTGGCTGCCACCCGATGAACGCGCCGACCATGGCCATGAGTTTGATATCTCCCCCTCCCATGCCTTCTTTTCCAAAGACATAGGGACTGACCCAAGCCAGGAACCACAGAATCCCTCCTCCCATCACGACACCGAGCAGCGAGTCGACCAAGCCGATCGGTAGTATGCCGGCGGCACAGACCAGGCCCACAGCAATCCCCGGCAGGGTGACTGCGTCCGGGATCATGGTATGGGAGAGATCCGTGCCCGTTATGACGACCAGCGCGGAAAACAAGACTGCGTACGCACACGCTTCTGCCGTAAAACCGAATCTCCAAAAGAGCAGTACGTATCCGAGCGCATTGACCGCCTCCACCACAGGGTATTGGATGGAAATCGGCACCCGGCAGGCGCGGCATCGCCCCTGAAGAATCAGATAACTCATGATCGGGATATTGTCGTAAACCGCGATGGGCCGGAGACAGGCCGGGCAATGAGAAGCGGGCCAGGCGACCGACTCTTCGCGAGGCAGTCGGTAGATACAGACATTGAGAAAACTGCCGATCACCGCGCCGAAGGCCAGTACCGTCAGATACAACATCATCAGCACGCCCTCATCAATTCGCTCGCATCAGGCACACAGGGCACATCTAACAATACGTAGGCAAACCTAAGTCAATAGAAGCAGTCAGCAGGCGGCCGGACGCAGGCGCTTTCCATTTACAAACGCCAGGAGCACTGCGTATAATCCTACTTCGATTTTGACGCGGGAGGTCGCAGACCTCAATCTGTGCATTGCCTTTACCCGAAGTGGAGCTAGAAGTACATGCCGACAGCTGCCAGGACCAGCAAAGGTCGAACCAAAGCATCCTTACCTGATCCGGTTCTTCCCCCTCGCAAACGACGCCCGGAAGCTCTGACCACGCGCGAGCAGGAAATTCTTGAGTTGATCTGGACCGGGTTCAAGAACAAGGAAATCGCGCAGCGGCTCAAGATCAGCGTGAAGACCGTTGAGGCGCATCGCGCTAATATGATGAAGAAAATCCGCGTCTCCAATACCGCTCAGCTGCTCAAGGCCGCCATCCAAGGGAAAATGTTGAAGCTTCGGTAGTCCGCTGCTTCCCCTCCTCAGGGTCTTTCCCCCGCTCGCTCCCGACGCTGCCGTAGCGCCTCATACAGGACGATGGCCGCCGAAGCTGACACATTGAGCGAGCTGACTTTCCCCAACATGGGAATGTGGGCGGCATCGTCGCAGGTTCCGCGAACCCCTGGCCGTACCCCCTTCCCCTCTCCGCCGAATACCAAGGCAACCGGCCCCCGGTAGTCCAGCTGGGTATACGCCTTCGGAGCCTCGGCATCCAGCGCATAGACCCAGACTCCTGCACTTTGCAAACGCTCAATCCATCGCGACAAGTTCGGAACCCGTCCGACCGGCATGTAGTCCACAGCCCCGGCAGAGGCCTTGGCCACCACACTGGTCAGCCCGACCGCGCGGCGTTCCGGAATAAATACGCCTTGTACACCGGAGGCTTCAGCCGTTCGAAGGATCGCCCCGAGGTTGTGAGGATCTTCGACGCCGTCGAGCAACACTAGTAGCGGAGTCTGACCAGGACCTTGCGCCGCCGCGAGAATATCATCCGGCTCCGCATAGGACTTGGCGGCTACCAGACCGACCACGCCCTGGTGATGCCCACCGGGAACCAGCCGATCAATGGCCGCGCGTGGCTCAACATACACTGGCACACGCTGCTCTCTGGCCAGCCGGACTATCTCCCCGAACTGCCGATCCGTGGCCAACACGAGCAGCCGCTGAAGCGGGCGAGCCCCGGCGCGAAGCGCTTCGCGCACGGCATGGAGACCGTAAATCACTTCCGACGAATTATCGTTTCCATCGACTGGTGCCATCTGGCCGGTCCTCGATCGTGATGCCATGGGACGACAATTCGGCCCGAAGCTGGTCTGCCAACTTGTAGTTTTTAGCTTGTTTCGCGGCGAGCCTGGCCGCAATCTTGTGCGCGATCTCCTCATCCGACAGACTCGTCATGGGCGCACCTGTCGCGCCGGAAACGCCTTGCTGACGTTGACTCTTGAACTGCCAGTCATCTGGCTGCAACAGTCCGAGCACCGCACCCAATGACCGAAATTCCTGGCGTATCACACGCCGGAGCTCATCGGAGAGTCCAACCTCGAGCGCCTTGTTCACTTCCCCACGTAACTTCTGCAGGACGGCCACCGCATTGGGTGTATTCAAATCATCGTCCATGGCCTCAACAAAGGCCTGCCGCATCCGGTGCGTGGCCTCGCGCATCTGCTGGTCGGCCGCGCCCTGTGCGGGCGCCGACTCCTTGAGCCGCGCAAACAGGTCATAAAATCCATTGAGCGCGTTCTTCGCCTCGGCAAGGCTTTGATCAGAAAAATCCAGGGGGCTGCGATAGTGTGTGGACAGCAAGAAATAGCGCAGCATCTCGCCGGTGATCATGTCAGGCCATTCGGACTTCTGAAAGATCTCTCGAATGGTAAAGAAATTCCCCAAAGACTTGGACATCTTTTCCTGATTGATCTGTACGAACCCGTTGTGCACCCAGTACCGCGCGAATTCCTTGCCGGTCGCGCCGCAGGATTGAGCAATTTCATTTTCGTGGTGCGGAAAAATCAGATCCATCCCGCCGCCATGAATATCAAACGTCTCGCCCAGATGCCGCATGGCCATGGCTGAGCACTCGATGTGCCAACCGGGACGACCCGGTCCCCACGGGCTGTCCCATGACGGCTCACCGGGTTTGCTCCCTTTCCAGAGGGCAAAATCCATGGGGTGCCGTTTGCGCTCGTCCACATCTACACGTGCACCGGCCTGCAGATCTTCGACTTTCCGCCTGGATAGCCGGCCATAGACCGGGTACCGATCCACCTGAAAATACACATCGCCTTCGACGCGATAGGCCATGCCCTTTGCCAGCAGCGTGTCGACGAGCGCGACAATGTCGGCGATATGCTCCGTCGCCCTCGGTTCAAGCGTGGCTCTGCGCACGCCGAGTTTTTCCATATCCTCGTAGTACGCCTGAATGTAGGTCGTGGTGACGTGCTCGCAACTCACGCCTTGTTCGTTGGCCCGTTTGATGATCTTGTCGTCGACATCGGTGAAGTTCTTGGCAAACTCAACGGCAAAGCCGGAATATTCCAGATAGCGCCGCAACACATCAAACACCAAGGCGCTGCGCGCATGCCCGATATGACAATAGTCGTAGACCGTGACGCCGCAGACGTACATGCGGACCTTGCCGGGCACCATCGGCTCGAACGGATCCTTACTTCCAGATAACGTATTGTAGACACGCAACATGATGCGTCATTACTCCATAGATGGGCGGCGCTTGGGCCAATGCGACCAGAGAAAATACCCGAGGCCCACGGCAAGACACAACCCGATCACGAGATCCGCATGATGGAAGTACTGGTGCAATTCATTCCAGTGCTCCCCCATCTTCAATCCCACATAAGCTAACGCATAACAAAAAGGCAGCGCTCCCACGAATGAATACAGCACGAACTTCTTGATGTCCATGCGCGCAATTCCCGCCGGGAGAGAGATGAACGTTCGAACGACAGGTAACAGCCGGCCGATCAACACCGCCGCCTCCCCATGTTTCGCAAACCACCGGTCGGCCACGTCCACATCGTGTTGCGAGATCAGGAAATACCGCCCATAGCGTTCGACAAACGGCCGCCCGCCCCATACCCCGACATAGTACGCCACCAAAGACCCGAGCACATTGCCGATCGCGCCGGCGAAGGCCACGCCCCACATCGAAAATTGTCCGGTGGAAACCAGGTAGCCCGAGAACGGCATGATGATTTCACTCGGCAGGGGGATACAGGCGCTTTCGATCGCCATCGTGATGACAATGCCGGTGTAGCCGAAGGTCGAGATTGTCGCAATGACGAACCGACCGAGCACCTCAATCAACCATTCGATCAGTCCGGTCACGCGCGAGCCTGCTTTCGTGAACGCGACGTCTTCAGCATCGGACTCGCGGCCGGTCGCGAGAGCGACTGCTCCCAGGCTCTAAAATGTTCCAGCATGGCGTGATGAGTCGTATCGAGATGAATCGGTGTCACGGACACCATGTGCTGCTCGAGCGCTTCATGGTCGGCATCCTTCTCACGACTCCACGACTGACGCGTCCCGGCAATCCAGTAATACTTCCGGCCCCTCGGATCGACTTTCTCCACGATCGGATTGTTAAAGCGGCGCCGACTCAAACACGTGACCTTGACTCCCTTGATAGATCGCAACGGAACATCGGGAATATTCACATTCAAAATAGTTTCCGTCGGCAATCCGTGCTGCAGCACTTCGGCGGCCACGCGAGCCGCATATTTCGCCCCGACCTCGAACCGGAACGTCTCGCCGCCTTCCTGCGACACCGCCACCGATGGAATGCCGAGGATCGTTCCTTCCAAGGCGCCCGAGACGGTGCCGGAGTACATCACATCATCACCGAGATTGACGCCACGATTAATACCCGACACGATCAATGCCGGACGCCCCGGCAAGACTTTCACCAAAGCCAAATTGACACAGTCCACCGGCGTACCATTGACCATGAATACTCGAGGTGCCATTTTTGTGATGCGCAGCGGCTTGTGCAACGTGACCGCATGCCCGACCGCGGTTCGCTCCCGGTCTGGCGCGACAATCCACACTTCGCCCAATGCACTGAGCGCAGCCGCGACTGCGTGGAGACCGGGAGACGCAATCCCATCGTCGTTGGTTACAAGAATCCGTACACGCGCCACAGCTGCTCCTTACACATTGAAACCATCGTGAATGGGGAGAACCGGATCTGTCAGATCGAGGGTGGTGACAAGAAAGGCGGGAAGACTCACACGCACGCGCACATGACCGGTCGCAATAATCAACGTCCCTCAGGACAGTGCGTGGTGGACCACATCGTGCCGATGGTCGGGGCGGCGGGATTTGAACCCACGACCCCTCGCACCCCAAGCGAGTGCGCTACCGGGCTGCGCTACGCCCCGACACGGCGACATCGATGTACCCACACGGTTTGACGCAGCCGCCCGCATCACCGGAACAGTTCACGCTGAATGTGAATCGATCATCCGAATGATCGCCTGGAGATCGCCTCTGACCCGCTGTGCCAACTCTTTTCGCGACCCGCTCTTCTTGACGGTAGCTCGTCCCCGACGAGCCCAGTATCGCTTGACACCGGCCAGCGTGTGCCCCTCATCATAGAGCATCCGCTTGATCTCCAGCACCGTATCCACATCACGCTGCACATACAGCCGCTGATTGCCACGGCTTTTCTTCGGTCTCAGGAAGGCGAACTCCGACTCCCAAAACCGCAAGACATAAGCCGGCAACTTTGAAATCTTGCTGACTTCGCCGATTTTATAAAAAACCTTACTTCCCAGTCTGGGATCATTCCCCATGACCGGTCCTCATGCTGCGTGTGCTCGTGGCAAGGTAGCGACTAGGAATTGACGTACTTTTTAAAGACCTGACTGGGCCGAAACGTCAC